>CAIOYY010000035.1 GCA_903862715.1 uncultured Alphaproteobacteria bacterium
CATGTCGAACACGGCGTCCGCCGTAGCGGGATCGAGATTGCCCGTCGGTTCGTCGGCGAGAAGGATGCGGGGTTTGTTGCCCAGTGCGCGCGCAATGGCGACGCGCTGCTGTTCGCCGCCCGAGAGCTGCGTCGGACGATGGGTAAGGCGCTGCGCGAGGCCCACTTCGCCCAATAGCCGCGTGGCTTCGCTGGCGGCGGCGTCGCGGCTTTCACCCGCGATACGGCGCGGCATGGCGACGTTCTCCAACGCCGAGAATTCAGGGAGCAGATGATGCGCCTGATAGACGAAGCCCAGATGATCGCGGCGGATCAGCGTGCGTTCGCGTTCTGGGAGTTTCGACGCCTGGCGGCCGGCGATGATGACATCGCCCGAGGTGGGCGCTTCCAGCAGTCCGGCGATGTGCAGCAGCGATGATTTGCCCGCGCCCGACTGCCCGACCAGCGCGACGATTTCGCCCGGCGCGAGACTGAACGAAATATCGCGGAACACATTCAGATCGACGCCCGCCTGACGATAAACACGCGTGACCTTGTCGAGCTGCAGTGCGGGTGTTGTCTCACTCATAGCGGAGCGCCTCCACCGGATCGAGGCGCGCGGCGCGCCAGGAGGGATAGAGCGTTGCGAGGAAGGAGAGCGTCAGCGCGATGATGACCACGAGGGCCACTTCGCCGTTCTCAACCTCTGCGCTCATCTGATCGAGGAAATAAACCTCCGGGCTGAACGGATCGATACCGGAGAGCCAGGTGAAGGCCCGGCGGATGCTTTCGATATTGGTGCAGATCAGCAGCCCGAGCAGAAAGCCGATGGCTGTGCCGAGGACGCCGATGGAGGAGCCCGCGAGAAAGAACACCCGCATGATGGCGCCGCGTGTCGCGCCCATCGTGCGCATTATCGCAATATCGGGGCCCTTGTCCTTCACCAGCATGATAAGGCCGGAAATAATGTTCAGCGCCGCGACGACGATGATCATCGTCAGGATCATGAACATCACGAAGCGTTCGATCTGCAGCGCGCCGAAGAGACTGCCATTGACCTGCTGCCAATCGGTAACGCGGACTTCGTTGCCCACCGCCTCGGCCACCGCGTTTCTCTGCGGCGCGATATTGTCGGGTTCGGCCACGCGTACTTCGATGGCGCTGGCGCTGTTCTGCATGTTGAAGAAAAGCTGCGCCTCGTTCAGCGGCATGAAAATGAAGATCTGGTCATATTCCGACATGCCGACGCTGAAGGTGCCCGCGACGCGATAGGTCTTGACGCGCGGCGTGGTGCCGAAGGGCGTCACGGCCCCGCGCGGCGCAATGATGGTGACGGGGTCGCCAGTGTTGAGCCCCAGCCGCCCGGCAAGTCGCGCGCCGAGCACAACCGACTGGCCGTCGTCGAAGCCTTCGAGCGCACCCGGCGTCAGGCTGTCCGACACCGTGGTGAGCCCGATAAGGTCGGCCTGCCGCATGCCGCGCACCAAGCCGCCCAGCGTGGCGGTATTGGCGCTGACCAGCACCTGGCCCTCGACGATGGGGTAGACGCTGACGACATTGGGGACGGTGGCCGCACGGGCCGCGATGGCATCGAAATCCGGGAATTCCGGCGCATAGGGCTGGATGACCATGTGGCCCTGCAGACCCAGGATGCGGTCGAGCAGCTGCGCGCGGAAGCCGTTCATGACGCTCATCACGACAATGAGAGTCGCAACTCCGAGCGCGATCCCGATCAGGGACAGGATCGAAATGATGGAGATGAACGCCTCTTTGCGCCGGGGGCGCAAATATCGCATTGCGACCATCCACTCGAAGGCCGAAAAGGGACGCACGGAACTGGCCATCGAGGCTCTTTTTACGTCAAATCGCTTCGGTTACTTCTTACGCAATACCCTACCCTCATACAATTCGCCCGCCCGGAGTTTTCCATGCAAAGAGCCTTGAGCGCGACCCGTATGGTCGGAAACCGCCCGAATTTCCCGGAGTGGTATCAGAACGTGGTGCGCGAAGCGGACCTGGCGGAACCCAGCCCCGTGCGCGGCTCCATGATCATCAAGCCCTGGGGCTATGGCGTCTGGGAGTTGATGCAGAAGGACCTGGACCGGCGGATCAAAGAAACCGGCCACGACAATTGCTATTTCCCGCTGTTCATTCCGTTGAGCTTCATCGCCAAGGAGGCCCAGCATGTCGAAGGCTTCGCCAAGGAGATGGCGGTCGTCACCCATCACCGACTGAAGATGATCGATGGCAAGCTGCAGCCCGATCCGGAAGCGAAGCTGGAAGAACCGCTGATCGTCAGGCCCACCTCGGAGACGATCATCGGCGATGCGTTTTCGCGCTGGATCCGCAGCCACCGCGATCTGCCGCTGCTGATCAATCAATGGGCCAATGTCGTGCGCTGGGAAATGCGCACGCGACTGTTTCTTCGCACCGCGGAATTCCTCTGGCAGGAGGGTCATACCGCCCATGCCGATGCGGAAGACGCGATGAAGGAGACCTTGAAAATGCTCGAGGTCTATCGCGATTTTTCGGAGACCGTTCTCGCCATGCCGGTGATCCCGGGCGAGAAATCGGCCAATGAACGTTTCCCCGGCGCCGACAACACCTATTCCATCGAAGCGATGATGCAGGATGGCAAGGCGCTGCAGGCCGGCACGTCGCATTATCTCGGCACCCATTTCGCGGAGGCGCAGAACATCCGCTTTCAGAACGATGCGGGCGAGCTTTCCTATTGCCACACGACAAGCTGGGGCGTTTCCACGCGGTTGATCGGCGGCGTGGTAATGACGCATGGCGATGACGATGGCCTGCGCCTGCCGCCCGCGATTGCGCCGCGTCAGGTGGTGGTGGTGCCGATGCTGCGCGGCAAGCCCGAAGACGCCGAGGTGCTCGCCTTCTGCGAGACACTGGTAAAACGGCTTTCGGAACAGACCGCATTCGGTGAACGCGTGCGCGCGCTGCTCGACACCAAGGATATACGCTCGGCGGAAAAACGCTGGAACTGGGTCCGGCGCGGTGCGCCGCTGATCGTCGAGATCGGTCCGCGCGACGTCGCGGGCGCAAACGTCACCTATATGCGGCGCGAGGATTTGCGCGACGGCGACAAGGTGCGCTCGCATAGTCAGGGCGTCGATGCCTTTGTGGCGAATGTTCCCGCGATGCTGTCCGAAATTCAGGCGACGCTTTACCGCGAAGCGAAGACGCGGCTCGATTCCAATATCACCCGCGACGTGAAAAACCTTGGCGAGCTGTCGGAATATTTCGGCGCGGCGGCGGCGGACGATGACGATGCGGTGGAATTCAAGGGCTGGGTGCGCGCGCCGTGGAGTGCGCCGACCGGCGCAGCGCTGCGGGATGGGGGGAACTGACCAGCGCGATCGCACGTACCAGGCGCGGGTGCAGTACCGAGGTGGCCCAGCAGACCAGTCCACCTTCGGCATGACCAACCAGGGTGGCCGACGAGTGGCCGAGGGCCCGGATCAGGCCTGCGGTGTCTCCGGCCAGCGTCCAGCCGTCATAG
>CAIOYY010000036.1 GCA_903862715.1 uncultured Alphaproteobacteria bacterium
ACATCGACCTGATCTACTACGACCTCTCCGTACAGAAGCGCGACGAGACCGACGACCAGATCACCATCGATTCGGCCGAAGCGACGCTGAAGCACGGCGTTGCGGTGAAATGCGCGACGATCACGCCCGATGAGGCGCGCGTCGAGGAATTCAAGCTCAAGGAAATGTGGAAAAGCCCGAACGGCACCATCCGCAACATCCTCGGCGGCACCATTTTCCGCGAACCGATCATCTGTTCCAATGTGCCGCGCCTCGTTCCGGGCTGGACGAAGCCGATCATCATCGGCCGTCACGCCTTCGGCGATCAATACCGCGCCACCGATTTCGTCGTGCCGGGTCCGGGCAAGCTGACGCTGACATGGGTCGGCAAGGACGGCAGCAAAATCGAACGCGACGTGTTCGACTTCCCGGGCGGCGGCGTTGCGATGTCGATGTACAATCTCGACGAGTCGATTGTCGATTTCGCGCGCGCCTCGATGAATTACGCGCTGGCGCGGTCCTATCCGCTCTATCTCTCGACCAAGAACACGATCGTCAAACGCTATGACGGGCGCTTCAAGGATCTCTTCCAAAAGGTTTTCGACGAGGAATTCGCGGCATCGTTCAAGGCCAAGGGCTTGACCTACGAACACCGTCTGATCGACGACATGGTGGCCTCGGCGATGAAATGGTCCGGCGGCTATGTCTGGGCCTGTAAGAATTATGACGGTGACGTGCAGTCCGACACGGTTGCGCAGGGCTTCGGCTCGCTCGGCCTCATGACCAGCGTACTGATGACGCCCGACGGCCATACGGTCGAATCGGAAGCGGCGCATGGCACGGTGACGCGCCATTACCGTCAGCATCAGAAAGGCGAAAGCACGTCGACCAACTCGGTCGCGTCGATCTTCGCCTGGTCGCGTGGCCTTCTGCACCGCGCCAAGCTTGACGGCAATTCCGATCTCGCGGGCTTCGCGAAGAAGCTCGAAGAGGTCACGATTGCGACCGTGGAATCCGGCGAGATGACGAAGGATCTTTCGCTGCTCGTCGGCCCCAGCCAGAAATGGCTGACCACCGAAGGGTTCCTCGACAAGATCGACGAAAATATGAAAGCCGCGTCGAAGTAATTTTACGCAGCAGGAAAAGCGAAAAGGCCGCGAGAATTTCGCGGCCTTTTTGTTTTTGGGGCGTCCCCGGCCTGAACCTAAGGCGTGGTGCTTTCACGCACGATGTCGGCGATGCGTTCCCGCAATTTCGGGTGCTTCTTCAAAAGGGTTTTGAAATCCTCGGCGGTCAGTTCGAGAAGGCGGCTATGCGAACGCGCAACCACCGAGGCGCTGTGCGGGTGGCCATCGAAAAGCGCGCTTTCGCCGAAATGATGTCCCGGTCCCAGCATGCGGGCGATTTCGTCGTTTTCTTCCTCAAGCTGGCCCGATACCACGAAGAACATCGATTGGGCGGGCTCGCCCGCCGCCGTCACACGCGTATCGGCGGAAAAGATGCGCGAGCGCAGCGTGTTCATGATTTCGCCGATCGTGTCATGATCGAAGCCTTCAAACAGCGGAACATTCGACAGCATGCTGAAGGTGACGACAAAATCGCGGCGGTGAATTTCGTTCACAAAGCCGGTCGCCACGATGCCGACGGGAAGTGCGATCATGCCGACGCCGAGAATCATCGTGATGCCGGCGACGAATTTTCCTAGCGCCGTTATCGGAAAGGAATCGCCATAGCCGACCGTCGTCAGTGTCGTGATCGACCACCACATCGCGTCGGGCAGCGTGCCGAATTTTTCGGGCTGAACGTGACCTTCGACCAGATACATGATCTGTGCCGAGAACAGCATCACGCAGAGAAGAAGCACCAGCGTTCCGAACAGCGCGCGGCTCTCGGACGAAATGACATGCCAGAGCGTCGAGAGCGCGGGCGAATAGCGTGCGATTTTCAGAAGCCGCAAAAGTCGGAAAATACGCAGGAAGCGCAAATCCGCGATGGGCAGGAACAGGCCGATATAGAAAGGCGCGATCGCCAGCACGTCGATCAGCATCAAGGGCTGCAGCGCGTAACGAAAGCGCCCCATGACGGGCCCCTTGGCGCGAAAACGTATGTCCTCCGGCACGGCCCAGAGGCGCAGCAGAAATTCGAGGGTAAAAACGGCAACGGACAAAAGTTCGAAACCGTCGAACAGTTGGCCATACACCGCGTCGATTTCAGGCACCGATTCGAGCGCCGCCGCGATGACATTGGCGATGATCAGTCCGATCAGACCGGTTTCGATCGCGGCACCCAGGGGCCCTGCGGCATTGCCGCCTTCGAGCGCATGATGGACGCGCGAGCGGAGCGTTGCGCTTGCTCTCATGTCCTCGCCCCCCGGCATTCTATCCTACGCTGCTTGCGCGGAGAGGCGCTGCTCGATGGCGAGCAATGCGTCTTTCGCGCGCGCGCCGTCGGGCCCGCCCGCCTGCGCCATGTCGGGCCTTCCGCCGCCGCCTTTGCCGCCCAGCGCTGCCGCGCCTTCGCGCACCAGATCGACCGCGCTGATGCGCGCCGTCAGATCGTCGGTGACGGCGACCACGAGCGAGGCTTTGCCTTCGGATACGGTGACGAACGCCACAACGCCGGAACCGAGTTTGGTCTTGGCGTCGTCGGCCAGCGCTTTCAGATCTTTCGCGGGAACATCTTCGATAACCCGCAATACGACCGGAATGCCGTTGATCTCGCGCCGGTCGTCCTGACCGCCCTTCGAGGGGCCCGCCAGCGCCAGCGCCTTTTTCGCGTCCGACAATTCGCGTTCCAGTTTGCGCTTCTCGTCGTTCAGCTGTGCGACGCGCGCGGAAAGTTCGGCCGGAGTCGTTTTCAATACCGCCGCCGCTTCGCGCGCGGCGTCGGCCTGGGATTCGAGATAGCGCCGCGCGCCTTCGGAGGTCAGCGCCTCGATACGCCTTACGCCCGCAGCAGATGCGCTTTCGGTCAGCACGGTGAAAAGGCCGATATCGCCGAGGCGGCGTACATGCGTGCCGCCGCAAAGTTCGACCGAATAGGATTTCCCCGCGTTCTCAAGGCCCTCGCCCATCGAAAGCACGCGCACTTCGTCGCCGTATTTCTCGCCGAACATGGCGACCGCGCCGGCCTTCACCGCGTCATCCGTCGCCATCAGGCGTGTCGTGACGTCGGTGTTGCGCGACAACACCTGGTTCACTTCGTTTTCAACCAGTGAGAGTTCATCGGGCGACATCGGCTTCGGGTGCGAGAAATCGAAGCGCAGCCGGTCGGGACCCACATAGGAACCCTTCTGCGCCACATGGGGGCCGAGAACATGTTTCAGCGCCGCATGCAGAAGATGGGTTGCGGAATGATTGGCGCGCGTCAGGCGGCGGCGCTCGCCGTCGACTTTCATCTCCACCGCATCGCCGCTTTTGAAACTGCCGCGCGTGACCTTCACGACATGCGCATGCAGCGCGCCAAGATTCTTCTCGGTGTCGATCACTTCGCCTTCCGCGCCAGAAGCTGAGAACATGGCGCCGCGGTCGCCGATCTGGCCACCGCTTTCGCCATAGAAGGGCGTCTGATTGGTGAGGATGCGCACTTCGTCGCCCGCACTCGCGGCTTCCACCCGTACCCCGTCCTTCAGGATGGCGGTGATGACGCCTTCGCCGCTCTCGGCGTCATAGCCCAGGAATTCCGTCGCGCCGAGTTCATCGCGCAGACCAAACCATTGATTGTCGGTCGCGGCTTCTCCCGAGCCCGACCAGGCTTTGCGCGCTTCCGCCTTCTGCTGCGCCATCGCGGCCTTGAAACCGTCGGTATCGACCAAAAGCCCGCGCGTGCGCAGGGCATCTTCCGTCAGATCGAGCGGGAAGCCATAGGTGTCGTAAAGCTTGAAGGCGATATCGCCCGACAGCGTATCGCCCTTGGAAAAGGAACCAGTCGCTTCGTCAAGGAGTTTGAGGCCGCGCGCCAGCGTATCGCGGAAACGGATTTCCTCGAGGCGCAGCGTTTCGCTGACCAGGGCTTCGGCGCGCTTCAATTCCGGATAAGCCTCGCCCATTTCCGCGATCAGCGTTGGAACGAGGCGATACATCAAGGGGTCTTTCGCGCCCAATATATGCGCGTGGCGCATGGCACGGCGCATGATGCGGCGAAGCACATAGCCGCGTCCTTCGTTCGACGGCAGCACGCCATCGGCGATCAGAAAGCTGGATGCGCGCAGATGGTCGGCGATCACGCGATGGCTCACCGCGTGGGGACCGGTGACGCTCGTCTTCGATTCTTCGGCCGAGGCCAGAATCAGATGGCGGAAAAGGTCGATCTCGTAATTGTCGTGCACGCCTTGCGTGACGGCAGCGATGCGTTCGAGGCCCATGCCGGTGTCGATCGAGGGCCGCGGCAGCGAGATGCGTTTGCCGCCGGCGAGCTGCTCATACTGCATGAAGACGAGATTCCAGATCTCGATGAAGCGGTCGCCGTCCTCGTCGGGGCTTCCCGGCGGGCCGCCCGGAATATGCGGGCCGTGGTCGAAGAAAATTTCCGAGCAGGGGCCGCAGGGGCCGGTATCGCCCATCGACCAGAAATTGTCCGAGGTCGCGATGCGGATGATGCGTTCTTCGGAAAGGCCTGCGATCTTCTTCCACAGCGCCGCGGCGGCTTCGTCCTCATTATAGACGGTGACGAGCAGGCGGTCCTTGGCGAGCCCGAAATCCTGCGTGACCAATTCCCAGGCGAAGCGGATTGCATCTTCCTTGAAATAGTCGCCGAAGGAAAAATTCCCCAGCATCTCGAAGAAGGTGTGGTGGCGCGCGGTATAGCCGACGCGGTCGAGGTCGTTATGCTTGCCGCCGGCGCGCAGGCATTTCTGCGCGGTCGTGGCGCGGACATAGTCGCGCTTTTCCTGGCCGGTGAAGACGTTCTTGAACTGCACCATGCCGGCATTGGTGAACAGAAGCGTCGGATCGTTCCTCGGCACGAGGGGCGAGGAGGAGACGACTTCGTGACCCTGCCGCCGGTAAAAGTCGAGGAAAGTACTGCGGATTTCTTTGAGGCTTGCCATACCCGTTCCTTAGCAGGAGGCCGCGCGGGGGTCTATTGGACTTCCATGCGCGGGGGCGAGGTTTGGTGCTTCGCCGTTTCCCCCTTTCCGGCTGTGGCGATGCGAGATGTGCCGCCAGGCGGAGGAAGGGGGGCTGAAAAGAGTGATGCCGAAAATCAGGGCATCACCCAAAAGAAAGAAGGGGCACCCTTGCGGATGCCCCTTCCGGGAGCGTTCCCCTGCCGAGGAGGAACGGTAACGCATTGTCGGGCGGCTCAATCTTCCGCGAGCGCCGGAGTTTCGTCTTCGCCGCCGCCGGCAACCGTCAGCTCGTTCGACAGAAGGCCGGCCTGGGCACGCACCTGCGCTTCGATGGCAGCCGCGATGTCCTTGTTGGCTTCCAGGAACTGCTTCGCGTTCTCGCGGCCCTGGCCGATGCGCTGGCCATTATAGGAGAACCACGCGCCGGACTTCTCGACCACATTGGCTTTGACGCCGAGATCGACCAGTTCGCCGACCTTGGAAATGCCGACGCCATACATGATGTCGAATTCGACCTGCCGGAAGGGCGGGGCCATCTTGTTCTTCACCACTTTGACGCGCGTCTGGTTGCCGACGACTTCGTCGCGGTCCTTGATCGCGCCGATGCGGCGGATGTCGAGACGGACGGAGGCGTAGAATTTCAGCGCATTGCCGCCGGTCGTCGTTTCCGGATTGCCGAACATGACGCCGATCTTCATGCGAATCTGGTTGATGAAAATGACGATGGTGTTGGATTTGGAGATCGAGCCCGTCAGCTTGCGCAAGGCTTGGCTCATCAACCGGGCCTGAAGGCCGGGCAATTGGTCGCCCATCTCGCCTTCAAGTTCGGCCTTCGGCGTCAACGCCGCAACCGAGTCGATGACGACGACATCGACGCCGCCCGAACGCACCAGCGTATCGGTGATTTCGAGGGCCTGTTCGCCGGTGTCGGGCTGCGAGATCAGAAGCTCGGCCGTATCGACGCCGAGCTTCTTGGCATAGCCGGGGTCGAGCGCATGTTCGGCATCGACATAGGCCGCGACGCCGCCAAGCTTCTGGATTTCGGCCACTGCATGAAGGGCGAGGGTGGTTTTGCCCGACGATTCCGGGCCGTAAATTTCGATGACGCGGCCGCGCGGCAGGCCGCCAATGCCGAGCGCGATGTCGAGGCCGAGGGATCCGGTGGACACCGATTCCGACTCGACCGCCTTCTCGCGCTGGCCGAGGCGCATGACCGAGCCCTTGCCGAAATTGCGGTCGATCTGGGAGAGCGCTGCTTCCAGCGCCCGCTTCTTATCGTCGTTGACCTTGGTAACCACCCGAAGCACCGCTTGCGACATGACCAGCTCCTTATTTCACAGCGTTGGACCGTTTCACAGGGCCCTAGAAGCATCCCCTCTAGGCTCCCCGAAGCCCTCAATGTACATGGTTTGTTCTTGTCCGCAAGCGCAAAGCAAGTCGTTGTTTCAAATAAAGGAAGGTGATTGTGTTCTCACCCTGTTCTCCCCACTAGGGGTAGGGCGATTGTTTAAGCGGAGAGCAGGAATACAGAAGTTCAGGCGCCCGGCGCAGTTAGTCTGGTTTGGCAAATAGGATTCGATTCGTAAGGGCCGAGGCGAATTCCCGCTCTCACCCCTCCGTCAGCTTCGCCGCCATTTTCTCTTCGAGTTCGGGAATGCGACGGAGAAGCCCTTCGGCGAAGGGTTTCGCGACGACGAGCGGCACCGCGAAGGCGACCGACACGCCGCCCGGATCGATCATCTTCAGATGGACATTGCCCTTGTTCGCGTCGATGCCGATTCCGGCCTGCGCCACCTGCATGACGACGAGATCGCGCGGACCCGCCTTCTTGGCCCGGCGGAGCACCATGCCCTGAAGGTTCACGGCGCTGGCGGCCAATTGCAGCACGTCATTATCGGACAGGAGAATCTCCTGCACCTTTCCGAAGGCATCGGTGCGGCGGAAGCGGAAATGGTCGCCCACCGCGTCGAGATCGATTGCGCCGTCTTCTATGGCCATGTCCTGCCGTCCCTGAAATCAATGCCCGCCTAACTAGCCCGAAACGGTCAAATTTGGCGAGGGCGGAACGGCAAGTACGGGCCTTTCTCGAAAACCCGCTGGAAGCACCCCGTCCGGGGCTTTAGGCTCGCGCGAAAGCAAACACAGACGGGGAGAACATCATGGCGGTATTTGTGGGTACGGGACGCGTTGGGCTGGCCGCGCTGGCGCTTCTGTCGTGCGCGGCCCTTCCCGCCACTCAGGCTGGGGCGCAAACCGCCGACCAGTTGCCGATGGTGATCGCCCAACAGGGAAATTTCTTCGTCGGCGGAGGTTACGACAACAGCCACCCGGACATTCCCTGGGTCGGGCAGATGTATGTGCAATATCAGATCCCGGCCGAGGTCACGCAGCCTTACCCCGTTGTCCTCGTGCATGGCGGCTCGCAGACCGGCCAGCAATGGTGGCAGACGCCGGATGGCCGCGAGGGCTGGGCGCAATTCTTTCTGCGCCGCGGTTATGCCGTTTATGTCGTCGATCAGGTGGCGCGCGGGCGCTCCGCCTATCCGTATCAGCGCTACCCCGAGATGAGCAGTCAGGGCCTGCCCTTCATCCTGCGCCGCGGTACGGGCCATGTGAAAGGAAGCGACGAATGGCTGTGGCCGCAGGCGGCGCTGCACACACAGGCCGTTGGCGGCGACGCGCCGGGCGACCCGATCTTCGATCAGAATTACATGGCGCTCGTGCCCTCGATGGGCGATCGCCAGCCGCAGCGGGAAATGAACATCGCCGCGCTGAACGCGCTGTTCGACAGGATCGGCGAAGCGGTGCTCGTCGTGCATTCGCAGTCGGGCGCCTATGGCTGGCCGGTGGTGCAGCAGCGCCCCGATCTGGTGAAGGCCCTGGTCGCGATGGAGCCCTCGGGCCCGCCGGTGCATGACGTGATCCCGCAAGGCCCGCCGGATTATTTCATGGATGGCGAAGATCTCATTCCCTATGGCATCGCCTACACGCCGATCGAATATATCCCGGCGATAGCGGACGCTTCCGAACTCAGCTTCGTGAAACAGGAACCGAAGGGGCCGGAGTTCGCGGGGTGCTGGCAGCAGGCCGAGCCCGCGCGGCGCCTCGCCCATATGGACCAGACGCCGATCCTCGTCGTGGGCGGCGAAGCGTCGTTCTACCGTCCTTATAATTACTGCACCGTGCGCTATCTGGAACAGGGTGGCCTTGATCCCGATTTCTACGATCTCGGCGACATGGGCATTCACGGTAACGGCCATTCGATGATGGAAGAAAAAAATTCGGATGAGGTTGCGCGCGTCGTTGCCGAATGGATCGAGGGGAATGTGGAGTGAGGTTGCGTAAAACATGTGCTGCGGTTTCGGCCATTGCCCTCCTGGCATCGGCTGCCGTCCGCGCGGCAGAGGGAGAGTTGTTCCCTCATCCGCCGGAAGGCATGCTCGATCTGCGCTTCGTGGGCGAGGGCGGTAATGGCGAATATATGTTCGTCGATCTTTCCACCGCGTTCGGAGAGCGCGCGGCGCTGACCACCTGGGTGCTGCAGATTTTCAATCCGCCGATGGAAAATCCGGTCGCGGACATCGGCGCACGCTGGACGCGCTGGATCTATAATTGCGACACGGCGTCGGCCGAACCCGATTCCGACGCTTATCTCAATACGTCCTATGTGCTATTCGGCGGCGTCGTGCCGAGACCCGGCACGGTGACCCTGCCGCCGCAATCGCTCGGCTATGCCGCGCTCGATGCGGTGTGCAACGGCGTTTATATCTATCCCGAAGGGCGGTCTTTTGTGACCGTCGCCGATGCGGCGACGGTGGTGGACGCAATTGTGGCGCTGCCGCCGCCGTAACTAGTGCTGGGTTTCGCCGGAGCCTGCGCCGCGTTTCTTCGGCGGCGCATCGGACAGCACGTCCTTCACCTTGGCGACCAATTGCTTCAGGCCGAAGGGCTTGGGCAGGAAGTGCATGTCGTCGGTTTTTTCCTCATTGCGGCGGAAGGCTTCTTCCGCATAGCCCGACATGAAGATGATACGCATTTCAGGCCGCAGGCGTTTGGCCGCGCGGACCAGTGTGGGGCCATCCATGTTCGGCATCACGACGTCGGAAATCAGAAGATCGATCATCCCCTGGTGACCGCGAATAATTTCAAGTGCCGCCTCGCCGCCATTGGCTTCCATCACCGTATAGCCGCGCATGCGCAGCGCGCGGGCGGCGAAGCTGCGCACGGCATCCTCGTCCTCGACCAGTAGGACCGTATCCTGCCCTGTTACGTCATGCGGCGCGGGCGCTTCCGCTTCGGGTTGCGGTTCCGGCGCGGCGTTTTCCGAAACGATATGGCGGGGCAGGAAGATGGAGAAGCTTGTGCCTTTTCCCAGTTCGGATTCGACGGTGATGAAGCCGCCGGTCTGTTTGACGATGCCATAGACGGTCGAAAGACCAAGGCCGGTGCCTTGTCCGGTGGGCTTCGTCGTGAAGAAGGGCTCGAAGATTTTCGGCAGGTTTTCCTTTGCGATGCCGGTGCCGGTATCGACGACTTCGATGCGCACATAATCGCCTGGCGGCATGGTCGCGGCGCCGATGGATTTGGCCGCGGTCGACGTGAAGTTCGACGTGCGGATGGTAAGCGTGCCGCCCTCGGGCGGCATCGCGTCGCGCGCATTCACGCTGAGATTCATGATCGCGTTGGAAATCTGGCCCTCGTCGGCTCGCACCGGCCACAGCGCGGATTCATGCTCGATCTTCAATGCGCAGCGTTCGCCAAGGAGGCGGCGCAGCAGCATCGACAATTCGGTCAGCATGTCTTTCAGCGCCAGGACTTTGGGCTGCAATGTCTGCTGGCGTGAGAAGGCGAGAAGCTGGCGCACAAGCCCCGCGGCGCGCACCGAGTTCTGGCGCACCTCGTTGATCTCCTCGAACGAGGGATCACCCGCATTGTGGCGCATCAACAGAAGGTCGCAATTGCCGATGATCGCCTGCAGGAGGTTGTTGAAGTCGTGCGCGACGCCGCCGGCAAGCTGGCCGATGGCCTGCATCTTCTGGCTTTGCGCGAACTGGGTTTCGAGCGCCTTCTGTTCCGACGTATCGACGAGATAGAGAATGGCCTGCGGCTCGCCGTCAGGCGTCGCCATGAAGGGACTGGCGAAAAGCTGTGCCGTTGCGGCGGCGGAGCCGGTCGCGGCGTGAATTTCCACCGGATCGTGGCTGGCTTCGCCCAGCGCCGCGCGCGCGATGCGGTCGAGCGCGGCGGCGCGCTCATTCGACGCCACGAGATCGCCGAAGCGCACGCCCGCAGCGTAAGCCCCGAGCGAAAAGAAATCTGCAAAGGGCTGGTTCGCTTCCGACACCTTGCTGTTGCCCAACGTGATGGCGACGCCGACCGGCGCGTTCCGGAAGAATTCGTTGAACCGGATCAGCGCCGACGGAATGCGCTTCTCCACCACGCCGCCTTTCGGGGGCGTGGCTTCCGACAGGCGCGGCGTGAACCACCAGGCGGCTTCGCCGCGTTTCAGGGGGCGCACGGCGGCGGTCAGGCGCTGGCCGGTTTCGGCCTCGAAATTTTCTTCCCGCGCGCGGCCATCGACTGCGGCGCGCGCCAGGCGATAGAGCGCCGCCGCCGGGCGCTCGCCCGGAAAGGCGAGCTGGGGGGGCGCGGGCGGTTCGCCTTCGCCGGCGCCCGCCAGCAGGCGATAGGCGGTATTGCATTCGAGGACCGTGCCGTCGCGTGCCGTCACCGCCCAGGCGATGTTGGACGAGGCGGCGGCATTGGCCGCGCGCCGGGCCTCGACCGCGCCGTCGAGGCGCTGCGGTAAGGCCAGAAACAGAAACAGAAGCGCGGCGGCGCAGATCGCGGCAAGCAGCACCACGCCCGCCCAATGCGAGAATTCCGGTACCAAAATAGCGACGCCCGCGCCGACAAGGGCCAGTAGGAAAAAGCCGAGCGCGGCAAGACGGGAGGTGCCGCCGGGTATTTCCGGGGAAAAGGTGCGTTCGAACAGGGCGGCTACGGCGCTCATGTCTTGGGCGTTCCAATGGTCGCGGGGGTTAACCACGCGCATCCCGCGCGACACCGCTATTTTGCCTGATTCGCAAGGCTTGGCGAGATTCTACCACGGGGACACACGGCCCGCTTTAGTTACCTCGAATGATTCCCGCCACTCTGTCGCAGGCGGCTCTTGACGCCCCGACAACATTTTGAGAATTATAGAAATATGAAAATAAAAGATGCCGTCGTCGCGCTGGGATCGCTTGCGCAGGAAACACGCCTTGCCGTGTTCCGGCATCTTGTGGCCGCGGGGCCCGAAGGGGTTGCCGCAGGGGATATCGCAAAGAAACTGAAAGTGGCCGCCCCGACGCTCTCCTTTCATCTGAAAGAACTGGAACATGCCGGGCTTATCCGCGCGGCGCGCGAGGGCCGCAGCATCGTTTACGCGGTGGATGTCAAAGCCATGCGGGCACTTCTCTCCTATCTCATGGAGGATTGCTGTGGCGGCCGTCCTGAAATCTGCAATCTCGATCTGAAGGGCGCGGTCTGCGCATGAGCGAAGACAATATCCGGAACGTGCTGTTTCTCTGCACGGGCAATTCGGCGCGTTCGGTTTTGAGCGAGGCCTATCTGAACGCAAAAGGCGCGGGCCGCTTTCGCGCCTTCAGCGCGGGAAGCCATCCCTCGGGCCGGGTGCATCCATTGACGCTGACGACGCTGGAAGCCGCAGGGCTTCCTAAGGATGGTTACCGCTCGAAAAGCTGGGACGAGTTCGCTGTCGTTGGCGCACCGGAAATGGATGTCGTGATCACGGTCTGTGATTCCGCTGCGGGAGAAATGTGTCCCATCTGGCCGGGGCAGCCGGTGACTGCCCATTGGGGCTTTTCCGATCCCGCCGCCTTTGAGGGAACCGACGCGGAGAAGCAGGCGTTTTTCCGCGAGATTTTTCGCCAGATACGCAGCCGGATCGATCTTCTCTTAAGCCTGCCGATGGCGCGGCTCGACGGCATCGCGCTGAAGAAACAGATATCCGAGATCGGTAAACCCGGTGTCTGATCTTCCGCGCCGCCTTATCGCCGAAACGCTCGGCACGGCATTTCTTCTCGCATCCGTCGTCGGCTCCGGCATCATGGCCGAACGCCTGACGGATGATATTGCGCTTCAGCTTCTGTGCAATGCGCTGGCGACCGGCGCGATGCTGTTCGTGCTGATCGTGATGTTTGCGCGCGTGAGCGGCGCGCATTTCAATCCCGCGGTATCGCTCGCAATGGTGCTGGACGGGGAGCTCACCGGACGGGACGCGGTGTTCTATCTTCTCGCGCAGACCCTCGGCGGCCTGCTCGGCGTGTTCCTCGCCCATGCGATGTTCGGCGTGCCTGTCTTCTCGCTTGGCATGCATGTCCGCACTGGCTTCGGCCAGTGGCTGTCGGAAGGTGTTGCCGTCTTCGGTCTTGTGCTGGTGATCTTCGCCTGCCGCGCCCGCTCAACGGAAAGTATTGCCGCGTCGGTCGCGCTCTATATCGTGGCGGCCTATTGGTTCACGGCATCGACTTCGTTCGCCAATCCCGCCGTGACGCTGGCGCGTGCGCTGACCCCCAGTTTCTCCGGTATACGCCCGGTGGACGCGCCCGTTTTCATCGCGATGCAGATTCTCGGCGCGTGTCTTGCCGTTGGACTAGGAAGGATACTGTTCCGTAAGGGCGCGGCTCAGGGGCTCTAAATTCTTCCCCCTCAAGAGCAAAACGATCACCAGTTGCGCTTCGAGCGCTTCTCGCGGGCGACGACGCCGGGGGTACGCGCATCGTTCAGATAGATCGCGCCCTCAGTCACCGCGATCTCGAGCCGGTCGAGATAGTCGTTCTCGCAGGGGCCCTCGGTGCAAAGCCCGGTGCCGGGTTCAAACAGCGCACCATGGCCCGAACAGATGAGATGCTTTTTGTCTTCGGAGAAAAAATGGTCAGGGAAAATTTCCAGCGGCAGGAACTGGTGCGGGCAGGAATTGATATAGCCATGCAGCGCGCCATCCTTCGCGCGCACGACAACAACATCGAGCCGGTCGGACCCTTCGCCGAGGACAATTCCCTTCGCGCCGGTACGCGCGAGGTCTTCCGTCCGGCACAGAAAGATCATCCCTTATAGCCGCCCAGTGCGCAGATATGTTTCCACTCGGCAGGCGTCACCGGCTGCACCGAAAGGCGCGAATTCTTCGCCAGCACCATCTCGTTGATTTTCGCGTTGGCCTTTACCTGAACCAGCGTCACCGGTTTCGGCATATCCGCCACCGCCTTCACTTCCACAAGGCCGAAACGGCCCTTCTCGTCGGTGGGGTCAGGACGGTATTCGCCGATCACCTCGACAATGCCGACAATCTGTTTCTCATCGCCCGAATGATAGAAGAAGCCTTTGTCGCCCTTCTTCATCGCCTTCATATTATTGGCCGCCTGAAAATTGCGCACGCCGCTCCAGGGCTCGCCCTTGGCGCCCTTCTTCTTCTGCTGGTCCCAGGACCAGGTTTCGGCTTCGGATTTGAACAGCCAGTAGGCCATGAGTTTCTCCTATTCCGTTCCCAATGGTCGTGACAGCAGGCGTTCACCCGCATCTCGGATATCGAGTTTGCCCGACAAGACATCGGCAACGGCTTCGGCGACCGGCATTTCGACGCCTTGTTTCTTGCCGCGCGCGACCAAAGCGGGGGCGGTCGCTGCGCCTTCGGCCAGCGGTTTTCCGGGCGCGAGGAGATCGCTTATTTTTTTGCCCGAACCCAGCGCGGCGCCAAGCGCGAAATTGCGCGAGCTCATGCTGGTGGCGGTAAGAACAAGATCGCCAAGGCCCGAAAGGCCCATCAGCGTTTCGGGGCGCGCGCCGACCGAGGCACCGAGGCGCAGCAATTCGGCAAAGCCGCGCGCGAGAAGTCCGGCGCGTGCGCTTTCGCCGCCTCGCGCGCCTTCAACCATGCCGCAGGCAATCGCATAGACATTTTTCCCCGCGCCGCCCAACGCGATGCCCGTCACATCATCGGTGACATAGGGACGAAAACTCGGCATGGCGCCCATGCTCGCCTGCAGCCGCAACGCGATGTCGGGCTTCGCGCCGACCGCGACAAGAGTTGGAAGCCCCCTGGCGGCGTCCTTCGCGAAAGAGGGTCCCGAAAGAATGGCGATCTCGGCCTCGGGCGCGGCCTCGGCGAGGATTTCGGTGACAAGCTTTCCGGTCGCGGTCTCGATCCCCTTGGCGCACAGCACGATGGGCGTGCCCGCTTTCAGGAAGGGCCGCATCGCCAGAAGGCTGGCGCGCAAATGCTGCGCCGGGGCGGCCAGCAAAATGGCTTCGACGCTGCAGGCGCGCGCAAGGTCGGACGTCGCCTCAATGCTCGCGGGCAAGCCGATCCCTGGCAGGAACATCTCGTTCTCATGGCGGGCATTAACGCTCTCTACGACGTCTGCCTCGCGCGCCCACAGAAGAACCTTGCGGCCCTTGGCGGCGGCGACATTGGCGAGGGCGGTTCCCCACGCCCCGGCACCGATCACCGAGAGCGAGGAATAGGGGCGGGCAGAGGAGGCTGTTGGGGAAGTCTCGGGCATTGGGATTATTGAACATTCCGTTGAATATTTAGTGCGCCGAAGGGACAAAAGGGTTATAGCTAAAAAAAAAAGACCGTGGGAACGTTTCAAGGACAGGGCCATTGGCCGAGGACAAAGACGTTACAGCCGAGCGTATTCTGGAGGCCGCGCGCAAGCGCTTCGCCCATTACGGCTACGCCAAAACCACCATGGCCGAGATCGCGTCCGATTGCGTGATGTCACCGGGCAATCTCTATCGGTTTTTTCCGGGCAAGCTCGATATCGCCGAGGCCATCGCCCGCGAAGACGAGATGATCCATCTCGCCGATCTGGACCGGCTGGTGTCCGCGCCGACCGGCAACGCCCGCGAAAAACTGACCGAGTATTTCTTCAGCGAATTGCGCAGCACCTACCGCAAATTCGAGGAAGAACCGCAGGCGCTGGAGATCGCGCGCATCATCTCGGTGAAGCGTCCCGATTTCAGCGATTTCCGCATCGATTCCGAACGCGCGATGATTGCGCGCATTCTGGCGGAAGGCACCAAAAACGGCGAGTTCAACGTCTCCGATGCCAAATATTCGGCGGAAATGGTTCATTCGGCGATGCTGAAATTCCGCTTTCCCCAACGCTGGACACACGCGACGCTGCCGACGCTGGAGCGTGAGCTGACGGGCGTGCTGAAACTGATCATGGATGGCCTCACCCCGCGCGCACATGCGAGCGCCAGCGCGGCGGCGTGAACCAGGTTCCCGCCCGCGCGTTTCTTATCCGGACCTTTTCCCACCCTTTCTCGGTCCCTATTCGGCCACAAAGCCCTTTCAAGGTATCGCCATGATGAAACGCAGCGCCTCTCTGTTTGTGTATGCTGGCATGCTTACCGCCTGTCTTTTCGGCGGTGCGCAGGCTGCCGAGTTCGGCGCGGACGACACCGCGACGCTCGGGCGCGTTTCCGCCTATCTCAATTCCATCGACAGCGCCCAGGGACAATTTGTGCAGGTTGCCGCCGATGGCATGTCGGACGACGGCACGTTCTATTTGCGCAAGCCCGGCCGCGTTCGCTTCGAATATGCCGCGCCCAATCCCAATTTGATCATTGCCGACGGTTCGACCATCGCCATCGAAAACAGCGATCTGAAGACGACCGATCGTTATCCGCTGACAGATTCGCCCTTGCGCCTTCTTCTGTCGAGCGATGTCGATCTCGCCACCGATTCGCGCGTCGTTGCGGTCGCCCGCGAGGCGGGCGCGGTGCGTGTAACCGCACGGCAGGAGGAAGGTCTCGCGCAAGGCCAGATCACGCTCGAATTCGCTGATAACGGCACCGATCTGGAATTGCGTCAGTGGGAAGTGATCGATGCGCAAGGATTACGCACGCTGATCGCGGTGACGGAATTGCAGTCCGGCGTCACGCTGTCGCCTGCGCTGTTTGTGATCGAAGACGAGAATCCGTTCGGCCAGCGCGAATTCTAGGCGCGCGTGAGCGATCGAGATCCGCGCCATTTCTTCTTTTACGGTACGCTCCAGCGCGAAGAACTCAGTGACACCGCGCGGCGCGTCCTGCCGAAACTGATCTCCCTTGGCCGCGCCTTTCTTCCCGGCCGCATCCTCGCGGTGCAGGAACGGAGCTTCGTCTATCCCGCGCTGCTGCCCGCGCTAAGGGAAGGCCAATTTGCTTTCGGGACCTGTTTCAAAGCCGCAAATGATTTCTCTGAGCACGATCTGGCGCTGCTCGATGCCTATGAAGCGTATTTTCCGAGCTCGCCCGCTACATCGGAATATCTGCGCCAGCAGGTGGAGGTGACGCTGGAGAGCGGCGGATGCGTGGCGGCGTGGTGCTATTTCTATCATGCGCCGCTCCCGGCCTATGCGGAGCCCATACCCTCCGGCGATTTCCTGGCGTATCTTGCGGTGGCGAGCTGGAAATAGAGCCTGATATGGAATTGCTTCTTCTATCAGTGAATATCGGCCAGCCGAGGCAGATCGGCATGCGCGCCGGCGAACCGTTAATCTCCGCCATTGCCAAGGAAAAGACCGGCGCGCCCGCCATTCATGTCGGCGCGCTGGGGCTGGAAGGCGATGCGGTCGCGAATCCGGCCGTGCATGGCGGCGTCGACAAGGCGGTCTATGCCTATCCCGCCGACAATTGGGCGTGGTGGGAGATGGAGAAGAATTTCCCCTGCCGTCCGGCAGCCTTCGGCGAGAACCTTACTTTGCGCGGCGCCGACGAAACCGACATCCATATCGGTGATCGCTTTGCCTGGGGCGAGGCGATTTTAGAGGTCAGCCAGCCCCGCTCCCCCTGTCACAAATTTCAGATCTATTCGGGCCGCGAGAACGCATCCATGCTGATGACGCTCTCTGGGCGCTGCGGCTGGTATTTGCGCGTTGTGAAAGAAGGCGTTGCCGCAACCGATGCGCCGCTCGCGCGTATTACGCTCGGCCCTGGACCGGATCTGCGTACCGTGTTTTTCGCCGCGTTCGGCAACAAGGTAGAGCCGGCCTTGAAGGCCGAGATTGCCGACAACCCCGCTCTTGCAGAGGCATGGCGGGTCAAAGTCAGATAGGAACGCATGTCCGACCCCGTAAAGGCCCCGCGCACCACCGTCGTCCCGGCCTTGCGGTATCGCGATGCGCCGAAGGCGATCGAGTTTTTATGTAACGCCTTCGGTTTTACCCGTCACATGGTGGTCGAAGGGGAAGATAACCTCACCGCCCATGCCCAGCTTTCTTTCGGCAATGGCATGATCATGCTCGGCTCGGAAGACAATAAAGGCGTGTATGGCACTTGGGTGCGTCCGCCGGAACGGCCCTTTCTGGTCAATACCCAGGGTCTCTATGTGATCGTGGCCGATGTGGACGCCCATCATGCAAAGGCCAAAAGGGCCGGCGCGGAAATCCTGCTGGCACCCAAGAATGAAGAGTATGGCGGGCGCAGCTATACCGCGCGCGATACGGAAGGCCATGTCTGGACCTTCGGCGATTACGATCCGTTCGCCTGACCCCCGCGAGTCGCCACTACCGCTCCGGTTCCAAAGATTCTTGCAAAAAATAGCGGAAACGAATTGGACGGCCGACGTTATCTCTGTCAGGCGGGACCGCTGAAACGGGGCCGAAAAAGAGGTGCCCCGGTACTTCTCTGAAAGCCTGGTTTTAGTGGCCGCCTACGAGATCGTCGTGATACCGATCCCCCCGTCGGCGATTGCGACATAAAAGAGAAAAGCCCCGATCCCCGCGGGGCTTTTCTTTATTTACATCTGCATCGTCCAGCCTTCGACGCCCATCGCCGCCTGGCGGATAGTTTCGGAAAGCGTCGGGTGCGCGTGGCAGGTGCGGGCGATGTCTTCGGAAGAGCCTGAGAATTCCATCGCCAGCACGACTTCGCCGATCATGTTGCCGACATCGGGGCCCACCATATGCGCGCCGAGCACGCGGTCGGTTTTGGCGTCGGCGAGAATTTTCACGAAACCATCGGTGGTGAGGTTCGATTTCGCGCGCGCATTCGCGGTGAAGGGGAATTTGCCGACCTTGTACTCGACGCCCGCTGCCTTCAGTTCTTCTTCGGTTTTGCCGACCGTCGCGACTTCGGGATAGGTATAGATGACCGAAGGAATGGCGTCGTAATTCACATGACCCGCGCGGCCCGCAAGAATTTCCGCCGCCGCGACGCCTTCGTCTTCTGCCTTATGCGCCAGCATGGGGCCTTCGCGCACATCGCCGATGGCGTAAATGCCCTTCACATTCGTGGCGTAGTGATGATCCGTGACGACGCGTCCGCGTTCGTCGCGTTTCACGCCCGCCTCATCCAGGCCAAGATTGTCGGTGTAGGGGCGCCGTCCGATGGCGACCAGAATGACATCGGCTTCGAGCGTTTCCGCCGTTCCGCCCGCCGCCGGTTCGACAGTGACGGAAAGGGCTTTGCCCTTCTTCGTGACGCCCGTGACCTTGGCCGAAAGCTTAAAGCTCATGCCCTGTTTCGTCAGGATGCGCTGAAACTGTTTGCCGGTTTCGAGATCGAGACCCGGGCAAATGCGGTCGAGGAATTCAATGACCGTGACCTCCGAACCGAGGCGGCGCCACACGGACCCAAGTTCGAGCCCGATAACGCCCGCGCCGACAACGAGGAGGCGTTTTGGAATTTCGGGAAGCGTGAGTGCGCCCGTCGAGGACACGATCTGCTTCTCGTCGATGGTCACGCCTTTCAAGGGCGCCACATCCGAGCCGGTGGCGATGACGATGTTCTTCGCCGTGATTTCGCGCGTACCGTCTTTGGTCGTGACGCTGATCGTGCCGGGCGCGACGATCTTACCTTCGCCGACAATGCCTTCGACCTTATTCTTCTTGAACAGGAACTCGATGCCCTTGGTCAATTCGGACACGGCCTTGTCCTTATGCGCCATCAGGCCTTTCAGATTGACGCTGAGGCCTTTAACCTCAATGCCCATCTTCGGAAAATGCTCCCCGGCTTCCTCATAGAGTTCGCTGGCATGCAGCAGGGCTTTCGAAGGGATGCAGCCGACGTTGAGGCAGGTGCCGCCAAAGACGCCGCGCTTGTCGATGCAGGCGACTTTCAGGCCGAGTTGCCCGGCGCGGATGGCGCAATTATAGCCGCCGGGACCGCCCCCGATGACAACGACGTCGTAGGTATCAGCCATGGGATGCTCTCAATTCGGGCCGCGTCTCATGTCACATCACGAGGCGGCAAGACGCCCTCACACTGAGCCTGTCGAAGTGTGAGGGCTGAGGAGTGTCGTTATGCTCGCCCTTCGACAGGCTCAGGGCGAGGAGAGTCTAACGCCTACAGGTCCAGCAACAGACGCTGCGGGTCTTCGATATTTTCCTTCACCCGCACGAGGAAGGTGACGGCCTCGCGGCCATCGACGAGGCGATGGTCGTAGGACAGCGCCAGATACATCATCGGACGGATTTCGATCTTGTCGCCAACCGCGACCGGGCGGTTCTGGATCTTGTGCATGCCCAAGATGCCCGATTGCGGCATGTTGAGGATCGGCGTCGACATCAGCGAGCCGAACACGCCGCCATTCGAAATGGTGAAGGTGCCGCCCAGAAGTTCTTCGAGCTTCAGCTTGCTCTCGCGGGCCCTGCCGCCGAAATCGCCGATCGCCGATTCGATGCCGGCAATCGAAATGGCATCGGCATCGCGTACCACCGGGACGACGAGGCCGCGTTCGGTCGAAACCGCTACGCCGATGTCGTAATAATTCTTGTAGACGATGTCGTCGCCGTCGATCTCGGCATTCACCGAAGGAATTTCCTTCAGCGCGGCGATACAGGCCTTCACGAAGAAGCCCATGAAGCCGAGCTTCACGCCATGCTTCTTCTCGAACGCGTCCTTGGTCGAGCTGCGCAGCGCCATGACCTTCGACATGTCGACTTCGTTGAAGGTCGTGAGCTGGGCGGCGATGTCCTGGCTTTCCTTCAGGCGCAGCGCGATGGTCTTGCGCAAACGCGTCATCGGCACGCGTTCTTCGCGGTCCGATTTCGCGCGTGTCCCGGAGGAGGCGACCGCTACGGGCTTCTCCTTTTTGCGCGCTTCGAGCGCGGCCAGCGCGTCGCCTTTGGTCACCTGACCATGCTTGCCCGAGCCGTCGATGGTGGCGGTGTCGAGCTTCTGTTCTTCCGCGATGCGCTTCACGGAGGGCGGCGGCGGCGGCACTTCGGATTTGGCCACGGGCTTCGCTTCGGGCTTCGCTTCGGCCTTGGCGGCAGGCTTCGGCGTTTCGGCTTTGGCGGCGGGCTTCGCAGCGGCAGCGCCAGCGGCGCCTTCCTTCACGGCGCCCAGCACCGCACCGACCTTCACGGTCGCGCCGGCTTCGGCCGAAATGTCTTCCAATATTCCCGACGCGGGCGCCGGGACTTCCACCGCAACCTTGTCGGTTTCAAGTTCGACCAGCGGTTCGTCCTGCGTAACCGCATCGCCCTTTTTTTTCAGCCAGCGTCCTACCGTCGCCTCGGTGACCGATTCTCCCATGACGGGCACTTTGATCTCAATGCTCATTTTTCTTGACCTTAAAGGGAGAGGGCGTCGTTGAGGAACGCATTCAATTCGGCGAGATGGCGGCTCATCTGTCCGGCTGCCGGAGATGCTGCGGCTCTGCGGCCGGCATATTTCAGACGGTCCTTGCGGCCCAGCTTCGTCTCCATCAGCTCTTCGATATTCGGCGCAACGAAGCTCCAGTAACCCTGGTTCTTCGGTTCTTCCTGACACCAGAGGAATTCGGCGTTGGGGAAGCGGCCCAACTCGTGCAGCAGCGCGCGTTCGGGGAACGGGAACAATTGTTCGAGACGCAGAATCTGGATGTTCTTCTCGCCGCGCTTTTCGCGTTCTTCGTAAAGATCGTAATAGACCTTGCCCGAGCACAGCACGACCCGCTGTATCTTGTCGTCGGGGCTAAGACGGCTCGGCATTCCGTGAAAGCCATCGGCATCGTCCCACAATACGCGGTGGAAGGACGAACCAGGACCGAACTCGGAAAGCTTCGACACTGCACGCTTGTGACGCAGAAGCGATTTCGGCGTCATCAGGATGAGCGGCTTGCGGAAATTGCGATGCATCTGCCGGCGCAGAATGTGGAAATAATTCGCCGGTGTGGTGCAGTTCGCCACCTGCATATTGTCGTCGGCGCAAAGCTGCAGGAAGCGCTCAGGGCGCGCGGAGGAATGCTCCGGGCCCTGGCCTTCATAGCCATGCGGCAACAACATCACGAGGCCTGACATGCGCAGCCATTTCATTTCGCCCGAGGCGATGAACTGGTCGATGACGACTTGGGCCCCGTTCACGAAATCGCCGAATTGCGCTTCCCAGAGGACAAGCGTTTTCGGCTCGGCAAGGCTGTAGCCATATTCGAAGCCCAGCACCGCTTCTTCGGAAAGAAGCGAGTCGATGACTTCGTACTCGGCCTGTCCCTGCCGGATATTATTCAGTGGGAGATAGCGTTCTTCGGTTTCCTGATCGACCAGCGCGGAGTGGCGCTGCGAGAAGGTTCCGCGCGAGGAATCCTGGCCGGAGAGCCGGATCGGAAAGCCTTCGAGCAGAAGCGTGCCGAAGGCCATTGCCTCGCCGGTCGCCCAGTCGATGCCTTCGCCCGTCTTGAACATCTGGGCCTTTGCTTCGAGCTGGCGCTGGATGGTCTTGTGCGCATGAAAGCCTTCCGGAACGCTGCAGAGCGCGCGTCCGACCTGTTTCAGCGTGTCGGAATGCACGGCCGTCGCACCGCGGCGGTCGTCGTTCGGCGCGGTTTCCATGCCGGTCCAGCGGCCGTCCAACCAGTCCGCCTTGTTCGGCAGATGTGTCTTGGCGCCGTCGAGCGCGGCCTCGAGCTGGTCGCGGAAGCCATTGGTCATGTCCTCCACGTCCTTCTCGCTCATCACACCTTCATCAACGAGGCGTTTGGCGTAGATCTCGAACGTGGTCGGGTGATCCTTGATCGCCCGGTACATGAGCGGCTGCGTGAAGGACGGCTCGTCGGATTCGTTATGTCCGAAGCGACGATAACAGAACATGTCGATGACGACGTCCTTGTGAAACAGCTGACGGAATTCGGTCGCGATGCGGGCGCAATGCACCACCGCCTCGGGATCGTCGCCATTCACATGGAAGATCGGCGCCTGCACCATCAGCGCGACATCCGTCGAATAGGGCGACGAACGCGCATAGGCCGGCGAGGTCGTAAAGCCGATCTGGTTGTTGATGATGAAATGGATCGTGCCGCCGGCGCGGAAACCTTTGACGCCCGACATGGCAAAGCATTCGGCGACAACACCCTGGCCCGCAAAGGCCGCATCGCCATGGATCAGCAGCGGCAGCACCGAAGCGCGCGTGACCTTGTCGCCATATTGCTGCTGCTTGGCGCGTACCTTGCCGAGCACGACCGGATTCACCGCTTCGAGATGCGACGGGTTGGCGGTCAGCGAAAGGTGAACATTATTATGATCGAACTCGCGGTCCGACGAGGCGCCGAGATGGTATTTGACGTCGCCCGAACCTTCGACATCGGAGGGCTTTGACGAGCCGCCGTGGAATTCGTGGAAGATCTGGCGATAAGGCTTGCTCATCACATTGGCGAGCACGTTCAGACGGCCGCGATGGGCCATGCCGAGAACGATGTCTTTCACGCCGAGATGACCACCGCGCTTGATGATCTGTTCGAGCGCCGGGATCATGCCTTCGCCGCCATCAAGGCCGAAGCGCTTGGTGCCAAGAAATTTGACGCCGCAGAATTTCTCGAAGAGTTCGGCTTCCATCAATTTGTTGAGGATCGCCTTTTTGCCTTCGACGGTGAAGTGGACCTCTTTGTCGGGCCCTTCGATACGCCGTTGCAGCCAGTCCTTCTGCTCGGGATCGTTGATATGCATGAATTCATAGCCGATGCGGCCGCAATACGTGCGCTGCAGGAGGCCGACGATTTCACGTGGCGTCGCGGATTCGAGACCGAGCACGCCGTCGGTGTAAACCTTCCGGTCGAGATCCTGTTCCTGAAAGCCGTAGAACGAAGGCTGAAGCTGCGGGTGCGCGACGCGCTTCTCGAGCTTCAAGGGATCGAGGTCGGCTTCGAGATGGCCGATGACGCGATAGGCGCGGACAAGCTGAATGACACGGATGGAGTCACGCGCATGGGCGAGCGCCTCGACGCCGCTCTTCGGTGTGGCGGCTTTGCCGCCGGCAGCGGCTTTCGCGGGGGCGGTGCCCCAGTCGCCGGTCAGTGCGGAAATCAGTTCGCCGTTTTCAACCGCCAATGTGGCGCCTCGGCGCCAAGCCGGACCTTGCCCGAGCTGCGCGGGTGTCAGGCTGCCGTCGCCAAGCGCTTCGAAAAAGGCGCGCCAGGTGCCGTCCACTGAGGACGGGTCTTTCTGGTACTGTGCGTAGAGCCCTTCGATGAAGCTCGCATTGGTACCGAAAAGAAAAGAAGTCGCTTCGAGGATGTCGTTGGGGGAGCCCCCTCGCGGGGCGTTTTGAGAACCAGATTCGGCTGTCATTTCAGAATGTTAACGGACCGCACGGCGCCTGCCGCCAGCCCCGTTCCTTTCCAGGGACAATTAGCCACGGAACGAAGGCGTTTAGCGCAGTTTCCTTAAGAATGCATCAGCAGATCGCAATTAAATGAGCGGCAAAGATCGCACACCGATGAAGGCCCCGCTTCTCTCGCAGTTGCGAACAGGCGGACGGAAATTTTCTCTCTCGCGACCGGGTCTCATCCGCTGAGACATTCGAAACCGCGACAGGCGCGCCGACTGCGGAATAGCACCAGGAAACAGAACGCAAACAATACCTTATCTCGTTTTTCGCTGGAGTACCGTCGTCCAAACAAAAAGACCCCGCCGCTTTCGCGTGCGAGGCCTTGTTTTAGCGCGCCGGATATCCGGGCGGCAGAATTACCCGCGCAGTACGTCGACCAGGGTGGTGCCGAGGCCGGCCGGTGTCGGCGAAATGCGGATACCGGCTGAACGCATGGCTTCGATCTTCGAGCCTGCATCGCCCTTGCCGCCGGAAATGATGGCGCCGGCATGGCCCATGCGGCGGCCCGGAGGCGCGGTCACGCCCGCGATAAATCCGACCATCGGCTTTTTGGTTTTGTTCTGTTTCAGAAATTCAGCGGCGTCTTCTTCCGCCGAGCCGCCGATTTCACCGATCATGATGATCGACTGCGTTTCCGGATCGGCGAGGAATTTTTCGAGGACATCGATGAATTCGGTGCCCTTCACCGGATCGCCGCCGATGCCGACGCAGGTGGTCTGGCCAAGGCCCACCGCCGTCGTCTGACCGACCGCTTCATAGGTCAACGTGCCCGAACGCGACACAATGCCGACCGTGCCGCGGCGATGAATATGTCCCGGCATGATTCCGATCTTGCATTCGTTCGGCGTGATGACGCCGGGGCAGTTCGGTCCGATGAGGCGCGTGTTCGAGCCGCACAAAGCGCGCTTCACGCGCACCATGTCGAGCACCGGAATGCCTTCGGTGATGCAGACGACCAGCGGGATTTCCGCGTCGATCGCTTCGAGGATTGCGTCGGCCGCGAAAGCGGGCGGCACATAGACGACGCTGGCATCGGCGCCGGTCTTCTCGCGTGCTTCGCGCACCGTGTCGAACACAGGCAGATTCAGATGCGTCATTCCGCCTTTGCCGGGCGACACGCCGCCGACCATCTTGGTGCCATAGGCAATGGCCTGTTCGGAATGGAATGTGCCCTGGCTTCCGGTGAAGCCCTGACAGATGACCTTGGTATTCTTATCGACGAGAATGGACACGGAGTTAGTTTCCCTTCACCGCTTTGACGATTTTCTCGGCGGCGTCGGCAAGATCGCTTCCGGAAATGATGTTGAGGCCCGACTCGGCAAGGATTTTTTTGCCCTGCTCGACATTGGTGCCCTCGAGGCGCGCGACCAGCGGCACGCTGAGGGAGATTTCCTTCGCCGCTTCGACAATGCCGTTGGCGATGATGTCGCACCGCATGATGCCGCCGAAGATGTTGACGAGAACGCCCTTCACCGACGGATCCGCGAGGATGATCTTCAGCGCCGCCGTAACCTTCTCGCGGCTCGCGCCGCCGCCGACATCGAGGAAGTTCGCGGGCTCGGCACCGTAATGCTTGATGATATCCATCGTCGCCATGGCAAGGCCTGCGCCATTCACCATGCAGCCGATGCTGCCATCAAGCTTGATGTAGGAGAGATCGTATTTCGCCGCTTCCCGTTCGCTGGGATCTTCTTCGTCGGGATCGCGCAGTTCGGAGATGTCGGGATGACGATACATCGCGTTGTCGTCGAAATTGATTTTGGCGTCGAGGCAGATCACCTGACCCGATTTCGTAACGACCAGCGGGTTGATTTCGAGAAGGCTCATGTCCTTTTCGACAAAGGCGCGATAGAGGCGGTCGATGACTCGACCGAGCTGCTTGGCTTGGTCGCCTTCGAGTTTCAGCGCCGCGGCGATATTGCGTCCGACATATGGCTGATAGCCCGCGCCCGGTTCGATCTGGAAGGTCTGGATTTTTTCCGGTGTCTTCTTCGCCACTTCTTCGATGTCCATGCCGCCTTCGGTCGAGGCGATGAACGCGATGCGCGAGGTCGCGCGATCGACGAGGGCCGAGAGATAGAGTTCGCGGTCGATGGCTGAGCCGTCTTCGATATAGAGGCGGTTTACGACTCGTCCCTGCGGGCCCGTCTGGTGCGTGACCAGCGTCATGCCGAGCATGCGTTCGGCTTCGCGCTTCACGTCTTCGATTGATTTGACGACCTTGACGCCGCCGCCCTTGCCGCGTCCGCCAGCATGGATTTGCGCCTTCACCACCCAGACCGGGCCGGGCAGTTCTTTAGCGGCCGCGACCGCTTCTTCGACCGTGAAGGCCGGCTTGCCCGTTGGAACGGGAACGCCAAAGGCGCGCAGAACTTCTTTCGCCTGATATTCGTGAATGTTCATGGAGGGACCTTGCGACAGCGTGTTCCGCAACAGCGAGCGCGGAGTTCGGTCGGGTTATAGCAGCCGCGAAACGCGCGGCAAGGCCCGAAAGCGCGCCTTTCGCACCCGTCAGGCTGCGTTTTTTCTTAATGCCCAGCGCGCATGGGAAATTCCCCAGGATTCAACCGCGAAGGCCTTCCCGCCGGTAATGATTTCCACATTCTTTTCAAAGGTTTGTCCCAGTCTTTCGGCAACATGGCGGGATCGGGTATTGTCTGGATCGATATGGGAGGAGATTTGCGGGAGCAAGAGCGTCTCGAAACTGTGGTCCATGACGGCGCGTGCAGCCTCCGTCGCATAGCCCATACCCCAATAGGCCCTGCGGAGCGTCCAGATCAGCTCGACTGCCGGCCAGCCCTCGGGATTCCACAGGCCGATCCGTCCGACGATCTGCCCATCCGAGAGGCGCTCGACGGCGAAAGGGCCATAGCCGCGCAGCGACCAATGGCCTGCCGCCATCGCCATCTGGCGCCAGGCGTCGGCGCGGGATAGGGGGCCGGAGGGCAGAAACCGGGCGACCTCCGAGTGGCCCACCATTTCGGCATACGATTCGAAATCCTCCTCGCGCCAGGCGCGCAAGGTCAGGCGCTCGGTGGCGAGAACCGGAATATCCGTCATGAACGTTGGAGAGGGGGATCGGTGGGGGGGTGATCGGCGGGCGCTGCGTCGCCTTCGAAGACGCCGCCGAAGACATCCGCCATGTCGGCTACATAAGAGGGATCGACGGACAGAATCCCCGGATCATCGGGCGGGCGTTGCAGCGTGTTCGAATGTTCCTCCCGCGTGCGCGCCAGAAGTGTAGGCGGTCCGGGGATCACCGCCGGTTTCGGCTCAGCGGGAGGCGCAAGCGCGGCGGCCTGGATGGTCTGCGGTAGCGCATCGACGGTATCGGCGCGCGGCGCGACCCAGGCGAGCGAGTCGAATGCCGCGCAGTTGGAACAGATCGGTGTCCAGTCCTGCATCACGAAGCCGCAATGGCCGCAGCGCCACTGTGCGTCGCGTGGCGACCGCGCCGCGCGCGCCAGCCAGCCCTGCGCCGCTGTGGTGTCGCCGCGCTCGGCCTGCGCGATTTCCGCCATCAATACGCAAGCGCGCGTTGTCGGAGGACCGCGCGTCAATGGCTCCAGTGCGGAACGTGCGTCGAACCAGCGATGTTGCAAAATCGCCTGCTCGGCGGCGACCAGTCGGCTTTCGACATGGCTGGGATTGAGTTGCACCAAACCCTGCATACGCCGTGCGCGCGTTGCGAGATCGTCGGTTGGATGTATCGCGCCATAGGTCGATGCAAGATCGGGGTGGGGTCCCTGCGCCCAGGCGGCCTCGATAATGTCCTGTGCCTTCCAGGTACGCCCGGCCAGAGTGAGTTTTCTCGCCGCCAACAACGCCGCGGGAATGAGCGCGGGCGCCAGCGTCACCGCTTCCAGTGCGCGGGTCAACGCCGTTTCGCTGTCTCCCGATTTATCCGCATCAATGCCTGCGGCGGCCAGCAGCACCGCACGCCGCCGCCTTGCCACGTCGCCGCCGATCAGGCGGACGCGCACCTGTTTCTTCAACACCGCCTGCGCGGCGTCCCACTCGTGGCGGCTGACATGAAGATCGAACAGCCCATGCGAGGCCCACGGCGCTTTCGGCTTTAGTTCATTGGCGCGCGCGGCATGCAAGATGGCGGCGTCTTCATCTCCTTTGCGCATGGCCTGGAGAAAAAGGCCGCGCAGGCCTAGAAATTCGGTTTCGGGATGCGCCAGCATCGCGCGATAGGATGTGCTTTGTGTGGCCTCGTCGGATTCAAGCTGCGCTGCCTGCGCGGTGAGAAGAAGGCCCAGCGGCGCGGCCCCGAGAAGCTTCTCACCCTGTTTGGCAAAGCGCTTCGCCGTCTCAGCATCGCCTGCCGCCGCGGCGACGAGGCCATGCGATAGCGCAAGATAGCCTTGGCGTGCTTTGCGCGCCCGCGTCCATTCGCCGACCATTTCGGGCACACGGAGAAAGGCTGCGACCACGCGAAAGAAAAAGAACAGGGCGGCCACCAACGCGAGAACGATGGCGGCGGCAACACCGACGCTCATATGCAGCGCATAAGAACCCACGACAAGATCCAACCCGCCTTCGATATCGGCGAGATAGGCGAGACCGGTTGCGATCAGCCCTGCGGAAACCAGAATGAGCAGGAGACGGATCATGGAGCGGCGGGCGCTCCATTCGCTCCCGGCGGAAGGGCCGGAGAAAGGGAAGGCGGCGGCGCCACAGGAGAGGGTGCAGGCGCGGCAAGCGCCGCGACGACACGCGCATTCAGACTGGCAATGGCGTCATCGAGTTCGAGGCGCGCTTCGGCGCCGGCAAGCCAGGGTGTCACGGTGTGGGCCGCGGCGCCGCTGAGGGCGTTCACTTCACCGACCGCGCCGGCAAGATTGCCATCTTTCAATGCGATTTCCGCGCGCGCCAGGATACTGGCGCTGTCGGTGCCGTCGACATTGCCGATGCGGCGAATGCTGATGAGGTGACGCACATTGTTCCACATGCGTGCGAAGAAGCCGGTATCTGCGGCAACGCTCTCCGCGTCCAGTGCTTCACGCGCCATCTCGGGGAAGCGCGCGCTGAGTTCCTGTAATGTCGGCACGCCCTCTGCGGCATGCACGCGAAGCGCGCCGAGCGCGGGATCGCCCGGCGCTGTTGCGGCGAGCGCATTCAACTGCGGAAGGAAGGGCGCGGATTGAATCGCGGCGCGCGATAGATCGGAGAGCGCGAGAACCTGCGCGGCGCGGCGCAGAAAATCGCCGCTATTGACCGCCTCCAAACCTGCGAGGCGTTCCATCACGATGTCCTGTTCGGCGCGCGTTGCCGTCGCTTCAAGTCTGGCACCAATTTCAGGAAGGACCGTCTCCAGGGCATTCAGGCGATTTCCGATTTGATTCATCTGAAAGGCCAGCGCGCCTTCATTCATCAGCGCCTCGGCGCCGACATCGTTCTCCTGAGCTTGCGCCTCCGGCGCGAGTGGCTCGGTAATGGTCTCCTCAGGGAGAATTTCCGGTGGCGCTTGTGCGCTGACCACAGGTGCCGTGTTTTCAATGGTGTCGAGGCGTACTTCGGCCTGGGCGATGCGTTCCTGCAGCGCGATGACGTCACCGCGCAGGGCGTTGGCGGCGCCGGATTCATCCGCGCCGGCAAACTGTGCGAGACGCGAAAAGCCCGGCCAGTTCGCGCCGATGCCGCCGCCGAGAAAGGCGGCGAACAAGGTCAGAAGGAAAATGCCGGGCCAGGACTTGGTAAGACTGGATTTGCGCGGCAACGGTTTGACGGATTGGTTGCCGGAAGGGTGAGCGGAATGACCGGCGGGCGCAGTCGGCGTCGCCGGCGCGTCGGCGTCCTTGTCCGGCTGCATATTGTCGGCATCGCTCATTCAAAGGCTCCGGCAAAAACTCCGGGGAACATTGCGGTTCCGCGAAAGCGTAACCCTAGCGAAACGCAGACAGGCAAGAAAGCGCACATCATTGCGTGCCCCCGGAAAGGAGGGCGAAGATCGCACTCTGGTTCGGGTTTCCGGCGACCGCTACGCGCGCGAATTCGAGGTCACCGAGCGCGGTCGCGGTCGCAGCGCTGATGCAGAAGGCGGTCAGCGGCGCGCAAGTTTCGATAATCTTTGCGGCGCTCACCCTTTGCGAGAAAATTTTTGCCGTCCGCGGGGAGAAAAAGAGAACGCCATCGAGCTTGTTTTCGCGCAACGCGGCTTCGGCGGAGGCAGGCAGGGCGTCGACGGGCACGGCGTCATAGAGAATTTCGCTCTCCATAGTGAAGCCCCTGGCCTTCAACGTTTCGCTGAGGCGGCCCGCAGTTTCGGCGCCCGCCGCGTGAAAGAGCGCGCCCTTCGCCGGATCGAGATCACTCGCGGCTTTTTCGGCCAGCGCCGCGCCGTCGCCCTCCGCACTTACCACGCTGCGAAAGCCCGCTTCGCGTGCCGCCTCTGCGGTTTGCGGTCCGACGGCATAAAGCGGAAGGTCACGCCGATCACTGCGATGAAGGAATGCGCGTACGCCATTGGCACTTGTGGCAAGGATCGCCTGTACGTCCGTGAGGGAAAGCGTTTCGCCGTCGCGCAGGCGCACCTCCAGCATCGGTGCGAGGATCGCACTATGGCCCAGCTTGGCCAGCGCGGCCGCGAGAGGCTCGGCTGCTTCGATCGGGCGTGTAATCAGAAGCCGCATGCGAAAAACCTCAAATGCCGAAACAGCCAAACGTCCCAAGTCAAAATTTCGGCAGAAGCGCGCCCGCTGCCGCACGAATATCCCTTGCCGCGTCTTCGCCTAAAATTTGCGCGCGGTAGAATATTTGCGCGTCGATAGTCTCATGGAACGCAAGGTTCTGCGAGGCACTCCAGGCCTGTCTGCCGTCAAGGCTCAGCACTTCGCCGCGAAATCTCAGGCCTGTTTCGTGCACTTCCGCCACGCCGGCAATGGGAGTGCGGCAGGAGCCGTCGAGCGCCGCGAGGAAGCCGCGCTCGCATTGGGCGGCAAGGCGCGAGGGCGGGTGATCGATGGATTGGGCGAGCGCAGTCCCATGCGCATCATTGCTGCGTGTTTCGAGACCGATGATCCCCTGACACAGCGCCGGCAGCCAATGTTCGAGGCTTAGCGCTTCGGCATGGGGCGGGATGAGATGAAGCCGCGCCAATCCGGCGCGCGCGAGAAAAATACCGTCGACTTCGCCAAGGCCCAGTTTCGCAAGCCGCGTTTCGACATTGCCGCGCAAAGAATGAATTTCGAGATCAGGCCTTGCGCGCAGGGCCTGCGCGGCGCGGCGCACCGAACTCGTTCCGACGCGTGCGCCTTGCGGCAGGTCCGCAAAGCTTCCGCCATTCTTTCCCAGAAAGACATCACGGGGGTCTTCGCGCTTCAACACGGAGACGACCGAAAGGCCGGACGGTTGCGCCGCCGGAAGGTCCTTCATTGAATGCACGGCGATATCGGCTTCGTCCTGAAGAAGCGCGTCCTCGATTTCCTTCGCGAACAATCCCTTGCCGCCCAGTTCGGCGAGCGGGCGGTCCTGGATGCGATCACCGGTGGTGCGAAAGGTGATGATCGGGCAGATCCGGTCGAGTTCGGATTCGTCCCAGCCCTGCGCACGGGCGAGCAGCATACGGGCGAGCCGCGCCTGGGCGAGCGCCAAAGGCGACCCTCGGCTGGCGATGCGGACAATGTAAGGGGTCATGCGGTTTCTGAAATCTTGCGGCGAACAGGGTAAGGCGAAGACGTAGACGGATGGGGGCCTTTAGCATAGATCGAATGTCATGCCCGCCATGCCAAGGGAATTCACGGTCCTCGGGATCGAGACCAGCTGCGACGAAACCGCCGCCGCCATCCTGCGCGGCGCACCGCCGGGTCCGGGAACGATTCTCGCCAATGTCGTGCATCGCCAGATCGCGGCGCATGCGCCCTATGGCGGTGTGGTGCCGGAAATCGCCGCTCGGGCGCATGTCGAGCTTCTCGACGGGGTCATCGCCCGTGCGCTTTCAGAGGCCGCAATAGCGCCGTCTGATCTTGACGGCGTGGCCGCGACGGCCGGCCCGGGCCTGATCGGTGGCGTGATGGTTGGGCTTCTCTCGGGCAAGGCACTGGCACTAGGCCTCGGAAAGCCGCTGATCGCCGTCAACCACCTGGAGGCCCATGCGCTGACAGCACGCCTTGTCGAGGGCACGACATTTCCCTTTCTGCTGCTCCTTATTTCCGGCGGGCATTGCCAGTTGATGGCCGCTGAAGCGGTAGGGCGTTACCGCCTGTATGGTGCGACGATCGACGACGCGGCGGGCGAAGCCTTCGACAAGGTCGCCAAGTTGTTAGGTCTTCCCTATCCGGGCGGCCCGGAAATTGAGGTCAGGGCCAAAACCGGTAATCCGAAGCGGTTTCCTTTTCCCCGTCCCATGCGCGGACGAGAAGGAATGGACTTCTCATTTTCAGGTCTGAAAACCGCAGTGCGTCTTTCTGTTGCCGAGCTAACCTCAAACGGGGGATCGCTCAACGATACGTTGAGGGCGGATGTCGCCGCCTCCTTTCAGGCGGCGGTGGTGGATGTGTTGAAAGATCGCGTTCGTGTTGCGATGCAACGGTTCCGAACGGAGTTCGGGATTAAGAACAACGTACTGAATTTCATAGTAGCGGGTGGTGTCGCGTCCAATCAGGCGATTTGTGGCGCGCTTAAGCAGGTATCCGGAGAAGAGGGATTCGCGTTGACGGTAGCGCCGCCGGCGCTCTGTACGGACAATGGGGCAATGATTGCCTGGGCGGGAATTGAGCGTTTGGCGCTGGGGTGGAGCGATCCACTCGACACGGCACCAAAGGCACGATGGCCATTGGAATTATTAGATAAAAATACCTAAATACGTTGGTCGGCGCAGCTTGCGCCGACCAACGCCAAGGTCTTTGGGGTGTTAGCCCCGATTAGCCAAGGAGGAGACCGAAGGTGACAACCGTCAGCGCGGCGGCGCTCGCCACGGCGATGCGGGACAGGACCCACATATCGCGCTGGGTGATCTCTTTGGCCTCATGGTGCTCGGGGAAGAAGCCGGTCTTATTCATTGTTCTCTCCATTCGTCAGTGCGGGTCAACCGCTGCAATGCAATATAAGGTAACCCCGAATAGAAAACAATGAATAATGTGAGAAATATTTTCTGTGTCAGATTCTTGGTGAAGAATTGCTTACCGGCCTGGAAAAGGCGGGCAAGTTCAAGGTTTTGGCTGTTGCCGGCTGGGCAATGGCGTTAGGGAAAGAAATGACCGCGCTCCGCCTCGCCACCTGGAATATCAACTCCGTGCGTCTGCGCGCGCCGCTGGTGCGCCGTCTTCTGGAGCAGGAGGGCCCGGACGTACTCTGCCTACAGGAGACAAAGTGCCCCAACGAGCTTTTCCCCGCCGAGACGTTCCGCGAGCTGGGCTATGTCCATCAGGCGATCAATGGTCAGAAGGGTTATCACGGCGTCGCCATTCTCTCCCGCCTGCCATTCAGGAAATTTCGCGCGGATGCATTCTGCGGCAAGGACGACACGCGCCACGTCTGCGCCGAGTTCGAGAACGGTTTGGAGCTGCATAATTTCTATGTACCCGCCGGCGGCGACATTCCTGACATCAAGGCCAATCCCAAATTCGCCCATAAGCTCGACTTCCTGCGTGAGCTCGCCGAGGCCTTCGAGAAACAGCGCCGCCGCCGCAATAATCCTGTCGTCATGGTAGGCGATCTGAATGTCGCGCCGTTCGAACATGATGTGTGGAGCCACAAACAGCTTCTCGATGTCGTCAGTCATACGCCGGTAGAGATCGAGCTTCTGGGCGCCGCCAAGGCGGCGTTCGACTGGATCGACGTCACGCGCGAATTCGTGCCGATGAACGAGAAGATTTATTCTTGGTGGAGCTATCGCGCACAGGACTGGGAAGCGTCCAATCGCGGACGCAGGCTGGACCACATCTGGGTGAGCCCCGGCCTGAAGGGCGCAGTGTCGAACCACGCGATATTAAAAGAGACGCGCGGCTGGACGCAGACATCCGATCACGTTCCGGTTCTGGCGACGCTCGAAGTTTAAGGGCTCACGCCCAGAAGGGTTCGCTTTTTGCGAGGCGCTTCCAGCGCCCCTTTGCATCTTTCCATGCGAGTCCGACGCGGCTTACGTGCCAGCCTTCCATAAAAGCGGCGCCTTCCCGAAATTCCGCACTGGTTTCCATTATCGCATGTTTCTGGATATGCGTTAGGATCTCATCGACGGTCGCGGAATCGTTAAGTGCGCCGAACACGTCCTGTGTGTCGCTGAGTTTCTTCACGTAATCGGTCACGTCTTTCGGCGGAAACAGCGACGCGAAGAACTCCGCCGCATAACGGATTTTCTTGAGGGCGATGCGTAGCGAGTGCCGCTCCTCGGTAGTGAGCGCAGAAAGATGTTTCGCGCGTTTGCGCGCTTTGCGGTCGCGCTTCTTCAGGGCTTCGCAGGCGAGTTCCTTCGCCGGTCGGGTGAACGCGGCAATACGCACAGCGTCCGCATTTTCACGCCAGATACGGCTTTCGGCGGCGGCGAGATCAAGCAGAAAGCGGGTAAAGGTGTCGGAGCCGGCCAGCGCCGAAGTGCGGTCCCAGGACGCATCGCGCAGCATATTTAGCTGCATCCGAAGCTCGGCAATACCGGTGCGCTCAGGCGCGGCCTTCTCGACGGGCGGCAGCAGTTCGGTCGCAAACACATCGAGATTGCGGGTCTCGCCGAAAGCGCGCGCTATTGTCTTCGCGCTCGCTTTCAGATCGTCCAGCGCGTGACCTTCGAAGGCTTCGCCAAAGGCGCTGAAGCCCGCGCGCAAACGGCGCAAGCCGACGCGAAGTTGATGAAGACCTTCAACGCTGCGACCTTCCGCGACGGCGGCGGTGTTCTGTGCGATGTGGCGCAGGCAATGCATCAAGGTCGCGCGAAAGGCGTCCTCCGCGGTGGCGTTGGCGGGGAGCACCAGACGCCCAGCTTTGAACGTCATGAGGCCACGCCCTTCAATGGCGCGCAAACCCCGCTCGGATTTGCTCTCGGTCGAAACGGTGATCGCGGCTTCTTCGGAGAGGGCGCGGGCGATCATGTAGAGTGCGGCGGGCGAGCCGTGCTTCAGTTCCAGTTCGACTTCGGAAATGGCAAGCGTCTCGCGTCCGTTCACCAGGGTACGGATTTCGCCGCGGTCGATGGCGAATTCGACTTCATCGCCCGTCTCAGTTTTCAAATGCCGGGTGGTGCGGCGAATTTCGGTTTCGATTGTGGGTCCAATCGCTTTACCCTCCGCAAGCGCGATCAGGCGTTCGCGCGCATCGGGATCCGGGATAAAGCGCAGATCGGGTTGGGACGAGGGCAGGGGCGATTCCCATTCGCTGCGTTCCGAGGCCAGCGCACCGGCATTCTTTTCCTTCACGGACTGAATATAGGTCCGGCCTTTTTTGCGTACGCGCAACGAAACACCGGTTCGGGCGAAGGCGAAGCTTTCGGTGTCGTAATACGTCGTACAAAGCCGGCGGGTTGAGGCGGTCCCTTGCACCAGGCGTTTTATAAGGGGCGCAGCAGACAGGAGGGCAAGATCGTCCGGACGGACGGCGAGCCTTATTTCGATCTCCTGAGACATTTCGAGCCGGAAGGGACTTTGCGGGGCGGAGACTCCGCAAATTTCAGGGTTCGCGCAATCCGCGAGAACGGCTTTCGTTCCGGTTTCGTGCCTAAGTCACGCGGATTCGTTGGCCAATTTCTGAATTTCGCTATTCGCCAGGGTGAGTTTGCCGATGGAGGGGGCCTCGCCCTGCTCGAATTCGTCCAGAAAAGCCTGTGCCTGGGCGAGCGCATCCGCCCGCTTCACGGCCCAGGCCTGAGCTGCCTTCGCGCCGTCCTCTTCCGTTGCGATGGGGCCGGCGGCCGACAATGCTTCGCCGGCAAGAAAGCGTTGGGCCGAATTGAGATCGTCGAAAATGCGCCGTAGCGCCAGACGGTCCCAATGGTCCGAGGTGACGACATTGGCGATCTGCGCCCGCAACCGGTCTAGGCGTGCGCTTTCGCCAACGGCAATGAACGCGCCCGCTGCCGCCGTGAACGGTAAGGAGCACTGTCCGGCGAGAAGGACGATTTCCGGGACCGCGGCGATCACGGGCAAAAGTGCGACGTCGCGTGCTATATCATCCGGCACCTTCGCCGCGCGGAGCGCTTCGAGGCGTGCGGTGGCGGTTTCGGCTTCGAGTGCCGTGACACCGCTCGGGAAAAGCGATTTCAGCACCGCAGTGCCTTCGCTATGCGCATCAATGGTAGGGCCGAGTGCGGCATCGGACGGCAAATGCGCAATGAACCAATGGCCCACGCGGCGCAGGAACTCACCGATATCGGCCATCATGGCATATTGGATCTCCGCCGCGACTTTTAGATCCAGCGTGTCGATACGGTCTTTGAGGCTGGACAGACCAAATGCGCCATCAGCGATGGCGAAGGCCCGCGCCGCGCGCCAAGGCTCCGCATTGGAAAGTTCGCGCATCCGAAAAGCGAAAAGAGGTCCCGCAAGATTGACGGTTCTGTTCACGAGCTGTGTTGCAACGATATCGCGCTTCAGGCGATGCCTGCCCAGTTCCTCGCCGAATTTCGCAACAGCGCGAGGGGGAAAATAATCCTGGAGCAAGGTCTCGAAATAAGGGTCTTCCGGCAGCGCGCTCGCGCTTACATCGTGTAAGAGATCGAGCTTGGCATAGGCTAGGAGCAACGCGATTTCCGGCCGCGTCAGGCCCCCGCCCGCCTTCGCGATTTCACCAAATGCTTCATCCCGCGGCAGTTTTTCGACCGCGCGTTGCAGGCGTCCTGTGCGTTCGAGGTCGCGGACAAAACGCGCCGAGGCTTCGAGGTCCTCCCGCGCCGTGCTCTGCGCAACCGAGATGGCCAGAGTCTGGTCGTAATTGTCCTGCAATACGAGGTTCGCCACTTTGTCGGTCATGGCAAAAAGAAGCTGATCGCGCTCGTCCCACGAGATCTCACCGCGCCTGAGGGGCGCATTCATCAGAATCTTTAGATTCACTTCATGATCGGAGGTATCAACCCCGGCGGAATTGTCGATAGCGTCGGTATTCACGCGGCCACCTTCGTGAGCCTCGCCGCCTTCGCGCGCATATTCGACGCGGCCCAGCTGCGTCATGCCGAGATTGGCGCCTTCGCCGATCACATGTGCCTGCACGTCCTTGCCGTCCACACGTAGTGAATCATTGGCACGGTCGCCGACATCCGCGTGACTTTCTGCGGTGGACTTCACGAATGTCCCGATGCCGCCGAAGAAAAGAAGATCGGTGCTGGTGGTTAAGAGCGCGCGGATAATTTCCTGTGGCGTCGCTTCGTCTTTTGTGAGGCCCGTTAACGCCTTCATCTGAGCCGTCAGCCGGAACTCCTTGGCACTGCGCGGAATGACGCCGCCACCTTCGGAAATCAATTCCTTGGCGTAATCCTTCCAGGACGAGCGGGGCAAATCGAAAAGCCGCTTGCGTTCGGCCCAGCTCCTTTCCGGATCGGGCGCGGGATCGAAGAAAATGTGCCGGTGATCGAAGGCCGCGACGAGCTTCGTTTTCTCCGACAGCAACATCGCATTGCCGAACACATCGCCTGACATATCGCCGACACCGATGCAGGTGAAAGGCTCGGTCTGAATGTCCTGGCCTCGCTCCCGGAAGTGGCGTTTGACGGCTTCCCAAGCACCGCGCGCGGTAATGCCCATTTTCTTGTGGTCATAGCCCTTGCTGCCACCCGATGCGAAGGCATCGCCCAGCCAGAATTCGCGCTCCAGCGCGAGAGCGTTGGCAATGTCGGAGAAGCTCGCCGTACCTTTATCGGCGGCCACCACGAGATAGGGATCGTCGCCATCGTGGCGCACGACATTCGCCGGAGGAATAATCGTTCCGTCCGCCGAGATATTGTCGGTGAGATCGAGTAGAGCCGAGATGAATGTCTTGTAGGCGGCAATGGCGGCCCCCTGGATGTCCTCGCGCGTTGCTTCTTTCGGCAATTGCTTGGGATAGAAGCCGCCTTTTGCGCCGACCGGAACAATAACGGCATTTTTAACCTGCTGCGCCTTTACGAGGCCGAGCACTTCGGTGCGGAAATCCTCGGCGCGGTCGGACCAGCGAATCCCACCCCGCGCCACCGGTCCGAAGCGCAGATGAACTCCTTCGACTTCCGGCGAATAGACAAAAATTTCAACATGGGGAACGGGCGCAGGCAGCATGTCCAGGCGGGCGCTGTCGAGTTTGATCGCAAGCGACGACCGGAATGCGCCGTCCTCCGAACGCTGGAAGAAATTCGTCCGAAGCGATGCATCAACGACCGCGAGGAAGGCGCGGATGATCCGATCTTCATCGGCATTGGGAACATTTTCCAGTGCGGCGTCGATGCGTTCGCGAATAGATGCGGCATCGCGCGTTCGCGCCTTCGAATCCGAAAAGGCGTCGGGATCGTGCGCGGCGTAAAAAAGATCAATGAGCTGGAGCGCGATTTCAGAATTTCGCACCAGGGCTGCTTCCATATAGTTCTGGCTGAAGGTCAGGCCCGTCTGGCGCAGAAATTTCGCCGCCATGCGTAGGATACTTACATCGCGCCAGGTCAGTTCGGTGAGAAGAATGAGGCGGTTGAATCCGTCCGATTCCGCTTCGCCGCGCCATATCGCGTGAAACGCATCTTCCAGATGCGTCTTTACGCGGGCGAGGTCGACCGTTCCGCCCTCGGCAGGCTCCATGAGAAAATCGAGCACGGCCACGCGCCGCTCCTCGCCGGTCTTGTCTTTCGGCGTCAACAGAAACGTGTCCTCGGCGATGACCTTCAGGCCGAGATTTTCGAAGACGGGAACGCTGTCCGAGAGGGAAACATAATCATCTCTCGCCAGCACTTTCAGGCGCAGATAGTGGTCCTCGTCGTCCGGTTCATTGCGTTCATAGACGTGGACGAGAAGATTGCCGCCCGGTGTTTGTCCCGAGAGGACGCGTTCCACCAATGCAATATCCCCGATAGCATCTGCCGGCGTAAACGTATCGCGATAGGCGGGCGGAAATGCGCCCGTGTACCGCGTTTCAAGAATGTCTCCCGCTGCCTCGCCGTGACGTGCGGCCAACGTATCGGTGAATTCATCGTCCCAGGTTCGTATGACCGCGCGAATTTCGGCTTCGAGTTCACGCGCATCCACATGCGGGCGCGGTCCCGGATTGCGGCCGATAATGAAATGGACGCGTGCCAGCGCATCCTGCTCGAGCGACGGAGTTGCGCTGGACGTTCTTCCGTCGAAAGAGCGCGCGAGAATGGCATGGATTTTTTCGCGAACGGTGGTGTTGTAGCGCTCGCGGGGCACGAAAACGAGCGCGGAAACATAACGATCAAAGCGGTCGAACCGCAGGAAGACGCGGACTTTAGGCCGTTGTACCAGCGCGAGAATGCCGAGCGCGGTATCGAGCAATTCCTCTTCGCTGATCTGAAACAATTCATCGCGCGGATATGTGTTGAGGATATGGGCCAGCGCTTTGCCGTCATGGCTTTCTATCGGTAGGCCGGAGCCCGCCAATGCGCGGGCCACTTTCTGCCGCAAGAGCGGAATGGTGGGCGGAAACTGGCTGTAGGCCGTCGATGTGAAAAGGCCCACGAATCGACGTTCACCCTTCAGCGTACCGGTCTGATCGAAGCGTTTGATACCGATATAATCCATATAGACGCGGCGATGGACGGGCGAGCGTTCATTCGATTTGGCAATGATCAGCGGGTTGGGCTTGGTCAGAAAATCCCGAACCTCAGGCGTGAGGTTCGAACGGTCCGTGCCGCGCCGCACGACGCGCCTTTCCGGGTCAGCGAGAAGGCCGAGGCCGGTCGAAAAATCGGGATCAAGCTTTCCGTTTCCGCTTCCGTCGAACAGGTAATCGCGCGCACCCAGAAATGTAAAATGATTGTCGGCAAGCCACTCAAGGAAAGCCAAGCTTTCCGAGAGCTGCGTTTCCGGAACGTCCGGAGGATTGTTCTTCAGCTCGACGGTGGTATCACGCAAGCGCGCCACCATCGCGGTCCAGTCGCGGACCGCAGCATATACGTTTTCGAATATTTTGCGAAGGCCGCTACGCAACGCCTCCAGCTGTTCCTTGTCGGCCGCACCCAGCGCGAGCACGATGACGCTCTCCGTCACGGGCTCCGCAAGGCCGTCATGTTTGCGGGCCATGATGGGGTGAAAGGCGGCGCGGATATTGAAGCCCCGCGCGCTGACCTCGGCAATGCAGGAATCGTAAAGAAAAGGCATGTCGTCATTCACGGCGACGAGAATGGCCTCGGGTCTTGCAGTGTCTGTTGCGTCGGCAAGATCGAAGGTTTCGACCAGGCAACGCCCTGGGGTGCGCGTTGCGCTTGTCCGATAGACATGACCTACCAGACCGGCGAGCTCCGCACCGGTAAAGCGGACAATGTCTTCCGTGATGGCGTAGCGTGTGAAAGAGGAAAAGAACGCGGAGAGAAGCGGATCCGACGTGCCGATTAAATGCGTCGCGGCCGCCAAAACAGCACCAGCTTCGGCAGAATCATGGTGGGGTTTCGGAACGGGAAGGGCCGCTCTCACTCTTGCTCTGTCGCGCATGGTCTGCTGTTAGCTCCCTCGGCTCTCAGCGCCGTGTGGTGCAAGCCGGTTTCCGGTCCCCGATCTATAACGCCATCGGGTTATAAGGGTTCTATGCGATGACGCTGTTTCAGGGAAAGAGCAGAAAGAAAGAATTGCGGCAGGCCCTTTCGGAGTAGATGTTGTGGTAACAATGGGAACTCTGGTTTCCCCGCACCATTTGGGTTCCCCTTGTCCAAGAAACGCCGTTCCTATGCCGTCATCTTTGATCTTGAATTTACCTCCTGGGAGGGCTCGCGCGCACGCGGCTGGTCGCTGCCGGACGAAAAGCGGGAGGTCATACAGATCGGCGCGGTGAAACTTGATGTCGCAGACCTCCAATGCGTTGATGAATTCGAGATTCTCGTGCGCCCGCGGTTCAATGCCGTGCTATCGGATTATATCACTGCGCTGACGGGCATCACCAATGAGGCCATGTCCTTGCGCGGAACCGATTTCGTAACGGCCTATCGCGCCTTTCTTGAATTTGCCGATGAAGCGCCGCTCTGGGCATTCGGGCGCGACGATCTCATTTTCAAGGAGAATATTCGTCTGTATGGCTGGGAAGGTGTTTTATCGATTCCGCCCTACAGCAACGTCATTCCGTGGTTTGCAGAGGGGGGAAACGATCTGACCGGCAAGCACGCCTCCGATGTCGCGGAAGCGGCGGGCACAGTGTTCGAAGGCCGCCGGCACGACGCGCTTGCCGATGCGCGCGGCGTAGCTGCCGGCATGCGCAAAGCAATTGCGGACGGCGCCGCCAATCCTTTCCTCGAAGATCGCAGATGAGCGACGCCGACGACATCATCAAGCGGCTCGGTCTAATGCCCCATCCGGAAGGCGGGTTTTACCGCGAGACATTCCGCGATACGCGCGAGGATGGCGCAAGAGCGCATTCGACAGCGATTTATTATCTGCTGCGCGCGGGCGAGATATCGCGCTGGCACCGGGTCGATGCCGCGGAAATCTGGCATTTCTATAGTGGCGCGCCGCTCGAAATTTTCGTCGGCGAGACGGTCGCGTCGCCCGCACGTCATGTCCTGGGATCGGATATCGCGCGCGGCGAAAACCCGCAGATCGTCGTTCCGAAGAATATCTGGCAGAGCGCGCGAAGCCTTGGAGCCTTTACGCTTGTGGGCTGCACGGTTGCGCCCGGATTCGAATTTTCGGGCTTCGAATTCGCGCCTTAGGGAGCCGCGTTCGCGTCCGGGCCCCGCTGGATCGCATCAACAATCGCGCGTGAAGACGGGCGGTCGGATGCTTCTCCATCGGCATCGAAGGAGACCGTAACGACCTCGTTCTCCACTTCGACAGCGGCCGCTTCGGCGGCAACTATTCGCACGACCTTTATTCGGTCGGCATAAGCCGCCTTGGTGTCCCGGTTTTCCGAAAGTTCGCTTAACGCATAGGAGGCGTTGCGCATGGCATCAATGGCGAGAGAGCGGACGCGGTTGCCCCGGGAGATGCGCTCCCAATTCGCCGCGAAGCCGACATTGAGCCGTTCCTCCGTTTCAAGATTCTGAGAAAGCGTTGCCGCAAAATGCTGGGTCTCACGCGCGGTAACCGGCCGCGGTTCGAGATTGGGCGCATTGCCCATGCGCTCGGCGGGAATGCCGTTCGGGGTGCGCTTCGTGTAGAGCGTCACGCCGCCCCAGCCGCTCACCGCCAGCGCGACATCGCCGGTATCATATTTCAGTACGCGTCCGCCCAATGTGGACGGTTCCACGGTTAGGTAGAAAATCTCCTCGCTGTCGGCAAAGCGCAGGCGGACATTCCCGCCCTGATGATCGATCCAGAACTGCGCTTCGTCCCCGGCGGCGTAATGGCCGTCCTCGGGCTGCGGACCGGTCGGTGTGATCATCAGGCGTTGCGGCTCGACCGTGTTGGTCTGCGCCGCCGCTGGCAGGGCGATCATCAAAGACGCCAATACGGCAGCAAGGACAATGCCTGGCCGATGAGCCTTTCGGTGTCGCAATTTCGATCCTGAATCCTGGCCTCGTCTGCCGCCTGGCGGACCCTCGGGTCCTGTCCGCAACTCGAATATGGGGCGAACGTGGCAACAATGTGGAGCGTTTCTTAGAGCTATTCGAATGTGCTGCCCTCTCATCCTCGCTTGCGCCGAGCGTCTTAGCAGCGGAGCGGCGGATTTGCGACCGGCAGACACAGGCGAAACGCCTATGATTTTTGCATCGTCCCGCCCATATGCCCGGAAAACGGGCCAATATCGTCCGTCGTTGCCGATGACAAGGCGAAAGCGGTGCTTCTTTCCTCTTTGGCCTCTTTGGATCGATCCACCATTGCGGAGCGCACGCGGGTAGAGAATAACACAGCCAGGTGCAAGACTTCCGGCGTGTCGGTTTTCTCGGGATTTGGCTACAAATTCCGGCGGTATTCGCGGTAGCCTTCGCAAATAAATGGAATTAATGTCCGCGCCGATTCCCACCCACCGAAAACCCGCATTCGCGGAAGGCAAAAGAGGGCCCAATGCCTAGCCTCGACAGCTTCAAATCGCGCCGCAAACTTACTGTCGGCAAGAAAACCTACGTCTATTTCAACCTGAAGGCCGCCGAAAAGAACGGGTTGAAGGGCGTTTCACGCCTTCCCTTTTCGCTGAAGGTTCTGCTTGAGAACCTTCTTCGCAATGAAGACGGCAAGACGGTCACCAAGGAAGACATCAAGGCGATCGCCGCCTGGGGCAAAACGCGGTCCTCGACGCGCGAAATCGCTTTCCGTCCGGCGCGCGTGCTGATGCAGGATTTCACCGGCGTTCCGGCTGTCGTCGATCTCGCAGCGATGCGCGACGCCATGGCGGCGCTGAAGGGCGATCCGGAAAAGATCAATCCGTTGACGCCGGTCGATCTCGTGATCGACCACTCGGTGATGGTCGATGCGTTCGGCCATAAGGATTCGTTCAAAAAGAACGTGGCGCTGGAATATGAACGCAACGGCGAGCGCTATTCGTTTCTGCGCTGGGGCCAGCAGGGCTTCGATCGGTTCCGCGTCGTACCGCCCGGCACCGGCATCTGTCACCAGGTCAATCTTGAATATCTCGGCCAGACGGTGTGGACCGACAAGATCAAGGAAGGCAAAGGCGCCGCGGTCGAATACGCCTATCCCGATACTGTCGTCGGCACCGATTCGCACACGACGATGATCAACGGCCTTTCGGTTCTCGGTTGGGGCGTCGGCGGCATCGAAGCGGAAGCCGCGATGCTCGGCCAGCCGATCTCGATGCTGATTCCCGAAGTCGTCGGCTTCAAGTTTACGGGTAAGCTGCGCGCCGGCTGTACCGCGACCGATCTCGTTCTCACCGTGACACAGATGCTGCGCAAGCAGGGCGTTGTCGGAAAATTCGTCGAGTTTTACGGTACGGGTCTCGATGCCATGCCGCTCGAAGACCGCGCGACCATCGCCAATATGGCGCCGGAATATGGTGCGACCTGCGGCATCTTCCCGATCGACACGGAAACCCTGCGCTTTCTCAAGGCAACAGCGCGTAATCCCCAGCGTATCGCGCTGGTCGAAAAATATGCCAAGGCCCAGGGTCTTTTCCGCACAGGGAAAAGCGAGGAAGCGGTTTTCACCGATACGCTGCATCTCGATCTCGACGCCGTGGAACCGAGCATGGCAGGCCCCCGCCGTCCACAGGACCGCGTGGCCCTGCCGAATGTCGGCCCCGAATTCGACGACGCGCTGAAGAATTTCTTCAAGAAGGCGGGCGATGAAGGTCGTCGTGTGGAGGTCGAAGGCGGCGGGTATTCCATCGGACATGGCGATGTTGCGATTGCCGCGATCACGTCCTGCACCAATACGTCCAATCCCTATGTGATGCTGGGCGCCGGCTTGATCGCCGACAAAGCGGTGAAACTCGGACTTAAAGTGCGTCCGTGGGTGAAAACCTCGCTCGCGCCGGGTAGTCAGATCGTTACCGACTATTTTGCCAAATCGGGACTCGACAAGCCGCTCAACAAGCTTGGGTTCAATCTCGTCGGCTATGGTTGCACGACCTGCATCGGCAATTCCGGACCGCTGCCGGACGAGGTCGCCAAAGCAGTGACGGATGGCGATCTCGTGGTGGCGTCGGTTTTGTCGGGCAACCGCAATTTCGAAGGCCGCGTACACGCACAGGTGCGCGCGAATTATCTCGCCTCGCCGATGCTCGTCGTCGCCTACGCACTCGCCGGCAATATCAATATCGACCTGACGAAGGAGCCGATCGGCTTCGACTCCAAGAAGCGTCCGGTTTTCCTGCGCGATATCTGGCCGACCCAGAAGGAAATCGCCGACACGGTGCGCAAGTGCGTGACCCCGGCCATGTTCCGGGCGCGCTATGCCGACGTGTTCGAAGGCAGCGCCATCTGGCGGAAAGTCAAGGCCAACAAGGGCAAGACCTACAAATGGGATGGTGACTCGACCTATGTGAAAAACCCGCCCTATTTCGAAGGCATGACGATGACGCCCAAGCCCGTGACCGACATTATCGGTGCGCGGGTTCTCGGCGTCTTCGGCGATTCCATTACGACCGACCACATCAGTCCCGCAGGATCGATCAAGAAGGACGGACCGGCCGGCAAATATCTGATGGCCAATGGCGTTCCGCCTGCCGATTTCAATTCCTACGGCGCGCGTCGCGGCAATCATGAGGTCATGATGCGCGGCACCTTCGCCAATATCCGTATCCGCAACGAGATGATGGGCGGACGGGAAGGCGGCAATACGATCTATTATTCCGCTGCGGCGCCTTCGGGCGAAGAAATGTCGATTTACGATGCGGCCATGAAATATCAGGCCGAAGACGTGCCGACGGTTATCTTCGCAGGGAAGGAATATGGCACCGGGTCCTCGCGCGACTGGGCGGCGAAGGGGCCGCGTCTCCTGGGCGTTGCCGCCGTTATCGCAGAATCCTTCGAGCGCATTCACCGTTCCAACCTGGTCGGCATGGGCATCTTGCCGCTCGAATTCGAAGGCGGGAAAACGCGCAATGATTACGCGTTGACCGGACGTGAGACCGTCGAGATCGTCGGCCTCGCATCGGGCGTCAAGCCGCGCCAGCATATTGTAGCGAAGATCACCTATCCGGATGGGAGAACGGCGGACATGCCGCTCGTCACGCGCATCGATACGCTTGATGAAGTCGCCTATTTTGTGAATGGCGGTATCCTGCATCACGTGCTGCGTAACCTTCTGGCGGCATGATGACATCCATGTTCACGCGAATGTGCCTGCCGGAGACGGCAGGCACCGCGTGGTACGGGCGGCGCCTCAAGGCTTCGTGATGGCGGCTCCTCTTGGGTGATCGTTTGCCCAGCGCCTATTGTTTTCCGTATGATTTTTCGCGCGGCTGCACTTACCGTTTCTCTTCTCGGGATTTCCGCCGCGCTCCTCTGGGGCGGGGCTAGGGCCGCTAGCGGCGGGCAGCCGGTGCTGGTGGAGCTTTTTACCAGTCAGGGCTGCAGCGATTGTCCGCCTGCGGATCAAATCCTGTCCGATCTCGCCGGCCGCAGCGACGTAATCGCCCTCAGTTTTCCGATTACCTATTGGGACATGCTCGGCTGGCGGGACACGCTGGCGTCGGTGTCTAACACCGACCGGCAGAAAGCCTATGCCGACGCGATGCGGCGCCCGGCTATCTACACGCCGCAGATCATCGTCGGCGGCGTTGACGACGTGGTCGGCAACAAGCGCGAGCGGGTCTTCAACGCTGTAGCCGGACACGTCGCGGGCCGTGGCTCGCGCGTCGACCCGGAGGCTGTCTCGCTGGTGCTTTCCTATGATGCGGGCGAACTCGTGGTCCGGATTTCCGGAACGGTACCTTCGGATCTTTCGCCGGACCGACCGGCGGATTTATGGGTTATGCGCATACTATCCCATGCGGAGGTGACGGTGCAGGGCGGTGAAAACCGCGACCGCCATCTCGTCTACACCAATATTGTCCGCGATATTACGAGCGCCGGTTCCTGGAGTGGTGGAGAAGCTACATTCTCGGTTCCCGTTGCGCTTGCGCAAGGCGAGCATGATGGTATCGCCGTGGTGTTGCAGCACGAAGGGCATGGTCCCGTTCTAGCGGCAGGCCTGATTAACCTGCCGACCGCTGCGACGCGCTAAAGGGCGTCCGCTCACGGACCCCTCCAAGTGCGGAGAAACGCTTTCGGAGATGTTGGTTTCAGTGTCCCGAAACGGGACCGTGCCTCCTTCATGCTAGTACGAAATTAAGAAATCACTTTCCTTTCGTGCGGAACGAACGCTCGCAAACGGCAACGAAGCAGGCGTTTTTGATCTTTCTCTGCCGGGAAGGGGTTCAGAACAGGTAAACGATCCCGTAGCTTTCGCGCAGTTTGGTAACCACTTTCTTCGCGACTGCTCCGACGGGCGAGCCACCCCGGCGTGAAATTTCGAGTTTCTTAAAGGCTTCCCTCTAAAACCTGAGTACACGTGCGGTCATCAAAGCCGCCGAACGACACAGGTGATTGTTGGCTCGCGGTAGAGTTCTCCATAAAGCGCTCAATGACAATCTGAACGCGCTTTCGAATGCGGCAGCGACAGAACGTATGCGCCTCGCGCTTGACGGTGCCGACGAAGCCGTGTTCGACTGGACGCTTGCCGACGACATGCTCGTCTGGGATGGAGCGGACAATGTGCTGCGCCATCACATCGACATCTCAAAGATGGATCGCGGTCAGGCCTTGCGGGCGTGGTTATCGCCGGCCATGCGTGAACGTTTCGCCGCCTTTATCGACGAAGTGTGCCCGCTGGAGCCGGGCTTTATGCTGGAGTTCGATGTCGCTTCCAGAACACAGCGCGACTATTTTGAAATTCGCGCCGTTCGCTTTGAAGGCGAAGACGGCACGGTAGAGCGCGTTGTGGGCGTCTTGCGCCGCGTCACGGAGCAGAAAGCGCTGATGGCGCACCTCTCCTTTCTTGCCACCTGCGATGAACTTACCGGTCAGTTGAACCGGACCCGCCTGCGCGAAGAGCTTTCACGCGTGATCGGCAAGGCCGAGCGGGAGGGGCGAAGCTGTGCCTATTTCGTCGCCGGAATCGATAAGCTCGCCATCATCAACGAGACCTACGGATTCGACGTCGCCGATGAGGTGATCGTCGCCACCGGCAAGCGTCTCGCCAATTCCCTGCGCGGCAGCGACATCATCGGCCGTACCGCCGGAAACAAATTCGGTGTTGTCCTCAGTGATTGCGGTGAAGACGAAATGGCGATGGTCGCCGAGCGCCTGCATCTTGCGGTCCGCCGCGAGGTTGTCGAGACCCGCGCCGGTCCCGTATCCGCGACGATCTCGGTGGGTGCGGTGGCGCTTCCGAAGAACGCTTCGACCAGCCAGGAAGCGATGCTGCAGGCCGACGAAGCGCTGGAACGCGCGAAGGGAATGGGGCGCAGCGGCTTTGCGGTGTATACGCGATCCGCACAACGCGAATCCGCGCGCCGGCGCCTGATGACAATCGCCGATGATACAATGTCGGCATTGAACGAAAACAGGCTAATCCTTTCCTATCAGCCGATTGTAGGTGCGAAGTCGCGCCTGCCAGAACATTACGAATGTCTTCTGCGCATGACGCGTACGGATGGCTCGCTTGCGGTGGCAGGTGAATTCATTCCGGCCGCCGAATCTCTAGGGCTTGTGCGCCTCGTTGATTGGCTTGCGCTCGAAATGACGCTGGCACAGCTTCGCGCCCATCCGACGGTGAAATTGTCGCTGAATGTTTCGGGCACCACCGCGAACGATCAATCATGGCTCAATGCCTTTGTCGATTGCATCCGCGAAAACCACGAACTTGCCAGCCGCCTGACGGTGGAACTCACCGAAACTGCAGCGCTTCAGGCCTTCGAGGACAATGCACGTTTCGTCAGCCGTTTGCGCGAACTCGGTTGCCGTGTGGCTATCGATGATTTCGGCGCCGGGTACACGTCGTTCCGCAATCTTCACATGCTTCGGTTCGACATGGTCAAGATCGACGGCTCCTACGTGAAGAATCTAAGCCACTCTCCGGACAATCAGGTGTTCGTTCGTACGCTGGTCGATCTTGCTAAGAACTTTCACCTCGAAACCGTTGCCGAGTGGGTGGATTCGGAAGAAGACGCATGCCTGCTGGCAGAGTACGGCGTCGATTATTTCCAGGGCTTTCATTTCGGCCGTCCAGACACCGCGCCCGCCTGGGCGAATTTGCCGGCCATCGCGTCCTAAAGATCTGGCGCAACGCGCCGAACGGGTGCAGAAAGAGCCGCTTCAGCGGTTCGGTAGGCGCGATGTCGGGTTCGAAAACCGTGGTTGGACTCCTGGTCGCGCTGCAGGCGTTGCTTCTCACCAACAATGTCGGCTTCGTCCTTCTCGCGGCACCCATCGCTTTCAGCCTGGCGCCGGATCCGGCGCTTGCAACGACCCCTCTTACCGTCTTCGTCATTGGCGCTGCCGCAACAGCCATGCCGATCTCGCTTCTGATGAAGCGCATGGGACGTGTATTCGGTTTTCGTTTTGGCGCGGTTGTCGGTTTTCTGGGCGCGGCGCTTTCAGCGTTCGCGCTGATCGAAGAAAGCTTTGAACTTTTTCTGTTTGCGTCGCTGTTCGCGGGTTCGTTCAGCGCCACTGGCCAGTATTATCGTTTTGCCGCTGCGGAAGCGGTTCCCGATTCCCGCCGCAGCCGCGCCATTTCCTATGTGCTGGCAGGCGGCCTCATTGGAGCTTTTCTCGGGCCGCAGACGGCAGTTCTGACCGACGATCTTCTCCCCGTGCGTTACCTCGCGACCTATTTCGCCCTGATGAGCTTCGCGGTTCTTTCCTTCGTTCTTGCCGGCTTTCTTCGTCTGCCGGAGATATCAGCAGCAGAGCGTGCCAGCGAAACTCCTCCACGCCCGTTCGGTGAAATCCTCGCAACGCCCGGCATCAGGGTTGCGATCCTCGGCGCCATCACGGGCTATGCGGTGATGAATTTTCTGATGACCTCCACATCGCTCGCCATGACCATGCATCATCATAGCGGCGCAGACGCTGCGTTCGTGATCGAATGGCATGTGGTCGGAATGTTTGCGCCTTCGTTTTTCACCGGCGGCCTGGTGCAGCGTTTCGGTGCATTCCCTATCATGCGCTGGGGTGCAGCGCTCATGATCGCAGCCGTGATCGCCGCCACTGCGGGGACGTCGGTTACGCTGTTCTGGACCGCACTGTTCCTTCTCGGGGTTGGCTGGAATTTTCTCTATATCGGCGGCACGCAACTTCTCAGCGCATCGCATCTTCCGTCCGAGCGGGGCAAGGTTCAGGGGTTCAACGAGATGCTGATTTTCGTCGGCACCGGGACCTCGTCGCTTTTGTCCGGCGCGCTGCTGCATTTTGCGGGGTGGCAGGCGATGGTCCTCTTCACGCTGCCTTTGCTGCTTCTGACGCTGGTGGTTCTTCACCGGGCAGGGCGGCACACCAGGACCGCAAGCGCGATCGCCTGAGCGGGGACCGTCCTGTGCCTGCCTGACCGAAATCAGGCACCTTGTCGTGACATTCGCGCTAGTCTTTCCGTGCCAGCTGCGCGATCTGTTCGCGCATGGCGGCGAGCTGGTCTTTAAGCTCGCGGATTTCCTCGTCGCGGGCGGCGGGCGCGGAATCATTCGCAGCCGTCTTGCCTTGTTCGCCCGATGCGCCCGGTGTCATACCGCCAAAGGGCGAGAACATGCGCATGGCGCGTTCGAACATCTGCAGATTCTGCCGTGTCAGGCTCTCGAAGTCTTTAACGCCGAGATCCTTGAACCCGAGGCGCCCGCTGAAAATATCGGCAAACTTGCCGCGCATTTCTTCCTGGTTCTTTGTGAAGCTGTCCATCGACATTTCGAGATAGCTCGGCACGAAAGCCTGAAGCGAGTCGCCATAGAAGCGGATCAGTTGCCGCAAAAACTGGATGGGTAGGAGGTGCTGCCCCTTATTCTCTTCGTCGAAGATGATCTGTGCCAGAACAGTACGGGTGATGTCTTCGCCGGTGCGCGCATCGCGTACCTCAAAATCCGTTCCTTCCTTCACCATCTGAGACAGATGATCGAGCGTGACGTAACTGGAGCTCTTGGTGTTGTAGAGACGGCGGTTAGCGTATTTCTTGATGATGATCGGGCTTGTCGCCCCGGCAGTCGCGTCGCTCAAAGCATGTTACCTTCGCTGTTGCGGGGCGTTTCAAATCCCCCGGGGCGCTTCTACGGCGCCCCTTGGAAGTTCTCCGCGCCCATATCACACTAGGCGCGCGTGCGAAGTCCAGCATCTTTTCTGCATTGCAGCAATCGAATTGACCCTAGCCCTGCCTCAGCCTAAATGCTGAAATTCCCTCCCTCGCAAGATTGGAAGTCCCATGACGGATGTAGTGATTGTCGCCGGCGCGCGTACCGCAGTCGGTAGTTTTAACGGCGCGTTCGCCACCGTACCGGCCCATGATCTGGGCACCGCAGTCATCAAGGCCGCGCTGGCCCGGGCCAAACTCGAAGCCGGTGAAGTGTCCGAAGTCGTTCTCGGTCAAGTGCTTACGGCCGGGCAGGGGCAAAACCCGGGACGTCAGGCCTCGCTGAATGCAGGCATCCCCAAGGAAGTCCCGGCCTGGCTGGTCAACCAGATCTGCGGCTCAGGGTTACGTGCGGTGGGGATCGGGTTCCAGCAGATCAAGACCGGCGACGCCGCTATTGTGATCGCGGGCGGGCAGGAATCGATGAGCATGTCACAACATGCCGCACACCTTCGCGCCGGCACGAAATTCGGTCCGTTGAGCTTTGCGGATACGATGATCTCGGACGGCCTCACCGATGCCTTCACTAGTATACATATGGGCATCACGGCGGAGAACGTCGCGCGGGAATTCCAGATAACCCGCGAGGATCAGGATCGTTTCGCCGTGGCCTCGCAGAACAAGGCCGAAGCCGCCAACAAGGCGGGGAAGTTCAAGGACGAAATCGCCGCCGTGACCGTGAAGGAACGCAAGGGCGAGCGGATTGTCGAGGTAGACGAGTACATTCGTGACGGCGCGACCTATGAAAGTGTGGCCGGGCTCCGCCCTGCCTTCGCCAAGGACGGCACGGTGACGGCGGGCAACGCTTCGGGACTGAATGACGGCGCCGCGGCGCTGGTATTAATGAGCGCCGCCGATGCGGCGAAGCGCGGGCTGACTCCGCTCGCCCGGATCGCCTCCTTCGCCAGCGCGGGCGTTGATCCGAAGATCATGGGCATGGGACCGGTTCCGGCTTCGCGTCTCGCCTTGAAGAAGGCGGGCTGGTCGGCGGACGATCTCGATCTCATTGAAGCGAATGAAGCCTTCGCCGCGCAGGCCTGCGCCGTGAACAAGGATATGGGCTGGAACACCGACAAGGTGAATGTGAATGGCGGCGCGATCGCCATCGGCCACCCGATCGGCGCTTCGGGGGGGCGCATTCTTGTGACGCTTCTACATGAAATGGCGCGTCAGGACGCGAAGAAAGGGCTCGCCACCATGTGTATCGGCGGCGGTATGGGCGTCGCGCTGTGTGTCGAGCGATAAAACAAAAAACATAAATTATTCGGGAAGGAAAATTCATGGCACGGGTTGCGATTGTCACCGGGGGAACGCGCGGCATCGGCAAAGCGGTTTCCATCGCTTTGCGGGACGCCGGATATAAAGTCGTCGCCAATTATGCGGGCAATGACGAGAAGGCGAGGGAATTCAGCGCGGAGACGAAAATTCCGTCGAAGAAATGGGACGTTTCTGATTTCGACGCCTGCGTCAAAGCGGTGAATGAAATTGCCGCCGAACATGGTCCGGTCGACATTGTGGTGAATAATGCAGGCATTACCCGTGACGGCACGATGCGCAAAATGGAACGCAAATCCTGGGACGAGGTGCTCGATACCAATCTTGGCGGCTGTTTCAATATGTGCAAGGCGGCGTGGGAAACCATGTTGTCCCGCGGCTTTGGACGCGTGGTGAATATCGGTTCGATCAATGGGCAGGCCGGACAATATGGTCAGGTGAATTATGCCGCCGCGAAATCGGGCATTCACGGCTTCACCAAGGCCCTCGCGCAGGAAGGTGCGGCGAAGGGGATCACCGTTAATGCCATCGCGCCGGGCTACATCGATACCGATATGGTCGCCGCCGTACCGCCGAATGTTCTCGAGAAAATCGTCGCTCGTATCCCGGTGGGGCGTCTCGGTCATGCCGAGGAAATCGCGCGCGGCGTCGCCTTTCTCGTCGCCGACGATGCAGGTTTCATCACCGGCTCGACGCTGTCGATCAATGGCGGCCAGCATATGTATTGAGGCGTCATGTCTCGCCTTAGGCGGGGCGATGTCTTTGTTGTTTTCGCCTGAAGATGCGGGGCGCGTCGTTTGAACAACGCTCTCGATAGAGTGGAAGCCACCGGCCTTGCCTGCGAGCGTGGCGGGCGTTTGATATTCCGCGACCTGAATTTTGTTCTGACCCGTGGCGAAGCCCTGAGCCTCGAAGGCGCGAATGGCGCAGGGAAAACCTCCGCGCTACGTGTCTTCGCGGGTCTTTTGTCACCGAGCGCTGGTGCGATGTCGCTGCGTGTGGCGGCCACCGAAATCACGGACGGCGAAGAGCGTGGCCGTTTCGTCGGATGGTTCGGGCATCTGGACGGCGTGAAGAACCAGATGACGGTGATGGAAAACGCGTCCTTCGCAGCCGCGCTTTACGGCGCGCGGGACGAGGTGGCGACTGTCCTCGATCGCGTGGGGCTTTCACGCATGCGTGATCTGCCGGGGCAGTATCTTTCCGCCGGGCAACGGCGCCGTCTGGCCCTCGCGCGGCTTCTGCTGTCGGAACGTCCTTTGTGGTTGCTCGACGAGCCGCTCGCCGCTCTCGACAGCGTGGGTAAGGCGCTTATTGCGGAACTCATTTCCGCGCATTGTGCCAAAGGCGGCATCGTCATCGCCGCAACGCATGATCCGCTGGGTGTTGCGGCGCAACGCCTTGCCATGGGGGCGGCATGAGTCCGGCTTACGCCCTTTTGAAACGAGATATGACGCTCGCTTTCCGTGCCGGCGGCGGGGCCATGCTTGCGGTCGCGTTCTTCGGTACGATCGCAGCATTGGTGCCGCTCGGTGTCGGCGCCGATCTGGCGCTTTTGGGACGCATTGCCGGTGGCGTCTTGTGGGTGGCCGCTGCGCTGTCGGCGCTTTTATCGCTCGACCGCCTGTTTCAGGCCGATTTCGAGGATGGCAGTCTTGATCTGCTCGCTCTTGCGCCATTGTCGCTAGAGAGCGCCGCCGCCATGAAAATATGCGCGCATTGGCTGACGACCGGCCTGCCACTCACATTGGTGTCGCCCTTACTCGCACTAATCTTCAACCTTCCGGCAGAAGGCTATCTTGCTCTCATCGGTGCGCTTGCCATCGGAACACCGTCTTTGAGTGCGGTCGGTGCGATAGGGGCGGCGTTGACCCTGTCGGTACGACGCGGCGGTCTTATTCTCGCATTGATCGTGCTGCCTCTCATCACGCCTGCAGTTATCTTCGGTGCGGGTGCGGTGCTGACGTCGCTCGAAGGTGGAGGCAGCGCAGCCTTTCTGTTCCTTGCCGCGTTTGCCCTGGGAACCGTGTTGCTGGCGCCCTTCGCCGCGGCTGCGGCAGTGCGTCTCAATCTTGCGGGATAGGGCATGTTTCTCCCGGATAGAACCTTGTCGTTCCACAGCCCTTGGGCCTAGATCACGGTCATGACCAACCTTTCGCTCTCCGCGCGCCTCACGGCCCTCGCCAATCCGAAACGGTTTCTGGATCTTTCCGGCATGTTGCTCCCCTGGGTCGGCGGTGTAGCCGCGCTCCTGCTCGGCACGGGTCTGTATATGTCGCTGTTCACTGCGCCCCCCGACTACCAGCAAGGCGAAACGGTCCGCATCATGTTCGTGCATGTGCCTGCTGCTTGGATGGGCATGTTCGTCTATGGCGTCATCGCGACCGCGTCGCTGATGGGCCTCGTCTTCAAGCACCCACTCGCCGATCTGTCGGCCAAGGCAGCGGCCCCGCTTGGCGCGGGCTTCACCGCGCTGGCGCTGTTTACCGGCGCGATGTGGGGCAAACCGATGTGGGGCACCTATTGGGTGTGGGATGCACGCCTGACCTCCGAACTCATTCTTCTCTTCATCTACCTCGGTTACATCGCGCTTTGGGATGCGATTGAAGATCCGCAGCGTGCCGCCAAAGCTGCGGCGGTTCTCGCGCTGGTCGGTGTCGTCAATCTGCCAATCATCCATTTCTCGGTCGACTGGTGGAACACGCTGCATCAACCGGCCAGCCTTCTGCGCGAGGGCGGGTCGGGCATCCATCCGGCCTTTCTCAAACCGCTTCTTTTGATGGCGGTCGGCTATAATGTTCTGTTCGTGTGGCTCTGGTTTCTCCGCATACGGACGGAAATCTTCCGCCGCCGCTCGCGCTCGCTGATGCTCGCAAAGGGGGCAGGCCTATGAGTGAATTTTTCGCCATGGGCGGCTATGCCGCCTTTGTCTGGCCTTGCTATGCGGCAAGCATTCTGGTGCTGGGCGTCATGATTATGCAAAGCGTTGCGGCGCATGCCCGCGCGCGAAAAGAGATAAAGCGCCTCGAAGGTGAGAGCCGGGATGCCGGCGCATGAGGAGCACGATCTTCCTCATCCCCATCGCGGTCTTTCTCGGAATCGCGGCGTTTTTCTACGCGGGCCTCAGAAACGGCCCCACCACCATTCTGCCCTCGCCCCTGGTCGGCAAACCCGTGCCTACCTTCGAGATGGCGGCGCTGGGACCAGAGTTCCAGACCTTCACGCATGACGAACTCGCCTCGGGAAAACCCATACTGATCAATTTCTGGGCCTCCTGGTGCGCACCCTGCCGCATCGAGGCCCCGATCCTGGAGGAGCTTGCCCGGCGGGAAGGCATCACGCTGTATGGCATTGCCTATAAGGATAAGCCGGAAGACGCCCGCGCATTTCTCAGCGAACTTGGAAATCCCTTTGCCCGCCTTGCCGACGACCCAGATGGCCGCGTCGCCATCGACTGGGGCGTGACCGGCGTTCCCGAAACCTTCGTCGTCGATGGCGAAGGGATCATCCGGGCCCGTTTTGCCGGGCCACTGACGGAAGATGTGGTGCGGGACATCATTCTGCCGGCGGCGGGCCTGTAAGCGGCAGCCCGGCGCCTAGCGCAGAAAATTCAAGACGGCTGTCCTGCCACGGCGCGCGATCGCCGGATTAGCGCTGGCGGCGGCTGGTTGCCCGTTTCGGAGCCTGCATTTCCTCGGGCTCGGTATTTTCCGCAGCGGCAACGATGACCGACAGCATGCGGGCGAATTTCGCCCGGTCGCCTGCAGGAAGGGCGGCAAGAAGCGAGCGCTCTACGCGCTCGCTGGCGGCTCTCGCGCCGCGCAGCGCTTTGCGCCCTGAAGGAGCAAGCGTGACCGCATTGGCACGCTGATCGCTTTCGGTGCGCTCACGTGCGAGAAAGCCCTTCTCGATCATGCGGCGGATCATTTCCGCGAGCGTCGAGCGATCGATACCGGTCAGCGCAACAAGATCAGTTTGGCTAACGCCTTCATTCTGCTCGACCGCGACCAGCACCGTATATTGTTGTTTGGTAAGATCGCTGGCGCTGGGCTCGTGCGAAAACAAATCATTCGCATACTGAACGCAACGGCGAAGCAAATGTGACGGGGACTGCGAAAGGTCGAAGCCATTGGTCGACTTGCGCGGGCCTTTCGATGCCATCCCCCACTCCCAAGTTCTTGCAGAGATTTTTTAGCGATAGTCCGCGTACGGCGGACCCTGTGGATACAATAGCGCGAATGTTTGCGAACGCAAACGGGACGAGACTTTTTTTTGACGGCCGGACGCGGCGTTGTGTCCCGAAAGCCGCATGCTTGCAGAAATGTTTTTCATGTCCCGAACTGGGAACATGGAACTCTCCACCGAGCGTGCTGCCGGGCCAGGTACCTACTCGACCGCTGCGGTGGTTTCTTCTTCTATTTGATTGCGGGCTATGAACGGTGTCTGCGTAAGGACGAATAGCAGCGTAAGGGGGAAGACCCCCCACACCTTGAATGCAACCCATGTGTCGGTGGAAAAATTACGCCACACGATTTCGTTGACCACTGCAAGCGCGAGGAAAAACAATGCCCAGCGCCGCGTCAAAATGCGCCACGCGACATCGGGCATTTTTACATTTTGTGCAAGCAAATATTTCAGGAAAATGCGTCCGAAAAAAAGGCCACCCCACAATACGCCGGCGAACATCAGGTAGAGAATAGTCGGCTTGAGCTTGATGAAAATCTCGTTTTCAAGCCAGAGCGTTAGCCCGCCGAAAACGAGGACCAAAGCAAGCGTCACCAGCGGCATGGGCGAAAATTTGCGCTCGATGGCGAAGCCAACAATGATGGCGAGCGTGATGACCACCATGAAAGTGGCCGTGGCAGTGAAAATGTCGAATTTCGTGTTGGCGATGAAGAAAATGATCAATGGACCGAGATCGAGCGCAAGCCGCAGAAACGGGTTCATGGGGCGTTTATCGGACAATTCTGGTTCCCCTATTTGCCGGTAAGCGCCTGAGCGAAGGCTGCGGCGTCAAACACCTGTAGATCCTCTGCGCTTTCGCCGACACCGATGAAGTGTATGGGCAGGCCGAAACGATGGGCCAGCGCCACGAGAATACCGCCCTTCGCGGTGCCGTCCAGCTTGGTCATGATAAGTCCCGTCAGCGGGATGGCACCCTTGAACGCCTCAACCTGAGAAAGGGCATTCTGCCCCGTCGTGGCGTCCAGCACCAGAATGGCGGCATGCGGCGCATCCGGATCGCGTTTCTTCAGGACGCGGACGATTTTCTCCAGTTCCGCCATCAATCCCGCTTTATTCTGCAGCCGGCCCGCGGTGTCGATCAGGAGAATGTCCGCGCCTTCGCTCTGCGCTTGCGTCAGCGCCTCGAAGGCAAGGCTCGCGGCGTCCGAACCCGTGTCGCGGAAGATCACATTCGCGCCAGCGCGCGCGCCCCATACTTTCAATTGTTCGACCGCTGCAGCGCGGAATGTGTCGCCCGCGGCGAGCAGCACCTTTTTCCCGTCCGCCGTAAGACGCGCGGCCAGCTTGCCGACGGTCGTTGTCTTCCCGGTTCCGTTCACGCCCGCGATCAGCACCACAAAAGGTTTTCTAGCGGGATCGATGCCAATGGGCGTTGCCCGGGGCGCGAGTATTTTGGTGATTTCGCGCGCGAGAATGGTGCGTATCTCCGCCTCGGTGATTTCCTTGTCGTAGCGGTCCTTCGCCACTTCAGAAGCCAGATGGGCGGCAACCGTCGTGCCTACATCGGCGCGGATCAGGGCGTCTTCCAGATCGGCGATGGTCTCGGCGTCGAGACGCTTCTTCGTAAAGAGCCCGCCCAGGCCGGAGGTCAGTGACGTTGTCGAGCGGGCAAGGCCCGCTTTCAGCCGCGCGAACATTCCGGGCTTTTCGGAAGGCAATTCACTCGAACTCATGCAGAGGCCTGTAAGCGTCGCAAAGGCTGCGCAATCGGAGAGGAAATCCGGGAGAGAAGATGCGTTCCGTCGTCTCCGGCCATACTCATCCGCATCAATGTTGCGGGCGCAACCGTTTCATCGACATGCACGCCCGCGAAACAGGGGGTGCGCCCAAAGCCGGTTTTTTCGACCAGAATATCCTGTTCGCTTCCCACTAATGAGGCGAGACGGGTGCGCAAGGCGTGCGCACCTTTCCCGCGCAGCCTTGCGGCGCGGTCCTTTACGATGTCGCGCGTCACCTGAGGCATCTTCGCGGCCGGCGTTCCCGGACGCGGACTGAAGGGGAAGACATGGAGATAGGACAGGTTCGCATCGTCCACGAGCTGCAGCGTGTTGGCGAACATCTCCTCGGTTTCGGTCGGAAAGCCCGCGATCAGATCGGCGCCGAACGCGGTCTCGGGCCTCAGGCGCTGGACGCTTTCGACAAAAGCGATGGTGTCGCTGCGCGAATGGCGGCGCTTCATGCGCTTCAGGATCATGTCGTCGCCGGCCTGCACGGAGAGGTGGAAATAGGGCATCAGCCTTTCCTCCTCCGCGACAAGGCGCAAAAGCTCGTTATCGACCTCGATGGAATCGATCGAGGAAAGTCTCAGGCGCTTCAGCTCAGGCACGTGTTTCAGAATGCGTGCCGCGAGCACCCCCAGACTTGGTGTACCCGGAAGGTCTGCGCCATAGGCCGTCAGATCGACGCCGGAAAGAACGATCTCGTGAAAGCCTGCTTCAACGAGACGGCGGGCTTCTTCCACCACCGCACCAAGGCCGACACTACGCGAGGGACCACGGCCAAAGGGAATGATGCAGAAGGTGCAGCGATGATCGCAGCCATTCTGCACCTGTAATACCGCGCGCGCGCGACCCTCGAAGGAATCGACGAACTGCGAGGCTGTTTCCCGGACCGACATGATGTCGTTGACGCGCACACGCTCCGCGGTTCCCAGAAAATCGGCGCTGTAGCTTTTGGCTTCGAGCTTCTCGGTATTGCCGATGACCTGGTCGACTTCGTCCATCGCCGCATAGGTTTCGGGCTCCACCTGCGCAGCGCAGCCGGTCACGATCAGTCTGGCGTTCGGGTTCTCACGGCGCAGCTTGCGGATGGTCTGGCGCGACTGGCGCACGGCTTCGGCGGTGACGGCGCAGGTATTCACGATGATCGCATTTTCGAGCCCAGCTTCGACGGCGCGCGCCCTCATCGCCTCTGATTCATAGGCGTTGAGGCGGCAGCCGAAGGTGACGATCTCGACGCTCACCCTTCCTTCTCCAATGTGTCCAAATCGATTTCGCCGCGATAGCTGAGACTGGCGGGACCGGTCATCAGAATGTGGTTGTCGCTTTCACGCCATTCGATATCGAGCCGGCCACCATCGAGTTCTACCGCGACATTGCGTCCCGTAAGCCCGCGCCGATGCGCCGCAACGACGGACGCGCAGGCGCCGGTGCCGCAGGCGCGGGTAATCCCGACGCCGCGTTCCCACACCCGCATGCGGATTTCATGGTCCGAGCGGCGCTCGACGAATTCCACATTCACGCGGGCGGGAAACCAGGGGTGATGTTCGATGCGGGGGCCGAGGCTTGCGACCGGTGCGTTTTCGGCATCGTCGACGAACAGCACGGCATGCGGATTGCCTGTCGCGACCGCGGAGACCGCGCTCAGCGCCGCTTCGGTTGAAGCGTCCACCGGGAGCGCGAAGGATTGCGTGTCCACTGCCTGCGCCATCGGAATTTCACGCCAATCGGTTTGAGGGGTGCCCATGTCGACGGTGACAAGGCCATCCTTTGCCGCAAAGCAGCGCATGGATACGCCCACGCTTTGCAGACGGATTGCCGTCTTTCCACTTTCCTCAAGCAATAAGCGCCCGACACAGCGCGCGGCATTGCCGCAGGATTCCACTTCGCCGCCATCGGAATTGTAGATGCGCATGAAGGCGTCGGCGCCGTTCAGATCGTTCTCGATGACGATCACCTGATCGCAGCCGATCCCACGCCTGCGGTCGGCGATGGCACGGGCAATGCGCGAATCCAGCGCGAGGGGCGAAACCCTTGCGTCGAACACGGCAAAATCATTGCCGAGGCCATGCATTTTCAGAAAGCGCGTCATGGCGGGTATATAGGCCCTGAAGGCGTGATGCGCCAGATAATGCCCTGCCGTTTGGGCAATGGGCGGCTCCGGTTGATCTTGGGCGGTTCCGCCCGCAAATTCGGCCCAGACATGACATGGATATGGGTGGATGCGCTTTCGGTATGGAGTTGCGGCGATAATGGTTCTGTCATTGGTTTTGGGCGGCGCGGTCCTGGGGCAGGACGCGGTAGACGATCCCTTTCTCTGGCTCGAAGAAGTCCATGGCGAAGCGCCGCTGGCCTGGGTCGCGGAACAGAACGCGGTTGCCCTTGGCCGCCTGAAAAGCGATCCCGCCTACCAGCAGAATTACGACACCGTCCTCGCGCTTCTGAATGCCGAGGATCGCATTCCGATGGGTTCGCTACGCGGGGATTATGTCTTCAATTTCTGGCAGGACGCGGTGAACGAACGTGGGTTGTGGCGGCGCGCGACGCGTGAATCCTATGAAACGGTCGCACCCGAATGGGAGGTGCTGATCGATGTCGATGCGCTTGCCCGCGCCGAAGACAGGAATTGGGTGTTCAAGGCGGCGTCCTGCGCGCCGTCGGGCATGCGCTGCCTGATCTCGCTATCGCCGGGCGGCACCGACGCGGTCGAGATCCGCGAATTCGATCTGGCGGCGAAAGCGTTCCTCGAGACGGGCTTCACATTGGCGGAAGCCAAGTCCGACGCTTCTTATATCGACGATGATACGGTTCTTTTCTCCAGCGATTTTGGCGAGGGCAGCATGACGGCGTCGGGCTATCCGCGCATCGTCAAACTGTGGCGGCGCGGCGAAGCGCTCGCCGATGCGGCGCAACTTTTCGAAGGCACCGCGGAGGACGTCGGCGTCTGGCCCTATGTCATGCGCGGTGATGCTGGGCCTTTAGGCATTGTGGTGCGCGCGGTCAGCTTCTTCGAATCCGAGTATTTCTACATTGCGCCGGGGGGTGATCTCGTGAAGCTCCCTCTGCCGCTGGCGGCTTCATTGGAAGGCATGACCGGCGACCGGGTACTTGCCATCCTGCGCAGCGACTGGACGCCGGAAGGGCAGGATATGCTTTTACAGGGCGCCCTGATCTCGTTCTCATGGACGGCATTCCTCGATGACCCGGAAGCTGCGCCCGCCTTCGATGTCCTGCATCTGCCGGGCCCGCGCGGTTCGATGGAAACCGTCGCTGCCGGGCGCGATGCGGTTTACGTCTCGTTGTTTGAAAATGTCGTCGGCAGTGTTCATGTGTTCCGCAATGTTGATGGCGCGTGGCAGGAACGCGCGCTTGGTCTCCCCGAAGGCGGGTCCACCGATATCGTTTCGGTGAACGCGTATGGGCCGGAGGCGTTTTTCACCTATCAGGGCTATCTGACGCCGACGACGCTGTACCGTGACCGCGGCAATGACAGCCCTGAGCACATCAAATCCCTACCGGCGCGTTTCGACGCCGAAGGCGCGAGCGTCGCGCAATATGAAGCGACGTCAAAGGACGGCACGAAAGTTCCATATTTTCTTGTCCGCCTCAAGGGCGCAACCGGACCCGTGCCGACCGTGCTCTATGGCTATGGCGGCTTCATGATGTCGGAGACGCCGCGCTACTGGTCGAGCATCGGCGCAACCTGGCTGCCCAAAGGCGGCGCCTATGCGGTCGCCAATATTCGCGGGGGTGGCGAATTCGGACCCGCCTGGCATGAAGCGGCGATGAAGCGAAACCGCCAGCGCAGCTATGACGATTTCATCGCGGTGGCCGAGGATATGGTCGCGCGCGGCTTCACCACGCCGCAAAAGCTCGGGATCATGGGCGGCTCCAATGGCGGGCTTCTGGTGGGCGCGGTCGCAACGCAGCGGCCCGACCTGTTCGGTGCGGTCGTCTGTCAGGTGCCGTTGCTCGACATGATCCGCTACATGCAGATCGGCGCGGGCGCTTCATGGGAGGGAGAATACGGCAATCCCGATAACGAGGAGGAGCGCGCGGTGCTGCTCTCCTATTCGCCCTATCACAATGTAAGGCCGGGCGTGGACTATCCGCCCATGTTCTTCGTCACCGCGACGTCGGATGACCGCGTGACGCCCGTCCATGCGCGCAAGATGGCGGCGAAAATGGCGGCGCAGGGACATGACTATCTCTTTTACGAGAATACCGAAGGCGGCCATGCGGGCGCGGCGAACAATGCGCAGCAGGCCGAAATGCTCGGGCTGACTTACACCTATTTCGCGCAGGAACTGGGGCTGAGCGAATGAGGGCCATTGGTGCTGGAATCCTCCGAATGTTGACTTATCTGCCCCTCCCGCCCTAAAAACCCCGCGATCCGGACAGGCATAGCCTCTCCGGTCCTGGGCAAGGCCCAGGATCGCCCCCAGGCAGCGCAGGTGCGCCCCCTGGGGCGTTTGGCGTTTATCTAATGCCTTCCTCGGGTTTTCCGGGCTGGGCGTGGCGGTTGGAGCATAGATGTTCGACGGTTTACAGGCGCGGCTGACAAGCGTCATCGACAAGCTCAAAGGGCGCGGCGCGCTCTCGGAAGCCGATGTCGATGAGGCGCTGCGCGAAGTCCGTGTCGCATTGCTCGAAGCCGATGTCGCGCTTCCCGTCGTCAAAGACTTCATTGCCCGCGTCCGCGTGCGCGCCATCGGCGAAGAGGTCGTGCGTTCGGTTACGCCGGGCCAGCAGGTCGTCAAAATCGTTCATGACGCGCTGGTCGAAACGCTGGGCGCGGAAGGCACCGAGCTTTCATTGGGAAGCCCGCCGGCCTCCATTCTGATGGTCGGCCTTCAGGGCTCGGGCAAAACCACCACCTCGGCGAAACTCGGCCGTCATCTTCAGGTCAAAGAGAAGAAGCGCGTCCTCATGGCCTCGCTCGACGTGCATCGTCCGGCCGCGATGGAGCAATTGAAAATTCTCGGCGAACAGGCCGAAGTCGCGACGCTTCCCATTCTGCCCAATCAGCGCGCGGTCGATATCGCCAAGCGCGCGATGGCGGCGGCCCGCGTCGGCGGTTACGACGTTCTCATTCTCGATACCGCGGGCCGTCAGCATATCGACGAAACGCTGATGACCGAAGTCGCGCAAATCCGCGACATTACGCAGCCGCATGAAACCCTTCTGGTCGCCGACGCGCTAACCGGTCAGGACGCGGTCAATATTGCCAAAAGCTTTAATGAACGCGTGAAGCTCACCGGCATCGTGCTGACCCGCGCCGATGGCGACAGTCGTGGCGGCGCGGCGCTTTCGATGCGTCAGGTGACCGGCGCGCCGATCAAATTCCTCGGCGTCGGCGAAAAACTCGATGCACTCGAAGTCTTCCATCCGGGTCGTATCGCTTCGCGCATTCTCGATATGGGCGACGTTGTCAGCCTCGTCGAGAAGGCGGTCGAAAATGTCGACCGCGAGAAGGCCGAAAAACTCGCCAAGAAAATGAAGAAGGGCGAGCTCGATTTCAACGATCTCGCCGATCAATTGTCCCAGATGCGCAAGATGGGCGGCATGAAAGGCGTGCTCGGCATGCTCCCCGGAATCGGCAAGATGAAGGAACAGCTCAGCGCTGCCGGGCTCGATGATTCCATGTTGAAGCGTCAGGAAGCGATCATCGGATCGATGACCAAGACCGAACGCGTGAAACCCGATCTCATCAATGGCTCACGCCGCAAACGCATCGCCGCAGGCGCAGGTGTCGAAGTATCGGACGTCAATAAAGTGCTGAAAATGCAGCGCCAGATGTCGGACGTGATGAAGCGCATGGGCAAGATGGGCGGCAAGGGTCTTCCGTTCGGTATGGGCGGCGCCAATCCGCAGATGCTTTCCGGTCTTGCCGGTGGTCTTCCGCCGGGCTTTCCAGGCATGCCCAAGAAATAGAATTCGGTTTTTTACATTCAACAGTTTTAGCGTTTACTTGAGAGGAACATGTCATGTCGTTGAAGATCAGATTGTCGCGCGGCGGCACGAAGAAGCGCCCGCATTATTCCATCGTCGTTGCCGAATCGCGCGCCGCGCGCGACGGCCGTTTCATCGAACGCCTCGGCTTCTACAATCCGCTGTTGCCGAAGGATCATGCCGACCGTCTGCGCTTCGATCTCGAAAAGGCGAAGGAATGGATGTCGAAGGGCGCGCTTCCGTCGGACCGCGTGCATCGCTTCCTTTCTGATGCCGGTGTCGTCGAAAAGAAGACGCACAACAATCCGGAAAAAGCCAAGCCGAAGAAAAAGGCCCAGGAACGTACCGAAGCCAATGCCAAGGCTGCTGAAGCTGCCGCCGCGAAGGCCGCCGCTGCTGAAGCGCCTGCCGAGTAATCGGGCGAAACGCCGATGGCGGGAAACGCCGCCGCGCCTTTTGCCGATGCCGTCCTTGTTGCGGCGGTTACCGCCGCGCATGGCCTCAAGGGCGAAGTAAAGCTCAAGACCTTCACCGAAGATCCGGCGTCTATCGGATCTTACGGTGAGGTGACGACCGGTGACGGACGGACATTTGCATTGGCCGATGTCCGTCCCGTCAAAAGTGATGAAGCCGTTGCCCGTCTCAAGGGCATCGCCGATCGCAATGCCGCCGAAAGCCTGAAAGGCCAGCGGCTCTATATTCCGCGCCGCGCGCTGCCCGAACCTTCCGAAGAAGAATTCTATCATGCCGATCTGGTCGGCCTTCGCGCCGACGACGAAGCAGGCGTTGTGCTCGGGCATGTGCGCGGGGTCCATAATTTCGGCGCGGGCGATGTGATTGAAATTGAAGACGCGAAGGGTGCGACCTTCTTTGTCGCCTTCTCGCGCGCTGCCGTCCCGGTGGTCGATCTTGCGGGCAAACGCATTGTCGTCACGCAGGGCGAAAATACACACGACGAGGACATGGGCGACGAGGACATGGGCGACGAAGACGCTAGCCAAGGCGAGGCGCACTGACATGTGGCGCGCGTCCGTCCTCACGCTCTTTCCGGAAATTTTCCCAGGGCCGCTCGGCGTGTCGCTCTCCGGCAAGGCGTTGACGGAAGAAGTCTGGGCGCTCGATATTCACGACCTCCGGACCCATGGCGTCGGCCGCCACCGTAATGTCGATGACACGCCCTCCGGTGGGGGCCCCGGCATGGTTCTGCGCGCCGATGTCGCGGCGGCGGCCATCGATGCCGCAAGGCCGGAAAACGACCTCCGTCCGCTGATCTATCTTTCCCCTAGGGGAGCGCCCCTGACGCAAGCCCGAATCCGCGACCTCGCTGCCGGGCCGGGCGCCGTCCTTTTCTGTGGCCGGTTCGAGGGGCTCGACGAGCGGGTCATAGAGGCCAGGGGGATGGAGGAAATCTCGCTGGGCGACTTCGTCCTTGCCGGGGGCGAAATCGCCGCTGCGGCCCTTATCGAGGCCTGTGTGCGGCTTCTTCCGGGGGTGATGGGGGCGGCAGGCTCCGGGACCGAGGAGAGCTTCGAGGGAGGCCTTCTGGAATATCCCCATTACACCAGGCCCCAGATTTTCGAGGACAGAGAGATCCCGGCAGTCCTGAATTCAGGCAACCATGGCGAAATCGCGCGCTGGCGCCGGGAGGCGGCGGAACATCTGACGAAAACCCGCCGTCCCGACCTCTACGCCCTCTATGAAAAGCCTTCCCGATCCGGTATAGGCCCGGCCTCCAAAGGTTTTCCGCGTGAGAACCCCGTCAAGAAGCCAACGCCCGAAGGAATGTGACATGAACCTGATCCAGACGCTCGAAGCCGAGCAGATGCAGGCTATCCGTGGAGGCAAAAAGCTTCCCGATTTCCGCGCGGGCGACACGCTCAAGGTGAACGTCAAAGTGGTCGACGTCTCCTTCGACGAAAAGACCAAGCAGACCAAGACGCGCGAACGCATTCAGGCCTTCGAAGGCGTGTGCATTGCGCGCCAGGGCGCGGGCATCAATGAGAGCTTCACTGTTCGCAAGATTTCCTACGGCGAAGGCGTCGAACGCGTCTTCCCGATTTTCAGCCCGCTGGTCGATTCCGTCGATGTCGTGCGCCGCGGCAAGGTCCGCCGTGCGAAGCTCTATTATCTGCGCGGCCGTCGCGGCAAATCGGCCCGTATCGCCGAACGCCAGAATTCGCGTGAGGACGTCAGCGCGAGCTGACGCTTCACGTTTCGCGCGCGATAATCTGGGCGCGGTTATTCAGCAAATCCAGGAATGGATGGATTTACCTGTTGTGAGGTCAAATCCGACCGTACAGCTGTATCCCTCGGCGTCGGGCTGGCACGCCACATCTTCGCGCCAACGTAAAATTGCATCCGGATCGTAACAAACCGACTGCTCGGTTTCCGGGCCAAGTTGCTCGAAGATTTCGCGGGCCGCTTCGCCGCGAATAATGAGCAGCAGCTTTGAATCGCCTACCGTTGGCGAATAGTGATCACCCAGTCCACCGCCATAAACCATATACTCGCCATCCAATGGCGCAGCTTCCGGAAGCTCTTGTCCCTGTCCAGCAGGTATATGGGCGATTCCGACCAGACCAATGGCGAGAAGAAAAAAGCGGCTTTTCGGCATCCGAGGTACCTCTCTGGTGGGTTCTCACTGGAAAATCTACTCCAAATGGGCGCGCCTTACTCCTACGGGCTTGCCACTCGCCGCTATGCCACGGTAGGAACGCGCCGCCTACCTGAAGGAGTTTCCTATGGCGTCCAAGAGCTCGAGAAAGAAAATAGCCCTTATCGGTGGCGGTCAGATCGGCGGCACGCTCGCCCTTCTCACGGCGATCAAGGAATTGGGCGACGTCATTCTGTTCGACATCGTGGAAGGCCTGCCGCAGGGCAAATCGCTGGATCTCGCGCAGTCGGGCCCGGTCGAAGGCTTCAATGCGAAGCTGAAGGGCGTGAACTCCTATGCCGAAATCGAAGGCGCCGATGTGGTGATCGTCACCGCCGGCGTGCCGCGCAAGCCCGGCATGAGCCGCGACGATCTTCTCGGCATCAACCTCAAAGTCATGGCCGCCGTCGGCGAGGGCATCAAGAATCACGCGCCCGACGCCTTCGTCATCTGCATCACCAACCCGCTCGACGCGATGGTCTGGGCGCTCCGTGAGTTCTGCGGCCTGCCGCACAACAAGGTCGTCGGCATGGCCGGCGTTCTCGACAGTGCGCGCTTCCGCCACTTCCTCGCGGAAGAGCTGGACGTATCGGTTGAAGACGTATCGGCCTTCGTTCTCGGCGGCCACGGCGACACGATGGTGCCGATGCCGCGTTTTTCGACGGTGGCCGGTATCTCGCTCCCCGAACTCGTGAAGATGGGCTGGATCACGCAAAGCCGACTCGACGAAATCACGCAGCGCACCCGCGATGGCGGCGCCGAAATCGTCGGCCTGCTGAAAACCGGCTCCGCCTTCTACGCGCCCGCCTCTTCCGCGATCCAGATGGCGGAATCCTATCTGAAGGACCAGAAGCGCGTTCTTCCCTGCGCCGCCTTCGTGAAGGGGAAATATGGTCTCGATGGTCTTTATGTCGGCGTGCCGACGGTGATCGGCGCGGAAGGCATCGAACGCATCGTCGAGTTGAACCTCACCGCCGAAGAAAAGGCGCAGTTCGATAAATCGGTTGGCGCTGTGCAGGGCCTCCTCGACGCCTGCAAGAAGCTGGAACCGAAACTGGCGTAATGTTACGCGTCAAGGCGCGTCGGGATTTTCCTCGTGCCTTTTCGTTTTAGATACCGAGGTTGCGGCGGGGAGGCTTAGCCCCTATTTTCCCCGCGGTTAACGCCCGAAACGGGCCGCCTTAGCTCAGCCGGTAGAGCACCGCATTCGTAATGCGGGGGTCGCGTGTTCGAGTCACGCAGGCGGCACCATTTCCTGAAACGCGCAACGCCGCAGTTTCCGGGCATTTTCTAAATTCTGGCGGATGAAACGGGTGAGCTCGGAATGTATTCCGAGGCCCGCGGTTACACCGTGGTTACACGGAGCCCGGGCTGAACTAACATTCGTAAAGCGAGGGGCGCGTGTTCGAGTCACCCAGGCGGCACCATTCTTCGAAGCGCGCAACGCGGGGTTTCGCGGGCATTTTTCTATAATTTTTTGGTTGACAGAACGGGCACGGGAGACGCTTCGACAGTCGTGGTTACACGCGGGTTACATTCGGACGACAAGGACGCCAGAGCATGGATTTCGTAATGCGGAAGGGGCGTGTCAGTGACAAAAGCGCCGCCACTTCCGAAGCGTGCAAAAAGCCGCGCGTCGCGGGCATTTTTAAATTCCTAAAGACGAAGCGCAGGGCTTTGTAAGATATTTTGAACCCGCGTTGCACCGTGCAATCTAGGCTGCCTCCCGAATAGAATAAGCGAACGTTTCTTTTACACTCTCGTACTCACACCGTGTTCGATACTTCTAGCCTTAAGGCTTAGTGTTCTAATGGTGATGGCTTTGCTTCAAGGTCCAATCAGGGAAGTGGGTTTCGCTGAATGGAATTAACGGAGATCTCTCCGTTTGCGCGATTGATGGTGACGAAGCCAGGGTTTAGCCGGTCAAAATCCGGTCGCGTAGCAGATGCATACCGATGGTCTAGGCTCAGAAGATCGACATCAATAACGCTGTGAACGCCGCCGCCTTCGCGAAGCTCAAAGAGGTGCAGAACGCTACTCCCGACGCGGAGAAGCACCCGTATGAAGGCGAGCGAATCTGGGATGGGTTTATCGCGGATGGCGGCATCGATGACGCGGAACTGGATTTCATCGGCCTCGCGCAGTTGGCGCCCAACGAAATACGCGTGACGGATGGAAGCGAAGAAATCATATTCCGCAATCATTGGGTCTATCCCGATGATGTGGTTTCCCACGCGCCCACCTATCTATTGCGCATGGCGCGGGAAAACGCTGCGGTGACGGCGCTCCAAGCGAGACTGGAAGCGTCCTGGGCCGATGGCGGCGAGGGCATGGATTTCGTGGCAATCTTCGAGGAGAGCAAGCGTTCCATCGCCCATGACGTGATGACGCGTGGATTTCTTGCCGACAAATTTCAGGCGGCGCTGGCGGTCAGCACGGTGCAGACCATCTATCAGCCGGGCATGAGCATCGTCACCGTGGCCTATAAGGACCTTGAGCCCCTGGGCGACGCCGACAAGCGCGCAGCACGGGCACTGCTTCATTCGGTGGTCACGCTGGCGGATTCGCGGCGGGCCGAAGACACCCCGCCGGCGCCAGTCTATATGTACAACTGGATCGATCCGGATTACGTCGCGCCTTGAGCGCGTTTTCACTTTATCCCGGTAAGCGCCAGGCGGAGGCTTTCGGACCCCGGTTTCCGATCCTCCCGGAAGGCATTTCCGTGAAGGAGAAAATTCCGGGGGTGAAAATGGGAACCGAATGCGTCACACTTTTCCTACGGTTTCGAAACCGCTTTAGCGCTTATTTCAGTGTTCGTTTTTGCGCCCGCCATCGAGAGAATTCTCCGGCGGGTTTTCTTTGCGGAATACCTGCGAGCGGGGTGCTATAACGCTACGAACGAGACACTTCCGGTAGGTCTGTGTATAGGGGCGCATATGCAGGAATTGAACGAAGCGGTAGTCAGGGACAGACAGGCATTTGGCTATCTGAAGCATAAAAAGCACTCGGTTCATATCGATCTCATTACCAAGTTTCTTGCCAATATCCCTCCTGGTGGCGGTGCCGTTCTGGATCTTGGGTGCGGCCCCGGGCCGACCACGAAGTTGCTGGCAGGGAAAGGGTTCTCTGTTACCGCGGTGGATTTCTCTCCGGAAAGCCTGCGGCTGAATGCCGAATCGTGTGCGGAATTGTCTCCCCCTCCTACATTTGTCTCCCCCTCCTACATTTGTCTCCCCCTCCTACATTTGTCTGCGCCGATTTGCGGACGTGGCAGCCGGAACGGGACGTAGCAGAGGGCCTGATGATGTCGGATTTTCTCCAGCATATCGGGGATGCCAAGACGCAGAAGGCGGCTTTGAGTCGCTATTTCTCAGGCCTGAAACCCGGCGGCTGGTTTTACCTGAGCTTTATGAACTTCAACCTGAAGAACCGCATCAAGGGCGATCGTGAAGGCGTATGGTCTGGTGCGATTCCTTACCGGCGCATGAACGCGTATGAAGTTGCTGCTATGCTCCCTGAAGGCGTCCGGCCTTTGGCCGCGCAGTATGCAAATATTTCGCATGATACCCGCTTGGATGCGGTTCTGCGTCGGTTACCCGGCGCCCAGTGGATGGCGCGCTGGGCCCTTATTTCCGGACGCAAGCTCTGATCCGTTCATGATTGCAGCAGCGCAACTCTGTTGCTGAACTGGAAATGCGTTGGGAACGTTTTTAAGCGGCGAACATTCGCAGTGGGACTGTCAGGTTAACTGACACGTGATCAGTTCTAGATCTTGAAGGAGCAATTTCGAACGCCGGAAAAACATCTCTGAGACCACCAAGGGTTCTCGGTAATCCCCTTACTTTGACGATGACCCTAACAATTGAACAGGGCGACGAGCCGCGCAACGTGCCATCGCTATGGTAATATTGGCCCGTGGTTACTCGCCGGTTACAGTTTGTGGAAATCACGGCGGTCCGCTACCGGTGTGAATAATTCACTCCTGTGCCAATGCCTAGGTTCCAGAGCATTGCGTCTAACGCGTATTTTCAGGCACTAGCGTGATTTTTAACCCTCTGAATTAACAAACCGATTTGTCGCTTCGTAATGCGGGGGTCAGGTGTTCGAGTCACGCAGGCGGCACCGGTTCCCGAAGCGCGAAGACCGCCGCGCTTGGCGGGCATTTTAAAATCTTAAAGTTTAGTCAGCGGGCTCGAAGGGCATTTCGAGGGGCTCGCGGTTACACCGTGGTAACACTAAGCCTTATTCTCGAAGTTTATCGGCTCAGCCCTATGCGTTAACGCGCTTACAATTAGCGGATGGTTAGAATACTTCTGATACGCGCCTTGCGCTAACCCGAGTATGAACGAGGAAAGAACGTTGCGAGCGAAAGTTGGCATCGCACTCATTGGGCTTATTGGTCTTTCGCCGCTCGCTCTCACTTGGGGTAACGATGCCTCATCATCAGATGACACCTCAACGTTCCGAATTTATTTCTGCAGAAGAAGTTACGCTATTTAACGCCGATGCCTTCGAAGAGCAGCTGCGTAGGGATATCCCGCATGGCACACCATAGGACGTCGTTGAAACATACTTGTTTCAGCACAACATTGGATACGTGTTTGAGCCAGCTAGTGAATTTGCTGGACCTCATGGAAATGCATTCTATGGTTCAATTGAAAACATAGGGACCCGCGTTATGTTTTCTGCTCATCTAGCCATTCGAATATTCTTAGACCCAGAAGGCAGAGTGCGGGAAATCGTATTTCGGGTGGATTACGACGCACCTTAGTGCCCCCAAAGTTGGGGTTGGCGTGAGGTGACGCCAGGAGAAATCAAACCATGCGAAACCGCACTCGTTCTCCCTCTCCTGTTATCGGCCTTTATATGTCGGGTGCGGCGATCGCCGTGCCCGGCGCGTTATCTTTATCCGCATGGCTGGCGCGGCCGAATAAATATCGGAGCCGGGGTCATCGGGAATGATCGTTTTAGAGACCGAACGGTTTCACGCCATTTCACGTGTGCATGCCCGTGCCATCGCCGCCCGCCATTTTTGTTGCAGCCCAGATGAGATGCCGCACGCCGCGCCCTTTATTGGCGCGCGCCTTGATCTCTTCTACGGCGAAGCCCGCACGGCCAAGGCGATTGACGAACGCCTTGTCCGGTGCGGCAGACCAAACGGCCAGCAGACCCTTTGGTCGAAGCGCATTGCGTGCGGCTCGAAGGCCGCGCTTGTCGTATAGCCCGTCGTTCGCGCCGCGGCTGAGGCCATCCGGGCCATTGTCCACATCGAGCAAAATCGCATCGAAGCTTGCCGACGCCGATGCGATCACGCCGCCGACATCGGCCTCGCGGATCGTGACCCTTGGGTCGCGGAGACAATCCCCGGTGAGCTCGGCCATCGGCCCGCGGGCCCATTCCATGACAGCGGGCACCAGTTCGGCGACCACGACATCCGTGTCCGGGCTCAGTCCGGCCAGGGCGGCGCGCAGCGTGAAGCCCATCCCATATCCGCCGATCAGTATCCGGCAATTTCGCTGACCGCGAAGCCGCTCGCACGCCAGCTCGGCAAGGGCCGTCTCGGAGGAGCTCATTCGGCTGTTCATGAGCACGGTCGCGCCCGTCATGATCGCAAACTCATTGCCCCGGCGCATGAGCCGCAATTCGCCGTCACCGCCGGGCACCGTTGCCGTATCCAGATGAATCCACGGAATCATGAAAAGACTACCTCTGCGCGGTGCTGTCAGTCTAATGGCAACTTGTCTCTGATAGAGAGGCAAGATGCGACCCATATCCTATAAGAGACACCGGTTTCCGCCAGAGGTTATCCGCCAGGCGGTCTGGCTGTACTTCAAATTTACGCTCAGTCTGAGAGAC
>CAIOYY010000037.1 GCA_903862715.1 uncultured Alphaproteobacteria bacterium
CGCGCCGGCGTGGCGGCGGCTTTCAGCCGGGTAAGGATGGCGTCGCGGGCGCTCATGATTTGCGTGCCCGCCACTGGCTCTGAAAACTTTTGCGCGCAGGGGTGGCCAGATCGCGTTGGGAAAACCAGCCGTCAAGAAAAGGAACACGCGTCAGACGGGCGCGTCCGCCCGAAAACAAGCGCGCGCCGAGAAACAGGAGGCCGCCCGAGAATTTATAAAGGCCGGGGCGGCGTGCAACGCGCGCCCACAATTTCAGACCTCTGGAGAGACCAGGAGGCGTCAGCCCTTTTTCGAACGCCTCATTGCGCCAATGGCGCATGATGCGCGTAAGCGGAACTTTGACGGGACAGACTTCGTCGCAGCGTCCACATACGCTGGTCGCACTGGGTTGATGATGTGTTTTCGCAACGCCTTTCAGCGCCGGGTCCAGTGCCGCGCCAATGGGGCCGGGATAGACCGTGCCATAGGCGTGGCCGCCGACCGCGCCATAGACGGGGCAATGATTGAGACAGGCGCCGCAACGGATGCATTTCAGTACGTCCTGCGCAGGACCACCAAGAATATCCGAGCGTCCATTGTCGAGCAGGACGACATGAAAGGCCTTGGGCCCGTCCGCGTCCGCTGTCCGGCGGGGCGCGCTTGCGAAGGTGACATAGGAGGTAATTTCCTGCCCCGTCGCGGAGCGCGTCAGAAGCCTTAAGAGAAGCGATACTTCCTTGAGGCTGGGAACGACTTTCTCGATGCTGGTAACGACGATATGCACTGGCGACAACAGCCTCGTCAGATCGCCATTGCCTTCATTGGTGACGACGACCACGGTACCGCTGTCGGCGCTCAAGAAATTCGCGCCCGTAATGCCGGCATCCGCCGTTTCAAATTTGCGACGCAGAATGGTCCGCGCCTCCGCCACCAGCGAGGAACGCTCGACAAGAGATCGTTTCGGATCGAGATGGGTGTGCGCGGCGCGAAAACTTTCCTCGACGTCCTGTTTGCGCAAATGGAAGGCAGGCGCCACGATATGGCTCGGCGGTTCCTTGCGCAGCTGGATGATATACTCGCCAAGATCGGTTTCGATCGGCGTGATGCCCTGTGTCTCGAGATGGGCGTTCAACTCGGTTTCTTCCGCCACCATGGATTTTCCCTTGGTAACGGTCTTTGCCCCATGGGCCTTCAGGATGGACGTGACGATCTCGCGCGCTTCCGCGGCATCGCGCGCCCAATGCACATGCCCGCCCGATGCCGTCACGTTTTTCTCGAATTGTTCGAGGAGCTCCGGCAATGCGGCCAGTGCATTGGCGCGGATGGCATGGCCGATTTCGCGTAAGCGATCGGGATCGGTCAGGGCTTCCAGGGCATGCGCGCGCTTGACCTGAAATCCGCGTTTCAGATTACCCAGCGCGGTTTGCAGATTGGCGTCGGCGAGCGCAGCGCGGGAACGTTCCGGAAAGTCGCCGACGGGAGCGGTCATCCGCGCTCCTTGCCGATGGCGGGTTCGTCCCCCATGCCGGCCAGAATTTCCGCCGCATGGCGGACGTCCATTTTCTGCCCTTTGCGCGAAAGGCGCCCTGCGAGATGCAACAGGCATCCAAGATCGGGACCGATCATCAGATCCGCGCCGGTCGCTATCGCATGGGCGATTTTGTCGTCGGCCATCCGGGCCGACACATCGGGATATTTGACCGAGAACAGGCCGCCGAAACCGCAGCACACTTCCGTATCGGGAATGTTGCGTGTTTCGAGCCCTTCTACCGACTCCAGCAGCATACGTGGTTCACGTGCGGTTTTCGTCTCGCGCAGCGAGGAACAGGAATCATGATAGGCGGCCGTGCCCCCGCATTTCGCGCCGGTCGACCTCATGCCGCGAACGTTCACGAGGAACGAAAATAATTCATGCGTCTTGTGCGAAAGCGTTTTGGCGCGCTCCACCCATGCAGGCTCGTCCGCCAGAAGGACTGGATAGTGATGGATCATCATGCCCGCGCAGGAAGCGGACGGCGCTATCACATAATCGAAGCGCTCGAAGGCGACGATGGCATTGCGCGCTAATGCGCTCGCATCCTTCTTGTCGCCGCCATTATAGGCGGGCTGACCGCAACAGGTTTGCGGCGGCACGATCACCTCGCATCCCGATTGTTCCAGAAGCTTTGCGGCGGCAAATCCGACTTGAGGGCGAAAATGGTCCACGAGACAGGTGACGAACAGCGCTACGCTCGGACGCGACATCTCAGCCACGTGCCCCGATCTTGCGCCAGAATCCGCGCGGCGGGTCGGGTGTCAGGGTAGCCAGGCTGTAGGTGATGTCGCGCAAATGGCGCATGAATTCCTTGCGATCGAGCCGTTCGAGTTCCGGGTAAGAAATGACGCGCCCTATGCGTACGCGCATCCGGCTTCCTATCTTGTCGTAAACCTCTTTGAAGAACAGTGACAATCTTAGGGTCAGGCTGATGTGGCTGGCGACCTGAAACAGGCGGCTGTTCTGCCCTGCGAAATATACCGGAAGTACCGATGCCTTGGTCTGGGTGATCAGCCCTGCGGTAAAATTCCCCCATTCCGCATCGATAGCCTTGCGGCTCCAGGGTTTGGGCGCGGTCGAAGCGCCGCCCGCGGGAAACACGACAACACACCCCCCGTTCTTCAGGAAGGCGCGCGCCTCCGCCCGGGTGCGAATATTGACGGCCATCGCTTCCTTGGTTTCGGAAAAATCCACTGGCAAAAGAAAGGGGCGGATCTCCTCGGCGCGGTAGAGAACGCTGTTAGTCAACACGCGAAAATCGTCGCGCATTTTCGAAGCGAGGTAGGAAATGACGATGCCGTCCAGTACGCCGAAAGGATGGTTGGCGACGATCACCAGCGGGCCTTCGCGCGGCACGGCGAAAAGGGCCGCCTGATTGTAATCGACCTTCAATTCGAGCAACCGCACCGCCATCTCCCAGAAATTCTCACCGGGCAAGGGCGCTTTGCGATTGGTCTCATAGAGGTGTTTGAGGTAAGGCTGCCCTGTCATCCGCTCGATGGCCCGGATCAGCAGCCTTTTCAGGCGCGGATCATCGGGCGCCGCGTAAGAGAAATTTTCGGGTTGATGGGCGTCGAGCTGCATGGGATGAGCGTGGCAGTTTTACGAGGCGGCTTGAAGCCCCTCCCGGGTCGCTTCGCTTTGGCAAGCGGTTCGTAACCGGGATAAGAGGCATCACGGAGTGTCATGTCAAAGATCGTTACCGCCGCCGACGGGGTCAAGATCGCCTATGAGACATTGGGCGCGGGTCCACCCATTGTTCTGGTGCATGGCTTCTCCGCCAACCGTGCCATCACCTGGCGCAATACCGGCTGGTATGACTGGCTGACCCGCGCCGGATGGACGGTGATTGCGCTTGATTGCCGCGGTCATGGCGAAAGCGACAAGCCCCATGAACGCGAGGCCTATCACGACCGCATCATGATTTCCGATATTTTGGCGGTCATGGATGCGGAGGGCGTCGTGTCTGCCCCGGTCATGGGCTACTCCATGGGCTCCTACCTCTCTGTCGGGATGATGAATCTCTTTCCCGCGCGTATTCCCGCCGCCATCCTCGCCGGGGTGGGAGAGCGTTATTTCTCGTTCTGGGGTCCGCGTAACGACATTGTGGCCGAAGGCCTCCTCGCGGAAGATCCGAATACGGTCACCGACCCGCTGGCGAAAGAATTCCGCACCTTCGCCGACCGTGCCGGAAACGACCGCCTCGCCATTGCCGCCTGCATGCGTCGTGGAAGGCTCTCCTATACCGCAGAAGAACTGGGCCGCCTCACCCAGCCTGTTCTCGTCGTGTGCGGTGAAGACGACCCGATCGCGGGACGGGCGGAGCCTTTTGCGGCGCTATTCGCAAAGGGTGAAGCGGTCAGCGTTCCGCGCCGCAATCATCATTCGACCGTCGGCGACCGTCTGTTCAAAGAGGCGGTGCGTGATTTCTTGGACGAGACCTTATAGGTTTTCGTGTCCTGCCTGCCTTTTCTCCGAGGCTTTAGATGTCCGACAAAAAGCGCGTTTCCTTCGATTGGTCCGACCCTTTGGGGTTCGATGGTCAATTGACCGGCGAAGAACGCCCGTTGCGCGACGCGGCTCGCCGGTTTTGCGACGAGGTTCTGGTCCCGCGTGTGCGCGAGGATTTCCGTGACGAGCGGTTCGACCGCGATCTCTATGTGCAAATGGGGAAACTGGGATTTCTCGGCGCCATGATTCCGGCGGAATGGGGCGGCGCCGATATCGGTCATGTCGGTTACGGTCTGATCGCGCGTGAACTGGAGCGGGTCGATTCCGGATACCGTTCGCTCGTCAGCGTTCAGAGCGGCCTCGTCATTCATCCCATCCATGCCTATGGCAGCGATTCACAGCGGAAGAAATTTTTACCCGGGTTAATTGCGGGCACGCTTATCGGCTGTTTCGGATTGACCGAACCTGATCACGGCTCCGATCCAGGAAGCATGGCGACGCGCGCCGTCAAAGTACCCGGTGGTTACCGGCTGAACGGCGCGAAGACCTGGATTTCGAATGCGCCGGTGGCCGATCTCGCCGTGATCTGGGCGAAGGACGAAAGCGGTGACATTCGCGGCTTTCTCGTCGAACGCGGCACCAAGGGCTTTTCCACCACGAAGATCGAAGGAAAATTTTCGCTCCGCGCTTCGCCGACCGGCGAAATCGTTCTCGATGATTGCGTGGTGCGCGAAGAAAACATGCTGCCTGATGCGCGCGGGCTTTCGGGTCCGTTTGGCTGCCTCAACAAAGCACGCTTCGGTATCGTCTGGGGCGCGATGGGCGCAGCGGAATTCTGCTGGCATGCCGCGCGCAACTATACGCTGGAACGACAGCAGTTCGGCCGACCGCTGGCTGCAAACCAGCTCGTTCAGAAAAAACTCGTCGATATGCAGACCGAGATCGCGCTGGGCCTAAACGCGGCGCTGGCTCTCTCGCGTCGGTTTGATTCCGGTCAGGGGGCTCCCGAGGCAATTTCGCTTCTGAAGCGCAACAATTGCCGCAAGGCGCTCGACATCGCGCGCGTCGCCCGCGACATGCATGGCGCGAACGGCATATCCGATGCCTATGGCATCATTCGCCATATGCTGAATCTCGAAACGGTAAATACCTATGAGGGCACCGAAGACATCCATGCCCTTGTTCTGGGCCGCGCACAGACCGGTATTGCGGCGTTCAACTGATCAACGCGGGCGGAATAACGCGAAACTCAGCCAGCCAAAGGCGCAGGACATGAAGACCGCCAGGAGACCGTAGGACAGCGACGCGGTATAGGCATATTCGTAGATACGCCTTTCCAGGCCTGTCTTGTCGACGAATACCGGTGAGGATTGCAGCGTCACCAGCGTGCCGGCGCGGAACAGGTAGACTTCGGCGTGATATTCGCCGGGCGGCGCAGTGGACGGCACGGGAATGCGTGTGCGGAACAGCGTCTGGCTGAGAAATTCGATCCCGCCAGGCGTGTCGATGAACATCTGTTCCCGCGCAAGATTACGCATCGCCGCTTCACGAAACGTCGTTTCTTCGTCCGGATTCAGATCATCCACCACCGTTCCGATGATCTCGGCGCCAAGTTGAAAACGATGCAGCAGCAAGGGTGGCGCAATCTCGTCGATGGGTCTGGTACTGGCGAGGAAATAATAACCCGGCATGTCTCTGAACGTGACCTGCTCGCGATTCACCCAAATGCCGAGAATCCGCTCCTTGCGGCGCACCGTCAGATTCGCTTTGGGGCCGCGCAGAATAACGACGATATCGTATTCCTGGATCGACGCGCCCGGCTCCGTGCCCTCGATCGCGCCGAAGACGACAATATCGGTGCCGGCGAAGTCGGAACGGATCTGGATCAGATCGGTTGATACGCCGGAGATGATGTCCTGCGCAGCAAGGGCTGGCCGCGCGGCCAGGCCAAACAAACAAAGTGCGAAGAGAAGCGTGAGGCGCATCATGGCGGCCCCACAACGATAGAATAGATATCGGTCGGAGAGGAGACGAGTTCGACCAGAAGACGGCATGCGACCAGGACGACCAGAACGCCGAGAAGCGCCCGCAATTCTTCGCCCCGCAATCTTGCGCCGACGCGCACGCCCCATTGCACCCCGGCAACGCCGCCGATCACGAGCAGGAAGGCGAGGGTCAGGTCGACCGTCTGGTTGGAAACGGCATGAAGCACAGTGGTCGCCGCGGTCACGAACAGGATCTGAAACTGCGAGGTGCCGATTACGACATTGGTCGGCATGCGCAAGAGATAGATCATCGCCGGAACGAGCACGAACCCGCCGCCGACACCGAGAATGGCGGTCAGTATTCCGACGAACAGGCCGAGCATGAAGGGCGGGATGACGCTGGTGTAAAGCTTCGAATGGCGAAAGCGGACTTTCAGCGGCAGGCCGTGAATCCAATTGTGCTGCGCGCGCTTTCCATTGTTTTTCGGAACGCCGCTGCGCGCCGCAAGAATGGTGCGGACGCTTTCATTGAGCATCAATCCACCGATGGAGCCGAGCAGAATGACATAGCCCGCGGTCACCACGAGTTCGATCTGGCCAAGGCTTTGCAGAAGGCCGAAAATCTCAACGCCGAGCAGCGATCCCAGAAGGCCCCCGGCCAGCATCACCGCGCCCATCTTGAAATCGACGCCGCCGCGCCGCCATTGCGACAGCGCGCCCGACACGGAGGAAGCGGTGATGTGCGGTGCCTGCGTGGCGACGGCGATGGCAGGAGGGACGCCGTAAAATACCAAAAGCGGCGTCATCAGAAAGCCGCCGCCGACGCCGAACATTCCCGAAAGAAATCCGACCGCAGCTCCCATGCAGATGATCATGGCCCAATTGACCGAGATCTCCGCGATGGGAAGATAAATTTCCATGGCTTCAGGTATCGAGAATCGGAAGGGGCCGCGCTTCGGGGAGAATACGACTTTTTCCCCGATTTCCGACCGGAGATTTCCCGATCGTACTTATTGGATTTGCGCGATCGTCGGCGGTTCGTTGGCGGCCTGATCGATCGGCTGCGGCGTGTAGCCTGCAGCGGCGCGTTCAGCGGCAAGCCTCTGATCCTCTGGAAGCTGCGTTGCGAGGGCATCGACCCGGGTGCGGGCCTCCGCGTCGCCCTGCTGCGCAGCGATGAAGTACCATTTGTAGGCTTCGCTGAGCGAGGCGGGTACGCCCATTCCACGCTCGTAGAGGACCGCGAGGTTGAATTGCGAGTCCGTCAGGCCGAGATCGGCGGCGGCGCGGAACCAGCGTGCGGCTTCGCCGAGATTCTTCTCGACACCGACGCCATCGGCATAGGCGACGGCGAGGTTATGCATTGCCTTGCGGTTGCCGTTGGTCGCCGACTGTTCGTACCAGAAGGTCGCCTGGCTGGGATCGGCAGGCACGCCGCGTCCACGTTCGAACAGCGAGCCGAGGCGGTATTGCGCCACGGGTTCACCCTGCTCGGCGGCAATGCGCAGCCAGCGAACGCCCTCGCTGTCGCTTGCGGCGACGCCGTCACCGTCGAGATATTTGAGGCCGAGCACGAGTGCGGCGGCGGGTGAGCCCGCGCGGGCCTGTGAAAGAAGGCGATCGATGGGTGCCGTTCCCGTTCCTGCGGTCTGCGGTGCGCTGAGTGCAGGACCGCTCACGGCTTCCTGCGCGGCGCCGGTGACTTCCGGGACGACAGGCGTCGGTGCGGTCGAAGGAGCGGCTTCCGGCGCGGCAATCGCAGCCGTCTGGGTTTCGGTATCCGGCAGAGGACGCGTGGGCGCGGGGGCTGCAAGGTCATATTGGTCGAGCGTCGCGGTCGAAGGCGGTGCCTGATCGGCTGCACTCGGGACGGTAGTCAGAGGGTCGGCGGGAGCCGTCGCATCGGCAGGTCCCTGCACCGGCGGGAGCACTAGAAGATCGGTTGGCGTGGCGCTGTCGCCGGCAAGCGGCGCAGCAATCTGTGTACCCGCTGTGTCGCTGGCAACCGGGCTGAGGCCCTGGGAAACCAGATAAAGCGCGGCCCCTGCCAGAAGGAGAAGGATCGCGGCGACGGCCAAAACGGGTTTGCGTTTACTCGCGACGGTCTCTGGCGCTTGCGCCGTGCTGGCGCGCGGACTGGCAAGCGACAGGCGACCCTTGCGGCCGGGGTCGGTTTCGGCGGCGGCCTGTGCGGCGCGGCGCGCGGCAGAAAGATAATCATCAGCGGTTTTCTGCTGACGGACGTCGTCAAGCGGAGTTGCGAAGGAGCTGACTTCAATGTCGGCCGCGGGCGGCGCAAACGGATCGCGCGGGCCGCGATACCCGTCGCCCGTGAAAGGCGGCAATTCGGCCATCGGCGGGGCGTCGTCGAAGGACGGCATTTCCGGGAAAGGCGGCAATTCGAAGGACGGCGTCTCATCGCGCTCGAAGGAGGATGTGGCGAGAGGCACGACAGGTGCCACGGGAGCTGCCATGGCGGGCGGCGGCGCGAAGGCGTCATAGGACGGGCTGCCGGCATCGACGACATCGATCCGGCGATTCATTTCCTGCAATGCCAGGCGGAATTCGGACAGCGCTTCGCGGCTGTGTTTTTCGGCGGCCTCAAGCCGGCTGCTGAGGCTCTGGAAGGCTTCGACATAGGCGTTGTCGGTGTCGCCGCGGCCGCGTTCGGTTTGGTCCAGACGCTCGGCAAGGCCTTCGAGATTGCGTTCGATGGAGGTGAGATGGCGGCCCATCGCCTCCTGTACGCGTTCTTCCGCGCCGTCGACTCGCTCCTCGGAACGGGCCAGACGTTCGGCGAGACGGCCCATCGCTTCCTGGATACGTTCTTCCGTTCCCTCGACACGTTCTTCGGAACGGGTGAGGCGCTCGGTGAGACGACCCATTGCTTCCTGGACGCGTTCTTCCGTGCCCTCGGAACGGGCGAGGCGTTCGGTCAACTGGTTCAGGCGGTCTTCGAGATCGCCCGCGAGACGGTGGCTTTCGCTGCGTGTGGCGACGATCTTTTCCGACAGCGTGTCGAGATTACCTGCCAGCGCATTGATCTGGCCGGAGGACTCGGTTGCGGTGCGCGCGATCTGATCTGCGAGCCGCGACAGGCCCTGATGCAGGCCCCGCACGGCATCGCGCAACGCGCCGGAATCGGCGTGGCGTTCGACATGCTCCATGCGCTCGGCGAGATGCGAGAAGGATTTCGCCTGTTCGCGCGTGGCAGCGTTGATTTCGGTGGCGGCCGCATGCATCGCCAGTTTGGCTTCGTTCTGCGAACGCTCGGTGGATTCGAGACGGCGGCCGAGGCCGCGCAGTGTTTCGTCAATTCGGCGAAACGCGGATTCGGTTTCGGCTTCGGTGCGCGCTAAACGGTGCATGAGTTCATCCCTGTCCCTGCGCGTCTCGCTATCGCGGTCGTAGCGATAGGGTGGCGGCGGTTCGATATGGGGCTCGGGCGCGGCGAAACGCGTCTCTGCGACGGTGTAACGGGCTTCTGTGGGGTAACGGGGTTCGGCAGGCGGGGGCGTTGGTGCGGAACGGCTCTCGGAATAAATGCGCCTGGTCAGCCAGTCGCCGACGGACAGGCCTTCGCGCGAAGCCGCGCTTCGCGCCGCTTCCCGTGCTTCGGGCGGTATGCCCGTTACATTCCAAGGCAGTGTCTGCTTCATTTCGCCAATTCTAAGCACTATTCCCCCTAGGGGGGGTACCTAGCGCCAGATGTTGTGTAAAGGAGCCTTTTCTCTGCAACCCACCGGAATCTGGGGAAGATTTCGCTCCCCGAACTCCATGGAGAGACTTTCTCAGGTGACGGTTAACGTTACGTTAGCCGCGATGACGGCGGGTTACGCTGACGCCGGCGCGTTCAAGTTCGCTCCCTAGCCGGCCACCCGCCCATAAGGCGGCCATGCGGACATCCGAAACGAGCGACCAAAGAGGATAGCGGAACGTCGCGGGACGGTTCTTTTCCAGGAAATAATGAGCGGACCAGGCCGGTCCATAACCGGAAAGGACCGCTAAAGGCAGAAGCCACACGCTTTGCGTAGCGAGTGCGCAAACGAGTGCAAGGAACGCTGTGCCTGTTCCCAAAAAGTGAAGGGCGCGCGTAGAGGCTCTGGAATGCTCGCGCAAATAATGGGGCCAAAAGGCGCGATAGGAATCGATTCCGGCGGGCAGGGGAGAGTGCTTGTCGGTTGAAGGGTGAGACAATTCGTCTTTTCTCCTTCCTGCCTGTTACGTCAATCGGTGCGCGGTGGCAGCCCCAGATCGGTCGCAAACACCCCGGCAGCGTAAATCGTATCGCCTTTCGCGGCGACGCCGATGCCGGCCCTGTCGAAATTCGCATACTCGATATTCGCGCGGTGTCCGGGGCTTGCGACCCATTGATCGACAAAGGCGCGGGCATAGGTTTCAGGGTCAATGCCGAATTCCGGATGAAAATATTGCATCGCGCTATTTTCGCCGACGAAACCCTGAAAATCCGGATCGGCGGCCAATTGCTGAATGGCGACATTGCCATCGGCGCCGCCATCGTCGAAGGCATTCTTCTCGGCCATCGCTTCGCTATGAGCTTGCGCGGCGGCAGCGAGCATGGGGTCGAGGCGAAGCGGTTTCGCCTCGGCATTCAGGCGCGCGCGTTCTTCTGAGAGATAGGTCAGCATATAGGTTTTCACCGCTTCGAGCTGCTCTGCGATAGGCGGCGGCTGTGGACCGGCTGTGGTGCATGCCGCAAGCGCGAAGGCGAGCGCCGCGAGCGAAAGGAAGCGGGAAAGAGATTTCATGAGGTCGCCAAATTCTTGGGCTAATTTCCGGGTTGCATCACGAAGCGCCGAATGCGCGCTTCAGCAATAGCGGAAACGCCCGTTCCATGGCTATCGTCATGACGCATTTTGGCGCGGGGCCGAAGGATCGTTACAATGGCGTCCAGAATCCTGCTCGGGATCTTCCCGCGAGTGGCGGCAATGAATTGGCGATATGGCCCTTCTTTTTCCCTTTGAGTCCAGCAATGAGAGCGTTTTTCCGCCGTCGCTGCGCGCCCGGCTGAGAGAGTTCAGCCTGCTGCAGGAGGTGGGTGAGCCCGCTTTGCGCCGGTTGCTTGCAGAAGCAGACTGGTTCGGTCTGCCTGGAGGCACGCAATTGCCGCGCGACGGCGAGAATGACCGCGCGGTCTTTCTCGTGGTGACGGGAAGCCTTGGTGTTTTCATCGACGAGGAGCGCGGCCCACGCCGTCTTGTGGCGACCATCCCTGTGGGCGAAACCGTCGGCGAGATGTCGCTGCTGTCGGCAGAGTCGCATTCAGCAACCATCGTCGCCTTGCGCGATACGGAGCTTTTACGTCTCGGTCCCAAGGCGTTCGACATGCTGCTGACGCGCTATCCGCGCGTAATGCTCAATCTTCTGAAGATCATGGTAAACCGCCTGCGCCAGACGACGCGGCGGACCAATCAGAAGACGCGGCCCAAGACCTTCGCCGTCATTCCCTTGCAACAGGGCATCCAAGACATCGCCGTTACCATGGCGCTGGTGGACACGCTGACGAAAATGGGTGCGAAGGCGGCTATTCTCGATTATCGCGTGCACGAGGAAACGACCGACTGGTTCAATCGGTTCGAAGCCGAACATGACGTCATCTTCTATCAGGGCGACGCGCCCGACAGTGCGTGGACGCATTTCTGCCTGCGCCAGTCCGATCGCGTTCTCCTGCTGGCGCATGCGGACAAAACGATCCCGCTGCATCCCTTCGAGCGGCGCTTCTTCAAGCGCGACATGGGCGCGCAGCCGGAGCTTCTTCTCGTGCATCCGAGCGGCTCCAGCGCCGCGCTTCCGTCACATATTGAACTCAGAAGCGATCTTTTCGAATCTCACCACCATATGCGTGCGGGCGAAGCGTTGGACGTCAAACGCCTGGCGCGCTTCATCGCGGGGTCGGCGGTCAATGTCGTGCTGGCGGGCGGCGGTGCGCGCGGCTTTGCGCATATCGGCGTGCTGAAAGCATTGCAGGAATCGGGCGTCCCCTTCGACTATGTAGCGGGTACGAGCATGGGCGGGATTGTCGCGGCAGGTCTTGCGCTCGAATGGAGCATCGAGGAAATTACCGAGCGGGTGCGCGATGCCTTTGTCGACAACAATCCGCTTTCCGATTTTACACTGCCTTTGATCGCGCTGTTTCGCGGTGCGCGTGTCAGCGCATTGTTACGCAAACATTTCGGGGATGTGCGGATCGAGGATTTGCCAAAGCCCTATTTCTGCGTATCGGCGGATCTCACCTCGGGCCGTGACCATGTGCATCGCAGCGGTTTGCTCTGGCGGGCTTTGCGCGCGAGTGTTGCATTGCCGGGCATTTTACCGCCTGTCACGGCGGAGGGCGGCCACCTTCTGGTCGATGGCGGCGTGATGAACAATCTGCCGGTGGACGTCATGGCACGGGAGGCGCGGGGACCAATTATCGCCGTGGATGTTTCGGGCGAAATCGATCTGCGTGCCTTCGACGGCAAATATGGCGAACGTTCAATCTGGTCGCTGGCTACCCAACGCATGCGCGGTTCGCCCTCCATCATCTCCATTCTGATGCGGGCAGGCACCGTCGGCTCCGACGCGCAGCGCCGCATTGTCCGCGAGCAGGCCGATTTTCTATTCGAACCGCCGCTGGAAGGTGTCGGCATGCGCGACTGGAAAGCCTTTGAACGGGCGATTGCCCAGGGCTATGCCCACGCCATGCTGCAAATCGAGAAAAACGGCGTGCCTCTATCAGATTCGTGGGCCGCCGGGCCGGCGCTCGCCATTCACCGCACACCATAGCGGTATTTCATTTCCGTCGCCTTGCGTCGCGGCGATTGCGGCTTTGAGCAGCGCTCGGGAATATGCTCTTATCCGCGCCCGGAGCGGGCGGCTTTACGGATTGTTGGAGTGCAAGTCATGTTGCGGACCGGTATATCTTCCCTTTTCTTCGTTGCGCTCTTCATCGGCGCTGCCCACGCGCAGGGGAATTGTCTTGAGCCTTATGCGCCCGTCATTCCCGATGGCGCGACGGCAAGTGAGGAAGCAGTGCTTGCGGCGCAGGCGCAGGTGCGGGCCTTTATTGCCGATTCGGACAGCTATCAGAATTGTCTCGGCGTCTATATTCGGCAGATGGATGAAGAGGCGACGCGCAAGCGCGAGCCGGTCGACGCCACGTTGCGCGCCAGCATGATCGCGCAGATCTCCGCGAATCAGCGGGAGAAGGAACACATCGGTGCCGAGTTCAACGAAGCGGTCCGGGTGTTCAACGCGGCACATCCTGATCCGGCCCAATAAATAGGCCGCCGTTGACTGCCGGTCCCGTAGCGGGCCGCTTTTCGTTGACGAATCATTTATCATGCGGGCATGAGCGAAATGCCCTCCCGCCGCGTTGAGCGCAAAAGCCGTCAGCGCGCCGCCAATCGTGCGGCGATTATTGATGCTGCGCGTCGGGTCGCGGCGCGTGAAGGGACGAGCGGACTCGCGCTGCGCGCTGTTGCAGCGGAAGCGGGTTACGCCCCCGCTTCCGTCTACGAATATTTTCGCAATCGTGCCGAACTCGTACTCGCGCTGGCGGCGGAAGATCTGGCGCAGCTCGCACGCGTCCTGCGGGATCTTCCTAAGGACCATGCAACGCTTTCCGATGCCGTGGCCGCCGCACTTGGCGTCGTGCAGGAAAGTGGGGCCTTAGGCGCCGCTACGACATCGCTCGGCGCAAGCAAAGTGCCGCCTGATGCGGAGAGACTTTTCAATGGCCGGTTGATCGCCGCGCTGACTTCGCTTGCCGATGCCTCGGGCCGTTCACACAAGACGCGCGGCGAACAGGCCGATGTCGTACTCTGGGCGGCTATCGTGGCCGGACTAGCCGTTTTCCTGCGTTCCGGCCGCCTGAAGGCACTGGGATTCGAGGAACAGGAACTTCTGGCACGGCTGGAATCCCGGTTTTCAGCAGGACTTCCTTAAGCTCGCTGGACAAGCGCTCAGATTGGACGGAGACTTTCTCCGTCAGTCAGCCGCGAAGACGGAGCCTGTCGCACGGGGAGGAAATCATGGATCAGTCGCGTCGTGAATTGCTCGTTACCGGCACATTGGTCGCCGCTGCGGCTGCCGTGAGCGCAGCCCAGCCCGCGCATGCGCAGGGGCAAGTCATGACGTCGGCGGCGAACCGTCCGCCTCCGACAGATGCGCCCTATCAGGGCGGAACGAATGTCGGAAAGATCGATATCGTCAACACGCTCGAACTTGCGGAAGAAGCACGGAAGATCCTTCCTGAAGGTGGCTTTGGGTATATTTCGAGCGGTGCGGGTTCCGAATGGACGATGCGCGAGAACAGCGCCGCGTTTGAGCGCGTTCAGATCGAACCGCAGGCGGCAACCGGCATTTCCCAGATTGATCTGAGCGTTGAAATTCTGGGCTCGCGCCTGTCCATGCCGATTATGATGGCGCCGTGCGGCAGTCATGGTCTCGCGCATATCTCGAAGGAAATCGGCACCGCTCAGGCGGTTGCCGCCGCCGGGACACTGATGGTCACGTCGACACAGGCCAATGAAAGCATGGAGGCGATCGCCGCCGCCAATCCCGGCCCGAAATGGTTTCAGCTCTATTTCCCGTCTGACCGGGGTTATGCCCGCGAACTCATTCTGCGCGCCAAAGCCGCCGGCTATACGGCCATTCTTCCCACAGTGGACAATCTTGTCGGATTTCCGCGCGAAACCAATATCCGCAATGATTTCCGCGTGCCGGTATCGCTCGGCAAGGGCAACATGCCGCGTGGAATGACCGACACCACCGCCGCGCTCGCCATCATGCGTCATCGCAAGGTCGACTTGAGCTGGGACGATTTCGCCTGGATCAAGGAAGAGACGGGTCTGCCGGTTGTCGTGAAGGGCGTGATGTCGCCGAAGACGGCGTTGCAGGTGGTGCAGCATGGGCTCGACGGCGTGTATGTTTCCAATCATGGCGGCCGCGCGTTTGATGGCGTTCCCGCAACTTTCACTGCGCTGCCACGCATTGCCGATGCCGTAGAAGGGCGCGTACCGATTATTCTTGATGGCGGCGTGCGGCGCGGGACAGATGTGTTCAAAGCGCTGGCGATGGGAGCCAATGCGGTGGCCATCGGGCGTCCGGCGCTTTACGGCCTCGCACTCGGAGGCTGGGAGGGTGCGCTCAGCGTGTTCGAACACATGCGCGATATTCTGGCAATCTCGATGACGCTCTCGGGAACGCCGAACGTGCGGTCGATTACGCGCGAATATCTCTACCGCGCCAATGCGCTGACGTAAGACGTCCGCGGCATGATCTGGAAGCCTGCCGCTTTTGCGGCAGGCTTTTCCATGAGACCAACGCTCCCGCAAGCGTGGGCCTTGCGCTTTGCCGCTGAGCGATTTTGCGCCTCATGCGTTCTCATACCTACCCTTAGATCCGTGCGCGTTTGCGGGCGCGTCGGCCCGCCCTCAAAGGTCAGCATGTACGAACGTGACACCGTTACTCCCCTCATTCTGACTTACGGCGTCGATATCGCTTCGGCGTTCCTCATTCTCGCCGCTGGATGGATGTTCGCTGCCTGGGTGCGCCGCCTCGTGCGCCGCACGCTGGACAGAACGCATCATATTGATCCGACGCTGAAGCCGATGATAGCGAATATCATCCGCTATCTGATCCTGGCCTTTGTGCTCATCGCCGTACTCGCCAAATTCGGCATACAGACCACCAGCATTCTGGCGCTGGTCGGCGCCGCAGGACTTGCCATAGGTCTGGCGCTGCAAGGAACGCTGTCCAATGTTGCGTTCGGCGTAATGCTGTTGCTGCTGCGGCCCTTTGGTGTGGGCGATGCCATCGACGCCGAGGGGGTGGCGGGCACGGTGCTGGAAATCGGGCTCTTCTCCACCGATCTGGAAACCGCCGATGGTGTTTACATGATGGTACCGAACTCGCACCTTTTCGGGCGCGCCGTGAAGAATTTCTCCCGACTTCCCTGTCGCAAGATCGATGTCACGGTCGCCATTTCGCACAAGGACGATGTCGATGCGGCGATCAACATCGCGTTTTCGGTACTGAAGGCGGATGAACGTCTTGTCACGGACAAGCCATCGGAAGTGGTTGTGTCACGGTTGCGGGAGACGGCAGTGGAACTGAGTATTCGAGGCTGGACGCACCGCGAGGATCTGGGTGATTTCACCTCCGATCTGCAGCGCGCGGTCAAACAGCAATTCGAGGCCGAAGGCATTCTGTTCCCGCAGCGGGAATTTCGGATGATCCGGGACGAAAAGAACGCGGCGGAGAATCTTTCGCCGCTACAGTGAAGTGCGTGCGCGCGCGAACTCTTCAAGATGGGAAAAGAGGCCCGTGTCGTTCACGACGCGCGGAACCTTGTTCTGTCCTCCGAAGCGTCCGCGCAGCTTCATCCATTCAGCGAAGGTGCCCGGGGGCACGAACAATAATTGAGGCGCGCCAATGACCGCGTAATCTTTCCTTTCGGTGCGATAGTCGTCATTGCTGCAGCACAATGCTCTATCGAGCGCCGCCCGAAATGCATCGGCATCGGTGTCGCCCAAGGGATAGCGATCGCATTCGACAATATAGATATGCTTGCCCAATTCTCCCGGCGCTGACGGAAATTTCGCGCCTACGGCAAAATCGCTCAAGCTTACGTCGATCGATGCAGCCCCGGCTGTAACGGCCGCCTCTATCTCTTCACCGGTAAGGTGTTCACCAAAGGCGGACAGGAAATAACTGATGCGCCCGGTAATCCGGATTCGCGGTGGCCGCAACGACACGAAACGTACGGTGTCGCCGATGATGTAGGACCAGCAACCGGCGCAGGTCGAGAGCGCCAATGCGTAGTTAACGCCCAATTCCGCGTCGGCAACGGTGTGGCGCGTGGGACTGGGGTTGTCCAGTTCATCGACGGGAATGAATTCGAAGAACAGTCCATTGTCGAGCATCAACCGCAGGCCGTCCTCGGGACCCTCGTCCTGCGAGGCGATCAATCCTTCCGATGCGGGGTAGATTTCGCGCATTTCGGCGCGGCCATTCAGGAAACGCTCGAACCGCGCGCGATAAGGGGCAAATCCGACACCGCCATGCACAAGTAATTCAAGGTTCGGATAAAGGGTGTCGGCGATAACGGGTTCGCCCGCTAACGCCTGCTGTTTCCCGATCAGATGGAGAAGCCAGGGTGGCGTGCCGCCAAGAATGCGGATGTCGGCCTCCGGTGCGAGGTGGGCAATGTCTTCGATCTTCTTTTCCCAGTCCGCTTCACGCGCGATGGGGGCGGGCGGAAATGTGAAACCGCGATACCAGAAGGGCGTTTCATGCAGTGCAATGCCGGAAAGGTCGCCCGAAAAGACCCCGGGCGCGCGCTCCTTAAGGGCCACCGAACCCCCGAGGAAGAAATTCTTGCCGTCGATAGCCCGGCTTTGCGGGCGATGAACGAGATGATGCAACAGAAGATCAAGCGCGCCGCGGATATTCGCCTGATTCATCGCATGGGTTACGGGAATATTTTTCGACGTTCCTGCGGTCGTCCCCGATGTGGCCGCGAAGAACGGGATTTTTCCGGGCCATGTGACATCGACGAGAACCGGGAAGACGGCCTGCCAGTAGTCGCGCCAGAAATCCTCGTAGCGACGCAGCGGCACGGCGCGCTGGTAATCGGCGACATTGCGAAGGGTAGCGAAGCCGTGATCGCGCCCGAAGCGCGTATTGCTGGCGCGCATCACGAGCTTTCTTAGTTCCTGTTCCTGCGCGGCGACCGGGTCCTGACGGGCGAGCGCGGTGCGGCGTCTCTGCGCATAGGCCCGCAATACCGGTGTGACCGAAAACGGGATCATGGGGTGAGGACGGTGCGATAGGGAAAGCTCGCACGGACAGTCTCGACACGCATGGGAAAACGTATCGGTGTACTGGTACGAAAGGCTTCGATCTGGTCGAGAAAATTTTCCGAATTGATCCAGCCGTCGTTGCCGCCGACCAGCGCAAACCAGTTGCTGTCGAGGTCCGACATATCGGAGATGTGACGCGCCTGGGCGCCGAAATCGGTGGTGACCGCCTCGGTCGATAAATCATGGCTGGCGCGCCACAGTGTGTCGGTCGAACCCGGCCAGGGAATATCGGTGAAATGGTACCGCGATCCGACCAGCGGGATCATGCCGAAATTGTGCTCGAGTGACAGGCGATGCATATCGCCCCAGGTGGCGTAGGTGTTCAGCGTGATTGCGGCGCGTTCCAGCGCGGCGGCGAGGTGTCGCTCGATGATATCGTGCGGCATCGCCTCGATCCGCGCCGCATAGTCGAGATATTCTTCACCCCCCGTTTCGATGATCGTCTGTTCGGTGTCGTCTGCGATCAGCGGTACCAACGTTCCAACAATGGCCTGAAAAGCGACCGCGCCGCGGGAAGCGACATCAAAGCGCCCATCCCACGCGGACAAGAGAGCGAGGCTGGAGGCGGCAGTCGCCGAAAGGTCTTGTATTACGCTTCCCTGTGCCGTGAGGACGTCGCGCAGATGCGCTGCGGAAATCATATAGGTATCGCTCTGGATCGCCTGAATATCCGGCACCGTCAGGCCGGACGCCGGCGCGAGAAGCGCGCGCATGCGCAGGACGCGGTCATTGCCGGAATAGAAATACCCGATGGGGAAAGGCGTTTCGGCCGGCTTGTTGTTGGCGGAGGCAACAAAGCCGGAAGCCGGATTGTAGCTCTGCGGCAGGTCGCGGGAGGTGAGGATATTATCCCACGCCACGATGTCTGACAGTGGGCGAACGACATCGAGGGGCAGAACGGCGGAGCGGCGCGGAAGATGCGTCGTCGTTAATTGTCCTATATTTCCGCTTCTGTCGGCATAGACGAAATTCTGTGCCGAAATGGCGAAGGGCTCGAGGCTGGAGCGAAAACTGTCCCAGTCGGTCGCGCGATTAGCGGCAAGCATCGCAGAAAGCTCGTCGCTGGGGCGGTGGCCGATCCACTTCAAAGCAAAAATTTCACCGTCACGGTGAGGCACGATGTCGGCGTCGGACATCACCGGGCCATAAGGGGATTCGCGCAAGGTGATGGTGTCGTCGCCCCACCAGCGCACTTTCACCGTTTCATCATGCGAGACGATCTGATCCGCCGGCACGCTGGAGAGATCAATCAGGTCGCTCGCCGCCGAACGCATATTGGTGCCGCCCCACGCGATGTCGGGATTTCTGCCCACGGCGACGAAGGGAAGGCCGGGCACCATCAGCCCGACCATGTGATAGGAGGGCGACTTCAATCCTGCCAGCAGCCAGATATTCGGCAGATCGATTCCTAGATGGGGATCGCTGGCAATGATCGCCGCGCCCGATAATGTCTTGCTGCCGCCGACCGCGAAGCTGTTGGAGCCGGTGCGCGCCGTACCGGAAAGAATGTCGTTCAGATATTGCATCGCCGCGTCGTCTTCGTAATCGAAGGACGGCGCCGAGGCGCTGCCATGTTTCAATGCGTCTGCCCAGATCTCCGGCCAGTCGGGCCGGTCGCGTAACGTCATCAGGCGAAACCAGCTCAGCCAGGACACATCGACCGAAGCGAGACGGCTTAAGGTCAGAATTTCCTCTGCGCGCCACGGTTCGCGGTCGATACCGAGCACCTCATATTCATGCGGGAGTATTTCCACATTGCGCTGATAGTGATTGAGCCCAAGGACGAAGGCATCGAGGAAGTCCTTCGAGGGGGCGGTCATATGGGCATAGACCTCGCCGGAGGTGCGCCCGAGATCGAGCAGGCGCAGCGCATATTCGACATCGGCGATGCCGGGAACGGGGCCGGTTATTTCGCGCAGGCGTCCTTGCGAAACGCGGCGCAGGATTTCCATTTGACCGAGCCGCAGATGCGCATGAACCACCCCAAGCGCGAAAGCGGCATCGCGGTCGGTCTCGGCCTCGATGAAGGGAACCTGCTCGGCGCTCCAGTAGATCGTCACCGGGCGATCCAGCGCTGCGCCCGCCAGCGGGATCATGGCAAGGCGCTCTTCGGTGCTCGTCGGGTCGGGCAGGCCGCCGAGACCAGCACAAGCGGTCAAGGCGGCAGCGGCCATAACGGCGAACGACATGCGCGACAGAATATTCATGGAAGGACGGTTGCCCCCTGAAGGCGATACGCGTCTATATGCGCGGCCTGTTTTCGGCCCGGTCATGGTAATTCAGTCTGTGGCTGATGTCCTTAAGCAGCGGAGCACTAACGCATCTTTGACAGGGTGGGGCGTGCGCCCCTATAGAAATACACTTCTGATGCGGGTTTTCGCGAATGCAGCAGATATTCGGACCGAGATATTGTGAAACGCCCGCAGTTTTTGCGCAGGGCATGTTTCCGGTAGAGCCGTTCAATACCTATTCCAACCTCGTCATCATCTTCTTTGCGATCCTTGGATTCGGCGTCACCCTGCGCCGCGCGCCGCGCGCCGCGGATCTTCATATCCTCTGTGTGCTGCTTCTTGCGACGGGGCTCGGCAGCTTCTTCTGGCATGGATTGCGCGAACGCTGGGCGTTGTCGGCGGACGTGTGGTCGGGTGTCCTTTTCCTGATGGCGTTGTTCTTTTTATGGGCGCGCCGCGTAATGCCCCTTATGCAGGCGATCATTTTCTTCGTGGCATTTTTTCTGGTCACCAAGATTTCCGATGAGATCAATCTGATCTCCTATGGACGCTGGGCCTCAATGATGCCCGCTATCATGCTGTTCGGCGGCTACATGATTTATCGGACGGTGAAATTCTCCACGCCCGCAGCGGTTTTCGGCACTATCGCCGTTGTGTCGTCATTGACGGCGCTGACATTTCGAACCGTGGATCGTTTCGAGGCGATCTGTAGTACCTATCCTGTCGGTACGCATTTCCTTTGGCATATTTTTCTCTCCGCCGCCGCGTTCCTCGGCATTCTGGCGATTGTCTTCGTGATCCGTCCGGGCCGTACCATCGAGACGGTGATGCGCCGCGCGCCGGTGGGGGCACCCGCAGAGTAAACAGGCCCGGCCGATGGCGCGTTTGGGCGCCGGAAAATACGTGCGGTGGGAAATTCCCTTTGGATCGGGAAAGCCTCGAAGTCTTATCCCGCCGGATCGGGGCAGAGAGCATTCGCAAAATCGCGCTCCGTACGTCGGCCAGCATCTGGAAACCCTTCATCCATGCCGCTGCGCAGCAAGTTCCATGAAATCTCTTGACTTATCCACAGCGGCGGAACTATTAATAAATTGTTAACCATATAACCTTGCGGTCGACTCCCACGAGTCGGTGACAGACAGGGATGGGTCTTGGGTCTGACGGCGTCTTTTGGCCGGGGTGTCGAACAGGGAGCAGAGGTCACACGTGTAAAGGTGTGCATATGCTTGCCTATGAAGAGTTAAAGGGTTCTACCGGAAGAGAAATTTGGTTTCGGCCGCCGCGGTTCAGCGCCCGCGAGCTGTTCCCGAGCCGTGCGCCGCGCGTGCGCGTCGGCACCTCCGCATTCCAGTTGCACGACATCAGCCTCGGCGGTCTCGCGGCTATCTCCAAGAATTCCGGTGATTCGCCACTGGAAGTGGGCGAGGTCATTCCGCTGACTGTCCAGCAATGCGGCCTTCCGATTTTCGAGGCCCAAGCGCGCGTCTGCCGTGTCGAGAACACCCATTTCGGCTCTAAGATCGCTTTCGCCTTCGTGGACGCCTTCGTCGAGTTCGATAAGCTCCTCAACCGCAACGTGCAGGCGCAGATTGCCGCCCAGCCCTTGCTGCTGAATTCAGAAGCCCATCAGCTCGTTCCCAAGGAATATCGCGTCCTTTGTTCCGATATCCTGCGGGTGCTTCGGTCCTATCGTACGCTGCTCAACCACAATGTCGGCTCGACGCGCGAAGTACGGCATCAACTCGATGACAACAGCGCCTATGAGGCCTGCGAGGGCCGTATGGTCGAGCACTGGCGCTCGTTATGGCGCACCGGAAACGATATCGCGCGCGAGGTGATGGGCCATCGCGAAGTTCGCGAAGCCACCAAGGAATTCACCGAACTCGTTTTGACGCCGGAAATGCGCCTCGGCGCGATCTGGGATCGCAGCTATGCGAAACCGCTGGGCTATCCCGGCGACTTTCTGGTGATGAACCAAGTCTATACCGGCGAACGCATCGGCACCGATGTCTATCAGCAATTGATTCATCGCCTGGGCTTGGAAGTGGCGGAATGCATCGGAACGCGCATGGAAGTGGTGCGCACCCATATTGGCAATGTCGTGCGCGAGCGCGGACAGGGCCGCGCCGCGAAAATCCTGAGTCTTGGCTGCGGAACGGCGCGCGAGGTGGAGTTGTTTCTTTCGACGCAGCGCGCCACGGGACGGCGTGCCGATTTCACACTGATCGATCAGGAACAGGCCGCGCTGCGTTACGCTTACGAACATTCCTACCCGCATGTCATCGCCAGCAAGGGGCAATTCTGCGTTCAGTGCATCAACCTGTCCTTCACGGACATCCTGCGCTGGACCAACGGCATTTCGATGCTCCCGCCGCAGGACATGATCTATTCGGTGGGACTGCTCGATTACTTGACCGACCGCCGCGCGACCGCGCTGGTCCACCGGCTCTACAGCGCGCTGGCGCCGGGAGGCCTCTTGATCATCGGCAACATGAATGAAACGCCGCTCAGCAATCTCTGGCCGATGGAGTTCCTCGCCGACTGGACGCTGGAATATCGCAACGACGCTGAGATGATGGGGTGGGCGAACGGATTGCAGGCGAAGTGCGCCTGGACCGAAACCGAGCCGACCGGTCGCGTGCGTCTTCTCTTCGTGCGTAAGCCTTGAACTAGCTCGCGGCGCGCAAGCTATTCGGCAGGCCATCCGGCAGAAGACGCTTGGGCGGCAGAAGAATATTCACCGTGGTGCCCTTCGACACCTCGCTTTCTACCGTCAGATTGCCGCCATGTAGTTCGGTCAATTTAAGGGCCAGCGGCAATCCAAGTCCTGCGCCGCCATTCTTCCGGGCATAGGCGCTTTCCACCTGCTCGAACGGGCGTAAGACGCGTTCCAGATCTTCAGGTGAAATGCCGATACCATTGTCCACAATGCGGACTGCAATGCCGTCATAGGGGCTAGCGGTAAGGGACACGTTCACCTCGCCGCCCTCCTGCGTGAATTTCAGCGCATTGGACAGAAGATTGAGAATGATCTGGCGCAGTAATCTTTCGTCCACCACGGCATAAACCGGCGTCGTGGGCCCGGAATATTCAAGCTTCACCTTCGCGTAGCTGGCTCTGCTTTCGCACATATGCAAGCAGTCGCGCAGCATGTCGCCCATTTCGACATGGTCGTCACGCAATTCGATCTTGCCGGCGTCGGCTTTGGCGAGGTCGAGAATGTCGTTGATGATCTGGAGAAGGCGCGCGCCGCTGAGATTAATGTCACCAGCATATTCGGCATATTTGCTGTTGCCGAGCGGGCCGAAGGATTGGCGGCGCAGAATTTCGGAGAAGCCGATGATCGCATTCAGCGGCGTGCGCAGTTCATGGCTCATATTCGCCAGGAACTGGTCTTTCGAACGGTTCGCTCTCTGCGATTCCCGCAGGAGGATGTTCGTATATTCGTTCTTCATCTCGACGATTTTGCCGGAGATGTAGATGCGGCGGAAATAAAGTTCCTGAATATAGCTCGAGAACAGGCCGACGCCCGACGCCATGATCAGGAAGAAATTATTGCTGATATAATTGTCCATAGGGATCGGATTGATCACCGCTGCAGACAGTTGATAGCTGAGTACGAGGCTCAGCGTTATCGCTAGCCCGTAGAGAAATTTGAGACGGATCAAGCTGCCGCAATAGATCACGACCATGATCAGGCCGGCATAGTATACGCTGTTGAAGGGTGGCGGCATGACCGCCGTCATCGCAATGACGCCGAAGCCGGTCGCCAGCATCGAAACCGAAAGGGCGATCTGGCCAAAACGCGGGAAATGCGGCGAGAATGTAAAGGCGAATACCGCAATCAGGATCGGGCATACCATCCCGTAGCGGATGGTCAGGATGAGCGGCGTCGCCACGCCCCCGACAATGCGGTCGAGAATGCCATAGGTGACATAAAGCATCGTACCCGCGATCAGATAGGCGCGGATTAGATTGATCGAACGCGAGAAGGTTTCCTCTGAAAACCGGCGTTCGACGCCGGGATCACGGAAGCTGAGGCGGGTGTGTAAAAGCTCAAAACTCTGCTCATCGACTTCGAGGTGTTTTACCTCGCGCCGATTGCGCAGCGAATTCTTCGCCTCACTCCAGAAGGTCTCCGATACGTTCACGTCGATCCCATCGCGTAGGGAGCATGCCTAGCCCTGTTCCAGACCATCTTCGGCCGATCCGGTAAATATTCTGATACTTTCCTATTGGTTAACTCCCTTTTTATGTCGCACGGGCCTGTTTCCCCTCTTAAGGGTCCTGAAAAGGGGGGCGCCTGCACAAGTCTCACGTGGGGCCTTCTCAGGCCCCACTCCAGAAGAATTGATGAAAATGCCATCGATGCGCCGCCCGGTGACCCCGTCTGGGGCGCAAGGCAAGAGGTTAAGAAGCACCACACGGGGAGCTGGAACCGGGTCGCCGGGGGAACACGCCCGCGAAGTTACGCCTGCGGCTTAAGCGCTGACCATGCGCAGGAAGCGCTGCTCGAGCTTTTCGTTTTCCTTGAAGCTGCCGAGAAATGCCGTGGTGACGGTCATGGCATGTGTCTTCTGAATGCCGCGTGTCACCATGCATTGGTGGCTGGCTTCGACAAGGACGGCGAGGCCGATGGGCGACAGCACCTCATCGATAGTGTTGGCAATCTGGGCTGTGAGGGATTCCTGTGTTTGCAGGCGCTGGGCAAAAATGTCGACCACGCGCGCAAGCTTGGAAATGCCGACCACGCGGTTGCGCGGCACATAGGCAATATGGACCTTGCCGTAAATCGGGATCATGTGGTGCTCGCAGTGGCTCACAAAATCCACGTCCTTCAGAAGGATCATGTCGTCATAGCCGTCGACTTCCTCGAAGGTCGTCTGCAGCGTTGCATCCGCATCGGCGTCATAGCCGCCGAAATATTCTTCCCATGCGCGCAACACGCGATCAGGGGTTTCCAGCAGTCCTTCACGATCGGGATTTTCACCGATAAAGGCGAGAAGGCTCCTGAGGCATGCCATGGCTTGCTGGCGCGTCGGGTGGCGTAATCCGCGTTGGTTGTCCCAAGCTTCTACTTCTTGTCCGGCTTCAGATGCGGTTTCCGGAATTTTGCGATCCATAAATTATCATCCGTATTGGCGGTAGGTGCCTACCTGCCTGTTGATTTACACCCTGCCGGGCCTGGGCGATGAATGTTCGCCGCTCCTCTTAAACGCAGTTTTCGCCCTTACGCTGCGTTGCGTCTAGAGCATGCTTCATGCTGCGCTGCATCATATCGAAGTTTGGGCGGTATGAAGCCGCCAGAGCCAGACGATGTCGGTCAGGAAGGACGCCGAAAGAACCAGAAGGACGAGCGCCGCCAGCGGGCCCGATACAGAGGGCGGGCATAGGGGCGACAGGCAAAGGATAAGCCCGCCCAGTGTGATCGCGCATACCGCTCGCCTCCGCTGAGAGAAGGGAAGGGTGTTGCGAAAGACGGGCGAAGCGATTTGCAGGGCGTGGAACAAATAGTGCCAAAGCCCTGCCAGAAGAACCCACCCACCCGCATGCCCCGACCGGAAGATCATCAGCGCCAGAACCAGCGTGTAAAGGGCGTCAAGCTCCTGATCGAGCCGGGCGCCAAACCGGCTGGTAAGTGTGTATTTCCGCGCTACCCAGCCATCGACTCCATCGAGAGCGAGGGCGAATCCCATTAACGCGGTTACGGTCCAGCCATGGTCGCGCAGACTTTCCGGGGCGGCGGCAAGCGCGGCAAGATTGGCAATGAGCGCTGCGCGGAGGATGGTGACACGATTGGCCGCGCCCAGCGATGTATGTGGCAGGTGATCGGAAAGTCCGAGGAGCAAAACGCCCATGAAGGCGCAGAAGACGATAAGGGCGATAGGAAGGCAAATAAGGGGCAGGTTCAGCCCGATCCGAAACAGGAGGCCAAGGACGACCACTGCCGCAAAACCGATAGCGGTCTGCACAATGGCATCGCGTTTCAAATTTGCGTGGACAGGCCTATCTTTCGAAACAGCGTTCATTGCCGGGCGGGCGCCTTAATGGAACTAAAGATTCAGCTCCTTTTCTATCACGCGAGTGTTTGATGTACGACGTCAAGTCTACGGCGTTTTGGACCATTGGTGCCGGGCAGGGCGAATTGCGTGAAGCGCCGCTTCCGTCTCCTATCGGCGATGAGGTCCAGGTCAGGACGCTCTACAGCGCGGTAAGCCGGGGGACGGAAAGCCTCGTCTGGCGAGGGCTCGTACCGGAAAGCGAATATGAAAGAATGCGCGCGCCGTTTCAGGAAGGCGCGTTTTCGGGGCCCGTAAAATACGGCTACATCGCTGTGGGCATTGTCGAGGCGGGGCCTTCCTCGCTCATCGGGCGCAATGTTTTCTGTCTTCATCCGCATCAGGATCGTTTCGTGGTGCCAGCCTCGGCGGTGACGCCGTTGCCCGAGGGCGTACCGCCCTCGCGCGCCGTGCTCGCCGCCAATATGGAAACGGCGGTCAACGGGTTGTGGGATGCGAAGCCCCTGCTTGGTGAAAAAATAACGGTCATCGGCGCGGGCGTGGTGGGCCTTCTCATCGCGTATCTTGCCGCGCAGATTCCAGGCACCCAGGTTGAGGTGATCGATCCTCTGCCCGCAAAGGCCGCCGCGGCGAAAGCGCTCGGCGTCGTATGCGTTCCGCCAGACGCGGCATCAAGGGACGCCGATCTCGTTCTTCACGCCAGCGGAAATCCCGCGGGACTTGAATTGGCATTGGAAATCTCCGGCTTCGAGGCGCGCATTGTGGAGATGTCATGGTATGGCACGATGCGCGCGAGCCTTTCCCTGGGTGGGGCGTTCCACGCAAAGCGCCTGAAACTTCTTTCGTCGCAGGTTGGGCATCTGCCCGCCGGACAATTGCCGCGCTGGGACTATAAGAAGCGCATGGAACTGGCGCTGAGGCTTTTGTGCGATCCCATGCTCGATGTGCTGATCAGCGGTGAGGACATCTTTGAAGACCTTCCCGACGTCATGAAACGCATCACCCAAGACCAGAACACGCTTTGTCATCGCATCCGATATCATCAAAACTAGAATAGATTTGGGGACGTTCTCATGTATGCCGTTACGGTCCGCGATCATTTCATGATTGCTCATAGTTTTTCCGGCGAGACGTTCGGTCCCGCTCAGGCGCTGCATGGCGCGACCTATGTCGTGGATGTGGAATTTCGCCGCCCCCATCTCGACCCCGATAATGTGGTGGTCGATATCGGCAAGGCGAGCGAGATCGTGAAAGCTGTTCTCGGCGAAATGAATTTCAAGAATCTCGATGGCGTGGCGGCATTCAAAGGCGTGAATACCACCACCGAATTTCTCGCGCGGGCGATATTCGAACGTATTCAGGCGCGCATCACGACGGGCGATCTTGGTACCCACGCCTCGGGCCTCTCCGCCATGAAGGTGACGCTGCATGAATCGCATATCGCCTGGGCGTCGTTCGAGGACGCATTGACGGGCGTGTCCGGCGCGCGGACGTGAAAGACACAATTTTCTTCGTCGTGCCTGGTTCTCTCGACATGCGGACCGGTGGATATGGTTATGACCGGCGGATCATCGAAGGTCTCACCTCTCTGGGCTGGGCGTTGAAGACGATTGAACTTGGCGGCTCCTATCCCTTTCCGAACCCGGCCGACCGGGCACAAGCGGCGGCCCACCTGGCGGCGGTGCCGACCGGCGCGGTCGTAGTCGTCGACGGCCTCGCCTATGGCGTTCTGCCGGACATCGCGGAGGCCGAGCGCGAGAGGTTGCACCTCGTCGCGCTTGTGCATCACCCGCTGGCGGACGAAACGGGTCTCTCTGAGGTGAAGAAAGAATTCCTTTCGCAAAGCGAGCGCGCTGCGCTTCAATTCGCCCGGCATGTCATCGTGACCAGCGCCTATACCGCGCGGCGCATCGAAGATTTAGGAATTTCATCCGCTTTCATATCCGTGGTTGAGCCGGGAAACGATCCGGCGCCGGTCGCGGCGGGTACGTATGGCCGCGTCAAGGGGGAATTTCGATTGCTGTGTCCGGCGTCCTTCATCCCACGCAAGGGGCATTCCGATCTTCTCTCGGCGCTGTCTGAACTTGCGTCCTATCCCTGGACGTTGACCTGTGTCGGCAATACGCAGATCGATCCTGTTTGCTTTGCCGATGTCACCGCGCGCCGGGATGAGATGCGCCTCGGCGCACGCGTGGCATTGCAGGGAGAGGTGGGCGATGAAGAACTCTGCCGTTTATACGCGGACGCGGACCTTGTGGCGCTGGCCTCGCTTTATGAGGGTTTCGGTATGGTGGTGACCGAAGCCATAGCGCGCGGCATACCCGTGGTGACGACGACCGGTGGGGCACTCATCGATACATTGCCGAGGGGCGCCGGGCTTGCGAGCAGGCCCGGCGACGTCAGCGCATTCAGAGAGAATTTGCGCCGCGTTTTCTCGGACGCGCATATTTACACCGAACTGAGAACGAATGCGCTCGCGGCGCGGGAGCGCCTCCCGACATGGCCGCAAGCGTCGGAGAAATTCGCAACCGCTCTTTCAAGGGCCTGTCCATGAGTGGGTTCAGCAAGGAATGGCTTGCGCTGCGCGAGCGCGAAGATCTCCGTGCACGCGACGCCTCGCTGGTCGGGAATCTTGAGTTTTCCCCGGTCGCGCTGTTGCGGGTGATTGATCTTGGGGCCGGGTCGGGCAGCAATCTGCGCTATCTCGCGCCGCGTCTTGCCAGGGCGCAGCATTGGACGCTTGTGGATTGGGACATTGCGCTTCTATCCGCCATATCCGTGCCCCAGACGAGTGAACCACTGACAACGGAGGCGCGTTCGATGGATCTTGCCGGTGATCTTGATTCACTGGAACTGGAGGCCTGCGATCTGCTGACCGGCTCCGCCTTCTTCGATCTGGTTTCAGCGGCATGGGTCGCGCGCCTCGCCAAAAAATGCGCCCGTGCCAAGGTCACGAACGGACTGTTCGTCCTCAATGTCGACGGGCGCATTGCCTGGTCGCCGGAAGAGGAAGAAGATGGTGAAGTCACCAGCCTGTTCAACGCGCATATGCAGCGCGACAAGGGTTTCGGTCCCGCGCTCGGGCCCGATGCGGCGGAAGCTTTAAGTGAGTGTTTCGCGCGCGAGGGGTACAATGTCGAGATAGGCGAGAGCCCCTGGCGCATTGCATCCGGTGCGACAGCGCTGCAACGCCAATTGCTGGAAGGCTATGTCCGAGCTGCGAGCGAACAGGACCCGAGTAGAAGCCCCGCGATACAGAATTGGGCGAAGCGCCGCTCCCGTCATTTGGAAGATGGCGGGAGCAGTCTCTTTGTCGGACACCATGATGTTCTCGTGCGCCTGACGTGACGATGAACGAAATGAAACCTGCAGAAACCTCCAGGCCGGCGCGAAGTTGGCGCGTTATTCTTCAGCTCGGCGCTTCTGTTCTGTTACTTGTTCTCGTTCTCGTCTTTATCGACGAAGAGGCCTTGCTGGAGCGTCTCCTCGCGCTGGACGCGTTCTGGATAGGATGCGCGCTTATCATAAGTGTACCTCAGTATGTTCTCTCGGCGGCAAGGTGGCAGGTCACTTCGGAGCGCCTCGGGGCGCCACTTCCTTTCCGCATGGCGCTTCCGGAATATTACCTCGCCGTTCTTGCCAATCAGATTCTTCCGGGTGGGGTCATGGGCGACGCCGCGCGCGCGATACGGCACGGATATCGCCTCTCAAGCGATGACGCACCGTCGTGTTTCGGTCCGGCGCTGCGCGCCGTGGTGTATGAACGGGCGTCGGGTCAGGTAGCGCTGTTTCTTTTGATGCTCGCTAGCCTTGCATTCTGGCCGGTCGTTTTTCCGATGAGGCCGATATTCTCCTTTTATGCTTTAGCGGCTTTTGCCGTAGCGTCTACATTTGGGCTTGGCGTTTTCTGGGGTCTCACGCGACCGAAATACCGCCACAGCGCGAGCATTTACCTGAGGGAGATTCACCACGCGCTTTTCGCGCGCGATGTGATTCTGTCGCAACTTGCCTACTCCTTTGGCGTCTTGGCGACCTATATGGCCTGCTTTTATTGCGCCGGTCGCGCGGTCGGCATCGCGCTGACGCCAGCCGAGATCATCACGCTCGTCCCGGTCGTCCTGTTTTCGATGACGGTCCCGATTACGATTTCGGGCTGGGGGGTGCGTGAAGCCACGGCCGCCTTTGTATGGTCGCTTGCCATGCTCTCCTCCGCTGATGGCGTTGCCATTTCCGTCACCTACGGACTGATCGTGTTCCTTTCCTCGCTGCCGGGGATATTTTTTCTGTTACCCGGCCCGCGAAAACACGACATCCGCAATCAAGGGTAGGTGATCGGAAGCCGCGTGCGCGCCGGCTTCGGTGAACGCGCGGAGTGCCATAATATTTGCGGGCCGAAGGTGAATGGCGTCGAGACGCAGGAATGGCCATTTCGCCGGAAAACCGTGAGGTTGCTTTTGTCCAGGAAAGGCACGGCGCAGCAATCTTGCGGCGCCCTCCCACGGAAAGACCGTGTTCAGATCGCCAAGGAGCGCGACGCATTCGGCGTTCCTTTTTCCGCATTCCATAAATATCTGCGCGAGCTGGCGTTGACGCGTCTGTGGGGTCAATCCGAGATGGGTCGCAGCAACGGAGAGCGAACCGTTTTCCGTATCCATATCGGCAAGAATAACTCCGCGCGGCTCGCGTCCATCGCGCGGCAGTTCGATGAGCGCCACATCTTTAGCGGGCTCCCGTGTTAAAAGCAGATTGTGTTGAATCATTCCATGGGGGCGCATCAGGGGCTGGGAAATAACATGATATCCCGCAGCGGCGGCAAAGGCAGTGGGCGAAGATGCGGCCGGTTGATCGGTCGCGACGACGAACTCCTGTATCGCCAGAATATCCGCATCCATTGCTCGGATGACATTCAGGACACGCGCTTCATTCCATTTCCCGTCGCTGCCGACCAGCTTGTGCACATTATAAGTGGCAAGCTTAAGGCTCATTTTGCGGGCGGCGCATTCAGAGCGAGGTCAAACAGGACGTCGTCGCCCATTTCGAAATAACGGCTTTGGGGACGCAGCGCCTCTTTCAATGTGCCGCTGGCCGGAAGGTCGATGCCCTTGCGACCCTCGCCGATCAGCAGCGGCGCAACAGCGATATGAAGACGGTCGAGCGCCCCGGCGCGAAGGAAGCTGGAAACAAGCGCACCCCCGCCCTCGACAAGAATATTCTTGCAGCCCCGCCGCGTCAGTGCGGCCACGATCTCATGCGGATCGGCGCGACCCTCCTTGAGAGGAAGCTGTTCGCTATCGACGTTGGAGAGCGGCGCAACCCCCGGTCCGGTTAAGCGTAGCGCGCCTCCAGGCATCGCCGTGAACAGACGATGGTGCGGCGGCAGCCGCCCTTCCATATCGACAACGACGCGCAAGGGATTGTCCCCTTCGACATGACGCACGGTCAGTTGCGGGTCGTCAGCGGCGACGGTGCGCCAGCCGACAATGACGGCATCACACAACGCACGCAGGCGATGGAGATGGATCAGGCTTGCGGGGCCGGTCACATAATGCGAAGCGCCGCTTTGGGTTGCTATGTAACCGTCGAGGCTTTGTCCTAATTGCGCAATGACGAACGGCGTTTTGAAGGCCCTCGCAACCGGGCCATAGAGAGCAAGAAAAACTTCTGCGGAGGGCGGGAGCGTGGCCGCATCGATGCTCTCTCGCGAGCGCAAGGCATGCCACAGTCCGAGCAGTTCAGGTGAGGGCGTGGACGAAAACAACGCCGTCACTTGGTACCCTCTTTCAGATGCGACAGGGGAAAGGCGGCCATCTCATTCAGTGTGTCCGCGAGTCTTTCCGACAGGTGCGCAAGCAATGCCTTGCCGCGTCTTGAATCGGCCGCCAGCGCGTTGCCCGTGGCGCCGCTGGGGTTCAGATCCTGTGCCTGCCAAGCAAAGCCGGCGGCGCCTTCCGCCCCGAAGGCTTTGCTTTTCTTAGCCAGTGCCCTCGCCAGAGTGGGAAAATTCTTCGCGGATTTTCGATCAACAAGGTGGGGCGCGATCGCCAGCATCAGGGAGGTTTCGACTTCGCCGCCGTGATAACCGAAGGCAAGTTCATCGGCGGAAAACATATTCTCTGGTACACCGAACAGGAATGTGTTGATTCGTCCGACCAGCATGCCGCATTCGGCGCGCAGACGTTGCGCAACGATATCCACGATCTGCGGCTGGCCCCCATGGGCGTTGACGATAGCGAGTTTCCGAATACCGCTGTCGGAGACTTTCTCGCCCAGCGCGGTCCAGCTTGCGATCAGGGTTTCGGCCTCCTGTGTCAGGGTTCCGGGAAAATCGCCATGTTCGGTGCTGTCGCCGATACTCTGCAAAGGCAGGACAAGAATATCCGTTCCTTCTGCAAGGCGTCCCTTGAGCCCGGCGATGACGGCCTCAAGGATGAAACTGTCTGTGCCGAGGGGCAGATGCGGGCCATGCTGTTCCACCGCCGCAACCGGCAGCAGTGCCATGCGCCGCGCATTGCGGTGCTTGAAATCCGTCGTCTTCAGTTCCGCCCAAGGACGAATCGTGCCGGTCATCGGTGTCTCCCGGCCGAATGATAGGATGATTGGCCCGTCTCGCGTAAGGACCTAACGGTCATTGCCGCTCCGGTTCTTTCAGGTTCGATGGCGCGGTAAGGGCGCCTCGCTTGGGAAGGTGGGGACGGTTATAGTCCGGGGCAGGATAGGAGTGCGCACCATGAAGACCGGAACGATGATCCGTGTCCTTGGCATAGCGGCAGGCGCATTTCTGGCGTCGGTCTCCGTGCGCGCGCAAAGCGTGGAGCAATTCTACCGCGGCAATGTCGTGTCGCTCTATATCGGGTTCTCCCCCGGTGGCGGATATGACGTATACGCACGATTGGTGGCGCGTCATATCGGAAAACATATTCCCGGCAACCCGACCGTCATTCCCTTGAACATGGAAGGCGCCGGAAGCCTTCGCCTCGCCAACTGGCTTTACAATGTGGGGCCGAAGGACGGCAGCGCGCTGGGCACCGTCAATCGCGGGGTCCCTTTCGAGCCGCTGGTCGGTAATCGGGAATTTGTCCAATTCGACCCCACGGAGTTTACCTGGATCGGGAGCGCCAATAACGAGACCACCGTCTGTGTGGCGTGGGAACGCACCGGCATCACCCAATTCGAGCAACTTTACGAACAGGAACTTTTTGTCGGTGGGACGGGCCCTGGCGCCGACGATCATGTTTTTCCACTGCTGTTGCACGAAATTCTGGGCACGAATATGCGGCTCGTCACCGGTTATGCGGGGGGCAACGAAATCGATTTTGCCATGGAGCGCGGCGAACTCGACGGGCGCTGCGGCTGGTCCTGGTCAAGTGTGAAATCGACCCGACAGCATTGGCTGGACGCTGGCAATATTCACATTCTGGCGCAGCTCGGGCTCCAACGGCATCCCGACCTTCCCGATATTCCATTGATACTTGATTTTGCAAAGACCGAAGAGGACCGGCAGATATTGCGCTTGTTTCTTCTGCGCCTTGTTCTGGGAAGACCTTTCTTCGCGCCGCCTGGTGTTCCCGCGGATCGCGCGGCGGCGTTACGGCAGGCTTTCGACCAGACAATGACCGATCCCGCATTTCTAGCCGAAGCGGAACGCGGACGCCTCGAAATCTCGCCGGCCTCGGGAGCGGAAATTCAACTATTGCTGGAAGAGGCGTATGCAACGCCACCTCATCTCGTGGCGCGCGCCCACGCGCTGGTCAACTAGCCGTCCGATTTTGTAACGGCGCTATTCCTCTGCGAATGATTTCGAATGCCCATTCGTCGCTCGCGATCGGCGTGTAAATGAATGACGGGCGGATCCAGGAATTCCCAAAATCAGCACATTACCGATCAGTTAAACAACATGGCGCAAATTAGGCAGCTCAAGCGTTATCGATAGAACAGGTTCACGCGTTAACGTAAGAGCCACAGAAAAACGCGCCTTAAAGAAAAAAGCGCTTCTTTGACGCGGATCATTTTGCGGTTTTGGCGCGTAAATAATTCACGCCGATATGAGGGTAGAGGGGGCTGCATCGTCTTAATGGTAATAAGGAGTCTTGATGCATGCAGCGTTCAAACGAAAAATCGGATCCGGATCGTAGAAATTTTCTCAAAGGCGTAGCGCTCGGTGGTGCCGCCGCGTTGGGCGCGAGCAGCATCGCCCTCGCGCAGACACAGGACCCCGATGCCGGGGCAGCGTCGCCAACTGCGAGTGATGCCGCGAGGGCCGCAGGAGCGGAAATCGCGCAGGCGGAAGCCCCCCTCGAGCCCGTCTCCGAACTCGTCGTTCAAAATCCCGCTTCGGATTACATGGTCGACTGCCTCAAAGCGCTCGATATCGAATATATTCTCGTCAATCCCGGCGGCAGCATTCGCGGCTTCCATGAATCCATCATCAATTACGGCGGCAACTCCGCGCCCGAACTAATCTCGGTCATGCATGAGGAGGTTGGCGCGGCGTTCGCCCACGGCTATTTCAAAGCCTCGGGCAAGCCAGCCGCCTGTCTCTTCTACGGCAATATCGGCCTACAGCACGCATCGATGGGCCTCTATAACGCCTATGGTGACCGCGTTCCGGTTGTCGTCATCGCGGGCAACCGTGTGCTTGCGGAGGAGAAAGCCGCCTCCCCGGACTGGTATCACTCCAGCAACAACCTCGCGGGCATTCTCGACGGCTGCATCAAATGGTCCGATGAACCTGCTTCGGCCGTGGCGTTCGGTGAATCTCTTCATCGCGGCTATCGCATCGCGATGAGCCAGCCCTAGGGTCCGGTGCTGGTAACGGCCAATGCCGAAATCCTCGAAAGCGAATTGCCCGACCGCGCCAATATGCAGGTTCCGAAATATACGCCGGTGCGTCAGCCGGTTGCCGATAGCGGCGCTCTGGCGGAAGCGGCGCGCATGCTCGCGGCGGCGGAAAACCCGGTTATCGTGGCGTGCCGCTGCGTCGACAGCCAGCAGGGCATGGACAATGTCGTTAGGCTTGCCGAATTGCTCGGTGCGCCGGTCATCAACCAGCGCGACCGTCTCTGCATTCCTTATGGCCACCCCTTGCGCGTCGAAGGTGGGCGCCGCGGCAACGCCCTTCGGCGCGCCGACGTGGTCCTGTTTCTCGGCGCCGACGAGATTTGGACCGAACTGAACAACATGCCGAACTTCGCCCGCGTGGCCAATCGCGTGGCACCGGCAGATGTGAAGGTCATCACTGTCGGCGTGTCGGACTATTCGGCAGGCTCGAACCATCAAGACGGTCAGCGTTTTTCTCCGGTCGATCTTCCCATTATCGGCAGCCCGGAGGAGAGCGTTCCTTATCTCATCCAGGCCCTGGAAGCGGCGATCGACGCGCCCACCCGTTCGCGCATAACCGAACGCGCCCGCGTCATTGGCGATGCCATGCCCGCGTTCGAGGAAAACCTGCGCAAGGCGGCGGCTGTCGGCTGGGATGCTTCTCCGATCACCACCGCGCGGCTTTCCGCTGAACTCATCCATGTGATGCAGGGCGAGGAAATGGCGATCGTGTCCCCCGCGCACTTCCTCTCGGATTGGCCGCTTCGCCTCTGGAAGCCGGACAAATACTGGCAATTCCGCGGGACCTCCGGTGCGGGCGGGCAGGGCTATATCGCGCCCGCCGCCATTGGTGCGGCGGCCCATCACATGAAGCTGGGACGTATCGCCGTATCGCTGCAGACCGACGGCGACATGATGTATCTGCCCTCCGCGTTCTGGACGGCGGCGCATCATAAAATTCCGCTTCTGTCGGTCATGCACAATAATCGCGGCTATCACGCGGAATATATGAACATCCAGCGCATGGCGAATGTGCGTCAGCGTGGCATTACCAACACCCATATCGGCACCAAGATTCACAATCCGGATGTCGATTATGCAGGGTTGGTACGCGCGATGGGCGTATGGGCGACGGGGCCGATCACCGATCCGAATGAATTGAGGCCGGCGTTGCAGCGGGCGCTCGAAGTCGTCAAGGCAGGCGAGCCCGCCCTTGTCGACGTTCACACCCAGCCGCGCTGAGGAGATGAGCATGAGAAAGACAGTCTATTCTCTGCTTGCCAGTGCTTTCATCGTTTCGGCGGCAGGGCTTGCCGCCGTCGCGCAGGAAGACGTTGTTCAGCATGGCGCACAGGTGTTCATGGATGTGGGCTGCTGGCAGTGCCACGGTACGGTCGGGCAGGGCGGCGCAGGACCTGCGCTCCTTCCCAATCTGCATCCCGAGGAAGTCCTCGCAACCTTCGTGCGGCAGGGCACCATCGGCGGCATGCCACCTTATACCCATGCTGTATTGTCCAACGAAGATCTGCACGCGATCTATGCCTATCTGAAGTCTTTGCCCGCGCCGGGCACGCCGGAATTGCTGCAGGGCGAGTAATCTCGGTGGAAGGAAACGGGCGCGATGGAGATATCCGTCGTGCCCTTTTTTTGCAAAAAATCGAGAACGGCCGATCAGTTCTTCAGGCGATAGCCGGTCTTGAACATCCACGAAATGATGGCAAGGCAAAGCACCAGGAATACACCGGTCATGGCGACGCTGACGCCGACGCCCACATCGGAGATTTCGTAAAAGCTCCAACGGAATCCGCTTACGAGATAAACCACCGGATTGAACAGCGAGACTGTCTGCCAGAAGGGGGGCAGCATATTGATGGAATAGAAACTGCCGCCGAGGAAGGTCAGCGGCGTAATGATGAGAAGCGGGACGATCTGGAGTTTTTCGAAACCGTCGGCCCAGATGCCGATGATAAAGCCCAGAAGGCTGAAGGTGATCGAGGTCAGGACCAGAAAGGTCAGCATCCAGAAAGGGTGAGCGATCTCAAGTGGCACGAAGAAACCTGCCGTCGCCAGAATGATCGATCCCAGAACGATGGATTTTGACGCGGCCGCGCCGACATAGCCGATCACGATTTCCAACGGTGAAATGGGCGCGGAAAGAAGTTCGTAGATCGTGCCGGTAAAGCGCGGAAAATAGATACCGAACGAAGCATTGGACACGCTCTGCGTCAGCAGCGACAGCATCACAAGGCCCGGTACGATGAAGGCGCCGTAGCTGACACCGTCGATCTCGGTGATGCGCGAGCCGATCGCGGAGCCGAAGACCACGAAATAGAGCGAGGTGGACACGACCGGAGAGATGATGCTCTGCATGATGGTGCGCGCGGTGCGCGACATTTCGAAATAATAGATCGACTTGATCGCGTGGATATTCATTTTTTCCTCACGAGGCTGACGAAAATTTCCTCGAGCGAGCTTTGCTTGGTGCTGAGATCGCGAAAACGTATGCCACGCTCATTCAATTCTTTCAGAAGCGTCGTGATTCCCGTTCGTTCCCCTTGAGTATCGTAGGTGTAGATCAGATTGGTTCCATCCTGGGAGAGTTCGAGATGAAATTCGTCGAACTCGGAGGGGACGCCGGTAAGCGGCTGCTGTAATTCCAGCGTCAGCTGCTTTTTGCCGAGCTTGCGCATCAGGAGCTTCTTTTCCTCGACGAGGATCAGCTCACCATTATTGATCACGCCTACGCGGTCAGCCATTTCTTCCGCTTCTTCGATGTAATGCGTGGTGAGAATAACGGTGACGCCGGTATCGCGGAGCCCCCGCACGATATTCCACATGTCCTTGCGAAGTTCGACGTCGACGCCCGCGCTCGGCTCATCGAGAAAGAGAATTTCCGGCTCATGTGACAGAGCTTTCGCGATCATCACGCGCCGCTTCATGCCGCCCGAAAGCGTCATGATCTTGTTATCCTTCTTCGCGTAAAGCGAAAGCGATTTCAGAATGTGTTCGACCAGCGCCGGATTGGGGGCTTTGCCGAAAAGCCCGCGGCTGAAGCTCACTGTCGCCCACACCGTTTCGAAGGCGTCGGTGGTCAGTTCCTGTGGCACAAGACCGATCATGGCGCGCGTCTTGCGATAATCCGTGACGATGTTCCGACCCGCCACGGTAACGGTTCCCTCGCTCGGCCGGACGATGCCGCAAATCGTACTGATCAGTGTCGTTTTGCCTGCGCCATTGGGACCAAGCAGCGCGAAGATCTCGCCCTTCTCGATATTGAGATTGACGTTCTTCAGCGCGCTGAAGCCCGAAGCGTAGGTTTTTGAAAGATTGTTTATGGATATGATGGTGGGCATGGCCGAGCGAAAGAAAAGGGTTGGGTGTGAGCGCTTTGGGCGGTTCCTATACCCCAAACGCGGGGAAATGTCGCTTGTCTTAAAGTCCGGTCGCGGCAGTGGATGTGAAACGAGTCCGCTTGACAGTAAGGGCAGATGAGGACGACCCTATCACCACGCAAGGCCTGAAGAGCCGCGCGCTCCGCAAAGGGGCAGAAATTCTTGATACCATTTACGTCGATTTGCGACCGTATTCTCCGGGGAGGAAGCGTGATGAGCAAGGACAACAGAACAGGACGCCGCGATATTCTGAAGGCCGGTGCGCTACTCGGCGCTGCTGCGCCATTGGCTTTGTCGCCGCTCGGTGCGCGCGCCGCCGAAGACGCGCCCGCGACGGTTATTCCGACGCCGTCGGTTACGACGCTTCCGGTTGTCGGCAGCGATGCGCGCTTTCCCGTACGACGCATTTATTGCGTGGGGCGCAATTACCTCGAACATATCCGCGAGATGGGAAATGACGAGCGTCTGCCGCCCTTCTTCTTTGCCAAGCACCGCGACATGATTGTGCAGAATGGCGAGACCGTCATCTACCCGACTCTTACGCATGATTATCAGCACGAGATCGAGCTGGTCGTCGCGATGAAATCCGGTGGTGAGAATATCCCCGTCGAGGAAGCGCTGTCGCATGTGTATGGCTACGCTGTGGGCCTCGACATGACGCGGCGCGATCTTCAGATTGCCTCGCGCAGCATCGAACGTCCGTGGGAAATCGGGAAGTCCTTTGAACAGAGCGCGCCCTGCGCGGCGATCACGCCGGTGGAGCAAAGCGGCCATCTTTCCAACGGCCATATTTATCTCTCGGTCAATGGCGAAATGCGCCAGGACGCGGATCTGGACTTGCTGATCTGGAACGTGCCCGAAATCATTTCGCAGCTCTCCAAGGAAGTCGGCATCGGCGCGGGCGACCTCATTTACACCGGAACGCCCGCGGGGGTCGCCGCCGTCGTCGCAGGTGATGTGATGATAGGTGGGATCGAAGGCCTGACCGAACTGACAATTACGGTAGGTCCGCGCCCGGACAGGGCGTAATTTCCAGTGCGCCCGATTTTGTGGGCGGATGAGGCGGGGGAATCGTCGCCTGCTGCATCCTGATCTGCAGCAGCACCCAAGCGAGCGCAATCCACAAGCCGCCTAACAACCATCCCGCTAGAACATCAGATGGCCAGTGAACATTGAGATAGAGACGACTTATTCCAACGCCAAAGGAAATAAGTATCGCAACCGTGCAGGACAAAATGCGTAATTCGGACGATGTGCCTAGTGCGGTGACAATCAATGCGACGGTACCGAAGATCGCTGTCGTTTCTGCCGTGTGCCCGCTTGGAAACCCGCGGGGCAATGTGAGCGCCATATCGAGTCCATATTCCGGTCGAACACGATTTACGAGCGATTTTACTATCTCTATCGAAGTCTGATTGCCAATCGCGACGACGGCGAACAGGAAGGCTTCCCAACGCTTGCCGCTCTCCAGCAGTACGAGAAATGCCCCGATGGAAACGAGAAGGAGCGTGGGATATCCGCCGAGCGAAGTCACGTCGCGCATGATGTCGCGAGACCAGATATGCGCGCTCGGGTCCGCTTCACCGACGTAAGCATGAAAAATGGTGAGGAGGAATTGGTCAGTTGAATCAACAAATCCGCCTGCGGTGAGAATCGCCAATAGCAGGAATGCGGAACCAGCGAGGATGGGCAGGTGAATGCTGTGGCGCCGCCAAAATGCTGGGCCCTTCAGACTCTCAAACCAGTGCATGTCGCTGTTGCCAATAGACTGACCATCTGCTGAGGCGAACATACGTATGTTTCGGGAGAGAAGGAACGGCGCTGCTGGCCGCTCCTTCATTGCGATTATTAGGCGCATTCAAAATTAGGAGCCAAGCGGCTCACACATCATGGAAAATGCTGTGGGAATGGAGCGTTTTCTGCGGAGCAAATTTTTTCCGACTTGGACGCATATTTGCGAATGTGTCTTAGTCGTTGGATTGATCCTCAATCCCGGGGCGAAATTCGTTTTGCGCGTTATTTGGAGGATCACGAATCGCGCACAGGGGTAGTCGGTCTCCAAACACGGGGTGGCCAGCGGTTGTCTCGCTGGGCGCTCTATAGGAAGATTGCTGTATGTCGCTTCCTCCCAAGATGAGAAATAATGATCCGTGGCAGAAGGAAACTCCGCCACAAGACGAAGAGCCGCCGCCCGGACGTGTCTTCCTTTGGCTGGCGCTGCTTGCTGCGCTCGCAGGCAGTTTATGGCTCCTAGCCGGCGCCTTTCCGGGACGCCTGTCGTCGGAGGTGGACTATGCCTATTTTCTGCGGCTGTTGGTTATTCTTGTGGTCGCTTGCGCGGCCATTGCCTTCACACGTCGTGCTCCGATCCGCGAGACGCTGCGCAACGTTCTCCTCTGGAGCGCCGTCATCGCCGTTCTGGTTCTCGGCTACAGTTTTCAGGACGAATTACGCTTTGTCGGGCAGCGTGTTCGTTCGGAATTCATTCCCGGTTATGCGGTTGCGACCGGCGCAAACGAGCTGGTTCTTGTAGCGCAGGAAGACGGGCATTTCTATGTCGCGGGCGAGGCCAATGGGACGCGGGTTTTGTTTTTGGTCGATACGGGAGCGACCGAGACGGTTTTGACGCCCACCGACGCAATGCGCCTCGGTATCCCTCTCGACGCGCTGGATTTCTCCAATGTCTATGAAACGGCGAATGGCAGAGGGCGCGGCGCGGATTTCACGCTGGACCATATCGGCGTCGGGACCATCGGGTTTAATGACTTCCCCGTCTCGATAAATCAGGCGGAAATGGGAACCTCCTTGCTGGGTATGTCGTTCCTGAGCAGGCTGGCTTCGTTCGAAATCCGTGAGCGTCGGCTATATCTGCGCTCGAACTAGATCTGCGTGTTCATGAGATGAAGTGCCGATGACGGATATGGGCGAGAAACGTAAGGCCCTGCGCCGCAACCGTAGTTTTGCGACGCTTCTGCTGATTTTTGCGGCGGTTATTTTTGTAGCGACGCGGGCGGTGCCGGAGCCGGGCTTCTATGTGCAATTGATCGGCACCGCAGCGGAAGCGGCGATCATCGGCGGGCTCGCCGACTGGTTCGCGGTAACGGCGCTGTTTCGTCACCCGCTGGGGATTCCCATTCCACATACGGCGCTCATCCCTTCGCGCAAGGATGAGATTGCGCTGTCCTTCGGAAATTTCATCCGTGACCGCTTTCTCGATCCGGCCCTTCTGACCTCGCGGCTGCGCCGGGAAAACCGTGCGTTGGAGTTGGCGGAATGGCTCGATAGCCCTTCCACCGCAAATTTCCTTGCCGAACGCTTGGTCGAATTCCTGCCGCATCTTCTGAACGGGACCAAGGACGCAGAGGTCCAGAATTTCATGCGTAAGCTCTTCCAGGAAGGCGTGCGCCGCGCGGATCTGGCGGGCACTGCCGATCAGATATTGCAGCATTATGTCGAGGACGGACGGCACATGGATATCGTGGATGCATTGGCCGCCACGCTGAAGCCGTCCTTACGCGCCTTGAAGCAACCGATTATCGAGAAAATCGGCGAACAGACCGGGCGGTTCTTTCCGAGCTATTTCGACCGCAAAGTGGGCAAAGGGTTGCTAGACGGTGCACAGCAATGGCTGGAGGCCGTGCAGGACACGGAAAGCGACGACCGCCGGCAACTCGATGAATGGATTCGCGAGCGGTTTGCCGAATTTCGCGTTTCACCCGATTACGCCGCGCTTCTGAAGGATGCCCAGAAGGCGCTGGTTTCCAATCCTGCACTTCTGCATTCGCTGGGTGCCACCTGGGACGACATCAAGCGCGCGCTTCTGGACGACAATGCCTCCCCGGCGCCCAGAACCGGTGTGGTGATCGCCGGGATCGTGCGGGCCGCTGGGCGGTTGTTGAAAGACTCACCCACGATGCAGGTCTATCTCAATCAGGCGATCGAGCGTGTGGTTGTCGATTACATCGCGCCCTGGCGAGTACAGATCGGCAGTTACATCGTCGATGTGGTGCAGAGCTGGGATGGTCCGCAGATTGCGGAAACCATCGAATTGCAGGTGGGAAGCGACCTGCAATATATCCGTATCAATGGCACCGTAGTCGGCGCGCTGATCGGCAGCGCGCTGTTCCTACTTGGCGCGGGTTTTCCGCTCCTGTTCCCCTGATCAATCCTGCCGAGCCTACTGAGCTGCTTCCTTGAGCTCGCTCGAATGCATCATCGTGATTTGCGGGTAACGCCATTCGACCGGCTTCTGATAGGTCGCCTGTACCGCCAGGATCAACGCCGCGAGGAACGGCCACGCCTGAAGGGCAAGAACGGCAAGCCAGAGCTGGACATCGAGACGGCTGGTCTCCTGCGTCAGCACCAGCACCAGTACGGTAATGACAAGCATACCGAGCAGCAGGCTTTCATCGCGGACGGCGAGAATGCTGCGGATGATCTTCGGGGCCGGGCGTGCTTTCGGAGTACGCTTAAACGGCGCATGTTTGTGGATGACGGCGCTCAAGACCGCGCGCGCCACAGAATAAGCGAGTGCGCCGCCGGCCAACATGGCGCCGATGCGCTGGGCAAACGTCGAATCGACATGGCGGCCATAAAGCCACCACAGTCGAAGCTGGCGCAAGGCAAACACCGCTAGCACCGGAATCAGGAAATGCGCCTCAGGCGGCTCGAATTGTTTCGGCCAGATCGCTGCGAGACTTGCCCAGAGAATGCTGGCGACGGCGACGAGAAGGCCCGCGCCATCGCCAATCCAGGGCAGCCATCCCGCAATGAAATGATAGCGCTGCGCGAAGGTGAGCTTGGAACGGTGCAGACCGAAAATAAGTCCGGCGCGATTGCGCAAGATCTGCATGGCGCCAAAGGCCCAGCGGAAACGCTGCCGCCCATAGGCTTCCGTGCCGTCCGGCATCAGGCCGCGGCCATAGGTCGTCGACAGGTACACCGATTTCCACCCCTCGGCAAAAAGGCGAAGCCCGAGTTCGGCATCTTCCGTGATGCAGGTTTCATCCCAACCACCGGAGTCAGCGAGCGCGTTCTTGCGCACAATGGTCATGGTCCCGTGCTGGATGATCGCGCTGTCTTCGGCCCGGAACACCATGCCGAGACGGAAGAAGCCGCGATATTCCCAGTAGCAGGCGGATTTGAAGGTGGATTCTTTTCCGTCGCGATAATCCTGCGGCGCCTGAACGATTCCGACCTCGGAACGGGAGAAATGCGGAATGGCGGCCTTGAGCCAACCCGGTTCCACGACGTAGTCGCTGTCGACCACAGCGATCAGTTGTGCGTCGGAGGCGGTGACGGCCAGCGCACGGTTGAGTGCGCCCGCTTTGTAGCCCGGGCACCGGGGAAGATGCAGAAAGCGGAAGCGTGCGCCGAGGATACCGCAATGCGCCGCGATGGCGTCACTGACGGCGGGGTCCTTGGTGTTGTTATCGACAACCAGCACCTCGAAATCCGGGTAATCGAGGCGCCCCAGAGCGTCGAGCGTTTCGCGCAGAAGCTCAGGCGGTTCATTACAGCACGGCACATGGATCGAAACCTTGGGCCAATGCTGCAGCGTGGCGATGGCGCCGCGTTGCGGCGCTTTGCTGATCGAGAAAAGGGCGGCGGCTTCGATAATCTCGATGACGAGTATGACGAAAAGGAAAAGTTCGCAGAGCATCAACAGGCTCCACATCACCCAGTCGCCCGCATCGAGATAGCGTTCGGTCGAGAGAAGAACACTGACCGCGATCATGCTGCCCACACCCTGTCCGACAAGCGCCAGCGCCAGTGCGGCGCTGTTCTGCAATTGCGGACGAAGGCGCAGGGCGAGGAGCAGCGGCAGAAGACCGATAAGGCCACCGAAGAGTGCCCAGACAGGCCATGTCGTGCGGTCCACAACCGTGCCTGCCCATTCGAATTTTGGCTGACGTTCGGCGGTGTAGACACCCCAATAGGCGCCGGCCAATCCTTCAAGGCTCTTTTTCCACGGCTGGTCGAAGGCCTCTACGATGAAATAATCTTCGAGGTCGTTGCTTTGCGCGTATTGCACGAAGTCGCGCAGGACCTGCGCCTGATTGGTCAGCGTCGCCACGGAGACACCGATGCGCGCCCCGTCGCTCGGCCAGCCGACTTCGGCGAGAACGATGGGTTTGCCGGGAAAACGGAACCGCAGTTCTTTCAGGCGGCGGTCAATATAGGCGATGGCGTCTTCGGCCGGCACGCCTTCCCAATAGGGCAGGATGTGAACGCCCATAAAGTCGACGCTAGACGAAAGTTCAGGGTGTTCAAGCCAGACATACCACGGCTCCGCGGTGCCCACAGGCACGGATACATTCTCGCGGACGCGTTCGATGTCGGCGATCAATTGCGAAATCGGAAAATCGGCCCGGTGAATGGTTTCGTTGCCGACGATGATGCGGTCGATATTGTGTGCGCGATTGGCGATCTCGATCACGCTCGCGATCTCGGCTTCGCTGCGCGCGCGGTCGGCATCGACCCAGGCGCCCAGCGTTACGGTCAGGCCATAGCGCGCCGCCGCCGCCGGCACCATTTCGAGCCCTCCCGTCGCGCCATAGGTGCGCAGCGAGTGGACCTTGGCCGAGACCAGTTCCACATCGTCTCTCAGGGTTTGATGATCGAGATATTTGGCGTCTGCCGGATCTTCGCTACGACCATAAGGGCTGAAGCTGAAGCCGGAGATCAGGCCGCGGGTGTCCGCGGCATGATCGGGGCGGTGATACACCGCCCACACGGCAAGTTGCGAAACAAGAGCAATTGCAAGAACGGCAACCAAACCGGAACGACGGGAACTCATCTTCTCTTCTACTTCTTTACTCAACGCCTGCGAGATGACCTGAAGGGCTGGGCGTTTCCAGTGCCTCCAGGAGTAACGACGTCACTTCGTTCATCGGGCCGACGCTTTTGCCGTCGGGTGTCATCCCTGGGCCAAAGCCGGCGCGGTCAAACGCGCGAAGCAATTCGGGATCGCGCGCAAATACATGAATGGGAACGTCCCATCCCTCATTCTCGCCGCTGATCACGGCGGGCGGCTGATGATCGCCGAGCGCGATCACAATCGCGCCTGCGGGCGCACGCTCCGCAACGAACCCGCCGACCGTTTTCAAGTCGTAAAGAATGGCGCGTAAATAGGCTTTTTCGCGGTCGCCGGTCAACGCGTCGCCGGCGCTGATTGCGTCCTCAACCTCTTGCCGATCGAACGGTGTCAGGGAATTGAGTCTTGACCAGTCTTCGGCATAGGGCGGGGTCGGGCCGAAGGGAAAATGACTCATGACCGTTGGAAACATCACGAACAACGGATTGCGGGTGATGGTTTCGATTTCATCGCGCACAAGCCAGTCGAGACTGTACTGGTCCGGCACATTCCAGAAGCCGAAGCCGGGACCGGAATAGGGAATGTCCGCCGCCGCAATGATGCGGTCGAAATGCAGGGACTGACCTGCGGGCCACGGCCCCCGAATTCCCGGCGTCAGCAACACGCTGCGATAGCCAGCCCTATGGAAACGGTCGACAAGCTGTTCGTTCTTCGCGAACTGAAACGCCTGATAGGCGTCGTGTGTTTCTACCGGATAGCCGGCGACAAGAGAGGTATGCGCCAGCCAGGACGCTCCCCCGAAGGTCGGCGACGTCACATAGCCGGAGCGCTGCTCCCATCCCTCTGCCGTCAGCTTTTCCTCCAGCGCAGCCAAAGTTTCGCGCGTTCGCGCCCCGTAGGCTTCCTTGTCGAGTGCCACTCGGCCATAGGATTCGAGGAAAATGACAAAAACATCATGGCCGTTTAATTCCGCGAAAGGCCGGAGCGGCGTATCGGCGGCGGGGTTCGGGTCGACGTTTCCGGCTATGCGGTTTGCCACCGCTATTGCTTGTCCCACATAGACAGGCGTTACCGGCAGGGCGAAATGGCGTTCCCAGGTGAGCGCGCCCGAATTCAATCCGATGGTGAAAAGAGCCAGCAGCGAGGCGGACGACGCCATCAGCACATTGCGGGCAAGCGGCCTGTCCGCCGCCCGGCACAGTGCTTTCACGGCGAGGCGAAGAACGAACAGCACGGCGGCTATGGCGGCAACAAGACCCAGCACCAAGGCTACCGTCGAACCGGCGGAACGGTTCTCCAGCGCCATCGCGGTGACGGCGGGGACATGCTGCGAGTCCCAATAAAGATCGATGCGGCGGCCGAAAAGCGCCGGTGCGGTGACATCGGCATAACGTCCGAGGACGAGAACGAAAACGATGGCTGCCAACACCCATTGGGCAGCGCGCCCCATGCGCAGGCCGAACCAGGCCGCCATTGTCAGCGCCATAACGAGGACGAGAAGTTCGAGCGAGATCTCGCCTGTTACTCTTATCCAGGGCGTCGGCCACAGATTGTGGTGCGCCAGCCCAATATTGAGCAGGGCAAGCGCCAGCGCAACCGGCACGACAACCCGAATGGCGTCACGGATAGAATCTGGGAACAGGTTCTTCATACCATCTTGCCGCGCCCACCAGAGGCACCTTCGGTTTTCGCGCAACGCCGCTCGCAACGATAATAGGTAGGCCCTATATTTGAGGCAGCAATGTGTTCAATGCTACTCTGCGGGGATGCGGCGAGGAGTCGCTTTGCGATTTCGGAGAGTCTTTCGCGTGAACCGAATCATCCCGTCTGGCGAGAAACTCTCAACCTATGGGATTGGGTTGGTTTAGGAGGCGTTAACGTGGCCGTGTCGCGGAAGCTCAGCTTTTCATTGATCCTGATGGCCGGTCTCTGCCCGTCCACCGCCTTTGCCGAACCGAACACCTATCGGCTTGATCCCGATCACATGAGCATCGCCTTCCTCGTCGAGCATGTCGGCTTCGCCAAAGTTCTTGGCGCGTTTCACCAGGCAGAAGGTGAGATTGTGTTCGACGAGGTTGCGCCTTCGTTGGAGCGCCTTGTCGTCACGGTTGCTACGGGAAGTGTCGATACACGCCATGCGGCGCGCGACGAGCACCTTCGAAGCGACGATTTCTTCGATTCAGAGACCTATCCCGAAATGGTTTTTACGATGTCGGGCACCGAGCAGACCGGCGAGCGCACCGGCACGGTCACGGGAAATCTGACTCTAAAAGGCGAAACCCATCCCGTCACGCTCGATGTGGTCTGGAACAAGGCGGGCGCCTATCCCTTCGGCGACCGGCATTACGCGGTCGGTATTTCCGCACGCGGTTCGATCGAGCGCAGCACATGGGGCATGACCTATGGCGTCGCCGATGGGTTGGTGGGCGACACGATAGAGCTCATTATCGAAGCGGAGTTCATCCGGCAGGAGTGAAGTCTATTCCGGAAGAAGGGTCGTTGCGCCCAGTACCGTCTCGATGGCCTGGACCGCACAAGCATCGCCGCCGCCACCACCAATCCCCATGGCGCCGATCACGATACCGTCCATGACGATGGGAACGCCGCCGCGTTGCGGAAAATCGCCTGCCCATACCGGCGCGACATTGTCCCAGTTCTGTACCCGCTGATTGAGGTCCGCGGTCGAGCGCCACCAGCGCACGGCGGTCTTGGCTTTCAGTATGGCGGATTCACCCGCGATAACGTTCGTGCCTTCCATCGTGTGGTAGTCGAGCAGATTGCCGTAGGGATCGACGACCGCGATACCGACCTTGAGGTTGTTTGCATTGGCGTAGGCGAGGCAGGAATCCACCAGCGCGCGCGCGCCCGTGCTGAGGACCGTTCGCTGTTCGCCGACATAATCCTGCGCCGAGGCGCTAACGGGTATCAGCGCGGCAAGCGAGAGAAGTGCGATTATACCTCTAAGCATGTATTCCCCCTTTTGCGGTGCGATTCACAAGCGATACTTCGCGTTCAATCCTGCGCGTTCGCGTGCGGCGTGTTTTCTTCCAGCCAGTCATAGATGACGCCCGCGATCTGGTCGCTGTTCATCTCCATCATCATCATGTGGCCATTGCCGTGAATGCCGATATCGGCGAGCTGGATGTAATCGACGGAAACGCCCGCCTGTTCCAGATAACCGATGGTGCAGTGATTGAACGGCGCATAAAAAGATGCTTCCGCGGCAAGATAGAGAATGGGCCGATCACCGACATCGGCAATCCTGCGCGCGGGTTCTTTCTGCCGCCAGCAGCGGGCAAGATCGGGCGCCTGGGCCGTATCCTCGCGCACAAATTCCAATTGGGACGGATCGGTGAGCGCCGGAATATAGGCGAGCGGGCTGTCGGTCAGGCCGTAAGGCTTCACGCGCGGGTCGTCACGAAACAGCGCATCTTCCTCACCTGCCTCGGCGGATTCAAATGGCATCCCGAAACGCGGTTCACCACGAATGACCACATTGCGTACCGGCGGTCCCGTGGGTTCGACGGCGACGAGGGCGACCATTGCGTCCGGCCGGGCCTGCGCCAGGGGCCAGCCATAGTTCCCGGACTGAGAATGCACCAGCACAACGGATGGCCCGATACGGTCCAGAAGCGCCGCCAGCGCATTCACATTCATTTCGGTCTGCATTTCACGATTGTCCATCGACGGAACATTCGACGCGAAATAATTGTCGAAGGCGGGTTCGCCCGGTGCGGCGGTGCCGGGCCATTGCGTGTGGGCCTCCGCCTGCGGATAAGCGTCATAATTTTCGACCGCGACGAAACGCTGCAATGTGTATTCGCGCGTCTGACGCCGCGAGACGCCATAAATCTCATCGATGAAGGCTGATCGTCCGCGCGCCACCTGATCGACAATATAGACTGCGTAACCGCGGCGCAGGAAATAGGTCGCCCAGCCTTCGCGTCCATCCGGTGTGCTGACAAAGCCGCTGCCAGTCTGGCTGCCGCCATGCACCATCACGATGGGAAAGGGATGTGTGACGGTTTCCGGAACCTGATATTGCACGAACATCTGTCCGATCATCGGCATGTCGCCATTGCTTTCGACATAGTGCCCGCCGATGTAGAAATTTCCCTGCTCGGCAATCGTGATAGGCCCTTCGGCGCCGCGCGCCGCGCCGGCGAGGCCGAAAAGAAATATGCTAATGATGGTGAACACGCGCATCATGGCCGGATTTCCTTTAGATGAACATTTCCGTGCCGCCTGTCATAAAGGCGGCAACGCCTTGCAGTCATATTGTGGAACGCCCCGTCGCCGCGAACTTTATGCCTGGGGTGTTGCGGGGGCAATCCATACCCGCTCTACTATCAATGTCCCGTAACGCTTTCGAAAGGTGCCGCCATGTCTGCCCATGATTTTGCGTTTAACGCCATTGACGGCAAGCCGGTTCCTCTCTCGCAGTTTGCCGGAAAGCCCCTGCTTGTCGTGAACACGGCCTCGAAATGCGGGTTGACGCCGCAATATGCCGGGCTCGAAGCGCTATGGCAGACCTATAGGGATCGGGGCCTTGTCGTGCTTGGCATCCCGTCGAATGATTTCGGCGCACAGGAGCCAGGCACCGAAGCGGAGATCGCTAGCTTCTGCAGCCTCAATTATGGCGTCACGTTTCCGCTGACCGCAAAGAACGCGGTGGTGGGTGCATCCGCGCACCCCTTTTACAAATGGGCTGTGGATGAAGCGGGTGAAGCCGCCGCGCCGAAATGGAATTTCCATAAATATCTGATCGACGGCAAAGGCGCGCTGATCGGCACGTTCGGCTCGAAGGTCACCCCGGACGATCCGAACCTTACCGAAGCGATCGAGGCGGCGCTGCGGGCCTAAGTCAGTTCGCGGCGCAGAAACGCGAAGCTACGTTCATAGGACAAGTCACTCGCTGCACGCCGGGGTGCGGGTACATCTTCGTCAGGTGCGATCTGGGCGAAGCTGTGGCCCATGTCCTGATACCAGTAGAGTTCATAAGTCTTGCTGTAGGAATCCATCGCGTGGGCGAAGGCTTCGACTTCCTCGCGCGGCGTCGAATGATCCTCGGTGCCGTAATGACATTGCAGTTTGCATTCTATCCCCGCGAGTTCGCGCGGATCGGGAAACAGGCTTTGATGGTAGACGATTCCCGCATTGAAGGCTTTGGTGCGCGCGACCGCGAGCAGCACAAGCCCGCCGCCCAGACAGAAGCCCATAATGCCGACCTTTCCCGCTCGGCCGACAAAAGGAAGGCTGCGCAGAAACGCCGCGCCGCCCGCAAGCTGATCGACGACGAGGTTCACATCGAGCGAGTTCTTCGCCTGCAGCGCTTCGGTGCGTCCTTCCGGCAATTGACCGCCCATATAATCGGGTGACAGCGCGACAAAACCTGCCCGCGCGTAAAGGCGCGTAATCTCGCGCTGGCGGCGGCTTAAGCCATGCATGCCTGACAGGAGAATAATTCCGGGTCGTGGTTTGCCGTCCGCCGGGCGGGCAAGAAACGCGTTGGTGTACAAGCCGTTGGTCTCATAGCCCGCATGCAATGCAACAATGAGGTGGTCATCCGTAAGGTCCGTGCTCATGTCTGTTCCTATTCCTGAGGGAGCTCGATCACGCCGACGGCGTCACCGAATTCCAAGACATTCTCGTCTTCGTTGAAGTCTGGCCACAGCGGCATCGCTTCTCCGTTGGGATCTCCTGTCGCCGCGAAATTCGTCCAATAGGTCAACATCATATCCGAGAGTTTGGCGTCGCGTGCCGCGTTCCAGGGAAATTCTACCGCGTAGAAGAAGGCGGGGGGCGGAAATCCGAAAAGATATATCAGTTCCGCGCCATGTCCCGCGATGCCGCGAAACCGGAAGGGCGGGTAGGGCGGAACCTTGGTGAAATAATAAGCGAAGACATCGTCGCCACCCTGCGCATGGACATGGGCCCAGCGGCGTCCCGCGCCGCGATGGATCAGCGGATCGTCGCCGGAATTATAACCAACGAGAAGCGGGATGTGGTGTTCGCGCCCTTGTGCGTAGGCGTCGGATACCGTTCCGGGCAATACGTAGCCATCTACGTTGATTTTGTGTGGCCCTTCCGGCGTTCCATTGTCGAAATAGCCTGCGATGTCGTTCGCCAGAATTTCGGCGGCAGGCAACGCGCGCAACTCCGCGAGAGATGGGGCACCAAGTTTTGCCGCGAAGTCGAGTCCGATCTGTTCCGCCTCGGTTAGAGACACGGTATCCGGCGCGCCGCGCAGATCGCCGCCGCTTTGCGCGATCGCGCGTTGAAACAGTCCTTCCGTCAAGGGCGAAACCATGAGGCGCGAAATGCTGGTGCCGCCCGCCGATTGTCCGAACAGCGTGACATTGCCGGGGTCGCCGCCAAACGCCGCGATGTTTCGCTGCACCCATTGCAGTGCCGCGATCTGATCGAGGAGCAGGTAATTGCCAGATGCGCCATATTCGGCTTCGGCGCTGAGTTCCGGATGCGCCATCATGCCGAAGGCGCCGAGGCGGTAATTCAGCGTAACGACGATGACGCCCTTTCCAGCAATGCGATCGCCCCAGTAAAGGCGCGCCGAGCCGGAGCCGACATGATGGCCGCCGCCATAGAGCCACACCATGACGGGCAACGGTCCCGTTGGCTCCTCTGCCGGTGTCCATATATTGAGGTAAAGGCAGTCCTCGCTGGTCGGTTCCACGCCAAGGCCGGGAACGGTCTCTCCCGACTGCATGCAGACGGGTGCAAAGCGGCTGGCGTCGCGCACACCCTGCCAGGACGTGGCGGGCTGCGGCGCGCGCCAGCGTAGATCGCCGATGGGCGCCGCGGCAAAGGGAATGCCGCGATAAACGGAAACGCCGCCTTGAGTCAGTCCCTGAACAAGGCCGGTTTCAATGCGGATGGGTTCGGCTTGTCCCGCGAGCACCAGCGGATAAAACAACAGGACATAGACGCCAAGGCCGCCCGCGAGGCCAAGACCCCCAAGGGCCAGCACAGCGCGTAAAATCCAGTGACCAGATGTTCGGGCCATGACGAGCAGCGCTATTTCACGAAACGCTTGAGCGCATAGTCGCCCGTGTAACCGACAAAAATATTACCCTCGCTGTCGGCAGCAATCCCTTCCGACGCGCCTGCCATGTCCGGGCCGCTGAGAAATTCGGTTACAACGCCGTCGGAGACGCTGCCGATCCGGACGCCTTGCGCAAAGCCCGGATTGAGCATGTCATCGGATTGTGAATCTGCGACGTAGAGCATGTTGTTGCCGTCGATAAAGAGGCCACTCGGACGCCCGAACTGGCGCCACTCATCAAGATAATTTCCGTCGGCGTCGAAAATCTGGATACGGTTATTGTTGCGGTCGCCGACGAAAACGCGCCCCTGTGAATCGATGGCGATGGCATGGGCCTGATTGAACTCACCAGGCGCATCGCCCAGCGTTCCCCATGCGGTAATGAACGTGCCGTCGGAAGCAAATTTCACCACGCGCGCATTCGACTCTCCGCCATGGCCATCTGCAACATAGATGTCGCCATTCGCGGCCACCGCAACATCGGAGGGGCGGTTGAAGGTATTCTCGGTGGCACCCGCGACACCCGCCTGGCCGAGCGTCAGCAGTACTTCGCCGGTAGGGCTGAATTTCGTAACGGTATGACCACGCCCGTCGCCTTCGGTCGCGTCGGTGACATATACATTGCCTTGCCGGTCCACCCCGAGACCGTGCGGAAAGTTAAAGAGGCCCTGGCCGAAAGCGGCGACGAGATTCCCGTTCGCATCGAATTTCTGAATGGGTGCGATAGCCGATTCCGAACAGGTGTTTCCGCCGCAGCGATCATAGACCCAGATGCTTTGGCCATCGGGATCGAGATCGACCCCGATGGTCGACCCGAAATTGCGGCCCAGCGGCGGTTTCGCCCAGTCCGCGTCGAGATGATAAGGATTGGGAGCATCGTTCGGTCCGGCATTCGCGCCCTGTGCGGGACCCGATTGGCCGCAAGCGGCGGCGGCGAAAAGAAACGTTGCGCCTAAAGCGTATTTCACCCCACCCATATGCATGATCGCCCCCTGGATTGCGCGTCCTCGTTCGGGACGCTGGAAAGAAGTCTAGGGCAGAGACGGAGCGCCCGCCAGCGGCGCGAGCCCCGTCTCATGGTGTCTTGCGGGACGTTACGCCTACCGCCGACACTGGATTAGAGACCCGTCCCCCACTAGTCTTCGCGCCCGGACCTGTCCCCGCGATAGCTTATTTAAGTCTGGCCTTTCCCCCGGTCCCTGCCTTGATCCTCATTTTCGGAGCAACGTGCCATGCGTGCGATAACCCTGAAACAGGCGCTTGAGATCATCGACGGTGCCTTCGCGCGCGCCGCGGAATTGAAGCTAAAGCCGCTGACCATCGTCGTCCTCGATGCCGGTGGACGCGTGAAAGCGGTGCAGAAACAGGATGGCGCGTCGCTGCTGCGGGTGGAAATCGCGCATGGCAAAGCCTTTGCGGCGCTCGGCATGGGCCGGTCCTCGAAACTGGTTCTTCAGAAGCAGCGCGAAAAGCCGATGTTTATGGATACGCTGCGCGACCTGACCGACGAGCCGTTTTTTTTGGAAGGCGGCGGTCAATTGATTCTGGACGAGTTCGGCGAAGTGGTGGGCGCGGTCGGCATCACCGGCGATGTCAATGAAATGGACGACGAGTGCGCGTTCGCAGGCATACGCGGTGCCGGTTTTGTCGTCGACAAAAACCAGTACCAAGGCGATCAGAGCTAGGCGATGCCGGAGATGGATTCTAATGCGATTCTTGCCGAGAAACTGAACAAGGCGTGGCGGTTCTTTTATCGCCGCGGCTTTATCGACGGTTTCGGCCATATCAGCGCGCGTACGGCCATTCCCGATCAGGTGCTGGTTTCACCCCACAGCCTTGCGCATGATTCAGAGCCGGAAGATTTTGTCCTTGTCGATCTGGAAGGCCGCGTCCTGTGGGGCGATGCGCCGCTGCCCGGGGAGCTACCTATCCATCTGGAAATCTATAAGCACCGTTCCGATGTCGGCAGCATTGCGCATTTTCATTGCCTTTATGCGACAAGCTTTAGCATGAGCGATCAGACGCTCGGCGCGAGCTATTTCCTGGCCTCGATCTTCCGCGAGGGAATTCCGGTGCATCCCGAATCCTCATTCGTCAATACGCCCGCACGCGGCGTGGCGCTGGCCGAAAGCCTCGGTCCCCACCGCGCGGCCTTAATGAAAGCGCATGGTGTGGTGATCGCGGCGCCGGACATCATCGAAATGGTCGGGACCGCCTTCATTCTGGAAGACAATGCGCGGCGCACCTGGACGAGTGCCGCCATGGGCGAGGTCGAATTTCTTTCCGACGAGGTGATGCGCAGCATCGAGACCGAGATCATGAAACACCGTGGGCCCTTCCGCCGCATATGGGCGCTCTGCGAGGCGGAATACCGCGAGAGTTGAGAGCGCCTACCGCTGAAGCCAGCGTCTTGTTAGGATGCCGTGCGCTCGCGGAAAATGCTCATGACCGAAACCTTCACACCTGTTGCCGCTCCCCGTGCCGACCGTGTGATGAGCCGCCTGGAGACGGCCTTCGCGGCCCGGCGCAATGTGCTCGAGATCATTCCGGCGCTGGCGTACAAGCAACCCATCGTCACGGGTGAAATGCTGATCCGCTGGCACATGCTGGCCGATCCCGGTGGGCTGCGCCGCGTCCTGCTTGAGAACCTCGACAATTATCCGAAATCGGAAATCATGCGGCGGATGTTACGCCCCGCCATCGGCAACAGTCTTTTCAATGCGGATGGGGCTGAATGGAAATGGCAGCGCCGCGCCGTCGTTCCGGTTTTCACCCATCGCAATGTGGTGGCGCTGGCGCCCGCCATGGCGGCCACGGCCGAGCGCGTATCGGCGCGGCTGAGGGCGGGAAACGGGCGCAGGGAGATGGTGGCGGAAATGCTGACTGCGACCTTCGACGTTATTTGCGACGTCGCGCTTTCTGGCCGCGATCATTTCGACGCGAAAACCTTCGGCGCCGCCATCACGCGCTACTTCCAGACGGCAGGCCGCGCTTCGCTGCTGGACTTTCTCGGCGTGCCCGAATGGTTTCCCCGGCCGGGTGAATTGCTGGCGGGGTCGTCGGTGCGGACCATGCACAATATGGTGGCGCAGGCCATCGACGCCCGGCGCAAAGTCGCCACCGGCGGCGCCGACGATCTTCTGGATTACATGCTGGCGGCGGAGGACCCGGAAACCCGCCGCAGGATGAGCGCCGACGACCTCGTCTACAATATGCAGTTCTTCATTGTGGCGGGGCATGAAACGACGGCGCTGGCGCTTTCCTGGGCGCTGTACCTTCTGGCCAATGCACCCGAGCATCAGGAACGCGCTTACAGGCAAGCCGTTGCTCAATTGCAGGGGCGCGCGGCGACGGCCGCCGATCTGCCCGCAATCCCGTTCATCGAACAGATCCTCGACGAATCCATGCGGCTCTATCCGCCGGTGGGTCTGCTCGCACGTAATGTCCTGGCTAAGGATGAGGTCTGCGGACGGGAAATGCGTCCCAACGAAATTCTGTTTCTTCCCATCTGGGCACTTCACCGGCATGAGATGTGGTGGGACAGGCCCGGCGAATTCGATCCTGACCGTTTTTCACCTGAAGCGCGTACGGGCCGCGACCGCTACCAATATCTTCCCTTTGGCGCCGGACCGCGCGTTTGCGTCGGCGCCGACTTTGCCATGACACAGGCGCAGATCATTCTGGCAACGCTCGTCCAGCGCTTTCAATTCTCGCCGGCGGAACCGGCACCCAAGCCGATCATGACCATGACAGTTCGGCCCGAGCCCGGCGTGTTTCTGAATGTTACCGAGCGGACCTGATGGCGACGTCAATCGTCCAATCCGGACGTAGGACTATCCGCCATAGGCGCAAGCGGGAATTCGGCAGCGATGCGCATACCCTTTTCCTGACGTGAAATCGTATATGTGCCGCCAAGGCTTTCGACGCGCGTTTGCATGCTGGCCAGACCATTGCCCGAATGACGGGCGTCAAGATCGAAGCCGACGCCGTCATCATCGATCTGAAGGGAAACGAGTCCGTCACGATAATGGAACGCGACATTCATGCTCGAGGCGCGGGCGTGCTTGATGACATTGCTGACCGCTTCGCGGACGATGGAACGCACCTCATGCGCTGAAGGCGGCGCAATCCCCGGATATTCTTCGGTGGTCATCGTCCAGTGAAGTTTAACGCCCGCCGAGTTCAGCCGCTCTTCCGTTTCCATGCGTAATTCGGACAAGGTCTCGGCGAGGGAATTGCCCGGAGCAAAACTGTCCTGAATGATATTTCTTAGGTCGGCGAAGGTCTCGCGGATCAGTGTGTTCTTGCGGTCAGCGTCTGCGCTGTGAAGTGCACCGAGAAGCTGCGCGCCGATATTATCGTGCATGTCGCGCGCTATGCGCACGCGTTCCCGCGCAACGCCCTGTTCATAGGCCGATCGGCTTTGAATGGCGTGCCGCAACATGGCGACAAGCTCTTCGGCAAGCCCGACATCACGCGGCGTAAAAAGACTGCGGCCTCCTCGCGCATATTCGAGATGCAATGCCGGCATCTGATCGATAGGGGGGAGTTCCAGCGTCAACCCATCGGAACCGACCGAGACCGCGCTTATGCGCGTCGCCGATTGCATGCGCAGCGGATCGAAGACGCTTTGCAATACGTCTTTCCAGCGCATGCTCTGATCGTTTCCCGGCGGTGTCAGCGCAACATCCATAACCTGCTTGAACAATGTGTCGCGCGGGAGGGTATTACGGTCGAGAAAGCGCCCCCATACCAACGCGCGCAGGGGCAGCCAGACGAGGCCCGTCACGAGAAGCGCGAGGCTCAAAGACATGCTGGTGGAGAGCTGAAGCAGCACGAGAAACACGAGATCGAGCACGACCAGCAGCAGGATCGACAGGGTCCAGATGACGATGCGGCCCCACCATTCGCCGAGCTCAAACAGGCGGTAGCGCATAATGCCGAAGGCCAGGCCACCATAGACGAGCAGGAAAAGAAGGAAGCCATAGCCCTGAACCGGCGTCGTATCGACGCCGAAGCTCTGAGGCAGAAGGATAAACAGCCAGAACAATGTCGTTCCGAGCATCCACGAAAGGAGGAACCATTGGAGGGCGGCGCGCGCCACCGGATCCTTGCGGGTCGTGTACCAATGCACGCCCGCAAGGACGAAGGTGGTGAAGACGCCGATCATCACCAGAAACCGGCGGGCAAAGGTCATGGATTCGAACATGCCCACATGCTGGGCGATGAACCAAACGACATACAGCACGACAATCGCGATCCCCACCCATGAGGGTGCAAGCCGCTTCGGATAATGCAGCAACAGCGCTACAAGGCTCGCGGTGAATATGCTGCCGCCGAAAAAATTGAGGTCGCTTATCCATCGGAAAAGCGCGGTCGGAAGGGCGAATTCGCGTGACGTGTAAATGGCGGCGAAGGGAGCAAAGACCATCGTTGCACCGCCGCTGAGCAGCAGATATCGCGCGCTCGCTTCAAAGGGGCGGAATGCAAATACGGCTGACGAAATCAACCACCCGAAGAGCCCGACCATCAATTGCGCCCAGAAGATGATCGGTAGCGATACAAGCGGCCGTCCGTCGAGATCGGGCATGATGGTGAAGGTGCGCCCGTCGGCCGCCGTGAACGTCACCGTTTCAGAGGCTTGGATGCGCGCCAGTGCGCCCTGACGTTCCAGAAACATCTGGTAGACGCCGTAATCGTCGATGGTCCCGTCCGGTTCGAGCGTGAAATCGATAGGCTGGAATTCCATTTCGCTGCCGCCGCCCGCCACCGAAACAAGCACTGTTCCAACCGGAATGGTCGCTCCGGGTCCCTCCGCATGTATGATGGTTGCGCTGCCGTCCGGATTGGATGCGAAAGAGAGGCCTAGCCATGGCGGGCTTGCTGCGGCCCAGATGACAAACAGCGCCACGGCGATACCGATAACCGCGGTGAGAATCAGAACCGTTGTCGGCGGAAGGCGGCTGTCCGCCCTGGTGTCGGTAAGCGGCGTTATCTGCAAATGACTATTCCGAACATTTTTGGGCCGACCATGCGGACCGTAAGGCGGGATATCACAGTTTTCTCTCCGGTGAACCGCCCTTGTCTCGGCAGATACCCCCTGGAAGGGGAAATTATCTTTTGGAAACAATCTGTTCCAGAAATCCATCCCGTCAAGCGAAGGACAGGGCGACGCGCGACTGGCAGTTTGGGGAATGTAAGGTCGACGACATAGCGCATGGCATTCGGGCTATATCGGCGGACATTTGTGCTAGTTTTGCTTTCAAAATGGGGCGGGATGGCAGTAAAGCCCTTGGACATATGGCTATCGGGAGGCGGGGGCAGTGAAAAAATCTATCATTCTGATCGGCGGGCTGGTTTTGGTCGGCGGCGGCATTTGGCTTTACGCGCAGCAAATAGGCGGAGCGGGTGGCGAGTCCGTTGCCATTGATGCGGACGATATTGGCGGCGTCGTCACCGGAGCAAATGGCCCCGAAGCGGGCGTGTGGGTGATTGCGGAAACGCACGATCTCGATGTTCGCTACATCAAAATCGTCGTGACCGACGACGAAGGCCGCTATGTACTGCCCGATCTACCCGACGCGAATTACGAAGTGTGGGTTCGCGGTTACGGCCTCGTCGATTCGCCGAAGATCGCGAGCACACCTGGCAACAATGTGAATCATGAGGCGGTCCCTGCCGCCACGGAGGCCGAGGCGGCGCATTATTACCCCGCGATCTACTGGTATTCGATGATGGACATTCCGACGCAGGACCAGTTCGGTGGCACCAGCATCATTCCCGCCGAACTGACGTTCGAACGTTATATGGCGCAGATGAAGAACATCGGCTGCGTCGGCTGCCATCAGCTCGGACAGCTTTCGACGCGCACGATCCCACCGGCGATTTCTGAATTCACCGGTGCCGATGCATGGATTCGGCGCATTCAGTCCGGTCAGGCCGGCGAGCAGATGATGCTGCAGATGGCGGGCGTACTTGGTGGTGCGCCGCTGGAACATCTCGGCAAATGGACGGATGAGGTTGCGGCTGGTGCGCTTCCCTTTGCCACGCCGCCGCGCCCGCAAGGCGTAGAGCGGAATGTCGTGATTACGCTCCGCGACTGGATGGACGAGAAGCATTATCTGCACGACGCTATTTCGACCGACAAACGTTACCCGACGGTCAATGGGTATGGTCCGATTGTCGGATCTCCCGAACTCAGCTCTGACAATCTTCCCATCATGGACCCTGTGCATAATACGGCGTCGATCTTTCACGCGCCGACGGTCGAAGGCACGCCGATGGCGGAAGGCCACCCGCCGCTTCTGCCGTCACCCTATTGGGGCGACGAAGCGCTGTGGGATTCGCGCATCAACAATCACAACTCCATGTTCGGGCGCGATGGCCGCGTGTGGCTGTCCGCGCAGTGGAAGCCGTTCGACAATTCCGATTTCTGTAAAGAAGGTTCGGATCATCCGTCGGCACAGTTGTTTCCGCTGGCGACCGCCGGACGACGCCTCACGGTGTTCAATCCGAAAACGCTCGATTATCAATATGTCGATATCTGTTTTTCCAATCACCATCTGCAATTTGGATTTGATGAAAACGAAACGCTGTGGACCAGCGGCGGCGGGCCGGTCCTCGGCTGGCTGAATACCAAAATGTATGACGAAACCGGCGACGCTGCGGCCTCGCAAGGCTGGACGGCGTTCATTCTCGACACCAATGGGAATGGTCAGCGTGACGCCTATGTCGAACCCAACGCACCGGTCGATCCGGCGATGGACAAGCGCATCAATGGCGGTTTCTACGCCATCATGCCGAGCCCTGCCGATGGTTCGATCTGGGGCACGGTCGGTGTATTCGGTGGCACGCCGGGCGTCGTCAGAGTCGATCCGGGCGCCAATCCGCCGGCGACAGCGATTGCCGAAGTCTACAATCTTCCGCGCGAAGGCTTTGGCTTGCGCGGCGGTGACATCGATAAGAACGGTGTTGTCTGGGTCTCCGCGTCTAGCGGTCATCTTGCCAGCTTTGACCGTCGTCTCTGCACGGGCCCGCTCAACGGCCCGACCGCAACCGGTGATCATTGTCCGGAGGGGTGGAAGTTCTACCAATATCCGGGTCCGGGCTTCGAAGGCATTGGCGAGAACAGCGCCGAGTCGAGCTATTACACCTGGGTCGATCAGCACAATATTCTCGGACTGGGCGAAGATGTGCCGATGTCGACCGCCAATCTCAATGACGGCATTGCCGCTTTAGTGAATGGCGAAATGGTGATGCTGCGCGTTCCCTATCCGCTCGGATTTTACAGCAAGGGTTTTGACGGCCGCATTGACGATGCAGAAGCCGGCTGGAAGGGCCGCGGCCTGTGGATCGCCAATGGCGACCGTACACCGTGGCTCATCGAAGGCGGTCAGGGAACGAAGCCGCTGCTTGCGCACATTCAGCTGCGCCCCGATCCGCTGGCGAGATAGGCTGAGGAGATCCGGCATAACGCCGGATCTCACGCCCGTATGCCAGGCATAATGCGCCATCTCGCATGCCGATAAGGGCCGGGGTTACCCGGCCCTTATTCGCGCGCGCCCTGAAATACGGCTCACGTTTGACTCCGCATTGCGAGTGCGAATAATTTGCAAATATCATGCAATATCTCTTCAGAGCAACGAAATGGGTCGCGGGCCTTGGTCTTGGCCTTATCGCCTGCGCGCAACCGGCGCATGCCGAATTCCTGAACGATCTTGCTCCGGCGGAGCTCCAGGATGTGCTTGCCGACCGCGCCGCCATCCTTGCGATGGCGGGCAATTATAAAGTCACGTTCGATTTCCGGGAAACGCTCTCTCTTGTTGCAGACTACACCTTGGCCGAGCCCTCTCGCGTGGGCGGCGAGGAAGTGGTGCGAGTGGTTGAGGATTTGGGAACCACCATCCGGTTGCAGCATATTCTCGTTGTGCGCCCGGAAGGCAGCGATCCGATCGTCATCAAGCATTGGCGGCAGGACTGGGCGTACGAGCCTCCCTCCGTTCTCGTCTATGCCGGACTTGGCGAGTGGAGAGATCAGCTTGTAGCGCCCGAAGAACGCGAAGGCGTCTGGGCGCAGACCGTCTGGCAGACCGATGATTCACCACGTTATGGTGCGCTCGGGCATTGGCGGCACAAGGATGGTGTTTCGAGCTGGATGTCGGGGGAAACCAAGCGTCCTCTGCCGCGGCGCGATGCAGTAAAGTACCCGCCGTTTTCATGGATCATCGGCACCAACCGTCATCTGCTGACATTGAACGGTTGGGCGCATGAACAGGACAATGCGAAGCTCGGATGGAGAGACGGAGCCATTGCGACCTTCGCGCATGAGGTGGTGCTGAACACTTATGACCGGTTCGACGATTTCAACACCGTCCTTGCAGATGCCTATTGGGAGAAATCCGCAGAATACTGGGCAGGAGTGCGCGCGGCATGGGACCACGCGGCCGGCGACGGCATTGTGCGTGTCGCTGAAGAAGCCGAGTTCGGCTCCGTCATCGCCGCCGATTTGATGGGCTGGGCGGAAGAAATAGTTGCCGGGACATTGTCCACTGCGGACGCTCTAGAGCGGGCACGCGTGCTGATCCGTGACACGGATGCAGGCCTCGGCTCCCCGTCATCCAGCCTCAATTGATTGCTGCTTCGATTTTCGCTTGCCAGAAATTTATCCGTACAAAGACGGTGGCGAATGGCTGGGGGCTGGCTGGGGCGGGAGGGATCGAACCTCCGAATGCCGGAATCAAAATCCGGTGCCTTACCGCTTGGCGACGCCCCAATCGGGCTTATTTCTCGGGCGAAATAAGCCTTAGTTTCGTCTAACCCGCTGTGGCGGCGGCCTCCCCGTCTGGGGAAGGCCTGATGGTCGGAGAGAGAGGATTCGAACCTCCGGCCCCTACGTCCCGAACGTAGTGCTCTACCAGGCTGAGCTACTCTCCGGCAGCAGTCAGGCGGCGGGTTATAGCCACCGCCTTACCGGTCAGCAAGCGCAAGGAAAGAGATTACGTCATTCTTGGAAAAGAACCCGCCTTGGCAGCGAAAACCGTCTTTCGGCAGTGTGCCGGAGGTCGTCGAAAGGGGCAGGCGGGCCGGGAGAGGCCATGACCTAAAGTCGCGTCGGGCTGCGCTGTACGACGACGCTCCAACGTCCGCCCCGCGCCTGCGCCAGAAAGCCGCCCGTCTGTGCCTGATGGTTGTCCGCTGAAAAACGGATGGCCATCCCGCCGATCAACGGATCTGTCCAGGGCGGCATCGTCTCCAGCGCATGACGGAAATTCTCCTGGGTGGGCGTGCGCCCGGCGCGCGTCAGGGCGGCAAGAAAGAAGCGGGCATTGCGATAGGCCGTCAATGCTTGCCGCGAAGCGATGACACCGTATCTTGCCTGATAATCGTGGGCCCATGCTCCCAGTACTCGATCATTGGGATAGGGGATCGGCATATCGCTCACAGCGTAAAGTCCCTCCACGACTTCACCGCCCAACGCCGCAAGTTCGGGCGTGTAACAGGAGGACGGACAGAGAAACGTCGGCTGCCAGCGCATGGCACGTGCGGTCTGCATGATCGCAATGACGTCCTCGCCGGCCGCACCAAGAACGATGAGGCCTACATCCTGCTCGCGCAGCCATTTCAACGGCAGGGAATAGTCTGTCGCGCCTTGCGCGAAGGTGATGTCGGCGGTCAGGCTCAGTCCGGTGGCATATAATTGCCGTATCACGCCCGCGCGTACGCCCCTGCCGAACATGTCGCCCGTGGCAAGCACGCCAATTTTGGCCCCTCGTCGTATCTCCATGACATTGCGCAGTCCCTCCGCGACGACCTCCTCAAGCGGCTGCGCCAGCGCGAACATATAAGGCGACTGCAACTCAGGCGTTTGATCGGTCGGAGTAAGGGGAAAAAGGTAGGGAATATTGCGATCGACGGCCTCCGTCGCGGCCGCGATCGACAGCGGGGTGGCGAGCGGGCTCAAAAGGGCGAAAACCCGATCCTTGTCGATGAGGTCCCGCACTGCTGCGGTGGCAGCAGAAGGGTCATAGCCGTCGTCCTTCATGACGAGCCGCAGCATGCGCCCATCTATGCCGCCGGATTCATTGATCTCCGAAAACGCCATATCGATGCCGTTGCGAATTGAGGCACCCCATGCCTGCAGTGGCCCAGTGAGATCGGCATGGGTTCCCACGAGAATTTTGCCGTCATCTACGCCCTGCGCAGCATGTAAAGGGCTTACGCCCGACATTGCCAGCACGAGCAAGAGTGCGATAACAGGGGTGCGCAAGATACGCGAAATCCTCATTTCCGGATGGAAGGTCCCGTGAATGCCGCCTGCCAAAGGTAAGGCGGTCACGTCATCGGGGTCAAATAACGACAATCGTCTGGAACTCGCGCCTGTCTTGACGCGTTTCACACTGGCGTGAGCCACGATCCGCGCGCCATCGCCGTCAAACCAAATTTCGTGGAGTATCTTTCAATGACCTCTCCTTCCTTTACCCTGCCGCCGCTTCCGTTCGAGGAAAACGCGCTCGAGCCCGTCATTTCCGGACGTACACTCAGCTTTCACTATGGCAAGCATCACAAAGCCTATGTGGATAAGCTCAATGAACTCGCGGCAGGCACCGAATATGCGGACATGCCACTGGAAGAAGTGGTGAAGAAATCCGCAGCCAAAAAGGACGCGATCTTCAATAATTCGGGCCAGATCTGGAACCACACCTTCTTCTGGAATTCGCTTTCGCCAAACGCTGGCAAGCCGTCCGGGCCGCTCGCGGCCGCCATCGACAGTGACTTAGGCGGCCTCGAAAAGTTCAAGAAAGATTTCGCCGCCGCAGGAATTGCGCAGTTCGGCAGCGGCTGGGCTTGGCTTATTCTGGATGGGGGAAAGCTGAAAATAGAAAAGACTCCGAACGCGGAAACACCGATGGCTGTCGGCAAGACCTGCATCCTTACGATCGACGTATGGGAGCATTCCTATTATCTAGATTATCAAAACAAGCGTCCGGATTATCTCAATGCCGTCATCGACAAATTGCTGAACTGGGACTTTGCGGCGGAGAATTTTTCCCGCGGTTAAGGTCTTGTTTGGTCGCCGAAAGCAGCCCACTTTATGGCAGCCGGCGTAAGGAAACCCCCCGGCCTCAAACCGGGGGTTTTTTTATAAGTTTATCCGCACGAGACCGCGCAAGGGATGAGAGATGAGAATGAGCGATTGTTTCATTTATGACGCCGTCAGAACGCCTCGCGGGCGCGGCAAGAAAGAGGGCGCGCTGCATGAAGTGACGGCGTTGGAACTGGCAACGCAATCGTTAGAAGCGATACGCGACCGCAACTCGCTCAACACCGCCGAACTCGACGATGTCATTCTAGGGTGCGTCGATCCCGTCGGTGAACAGGGTTCTGATATCGCGCGCGCTGCGGTGCTGAAAGCAAAATTCGCCGATACCGTTCCGGGCGTTCAGATCAACCGCTTCTGCGCTTCAGGCCTCGAAGCCTGCAATATGGCTGCGGGCCAGATCATGTCGGGGCAATCGGATCTCGTCATCGGCGGCGGCGTGGAATCGATGAGCCGCGTGAAGATCGGCGCGTCAGGCGGTGCATGGCCCGAAGATCCGTCCCTCGCCATCCCCGCCTACTTCGTGCCGCAAGGCATCTCGGCAGATCTGATAGCGACGCTTGATGGCTTTTCGCGCGACGATGTTGATGCTTTCGCGGTCGAAAGCCAGAAGCGCGCGGCGGCCGCATGGAAGAGTGGATATTTCAAGAATTCGGTAGTGCCGGTGACCGACGATCTGGGGCAGGTCATTCTCGATCATGACGAGCATATGCGTCCCGAAACGAATATGCAGTCGCTCGCCAGCCTGAAACCCGCTTTTGCCGATTTCGGCGCGATGGGGTTCGACGCCGTTGCTATTCAGCGTTATCCGCAAATTGAAGCCCTGAACCATGTTCATCACGCAGGCAATTCGTCCGGCATTGTCGATGGTGCGGCTGCGGTTCTCTTGGGTTCCGAGGAAGCGGGTTCGAAACTCGGGCTTAAATCGCGCGCGCGCGTTCGCGCCTTTGCCTCGATCGGTTCCGAACCCTGCATCATGCTGACGGCGCCAGCCGATGTCTCGCGAAGAGTTCTGAAGCGCGCGGGCATGACCGCGAACGATATCGACCTTTTCGAGATCAATGAGGCGTTTGCGTCGGTCGTTCTGCGCTTCATGCGTGAGCTTTCGGTGCCGCATGAGAAGCTCAATGTGAATGGTGGTGCGATTGCGCTGGGTCATCCTCTGGGGGCGACGGGGGCGATGATACTCGGCACATTGATCGATGAATTGGAACGGCGCGATCTCACGACCGGCCTTGTCACGTTGTGCATCGGCGCGGGCATGGGCACGGCGATGATCGTGGAAAGGGTTTGAACGCGATGAAACTCGAAAATTTCCAATGGGACCATGATGCCGACGGCATCGTTACGCTCACCTGGGACATGAAGGGAAGGCCGGTCAATCTCCTGTCGATGTCGGCGGTAGCCGATCTGGGCCAGGTCGCGGAAACGCTCGCCAAGGATGTAACGATCAAGGGACTGGTCATTACCAGCGCCAAGGACGGCAATTTCTGCGCCGGGGCCGATCTCGAAGAAATGGCCGTCTATGCGGGAAAGCCGAGCGCGGAAAGTGTGAAGGCCGCCTTCGATCTGATGATGAATGTCCACAAGACATTCCGCAAACTGGAGACGAGCGGCAAGCCAGTGGCCGCAGCCCTCAACGGCACCGCTCTGGGCGGCGGACTGGAGACGGCGCTGAGCTGTCACTATCGTGTGGCGGTGGATGATGCGCGTTCGCAATTCGGATTTCCGGAGGGGCAAGTTGGGCTCATTCCTGGCGCCGGCGGAACGCAGCGTGTGCCGCGCCTGATCGGCGCGATGGGCGCGCTGCCTTTCATGCTGGAGTCACGGCGCATCGGCGCTGCGGAAGCGGCGGGCATGGGGCTAATCCATAAAGTGGTGCCACAGGCTGAGTTGATCGCCGACGCCAAAGCCTGGGTAAAGGCGAACAAGAGCGCAGGTCAGCCCTGGGACAACAGGGATTTTCGTATCCCGGGTGGGGGACCGTTTTCGACATCGGGCGCGCAGGTGTTCACCGTCGGCAACGCCATGCTGCGCCAGAAGACCTATGACAATTATCCTGCCCAGCGCGCCATCATGTCCTGCGTCTATGAGGGACTTCTCGTCGATATCGACAATGGGCTGAAAATCGAAGCGCGCTACTTCGTCAAAATGCTGATGAATCCCGTTAGCCGCAACATGATCCGGACGCTGTTCCTGTCGATGCAGGAACTCGGCAAAGGAGCGCGCCGCCCGCAAACGGAAGCGCCCGTCGATGTGAAACGTCTTGGTGTGCTGGGAGCTGGCCTGATGGGCGCAGGGATTGCCTATGTTTCCGCGTCCGCCGGCATCGATGTGACGCTGATCGACACGACACAGGAGCGCGCCGATAGCGGCAAGGACCATGCGGCGAAGCTTCTCGATAAGCAGATCGCGCGCGGGAAAGCGACACCCGAGGAAAAGGTGGAAATTCTCTCCCATATCACCGCCACTACGGAATATGCGGCGCTGAAGTATGTCGATCTGATTCTCGAAGCGGTTTTTGAGGACCGCGATGTGAAAGCCGGGGTTATAGGCAAAGCCGATGCTGTGATAGGCGACAGGGCGGTGTTTGGTTCGAACACATCCACGCTACCCATCAGCGGCCTTGCCGAAACCAGCACGCGACCCGAAAGTTTTGTCGGCATCCATTTCTTCTCGCCCGTCGAACGTATGGGGCTTGTCGAAATTATTCTTGGCAAGAAAACCGCCCCGCGCGCATTGGCAGCTGCAATCGATTTCACGCGCAAAATCAAGAAGACGCCCATTGTTGTGAATGACTCCCGCGGGTTCTACACGTCGCGCTGCTTCGGCACCTACACGCAGGAAGGCTTGCGCATGGTTGCTGAAGGAATCGTGCCGCCGCTGGTCGAGAATGCCGGCCGCATGGCGGGGATGCCGATGGGCCCGCTGGAAGTTCTGGATTCTGTGGGTGTTGATACGGCGCTGAAGATCACGCGTGCGGCGCGGAAGGAAGTCTTCAAAAGCGAGACACCGGACGAGACAGAAGCGTTGATGGCATCACTGGTGGAAGACGCGCAGCGCCCTGGTACGAAAGCGGGCAAAGGGTTTTACGATTATGACGAGCGCGGAAAGGCGGCCCGTCTATGGCCGGAGTTTCTCGCCCGCAAGAAGAACTGGCGTACCGACGCAGAGGTGCAGGAACTGATCACGAGGCTATTGGTGATCCAGGCGCTGGAAGCGGCCCGTTGTTTCGAAGAAGGCGTCATTACCGATCCGCGCGATGCCGATGTCGGGGCAATTCTCGGCTGGGGCTTCGCTCCCTATACCGGCGGGCCTATTTCTTACATCGACACGATGGGCGCGAAAGCATTTGTTGCGCTGTGCGAACGGCTCTCGGCGGCCTATGGGCCGCGTTTTGCGCCCAACGCGCTTTTGAAGGATATGGCAGCAAATGGCGACAATTTCTACCGGCGGTTCGGCGCGAAATCGGCCGCCTGAAGCTTCTGACAGCTTGCCTTATGGCCGCTGATTCGCTCTGGCGCCACGGTCAGTGGCGTTAATGTGGGCGGAAAATCCGGGTAAAAAGGCGGGAAAACCAACCTTTGGAGACGCGAGCGGGCGTGTACGGTTCGCCGTCCAGAGGGCGGCCATAACGTCCGGGCACAAGATGCGCGAGCAGCATGACGTCCTCCTTTGAGGATGTGCAACGTGTACGGAGTATACGCTCCGTGTACGGCCATGCAAGCCGTTAGACCGCACACGGACGAAGGCCGTATGACGCCATTGCAACATTTTCTTAACAGCGGCACCTGCGCGGGTAGGCTGCATCATGTAGCCGTTGGCGGTCAATGGCCGGATTTTGCCGCGTGCGTCTTTCCGCCTTTTACCAGGTGCAGCACCATATATCCGCTGAAACCCGCGATCAGAGATCCTGCCAGAATGCCGAATTTCACACGGTCTTGAAGCGCTGGATCGTCGAAGGCGAGCAGACCGATGAAGAGGCTCATGGTGAAGCCGATCCCGCAGAGAAGGGAAACACCGAGTGTCTGGCTCCAGCTGGCATTGGCCGGAAGCTCGGTAAGACCTGTCTTGACGAGTAGGAAAACGGCACCGAATACGCCGATCAATTTGCCGAATACGAGTCCAGCAGCCACGCCGAGCGTGAGCGGCTCGGTCAGGACCGAAGGTGTGACGCCCGCGAAGGAAACGCCGGCATTGGCAAAGCCGAACAGCGGAACGATCAGGAAGGCGACCGGCTTGTGGAGATTCCGCTCCAGGCGGGTAAGCGGTGAGACGCTGGGCGTTGCCTCCTGCGGCTCGGAAGTGGAGCGGGCAGGAATCGTCAGCGCCAGCAGCACACCAGCAATGGTGGCGTGAACGCCCGAACGGAAAAGCAGCACCCAGAGGACGGCACCCAACAGAAGGTAAGGCGTGAGCGAATGCACACGCCGCCTGTTAAGGCCGATCAAGAGCAGGACGACGACTGCGGCTCCTGCACGATCGATCAGGGAGAGGCCGGCGGTATAAAACAGCGCGATGATAAGCACCGCGCCGAGATCGTCGATAATGGCGAGCGCGGCCAGAAATACTTTGAGCGATGTCGGGACACGCGAACCCAGAAGCGAGATGACGCCGAGGGCAAAGGCGATATCCGTTGCCGAAGGAATAGCCCAGCCACGGATCGCCTGCGTATCGGCGTGGTTAAAGAAGGTATAGATCAATGCCGGTACCAGCATGCCGCCGGCCGCCGCAACACCGGGGAGTATGCGGCGCCCCCAGGTCGAGAGCTGTCCCTGCAGCATCTCACGTTTGATCTCTAGCCCAACCATCAGAAAAAACAGCGCCATCAGGGCATCGTTTATCCAGTGCTGGACGCTCAATGGCCCAACATAGAGATGTAGCGCGGAGAAATAGACCGGGGCTAAAGCCGAGTTTGCGGTGAAGATGGCAAGGGCCGCGACCGCCATCAGAATAAGGCCGCCGGCCGCCTCGCTCTCGAGAAACGCGCGAAGCGTGGTTCCGATACGGTTTTTGATCGGTTTGGGTGTGGGGTGGGAAGACATGCCGTTGGTTACCTTCGGAAATGGGTCATTCTGTCTCCGTTGTCGCTGAAACCCGAGACGCACGCAGCACACGCCAGGGTTCGGGTAATGTAGACGGCGAGGTCCCGCTTTCCATTGGAGCCGGCCGGGCTCCAGACTGTCCCGATACGATATGTTTATCCGGGAAGGCCTCGTTACTGTCCATAACTGGGACGGATATTCCGATACCGACGCCATGGTGCGGGCGGGGCATGCGAGGGCTGTTCTCATTCTTAACGTATTCCGGGCGGATCATTCGGCAGATAGCAGGCTGGCCGTCATTTCAGGTGCCGTCCGCGTTGTCGGCACAAAGCATGCAGGAAAAAGGTAAACGCGACGAGGTCTGGACGAATGGGTGCTTATAAAATGAGAGCGGTGTCCTCATGGCGCGGCATATCGGGAATGCGGTTCCTGATACTGGGCTTTGCCGTCGTCCTCGGTGCTTTGTCGGTCGCACATGCGTCGTCACATAATGGCCCGGCAAAAGAGCGCCTTCTCGGCGTGCAACGCTGGCTCATGCTGCTGAACAACGAACTGGATTCCTACACGGTCAGCAGGATTTCTGCCTCGACCTACGACATGGTGGTCGTTGACGATATTGCGACCCAATCCTGGAATCGCGGGCTAGATGTGCGTCCGCTGGTGGATGCCCTCAAGCGCCGTCCTGATGGTGGCGGGCGTCTTGCGATCTCCTATCTCAACATCGGGCAGGCCGAAGATTATCGCATTTATTTTCCCGAAAGCTGGAAGACCAGGCCGCCTTCCTGGTTGATCGGCGCCGACCCAGAGGGCTGGGAAGGAAATTTTCCCGTCGCCTATTGGCACGCGGAATGGCAGGCCATTCTTCTCGGACCGAATGGTCTGGTGGAGCAGATCGCCCGTGAAGGATTCGACGGCGTCTATCTCGATTGGGTGGCGGGTTATCATGATGAAGCGGTGCGGCGCCGGGCAGCGGCGGATGGTGTAGATGCGCGCGCGGAAATGATTCAGTTGCTGATGCGCGTTGCCTATGTCGGGCGGCGTATCAATCCGGATTTTCTGCTGATTCCGCAGAACGTTTCGGACCTCGTTGATACCCCCGAAATTCTGGACGTCATCGACGGCATTTCGCAGGAAGCGATCTAGTTCGACGGCACCGTGGGCGACAACCCGCCGGGCGATTGCCCTTTGCCGCGTACGGAAGCTGAGGTGGGCACGGCGGAGTATTTTGCGACGGTGCCGAATGTCTGCATGCGCGCTTATGAGGAGGGGCGGGCTGACATATTGAATTACGCGCAGGAAGAATATGTCGTACCGCGCCTTTCAGCGGCTCGTGCGGCGGGCCTTGCGGTCTTTCACATCGAATATGCGTTACAGCCCGCAAATGTTGCCGAGGTTGTGCGGCGAAGCCACCGCCTGGGTTACAAGCCCTTTCTCGCCGCCCGGTCGCTGGCCGATTTTCCGGCGCCCGCTTTCTAGGCTCAGAGTCACGTTTTCCATGGGGGCCTGAAAAAAGCGCCCGCGAAGACGGAGTGCGTCCGGGTGACGACCAGCCGTTTTCGCGGGCGTTTCAGTCATGCGACCGGAGTGACAGGTCGCCATCAGGCTTAGCCATTGGGGTGTGGAGCGGCTTCCATACGCTTTTGCCCAGCGCGTTCCTGCTTGACCCTCTGAAGATTTTGCATCGCCACCGCTCGGAACTGCCCCAGAAGATCGGGGCCCGGCGTCGCGGTTGCCACAGGTAAACCGCCCAACATATCAACCACTTCCGAACGGCCAGCCGCCGTGTGTTGTGGGACCAGGACGGTCACCGCAGTCAGCCAGAAAAGACCGCGAAAAATCGTCATGGTTGCCTCGCTGCGCACGCGGAACGTATCGGGAGGCTGTTACGTGAGTTTAAAGCAGAACAGTAAAATTTGAAATATAAGCCCCTTTCATCTTAAGTAACGTCGCCATTGATGGAAGAAATACTACAGCAAAGAAGAAAGTTATAATCTCTATTGATTTGAATATTATTATAGTTTGCAGAAAAATTGCGGAAAATTCTATCTGTCTACAGGTCGTGTCGGGCTGTTGCCGACCGGGATAAGCGGCGGTCGCCTGATGAAGTTGAGGGTTCCTTAAAGAACATGCGCCATGCTGCGCGACTTTCCACGCGCCGCCGCTGTGTAAGGAACTGCCACATCTGTGGTTTTATTCCGCTGTCGTCTCTCAGCATGATCAATCGGGCACGTTGCGCCCTTTGCGTCAGCATTTCGTTCGTACGCAGTTCATCAAGGGCGTATTCGGCGTTATTCTCTCGCTTGCCTTTCTCTTTTATACGCAAGCCATCGATACCGTCGTCGTATTGGCATCGGCGGGCCTGATTGCTCCTCTTCTGTTCGCCTATATCGGACGCGTGCCGATACGTCTTCGCATCCTGGAAGTGATTGCGATTGCGCTGTTCTCATTGGTCATCACCTTTATCAGCATCGTCACGGGCGGGCTCACGTCGCCGTTTCTGGTATGGCTGATGCTGGTTCCTTTCGAGGGGGCGCTGGCGAGACGTCGTACGACGGTCGCTTTTGCCGGGCTGGTTTCCTTCGCCGGACTGCTCGTCGTGGCAGGGTTTCACGCCTATGGCGCGTTGCCGGAATTCTATCTCGATGGTTCCGAATCGTTTCTCTACGAAGGCCTTCTCACCCTTGCGTTAGTTCAGGCCACGCTTCTTGCCTTCGCGGCACAGGAACGAAAGCGGGTCGCGCATGAGGCGGTCATCGCGGGCGAGGCCCGCTATCGCTTTCTGGCCGAGCATGCAATGGACCTTATTACCAGTCACGGTCCGGATGGCAGCATCAACTCTGCAAGCCCTGCCTCACGCCGCCTTCTGGGCTATGCGCCCGAGGAATTAATCGGCATGCACTGGCTGGAATTTGCGCATCCTGCGGATGGGGAAAAGCTTGAACGCGAATTCGAAGAAGCCACCCGAAGTCAGAGAGATGTGAGCGCGGAAATACGTTTGCTGCGAAAGGACGGCAGTTACGTCTGGACCGAGTTGCGGTGCCGCCCAGTGGGCGAGGGGGAGCATGGCGCCGGCGAAATGGTGGCGGTGACACGCGATATTTCAGAACGCAAGGCAAGCGAACACGAATTGGTGGAAGCACGCGATCGCGCGGAAGACGCATCGCGCGCGAAGTCACGTTTTCTGGCAAATATGAGCCATGAGCTGAGAACACCCCTAAACGCCATTATCGGATTCTCTGAAGTGATGACGCATGAAATGTTCGGTCCGGTGGGATCGGCGCGCTATCTCGAATATGCCCGCCTCATCAATGAAAGCGGCAGTCATCTTCTTGAGCTGATCAATTCAGTGCTCGATATGTCGAAGATCGAAGCCAACCGGTTTCAGCTCGTTCAGGAAGTATTCGATCTCGACGACGCGACCGATCAGGCCATTCGCTTCGTCAAATTCCAGGCAGAGCGGCAGGGCGTCGTCGTTCA
>CAIOYY010000038.1 GCA_903862715.1 uncultured Alphaproteobacteria bacterium
GAGGAGATCGGCGCACATGGCGCGCCCGCGCGCGCCGCGCGCATTCTGGCCGGTCTTGGGTTTCCCGATGAACAACAACAACGCCCCTGTTCGGAATTTTCCGGTGGCTGGCGCATGCGCGTCGCATTGGCTGCCGTATTGTTCTCCTCGCCCGATCTCTTGCTGCTTGACGAGCCGACAAACTATCTCGATCTCGAAGGTGCGCTGTGGCTCGAAGATTATCTCAAACGCTATCGCGGTACGGTCATTCTCGTCAGTCACGACCGCGACCTGCTGAACCGCGCCGTCGATTCCATTCTTCATCTCGAACACGGCAAGCTGACCCTCTATAGCGGAGGCTATGACGATTTCGTAGAAGCGCGCGAACAGAAGCGCCTGCTTGATGCCTCCGCCCGCGCGCAGCAGGACATGCAGCGCAAACGCATCCAGGAATTTGTCGACCGCTTTCGCTACAAGGCATCTAAAGCCCGGCAAGCGCAGAGCCGCATGAAAATGCTGGAAAAGATGAAGCCGATTATTCTCACCACCGCCGAACGCCTTGCGCCGATCAAACTGCCGCAGCCTGAACCCGCCTCGCCGCCGCTCCTGACACTGGAGAATGTGTCGGTCGGCTATGTTCCGGGAAAGCCCGTCCTGTCCCGTCTTTATATGCGCATTGATCCCGAAGACCGAATTGCGCTTCTCGGCAAGAACGGCAATGGGAAATCGACGCTGGCCAAAATGTTCGCAGGCAAACTTCGCCCGCAATCCGGCGAAATGGTTCGCGCCCGCAAATTGAATTGCGGCTACTTCGCCCAGCACCAGTTGGACGAACTCGACCGCACCAAGACCCCCGTGGAAACCCTCGCCGCCGCACGGCCCATTTTCGATGACACGACGGTGCGCACGCGCCTCGGCGCGGTGGGCTTTTCCGGCGACAAGGCGGACACAAAAATATCCGATCTGTCAGGCGGCGAACGCGCGCGGCTGATGCTGGCAATGGCGACCCTGGATCGCCCCAATTTTCTCATTCTGGATGAGCCGACCAATCACCTCGATATCGACGCGCGCGAGGAATTGCTCGAAGCGCTGAACGAATTCGAGGGCGCCGTCATCCTGATCAGCCACGACCGCCGTCTGGTCGAGGGCGTGGCCGACCGCCTCCTGCTGGTCGCCGATGGACGGGCGCAAGATTTCGATGGCGATATGGAAGAATATAAGCGCCTCGTGCTCAGCGCCAACGCACCGCAAAATGCGGTGTCCCGCACCAGCACGGCAGTCTCCAAAGCCGATCTGCGCCGGGAATCGGCCGGCGCGCGCGAGAAACTGAAGCCGCTGAAAAGCGCGATGGACAAAGCCGAAAAAGACGTGGGTACGCTTCAGGCCAAACTTGAAGAAATCGACACAGCCCTTGCCGCGCCGGGGCTTTTCAGCAAAGACCCCGCCAAGGGCGAGGCCTTGGCGAAACAGCGTGCGGAAACGGTTCGCGCCATGGCGGCGGCCGAGACACGCTGGATGGAAGCGGCCGAGCTGTATGAGGCCGCACAGGGAACGGCGTAGCGTTCCCTACTGAAGCTGCGCCGCCACCGCATCGAGCGCGGCCTGCGCGCACGCCTCCGTGCCCGCCGGACCGCCGCCGGAAACACCGATCCCGCCGACGATTTCCTCGCCTGCGCGGATCGGCAGACCGCCGCCCAGCGCCACGACATTCGGGAAATCCGCCTGCTGCGCCCGCATCAAATCGCCCGCGATATATTCGTCTTCCATCTGTTGCGACGGACGCCCAAAGGTCATCGCCGTAAAGGCTTTCTCATAGCTGTTTTCGAAGGTGTGCGGCCTCGCGCCCTCGCCGCGAAGGGCGATGATGGTGTCACCGCCCTGATCGACGACATGGACCGAGATCAGTGAACCGCCCGCCGTGCAGGTGTCCATCGTGATATCGGCGATCGTCTTCGCCAGAACGTAAGAGAGCCGTTGCTGAGGAATGAGCTGCGCGGAGGCCGTAGTGGACACCGCAAACATCACGCCTGTGAGCAGAAAAGTTGTGATCGCCTTCATTGAATGCCTCCCGATGATTTGTTGTGTGTCAGCCCTGTTTTTCAAATCGTCCGCTTTGCGACTCTTTCCAATATGTCACATCGTGACCGGCATCCTTGGCGCTTTTCCACGCCGCACGCGCAGCGTTCAGCGCTTCACCCTCGCCGCCATCGAATAGCAGCACGATCCGCGTATAGGCTTTCATCTCGGGCGCACCCCAACTTACGGCCTCCGCGCCGTCCACGAGGAAAAGTACATCGGCGCTGTTCGGATTGTCGTTTTCGGTTGTGAGATAGATCGGCTGTTTTGCAGAATGTCCTTCCGCCGCCGTTCCGTGTGCGAGAAAGGTCTGGTCCGAATAGGTCCAGAGATGGGCATCGAGCGTTTCCATGCGCTCGGCGGAGCCGATGCGCACATTCGCCTTCCACCCGCGCTCGCGCGTTTTCTCGAGGAGGCTGGGTAACACGTCTTCCAGCGAGCGATATTCGAGATGGTAGAACAATGCCTCTGACATCCGCACCTACCTAACTCTCGTAGTGATCGGCCACGAAACGGTTGAGAAGCCGCACCCCCCAGCCGGTCCCCCAGGACGGGGCCAGCGCCTTGTGCTCGCCGTCCTGCCAGGCAACGCCTGCAATATCGAGGTGCGCCCAGGGCACCTTATTGACGAAACGCTGCAGGAATTGCGCCGCCGTGATCGAACCGGCATTGGGCCCGCCGATATTCTTCATATCGGCGATTTTCGAGTTGAGCAGGCGGTTATAGGACTCGCCCAGCGGCATCCGCCATACGGTTTCACCCACGGTTTCGCCCGCGGAAATCAGCCGCCCCGCCAATTCGTCATTATTGCTGAAAAGTCCCGCATGTTCGGTGCCCAGCGCAACGACGATGGCGCCGGTAAGCGTTGCGAGATTGACCATGAAACGCGGCTTGAACCGCGATTGCGTGTACCAGAGCGCGTCCGCGAGAACGAGGCGGCCTTCGGCGTCCGTATTTAAAACTTCGACCGTCTGGCCCGACATCGTTTTCACGATGTCGTTCGGACGCATGGCTTTACCGTCCGGCATGTTTTCGACGAGGCCGATGACACCGACGGCATCCACCCGCGCCTTGCGCTTTGCCAGCGCGTGCATCAGGCCGAGAACGGCCGCACCGCCGCCCATATCGCCCTTCATGCCCATCATGGAATTGGCGGGCTTCAACGAAAGGCCGCCGGAATCGAAGCACACACCCTTGCCGATAAAAGCGATCGGCGCGGCAACCTTGCCCCTGCGCTTCGGCGCGCCGTTCCAGCGGAGCACCACCAGACGGCTTTCATGTTCGCTGCCGTTCCCGACCGCGAGCAGCATGTTCATGCCGAGCTTCTTCATCTGAGCTTCGTTGAGGATTTCGACCTTCACGCCGAGTTTGGCGAGCGCCTTCGCGCGGCGGGCAAATTCATCCGGGTACAGAACATTTGGCGGCTCATTGACGAGGTCGCGCGCGACCTTCACGCCTTCCGCTGCAGCAGACAGCAATTTCCACTGGCGCGTCGCCTCCGCGCGCTCCGACGTGACCACGACGACCTTTTTGAGCGTCGGCTGGTCTTCCTTCAAATCGGTGCGATAGGTGTCGAATCGGTAGCTGCGCAGCGCTACGCCAAAGGCTATGTGGACCGCGATCTCTGCCTCGGAAAGATTCTTGCGAACCGGATCTTCGGCCTTGGCCGGGGCCTCCTTGCCCTCACGGGGCGGCAGGTCGACCATGAAGGTCACCGACGTCTCGCCGCTGGTCATCAATTGGCGCACAACCGCCGCGCCCAGGCCTTGGGCGGCCGCAACCGTCAAATCCTCCGGCTTGCCCAGCCCGACCAGGAGGATTCGCGAGGCCTCGATTCCGTCAGGAGCCAGCAATTCAACGACTTTTCCGGCTTTGCCCTTGAAATCTGTCTTGGTGATGACCCGCCGGATGGTCCCACGGGTGGCGCCGTCCAGATCATTCGCGGCCACGGTCAACGTGCCGCCCTCGATTATGCCAACCACCAGCGCTCCCGGCGTTTTCGTCGCCGAGGACACAAAAGAAATGTCCATAAAATGCCTCCGTAGCTGAGGGTTAGGTACCAGTTCCGGCCCTTGCGGTATACTGGCGGGGCAGCGTCCCGGGCATACTGGCCCTCGCCTCCCCATTTCTGGTACCTGACCCTATGCGACGGCTCACCTTCTACATCATGCGCCAGATCGTCGGGCCGTTTGCGTTGTTTACGCTGCTGCTGACGATGGTCGTGTGGCTGACGCAGGCGCTGAGGATGCTCGATCTCGTCATCAATCGGGGGCAGTCCGCCATCATCTTCGCCTATCTCACCACGCTAATTGTCCCGACTCTCCTTGCCATCATCATTCCGGTGGCCTTCTTCGCGGGCGCACTTTACGCCCTGCATAAGCTGAACAATGACAGCGAGCTTGTCGTGATGTGGGCCGCAGGCGTCAGCCGATTCCAGCTGGCGACCCCGGTGCTGCTCGCCGCCCTGATTGCGATGGTGCTCACCTATGCCTGCGGCCTCTATCTGATGCCGGCCGGCCAACGCGCCATGCATGAGAAGGTCTTCGAGATCAGAGCGGATATCGGTGCGGCTATTCTTCAGGAGGGCGCGTTCAACGCCGTCACCGATGGCCTCACCGTATTCATTCGCGAGCTTGGGCCCGCGGGAGAAATCCGCGGCATCCTGGTGCATGATAATCGCAACATCGAACAACCGATTACCTACCTCGCCGAAACCGGCGTGATCGCGCAGACACCCGAAGGCGCGCGTCTCATCATGGAAAACGGCAATATCCAGCTCAGCGAAGGCGGTGGCGAACGCCTCTCGATGCTGCAATTCGACCGCTATGTTTTCGATCTCGATCAGTATGCCGGTCCACCCAGCGAAACCGAGCGTGAGAGCAGCGAACGGTTTCTTCCCGAATTGCTTTACCCCGAGACGAACGGCGCGGCCGACGACACAAGGCGCAATGTCTATCTGGCCGAAGCACATAACCGCCTGTCCTCGCCGCTTTATTGCATCGCCTTTGCGCTGATAGCGCTGGGCGCGACCGCCACGGGGCATCTCGGACGCTCCAGCTATGCCATGCGCCTTATTGGCGCTGCCGCAGGCGCAACGGCGCTGCGCATGATCGGCTTCGGCGCGCAGGGCATTGCGGCACGCGATCCGGCGCTGAACGTCATACTCTATCTTTTGCCGCTGGGCGGCATTCTTTTCGGGACACTTCTGGTCGCTGGCGTGCCGATGGTCCCGCGTGGGCTGACGCGCCTCTTCGCACGCTCCCAACCAGAGCCCGCGCTATGAACTGGCCGATGACATTGTTCGGTTATCTCGCGCGGCGCTTTGCGCTGGCGGTGCTGGTCGTCATCACCATTTTCGCCGTTCTCGCTTTTTCCATCGACCTAGCAGAGCTCTTTCGCCGTACAAGCGAACGCGATATTCCGACCGCCGTCGTTTTTTCCATGAGCGCGCTGAAGCTTCCCGATCTCATTCAGAAATTGTTTCCGTTTGCCGTGCTGTTCGGCGCCATCTTCGCCTTTGCGCGTCTGTCGCGCAGCCAGGAACTGGTGGCGGCGCGCGCAGCCGGTGTATCGGCGTGGCAGTTCCTGGGAGCGCCTTTGATTGTCGCCGTTCTCATGGGCGTGTTCACCATCGGCGTATTCAATCCGGTTTCCGCCGCATTGCTTGCGCAATATGCCCGCTTTGAGGCGCGCTATATTCGCGGCGAGGCCTCGCAATTAGCGGTTTCCGGAAACGGCCTGTGGCTCCGTCAGGGTGATGCCGAAAACCAGTCGGTTATCCACGCGTTGCGCGTCGCCGACCAGGGCGAACAATTACAGGATGTCATGGTGGTTCGCTATGACGGCCTCGACCAGTATGCGGGGCGAATCGATGCGACCTCGGCCTCACTAGAAGACCGCTACTGGCTGCTCGAAAATGCCTGGGTCAGCGGCGCAAACGGACGCACCGTATTTCAGGCTCAATACGAACTTCCTACCGACCTGACCCCGGCCCAGATCGAAGAGAGCTTCGCTTCGCCTTCGACTATTTCCTTCTGGGAATTACCGCGCTTCATCTCCAATGCCGAAAGCGCCGGCTTCTCGGCGGCGCGGCACCGGCTGTATTGGTATTCGCTCATGTGCCTGCCGATACTGCTTTCGGCGATGGTGTTCGTGGCGGCGAGTTTCTCCTTCCGCGTGACGCGACTCGGCGGCACATCGCAACTGATCGTCGCGGGCGCGCTTTCGGGCCTCGCCGTCTACTTCCTTCAGGACGTCACGCGCGCTATGGGTCAGACAGGCATGTTGCCGGTGTTTCTGGCGGCGGTCGCGCCCTCAGTCGTCGCCATCCTGCTGGGGATGACATTTTTGTTCCATGAGGAAGACGGGTGACAGGCGCATTTCGCATTACTGAGGGCGGCCATACCGGACGCCGCCTTTATTCCACTGCGCGTCTTGCAGCGCCGTTGCTGGCGGCTGCCCTGTTGGCAACCGCCACAATGGCCATTGTATCGCCGGGCCGCGCGCAAATTCTCCTCGAGGCGGACGAGATCGTTTACGACGCCGATAGCGGCGTCGTAAACGCAAACGGCAATGTCGAGATCAGCGAACCGGGCCGCGTGCTGCGTGCCGACAGCGTCACCTATAATCCCGACACCGATGTCATGGGCGCGGCCGGACATGTCAGCCTCACCGAGGAAAACGGCAACGTCGCCTTCGCCGACGAGGTGGAACTCACGGGCGATCTGCGGGAAGGGGCGCTTCGCGGCTTCGCGGCGCTGATCGGTGAAAACGGACGTCTCGCCGCCGTTTCCAGCGAACGCTGGGACGGCCGCTATACCGAAGCGCTCGGCGCCACCTTCACCTCCTGCCAGCTTTGCGAGGACGATCCTTCGCGGCCGCCCGTATGGCAGATCAAGGCAACGCGCGTCGTCCATGACGAGATTGAAAAGGAACTGGTCTTCGAAAATGCAACGCTGGAATTCCTCGGCGTCCCGATTTTCTATGCCCCGGTCTTTGCCCAAGCCGATCCCACGGTCCGGCACAAAAGCGGATTGCTGCTGCCGACCGTCGGCACCTCGACCTATCTCGGTACCTTTGCGCGCATTCCTTATTATTTTTCTCTCGGCCCTTCGCGCGATCTCACTCTGGAACCTTATTTCACGACCGGCGCGGGTTTCGTTATGGGCGGTGAATTCCGTCAGCGTTTCGAACGCGGCGGCTTCTGGCTTCAAGGCAGTCTGGGCAGCGATCCGGATTCCGCAACCGGCCCCGGCAAGAGCGACATCGTCGGCCACCTGTTCGGTTCCGGCCGGTTCTTTTTTGAGAATGAGTGGCGCACCGGCTTCGACCTCGAAGTGACATCCAACGACACCTATCTTTACCGTTACGACATTTCCTATATCGACCGGCTGACGTCGGATTTCTTCGTCGACCAGATGACGGGGCGCAACCGCTTCGCCGCGACGGCCTATTATTTCCAAGGCCTGCGCGAAGGCGATTCGCAGGGGGCCCTCCCGCTCGTACTGCCGTTTCTCGAATACACTTACATTCCTGAGGACCGCATCTATGGCGGGCGTCTGCGCATCGATACCAGCGCCCTCTATCTCAATCGTGACCTTGGAACCGATATGGGGCGCGGCTCGGCGTCGGCCGACTGGATGCGCATGTTCATCAGCGATGAGGGGCATGTGTTCACGCTCGATACGCTGGTGCGCGGCGATCTCTATCACGTCAACGACGCACGGTTTTCCAACCCGTTGGCGCCCTTCGACAACGAAACGCTGTTTCGCGGTCTCGGTTATGCCGCGCTTGAATGGCGATGGCCGTTTGTAGGGCAAGCAGGATTTGGCGAAACCTCGCTGGTCATCGAACCCATCGTGCAGGTCGTATTGGCCACTGGCGGGGGCAATCCGGCCGGGCTGCCCAATGAAGACAGCACGACCTTCGAATTCGACGAGACCAATCTGTTCGACCCGAATGAATTTCCCGGCCTGGACCTGTGGACCGGCGGGCCGCGTTCCAATGTCGGCGTGCGCGCGACAGCGTTTTTCGAAAACGGGTCGGTGGAAGCCATTCTCGGACAGGAATACCGCAGCCGGCGCGATCCCAATTTCGCGCCCGGCTCGGGGGTAGGCGATACGCGGTCCGACGTCGTCGGGCGCCTGAAAATCCAGTTCCCACCTTATATAGACCTCATCCACCGGTTTCGCTTCGATCCCGTCCGACAGACCCTCAGGCGCAATGAAGTCTATCTGACCGCGGCCTATGGGCGCTCCATTGTCGAGGTGAATTACCTGAAGCTCACCCAGGAAACGACCGATCCTGGCCTCGGCCCTCGCGAGGAGATCAACATCACCGGCAGTCTTAATGTCGCGGGAAACTGGTCAGTTTTCGCGGAAACACGCCGCGACCTCGAGGCCGATCGGTGGCTGGATGCCGGGTTCGGGCTGCTTTATGAGGATGAATGCTTTATCGCGCAGATAGGCTATAGAAACCGGCAGACCACCGAGCGCGATCTTCGCCCGTCGTCGTCGGTCATCTTACGCTTTGGCCTCAAAACGGGCGTAATGGGATCGACTAATCTTTAATCGTCCAACCGCTTGAAGAGGCGCGTGAAATGCGTAGATTTGGCGCCAAGAGTGAGGGTTCGGGCGGGGGCGAGAGCCAAGGCGGCATAACGCCGTGCTCCTCGTTTGGCCGGAGAAAATTGACTGTGATTAAGCAGAACGCTCTTCTTGTCTCGGCGTGCATGATTTTGACGGTCCTGACGACGGTGTCCGCACCGGCGCAGACGCCCGATGAACCGGCCGCTCCCCCGATATCCCTTTCCTCGGTCGGCGACCCGAATGTTCAGGGCGTCGCCTCGATCGTAAACGATCACCTGATTTCCGAGTACGACGTAACGCAGCGGGTCGCCCTTGTTCTGGTGACAGCGGGCATTCAGCAGCCGACGCAGGAAATGCTGACCCAGATTCGCCAGCAGGTGCTGACCTCGCTTCAGGATGAAACGCTGCAGCTTCAGGAAGCGGGCTTACGCGAGATCACTATTCAGAATCAGGAAATCGAAGACGCCATTCGCAGCGTGGCGAATGACAATGGCCTGTCGATAGAACAGATTACCAATACCCTCGCACAGGCCGGCGTATCGATGCAGACCTTCCGCCGTCAGCTTGCCGCGCAGATCGCCTGGAACCGGCTTATCGAGATGCGCTATGCGGGCGTCGTCACGGTTAGCGATGAAGAGATCGATGCCGCCCTTCAGCGCCTCACCGTAGGCGCGGACCGGCCGCAATTCGCTGTGTCGGAAATCTTCCTCAGCGTCGATACACCTCAGGATGAAGCGCGCATTCAAGAGACCACGGTACAAATCCTGGAACAGCTGAACCAGGGCGCCGTGTTTGCCAATGTGGCGCGTCAGTTCAGCCAGTCGGCCTCGGCCGCAGGCGGCGGCGATATCGGCTGGGTACTTCAGGGACAGCTTCCCGATGAAATCGACATAGCGCTCAGCGAAATGGAGCCGGGGCGTATCGCGGGACCTATTCGCTCGGAGGGCGGGTATTACATTTTGTTGCTGCGTGACCGCCGGGAACCGGCAGGCACGGAAGCCGTTGCCGCGCCGATTATCGATCCCAATGCACCAGTACCGGTGGACCGTCTGCTTCTGCCGCTGCCGCCAAACGCATCGGACGAGCTGCGCCAGCAGGCGATGGATTTCGCGGCCCGCGCCTATTCCAGCATCGGAAGCTGTGAAGACATCCCGGCGATTGTCGAGCAGGTCCAGGGCGCGATTCACATGCGCCTTGGCGAACTGAATTTGAGTACGCTGGCGCCTCAGATTTCGGAGCGCATTCGCAATACCCCGCCGGGTGAAGTCGTTCAGCCCTTTGCGTCGCAGGTCGGTGTCGAAATCTTCGTGCGCTGTGACGCTCGCATACGTGAAGCGATCCCCTTCGTGATCCCCACGCGCGATCAGATGGCGCAGCAGCTTTTCGTTCAGCAGATGACGGTACTGGCACGCAGCTATATGCGCGATCTAAGGCGCGATGCCGTGATCGAGACCAGGTGACGCGGGACGCTCCTGTCGTCATTTCTATGGGCGAGCCGTCCGGCATCGGTCCGGAAGTGGCAGTTAAGGCGTTTGCGGCGCTAAAGGGATATGTCGGACAGAGACCGCTTCATTTGATCGGAAGCGAAAGCGTTTTTCTGGCCGCCGCCGCGTCCTGCGGCATCGATGCGGCATATCTGCGCAAAGCCATTATCGATACCGGCCATCATGTCGATGCCGTCGCGGGCCGCCCTTCCTCTCAAAACGCCGATTCCGTGACCGCCGCGATCGCCGAGGGCGTTCGGCGCGCAACCGCCGGCGAAGCATCCGCCCTCGTTACCGCGCCGATCCATAAATCGGTTCTTACGGAAGCGGGATTCGGCTTTCCGGGCCACACCGAATACCTCGCCGCTCTCACCGGATCCGGCCGCGCGGTGATGATGCTCGCCTCGCGTGACCTCAAACCCGCTTTGCGCGTGGTGCCGCTGACCATCCATATTCCTTTGAGGTCGGTATTCGATGCCCTCTCCACCGATTCTATCGTGACCACGGCAGATATTATTTTGAGCGCCTTAAAGCAGGATTTCGGCATTGGCGCGCCTCGCCTCGCTTTAGCGGGTCTGAATCCGCATGCAGGCGAGGACGGCACGATGGGCGAGGAAGACGCCGAGATCATCGCGCCCGCCGTAACGCTTCTGCGCGCGCGCGGACATGATGTTTCGGGGCCGCTCTCTGCCGACACGCTGTTCCATGACGATGCACGTGAAACCTATGACGCGGCGCTCTGCATGTATCACGATCAGGCGCTGATCCCGATCAAGACGCTCGCCTTCTGGACCGGCGTGAATATCACGCTCGGGCTTCCCATCGTACGCACCTCGCCCGATCACGGCACGGCCATCGGGATCGCAGGGCACAGTATCGCCAATGAAAAGAGCATGATCGCCGCGATCGAAACCGCAGCCGAGATCGCGGACAGGCGCGGCCTGTGAGCAACGCGTCCATGGACAACCTTCCGCCGTTGCGCGAGGTCATCGCCGCGCACGGACTGTCCGCCCGCAAAGGCCTCGGACAGAATTTCATTCTCGATCTGAATTTGACGCGGCGCATCGCGCGTGAGGCAGGGCCTTTTGAGAGGGGCATCGCCTATGAGGTCGGGCCCGGGCCCGGCGGGCTGACCCGCGCGCTTCTGATGGAAGGGGCCGATCGCGTCATCGCCGTCGAACGTGACGCACGATGCCTCCCCGTTCTCGCCCAAATCAATGCTGCACGGCCGGGCGCGCTGGAAGTCGTCAGCGCCGACGCCCTCGAAGTCGACGAGGCGCGGCTTCTCGCTTCGCTCGATATCCCGCTTCCCGTGCCGGTCGTCTCCAATCTTCCCTTTAATGTCGGGACGGGGCTTCTGATCAAATGGCTGACAGTCGAAACGTGGGCGCCATGGTGGGCGAATCTCACGCTGATGTTTCAGACGGAAGTCGCTGCGCGCATTTGCGCGGCACCCGGCGACGATGCCTATGGCCGTCTGTCGGTGCTCAGCCAGTGGCGCTCTGAACCGCGCGTTCTGTTCGACGTAAGCCGCAAAGTGTTCGTGCCGTCGCCCAATGTCGATTCCACTGTGGTGAAGATCGAGCCGTTGCCCGCGCCCCGTTACGAGGCCGATTTGTCTGATCTGGAACGCGTGACTGCGGCCGCCTTCGGGCAACGGCGCAAAATGCTGCGCAAAAGTCTGAAGACGCTGACGCCGTTGGCCAATGAGATATTGGAAAGCGCCGGCGTCAACGGCAGCGCGCGCGCCGAGGAACTCGATATCGCCCAGTTCTGCGCGCTCGCACGCGCGTGGCGCGCATCCCGCGCGCGTTAGAGCGTCGGCTTTTCAAACGGGTCGCCACCCTGCAGGGGAGAACCAACTTCCCCCGGGATCAGGGCCATAGACGTTTCCCTTCTCGACCCTTTCTCTTGACGGACCGCGCTTATGCCTATATTTAAGTAATACTTAAATTCATTTGGAAGAGGAATAAGCTTGTTCCGCAGGAGCTTGTTCAGACCTTTGCCGCGCTCGGTGATCCGACCCGGATTGCGATTCTGAACAGGCTGGCGACCGACGGCGACATGACGGTTCAGGAAATCGCCCAGCCCTTCCCCATGAGTCTGCCGGCCGTATCGCAGCATTTGAAAGTCCTCGAAAATGCCGGGCTTATCTCCCGCCGACGCGAAGGCCAGCGCCGCCCATGCTGCCTGCGTGTCGAGCGTCTGGCCGAAGCCGCCCACTGGTTCGAACACACCCGAGAGGCGTGGCAATCGCGTTTCGCTCGTCTCGAACGCTTCCTCGCAAGCGTCGTGTCCTCACAGCCCAATGAAACGAAAGGGTGACACCAGTGGCCTCCCATGACTCCCATAAGATTTGGGCGCTCGAGCGCGAGATCGTGTTGTGTCGCGTGATCGCCGCACCACGTGAACGCGTGTTCGCGGCCTGGACCGATCCCAAACAGATTGTTCAGTGGTTCGGACCGGACGGATTCCAAGTGGAGAGTCTGGAGTGCGATATCCGCCCAGGTGGCTGCTGGCGCTTCATCTTCACCGGCCCTGACGGAACGAAATACGACAACCGTATGGTCTTCCTGCGCATAGAGGCGCCGCAGCTGATCGAGATAGAGCATGGACGCGACAAGGATGACGATCCGAGCCGCTTTCATGTCACGGTGACATTCGACGAGCAGAGCGACGGTAAATGTGTGCTTACACTGCGCCAGTTGCATCCGACCAAGGAACAACGTGAGGCCGGTATTGGTTTTGGGGCAGTCGAGTTCGGCTATCAAACCCTCGGCAAACTGGCGAGGCATGTCGGCGCGGATTGATGGTGCGTCGCGTCCGGCGTTGCGTGTTGTTGATGATCTGGCGGCCCGAGATCTCGTTCGGCCGCCTTGGCGTCCCTAGAGAATCCAGAGAGCTAGCTGCGCGTCAGCGTATTCACGAAATCGACCAGTCCCGTCTGGCGGCGACGTTTCAGGCGTTCGGCGGACAAAATCGACTGCAGCTCCAGATGCGCCCGGGCCACATCATCGTTCTTGATGATATAGTCATATTCGGCCCAATGGCTGATCTCATCATTGGCCTTCGCCATCCGCGCCGCGACGACTTCCGCGCTGTCCTCCGCGCGGGTGCGCAGGCGGCGTTCCAGTTCGTCGCGTGAGGGAGGCAGTATGAAGACGCGGACGAGATCGTCTTTCGCCGTCTGCTCCAATTGCTGCGTGCCCTGCCAGTCGATATCGAACAGCACATCGCGCCCGCTCGCCAGCGCATCCTCGACAGGTTTACGCGGCGTGCCGTATTGGTTCCCGAACACGGTCGCATGTTCGAGAAAAGCGCCTTCAACTAGGATTTCGGTAAAGCGCGCCGGGCTGACGAAAAAATAGTCCCGGCCATCGACTTCATTGGGCCGCTTCGCACGCGTTGTCGCCGATACGGACATGGTGATGTTGGCATCGGTGTCTGTCAGAAGCCGCGACAGCGTGGATTTACCCGCGCCCGATGGCGAGGACAGAACCAGCATCAGGCCGCGGCGAGAAATCGTGCTCATTCGACGTTCTGAATCTGTTCACGAAACTGATCGATGACGGCTTTCAATGCGAGGCCTTCACGCGTCAGCGCGATATCGGACGATTTCGCGCAAAGCGTATTGGCCTCGCGGTTGAACTCCTGAGCCAGAAAATCGAGTTTGCGGCCAACTGGCCCACCGGCGGCCAGTAGTGTGCGCGCCTCCTGGCAATGTGCACCCAGGCGGTCCAGTTCTTCACGCAGATCCGCGCGCGTCGCAAGGATCGCAACTTCCTGGGCAAGACGTTCCTCCGGCACATTGCTTCCAGGCCCTAGAAGTTCGGCGAGCTGCGCCTTCATCTTGTCCCGCATCGCGAGGGGTTGCTCGGCGGCAATCCGGCGCGCCTCCGTCGTGCGGGTTTCGATTTCCTCGATCTGCGAGAGCAGCATCTTCTCGATTTTGGCACCCTCATTCGCACGGGCGCCCGCCATGAGATCGAGCGCGGAGGCGAGAGTGGAAAGCATCGCGGCATCGCGCGCAAGCCGCGCTTCATCGTCCAGCAGGACGCCTTCCTCCTGAACCACAACACCCTTCAGCGCAAGAAGTCCATCGACGCGCGCGGGCGGAAGCCCGGTTTCCTCGGCAATACGCTTTGCGATCTGCACGGCATCGGCAAGCGCTGCGGCATCGACGCGAAAGCCGCGCACATTTTCTTCCGTTGCGACGGTGAGTGTGGCCTGTATCGAACCGCGGATAAAACGCCCCGCGGCCAGTGCGCGAGCGCTCCCCTCCAAACCCTCATAGCCGGAAGGAATGCGCAACCGGATATCGAGATTGCGCCCGTTGACGCTACGTGCTTCCCAGCGCCAGCGAAGCGTCCCATGTGCCCCGCGCCCTTCGGCAAAACCTGTCATGCTGGCAATGGGCATTGGTATCCTGTTCGCGGTGGTTCTGAATCTGCGATTCCTGTCCGGCCGAGCGTACAACGCGCGCCTCCGGCATGCATCCGCAAATCGCGCGCGCCTATTCGGCGCGTTCGCGTTCCACCCGCCGCCAGGCGGCAACATTGCGCAGGTGCTCGGCATAGGAACCGGCAAAGGCGTGGCCACCCGTGCCATCGGCCACAAAGTACAGCTCATTGCTTTCGGGCGGATTGAGCACGGCGGCAATCGCGTCGCGCCCCGGATTGCAGATCGGCGTCGGTGTCAAACCGTCGATCTGATAGGTGCTGTAGGGATTGGGACGTTCCAATTCGCTGATGCGCAAGCCGCGTCCCAACGGTTCGCCGCCGGTAAGGCCGTAAATAATCGTAGGATCGGATTCGAGCCGCATGCTGATACGAAGCCGGTTCGAGAACACCGCGGCGATGCGCGGGCGTTCGGAAGCGACGCCGGTTTCCTTCTCGACGATGGAGGCGAGAATCAACGCTTCCTCCATCGTGTCGAATGGCAGATCTTCTTTCCGGTTCGGCCAGAGTTCGGACAGTAGATTTTCCTGGGCCTGCCGCATGCGCCCGAGCATTTCCTGCCGCGTGACGCCGCGTTCGAACAGATAGGTCTCTGGAAGGAGGCTGCCTTCGGGCGGCACTTCGGTGATCTCGCCCGTAAGGATGGGGTCGGCTTCAACAATGCGGACAGCCATCGCGGTCGTGAGACCTTCGGCAATGGTAATGCGATGCTGGATGGCTTCGTGATTGACCAGCATTTCCATCGCGCGGGCCATGCTGGTTTGCGCGGGGAACGCATATTCGCCGGCCTTCAGCGCCGTCGCCGCATCACGGCGCATTACGCCGACACGAAACAGAAACCCGTCTTCGATGACCCCGCTTGCCTCGAGTTGGTTTGCGATACGCGGTAGCGGCGTTCCGGGCGCAATCACCACCACCGTTTCCGTGGTCGAAGGCCCAGGGGCGGCGAAATTCGTTTTCTCATATCGCGCGGCAAAAAACGCCAGTGCCGCCCCGGCGGCCGCGAGGAAAAGAAAAACGGCGAGAATGCGCTTGACCATATTCAGCGAAGTCCTGGCCGCGGGACCCGTTCTAAGATGCGGCGGTTAGTACGAGCGTAGCGTTGGTGCCGCCGAAACCGAAGGAGTTCGACATCACGGCTTCGATAGCGCGTTTCTTCGGCGTATGGGGAACAAGGTCGATCTCAGTCGCGACCGACGGATTGTCGAGATTGATCGTCGCCGGTGCGATTTGGTCGCGCAGCGCCAGAACCGAGAACACCGCCTCGACCGCCCCCGCCGCGCCCAACAGATGGCCGATCGAGGATTTGGTCGATGACATAGTGAGTTTCGCTGCCGAGGCGCCGAACAGCCTTTCGACCGAGCGTAATTCGATTTCGTCGCCGAGCGGCGTCGACGTGCCGTGGGCGTTGACGTAATCGATATCGGAGGGCTGCATTCCGGCACGTTTCAGCGCCATCTGCATTGAACGGAAACCACCGCTGCCGTCTTCGGCAGGAGCCGTGATGTGATAGGCGTCGCCAGAAAGCCCGTAACCTTTGACCTCGGCATAAATTTTCGCGCCGCGTGCTTTGGCGTGTTCATATTCTTCGAGCATCACGACGCCCGCGCCCGCACCCATGACAAATCCGTCGCGGTCCTTGTCATAAGGCCGCGAGGCTTTTTCTGGCGTGTCGTTGAAGGCCGTCGAAAGCGCACGGCAGGCGATGAAGCCCGCAATACCGATACGGCAGATCGCCGCTTCCGCACCGCCCGCCAGCATGACGTCCGCATCGTCGAACGCGATCAGGCGCGCGGCATCGCCAATCGCATGCGCACCCGTCGAACACGCCGTCACCACGGCATGATTCGGGCCTTTGTAGCCGAACCGGATGCTGGTGTAGCCGGAGACGAGATTGATCAGGCGTCCGGGAATAAAGAAGGGCGAGAGTTTACGCGGACCTTTTTCGTGGACGAGGATCGAAGCCTGCTCGATGCCGTCCAGGCCGCCGATGCCCGAACCGATAAGCACGCCGGTACGATTGCGTTCTTCCTCGGTCTTCGGCTCATAACCGGAATCGGTCACCGCCTGCTGGGCGGCGGCCAGTCCATAGATGATGAAATCATCGACCCGGCGCTGTTCCTTGGCGTCGACCCATGCATCCGGATCGAACGTGCCGTCCGAGCCATCGCCGCGCGGGACATCGCAGGCCACGCGTGCCGCAAGATCGTCGACCTTGAAGCGCGTGATAAGGCCTGCCCCGGATTTTCCGGCGAGGAGACGCGACCACGTCTCTTCGACGCCGCAAGCCAGCGGCGTGACAAGTCCCAATCCTGTGATGACGACGCGGCGCATGCCGTTAGAACGCGCAAAGCCAGGACGGGTGCCTTGGCTTTGTCATCGTCCTACTACCCGGATTAGTTCTGCGCTTTTTCGATGAATTTGACGGCATCGCCGACCGTGACAATCGACTCCGCGGCATCGTCCGGGATTTCGATTCCGAATTCTTCTTCAAACGCCATGACGAGCTCGACGGTGTCGAGACTGTCGGCGCCAAGGTCTTCGATGAAGCTAGCGCCATCGTTCACCTTCTCTGCATCCACATTCAGGTGTTCGACCACGATCTTCTTTACGCGCTCAGCGACGTCGCTCATTCTTTAGCCTCTTGAAATCTCAATAAGTCTTGTCCGCCACAACCCTGTCGGGGCCGCAATGTTGCTGCGAACACCGTGGTTGCCACTTCGAAGGTGGCGCTTGGTAACACACTCCCCGCCGTTCCGCCAAATTCCTAAATGTCCCTTTAAGGACAATAGGTTAGATCATCGCCATCCCGCCATTGACGTGCAAAGTCTGGCCCGTGACATAGGAAGCTTCGTCACTGGCGAGATAGGCGGAGGCCGCGGCAACGTCCTCTCCTTCGCCCAATCTGCCTGCCGGAATCCGCGGCATGAGAATCGCTTTTTGCTCGTCGGTCAGAGCGTCGGTCATCGGCGATTTAATGAAGCCTGGCGCAATGCAATTAACTGTAACACCGCGTGAAGCGACCTCGGCGGCCAGTGCTTTCGACATGCCGATAATGCCCGCTTTGGCGGCGGCGTAATTGCCCTGTCCCGGATTGCCGGTCACGCCGACGACAGAGGTGATGTTGATGATTCGGCCCCAGCGCTTGCGCATCATGTTTCGTAAGGCCGCGCGCGAGAGGCGGAAAGCCGCCGTCAGATTGACCGCAATCACCTGATCCCACTCCTCGTCCTTCATGCGGACGAAAAGATTGTCGCGGGTGATTCCCGCATTGTTGACCAGAATATCGATGGGAGCGCCGGCAGCGGCTTCCGCCGCTTTTATCAGGGACTCGACTTCCGCCGGAACCGACAGATTGCAGGCGGCCACGAAGCTGCGCTCCTGTAATTCCGCCTTCATCGTTTCAAGCGCGTCCTGACGGGTGCCCGACAGCACGACATTCGCGCCCTGCGCGTGCAGCGCCTTGGCAATGGCGCCACCGATGCCGCCCGAAGCGCCCGTTACCAGCGCGGTCTTTCCGGAAAGATTGAACATTCGCGCGTCCTTGTCCTGTGGATGAGAGTTTCGACTTAAAGCGTCTTGGCGAACGCCTCGATATCGGCCGGGCTGTCCAGCGACACGATCTGCAATTCCTTGTCGATGCGTTTGACCATGCCCGATAAAACCTTGTTGCCGCTGCATTCCACGGTCGTCTGGACGCCGAGCGCGGCGAACGACGCCACCGATTCGCGCCAGCGCACGCGGCCCGTCACCTGCTCTACCAAAAGGCGGCGAATGGTTTCGGGCTCTGCCGTTTCCGCCGCCGTCACATTGGCAATTAGCGGCGCGGATAACGGCCTCATGGTCACGTTGTAAAGCGCTTCTTCCATCGCGTCGGCGGCTTTGCGCAGCAGCGGCGAATGGAACGGCGCGCTGACAGTCAAGGCGATAACGCGCTTCGCTCCTTTCGTTTTTGCGATCTCGCCGGCTTTCTCGACCGCGCTCTTTTTGCCGGAAATAACGATCTGTCCCGGCGCATTGTCATTGGCGACCACGACGACGCCTTCCTTGCCTACTTCTTCGCAGGCTTGTTCCGCGGCTTCGATCTCGATTCCGATCAGCGCGCTCATCGCGCCCTCGCCCACCGGCACCGCCTCCTGCATCGAGCGGCCACGAATGCGTAGGAGCCGTGCGGCATCGCCGAGCGTAAACGCGCCCGCGGCGCACAACGCCGAATATTCGCCGAGACTATGCCCGGCAACGAGGCGCGCATGGCGCGCCAAATCGAGACCGGCTTCGCTCTGCAACACCCGGAATACCGCAAGCGAAGCGGCCATAATCGCGGGCTGCGCATTTTCGGTCAGGGTCAGATCGGATTCGGGACCCTCCCACATGATGCGGGAAAGACGTTGCCCCAGCGCATCGTCCACCTCTTCGAACACCTGACGCGCCACGGGGAACCCATCGGATAGGACCTTGCCCATGCCGATGGTCTGGCTGCCTTGCCCGGGAAAGAGGAATGCGCGGCTCATGCCTTTGCCCTTAGAACGGTGCTTGCGCCCTCGCAAGAGGGCAATTCCGCGTGAACGCGGGAATTCGCCTTCCATTGACCTCGGTCAATGCCGCTCTGGGCCTTTCAAGGCAAAAGACGCCCTGCAGCTCCAAGGTGCCGGACATGACCTTCACATATTTTCCTGCGTCGCCCAGCTACTATCAGGGTATTGCGCACGAGTTGGAAGCCATCGCCGACGCGGTCGCTGACCAACCCCATCTCAATCGGCAATTTTCCGAACGCCTGCGGGAATTATCACAGCAGATGCGCGCAGATCTTCTCACCGTTTCCCACTCCAAACTTCATTAAACCGCCGCGCACCAAATCCTGCCGGTTGTACCCATCCGAGGCAGCGCTGCACCGCAATGCGACGAGCATGAGCGCCGCCCGGCGCCAAATCGTTCTCCTTGCGAAAATTCCCGTGCGCCTGATAATCACATCATGCTCGGCAGAGACATGCCGAGCCCAGGAACCGCTTCAGCAGAGAAACCGTGTCATGCAGGTTAACAAGATCGGCGCCGCGATGGGCGCGGAAATCGTCGGAATCGACCTCTCCAAACCGCTCGATGTCGCTGACGTCCAGGGCGTTCTCGATGCCTTCCACGCCCATCAGGTCATCGCCATCCGCGATCAGAATTTGACGCCCGGTCAGCTCGTCACCTTCAGCCGTCATTTGGGCCCGCTCGAAGACCAGTTGAACGCGCGTTACACGATACCGGAACATCCTGAGGTGCTGGTGCTGTCGAACGACATGAAGGACGGCAAACCGGTCGGCCTGATTGACGGCGGAGATTACTGGCATTCGGATTCATCGCACCGCGACAAACCCAGCCTCGCCACCATCCTGCACGCAAAACAGAACCCGAAAGTCGGCGGCGACACGCAATTCGCCAATATGTATCTCGCTTATGAGAAACTTCCCGCCGATCTGAAAGCGCGCATCACAGGCCTTAAGGCCGTCCATGCCGTCAGCAAATTGAAGAACAAGCGCGTGAAAGTGTCCGAGCGCCGCCCCGACGCGAAGGACCATTACGAAATGCAGAAGGCGATTCCCGATCAGGTCTGGCCAATGGTGCGCACGCATCCCGCCACCGGAAAGAAAGCGCTCTATGTCTCCGAACGTTTCACGGTCGGCATCGAAGGACTTCCCGAAGCGGAGGCCGACGAAATTCTCGATTTCCTGTTCGACCATCAGGTAAAGCCGGAATTCGTCTATACCCATAAGTGGAAGGACGGCGACCTCGTGATCTGGGACAATCGCGCAGTGCTCCATCGCGGCGCCGGCGGCTACACCTATCCGGATGTGCGTACCATGCATCGCACCGTGGTCGCGGGCGACAGGCCGTATTGATCCGATCCTGCTGACGACGCCCTCAAAAGCCGAAATTTCATTTCCGCTTTCACGCCCCCCCGGCATAGGCTCTGTGTCGGGCAGGAGCGGTTTCCGCTCCACAGTAAACGGGGGCACTTCATGGGCATGTCGCGCAAAATCGCGGCCGAGTTTCTCGGCACGTTCTGGCTGGTATTGGGCGGCTGCGGCAGCGCGGTACTGGCGGCGGGCGTGCCCGATGTCGGCATCGGCTATGCGGGCGTCTCGCTGGCCTTCGGCCTTACGGTCCTCACCGGCGCCTACGCCTTCGGCCATATCTCAGGTGGCCATTTCAATCCTGCCGTCACCTTCGGCCTGTTCACTGCGGGCCGGTTTCCGGCGAAAGACATCGCACCCTATGTCGCGGCGCAGGTCGCGGGCGGGCTTTTTGCCGGCGCTATCCTTTATTGCATCGCCAGCGGCGTGCCCGGCTTCGATGTCACGGCAGGCTTCGCCTCCAATGGCTATGGCGAACATTCTCCGCAAGGCTACGCGCTGCATTCCGCCCTGGTCATCGAAGTGGTCCTGACCTTCATGTTCCTGATCGTCATTCTGGGGGTTACCTCGCAGAAAGCCCCTCCCGGCTTTGCCCCGCTCGCCATCGGCCTTGCCCTGACCCTGATCCACCTGATCTCGATTCCGGTAACCAATACGTCGGTCAATCCGGCCCGCTCGACCGGGGTCGCCCTGTTTCAGGGCGGCTGGGCCATCGAGCAATTATGGCTGTTCTGGGTGGCCCCGCTGATCGGCGGTGGGCTGGCAGGGCTCGTCCAGCGCTGGCTGGGACCCCGCTAACACGCGGAACGACAGGGTGGGAAAAGGAAAAGCCCCGTTTTTCCGGTAGTTCTTGCCCCTCCACCCCCTTTCGTCTATATCGCCCGCCTCTGGACCGGGTGCGGTCACTTGAGACCCTTTGGCATTGCCGAAAGGGTTAGCCGGATGTCCGGCGTTCAGGTGAACCAACGCGCGTCAGGGCGGTGAACCTTCCCGCCTCGCGTGCCGCGCCTCAAAAAGGAAGGACGATCTCTCATGGCTCTATATGAGCACATGCTGATTGCGCGTCAGGATATCAGCGCGCAGCAGGTGGACGCACTCGCGACCCACCTCAAGACCATTGTCGAAACCGAAGGCGGCAAGGTCGAGAAGCAGGAATATTGGGGCCTTCGCACCCTCGCCTACCGGATCAACAAGAACCGCAAAGGCCATTACGTTCTTCTCAACCTGAATGCGCCGGCCAACGCCGTCGTCGAACTCGAGCGTCAGCTCAAGATCAACGAAGACGTTCTGCGCTTCATGACCGTGCGCGTCGAAGCGTTCGAGCAATCGAACTCCAGCCGCAAGCGCGAACGTGAACGCGACGACCAGCGCGGCGATCGCCCGGATGCGGTCGAAGGCAAAGAGACTGACGGCGAAGGAGACGCCCAATGAGCACACAGCCCCCTCTCGCGCGCCGGCCGTTTTTCCGCCGCCGCAAGACCTGCCCGTTCTCCGGCGATAACGCGCCGAAGATCGACTACAAGGACGTAAAGCTGCTGCAGCGTTACGTTTCCGAACGCGGCAAGATCGTTCCGTCCCGCATCACCGCGGTCAGCACCAAGAAGCAGCGCGAACTGGCAACCGCCATCAAGCGCGCGCGTTTCATGGCGCTGCTCCCCTATCTCGTGAAATAGGAGAAGCATTATGGAAGTGGTTCTCCTGGAACGGGTCGAGAAACTCGGCCAAATGGGCGATGTGGTCCGCGTGAAAGACGGGTTCGCCCGCAACTTTCTGCTGCCGCAGAAGAAAGCCCTCCGCGCCAACAAATCCAACCTCGCTTATTTCGAGACCCAGCGCGCGCAACTCGAAGCGCGCAATCTCGAACGCAAGCGCGAAGCCGGTGACGTGTCGGCGAAGCTCGAAGGCAAAACCTTCGTGCTCCTGCGTCAGGCGGGCGATCAGGGACAGCTCTATGGTTCGGTCAGCCCGCGCGACATCGCGGATGTGATCACCGCAGGCGGTTTCACCATCGCGCGCAGCCAAGTGCCGCTCGACAAAGCCATCAAGTCCATCGGTCTTTATCCGATTGCCGTCATTCTTCATCCGGAAGTGCGCGTGACCGTGACGATCAACGTCGCCCGCACTGACGATGAAGCCGAGCGTCAGGCGCGCGGCGAAGACGTCCTGACGGAAGCGACCGAAGAAGAAGAGAACCTTGCCAATGCGGAGGCCCTGTTCGAAGAGGGCGCGGCCCCGCCGGTGGACGAGGAAGTTTCCGAGTAATCTGGCGAATTTCGCTCCCCGTTCCGGGATTTACCGCCCGGACGGGGAGCCGAAACGCCCCGGGACGCTGCCCGTCCTTGTGTGCTAGGTTTGCCCCGACGGAGCCAAGCATGCCCAATCCAGACCAGACCCGCCGTATCACCGTTCCCGAAATCCGGGCGCATAAGGGCAAGACGCCCATAGTGTGCCTGACCTGCTATCACGCGCACACTGCGCGCCTTCTCGATCGCCACGTCGATCTCATGCTCGTCGGCGATACGCTCGGCATGGTCATTCACGGCATGGAAACGACGCTCGGCGTCACGCTCGACATGATGATCCTGCACGGCAAGGCCGTCATGCGCGGCGCCGAACATGCGCTGGTGGTCGTCGATATGCCCTTCGGCTCTTACGAAGAAAGTCCCGAAATCGCTTTCCGCAACGCATCGCGCGTGATGCAGGAAACGGGCTGTGGCGCCATCAAACTCGAAGGCGGCGCGCGCATGGCGGACACGATCCGTTATCTGACGCTGCGCGGCATTCCGGTCGTCGGCCATATCGGCATGACACCGCAAATGGTTCAGGTTCTCGGCGGCTTTAAAACGCAAGGGCGCGACAGGGCCGAATGGGCTGCCATCGAAGCCGACGCCAAAGCCGTCGCCGAAGCGGGTGCCTTTGCCGTGGTGCTCGAGGCGATGACCGAACCGCTCGCCGCCAAGATCACCCGCGAAATCAACATTCCCACTATCGGCATCGGGGCCTCCCCCGAATGCGACGGTCAGATTCTGGTGATGGAAGACATGCTGGGGCTCAATCCCGCCCCGCCGCGTTTTGTCCGCGAATACGCGCATCTCGCGGCGGAGATCGAATCCGCGGTCGAGGCCTATGCCGGCGACGTGCGCAAGCGCCGTTTTCCGGCCACCGAGAATGTCTACAACATGAAGAAAGAGGCAGGAGGCGTATAAGCCTTTGCCAGCGGCCTCGTGACCGGCTAAATCCCTATACGATCAAAGACTTGTCGCGGGGCGTCCAAACTCCGCAAGCTAAGGAAAAGCTGCCGTGACTGATATCTTCAGCGAAGTCGAAGAAGACGTCCGAAAAGAACGCTGGGAGCAGCTGTGGAAGCGCTATGGCGTATATGTCATCGGCGTCGCCACCGCTGTCATTGTTGGCGTCGTGGGCTGGCAGGCCTGGGAAAACTATGAACTGGCGGGACGTCAGGAAGCATCGGTGCGTTTCAATACCGCACAGAACGCCTTCGACACCGGCGACCTGCCGATGGCCGAAACCGAATTCGCGGCCATCGCCGCCGA
>CAIOYY010000039.1 GCA_903862715.1 uncultured Alphaproteobacteria bacterium
CGATAAAGCGCATCCCCCATGCCGTGCAGCCGCTGGAACTCGAACCCGTCCAAGCTTCCCGCCGTTTCGAGAATGGTCGCCACTGTCAATGCGTTATGTGTTGCAAATTGCGGGTACAGCCGTGGCCGCGCCTTCAACAGCCGTTCAGCGCACGCGACATAATTCAAATCCGTCATCGCCTTGCGGGTAAATACCGGATAATCCTGAAGCCCGCGCTCCTGCGCCCGCTTCACTTCCGTGTCCCAATAGGCCCCCTTGACGAGCCGCACCATCATCGTCCGGCCAAGGCTCTCTGCCAGCGCATCGATCCAGTCGATCACCGCCAGTGCACGCTTCTGGTAGGCCTGAATGGCGAGGCCGAACCCGCTCCACCCTGCAAGCGACGGATCGGAAAATACCGCCTCAATCACGTCAAGCGAGAGTTCCAGCCTGTCCGCCTCTTCGGCATCCACCGTGAAATTCAGATCATACGCTTTCGCTTGCCGCGCCAGATCGAGCAGAACCGGCACAAGCTCCGCCATCACCCGCTCCCGCGACACCCATTCATATCGCGGATGCAGCGCCGACAGCTTCACCGAAATCCCCGGCCGCTCCGGCAATGCCGCATCGCCCGCAGCCTTCCCGATCGCATCAATCGCATCCCGATAGGACTGCGCATAGCGTTCCGCATCCTCCTGCGAGCGCGCACCCTCGCCGAGCATGTCAAACGAATAGCGGAACAAACGCCCGTTTCCCGACCGCGCGCGGTCAAGCGCCTCGCCAATCGTCTGGCCCAGCACAAAATGGCTCCCGAGAACCCGCATCGCCTGCCGTGTCGCGCCCCGCACCGTCGGCAAACCGAGACGCTTCACCATGGTCGCGAGAATCCCCTCGGGCGTCTCGCCGGGCCGGATCACCCGCGCCGTAATCCCGAGCGCCCATGCCGACGCCGAAACCAGCAACGCGTCGGAGCGCGTCTCGTGATGGGCGAAGTCGCCCTGTCCGAGTTTATCCTCCACAAGCTTGTCGGCAGTCGCGCCGTCCGGCACCCGCAGCAACGCCTCGGCAAGCACCATCAGGGCCAACCCTTCCTGCGTCGAGAGCGAATATTCCCGCAACAGATCCTCGACCCCGCCAAGCCCCGTCGCCTGCGAGCGGATCGCGTCGATCAATCCGGACGCCCGCCCATCGATGCGCGTATCCGTCGCGACCGACAGTTTCGAACGCTCCAGCAGAACCCGCGCAAGGGCCGCGTCATCCGGTGCAAAGGGGGCCCGAAAGGGCGAAAAGCTGCTCATGTCACACTCCAGATCAAAAAATCATCTATTCACATCATAACTGATTTTGTTTAGAGAATTAATTGCCTATTTTTCAAAAATAGGTTTATATAAAACTATTAAGTACAAAATTATTAGGGAATTATGATGAACGACCTTGATCGGCTGGACCGCAAAATCCTGAAACTCCTGCAAGAGGATGGCCGCATCACGACTGTCGATCTGGCCGACAAGGTGGGCCTGTCGCCAACCGCCGCCAGCGAACGCGTCAAGCGTCTCTTCCGCGAGCGCTATGTCCTTGGCTTCCGCGCCATGCTGGATCCCAAAAAACTCGGGCGCGGGCTTCTCATCTTCATCGAAGTCAGCCTCGACAAAACTACGCCCGACGTGTTCGAGCGCTTCGCCGATGCGGTCAAACGCGCACCTGAAGTTCTGGAATGCCATATGGTGGCGGGCGGGTTCGATTATCTGATCAAAACCCGCGTCGCCGACATGGCGTCCTATCGCAGTTTTCTCGGCGACGTCCTGCTGTCACTCCCCGGCGTCCGCGAGTCACGCACCTACGCGGTGATGGAAGAGGTCAAGACCGACGGTGTCCTTCCGGTCGATTAAACTGTTCGCAATTGCGTAACCACTTTGTTGCATTGCATCATCTGCGGGAACTCCTTAAAATAGGAACGTTCATGGTGAACGGTAACCGGAGTGTCCATGCTTCCCGACCGTCGCGACGAGGCCGGCCTGCGAGCGGCGTTTCGCTGGCAAGTGCCCGAATTCTACAACATGGCCGAGGCCGTTTGCGACCGCTGGGCGGCGATTGATCCTGCACGCCTTGCGCTGCTCGAAATCTCCGCTTCCGGTAAGGTCACGCCCGTCTCCTATGGTGCATTGCGGGATCGTTCGAACCGTCTTGCGAACGTCCTCAGCCGCAAGGGTGTTCAGCGCGGTGACAGGGTCGCAATTTTGTTGCCGCAATCCCGCGAGGTCGCCGAGGCCCATATCGCCCTTTACAAGCTTGGCGCCATCGCCGTGCCGCTTGCCGTCCTCTTCGGCATTGACGCGCTCGCCTACCGCCTCGCCGATTCCGGCGCGACCGCGCTAATCACCAACGCGTCCGGCTTGGCGAAACTGGCGGAAATTCCAGCTGCTTCACATTCTCTCGC
>CAIOYY010000040.1 GCA_903862715.1 uncultured Alphaproteobacteria bacterium
CATCGGGATGTAGTGGTTGAGCATCGCGCTATAGACCGGACCGTCGAGCGGAACGGATTTGGCTTCGACGTTTTTGAAATACTGCCAACGCGAGAGGTTCGGGCCAACACCGTCGGAGCGCAGGTCGTTGTAGGCTTCGGCACGTTCGATCAATTGGTCGAGGTTCTTGGGATACTTCGGGCCCGTGGTCTTGAGGTAGTCGGCAATCTGGACCTTGAACTCGGCCGGATAGAGCGTGAACACGACCTGCGTCGCGGAATCGAGAAACCATTTGGGCAGCCGCACTTCAACGACCGTACCGCCGGCCTTCTCAATGGCTTTCAGGGCGGACTCGATCACCCAGTCCACATCTGGATCGGCGCCCATATAATCGCGCGCAATACCGATACGCGCCCCTTTCAGCGAGTCCGCTTTCAAAAATTGCGTGTAGTCCTTGTGGAATTTGCCGTCGCTTTTCTTGGTGTAGGGGTCGGCCGGGTCAAGACCGGTCATAGGCCCGAGCGAGACGGCGATATCGTAAACGCTGCGTGCCATGGGTCCGCCCATGTCGAGCGTGAGCGCGAGCGGGATGATGCCATCGTGGCTGAGCAAGCCGTGGGTCGGTTTCAGACCGACGATGCCGTTGACGCTCGACGGCCCGCGGATCGAGCCGCCGGTGTCCGTACCAAGGCCCAGAGGTGCGAAACCAGCGGCGATGGACACACCCGTTCCGCCCGACGAGCCCGACGGTGTGCGTGTAAGATCGTGCGGATTGAGAGACTGTCCTCCCATCGAGCTTTGCATGCCATTGGCGAACTCGCCGAGGTTCACCTTGGCGAGAATGATCGCACCCGCGTCGCGCAGGCGCTTGACCATGTTGGCGTCGTCCGGCGCCATATTGCCTTCCAGCAGCACCGAGCCCCCGGTCGTGGGCATATCGACGGTGTCGAAATTGTCCTTCAGAACTACGGGAATGCCATGCAAGGGACCTCTCACCTTACCGGCCTTACGCTCGGCGTCGAGCGCGCGGGCAATTTCCAGCGCCTTCGGATTTAGCGCGATAACCGCATGCAGCTTCGGGCCGGCGCGATCGTAGGCCGCGATCCGATCGAGGCATAGTTGCGTGAGTTTTTCAGCCGTCAGCGTGCCCGCCTTCATGGCGGCGGCGAGTTCGCCGATCGTCGCCTGGTCGAATTCGACGGGTCTTGCGGAAGCTTCCGGCGCGGAAGCAAGAAGCGCAGCTGTGAGCGCGACAATGGACACAAAGCGGGCGGCGTGGCTGGTCACGGCGGTAGTCCCCCTGATGAATTCGTCGTGGTCGATGTCCCCCTTTGGCCGCCCCTTGAACCCTGGAGTGCGGCCGGACGCACGAAGCTTACGCCGCAGCGCAGCGGGGCCGCTAGCCCCATAAAAACTCAATAAATGTGTAGTCGCTGGCTGGGTTTACGGAGTCGCGAGGATCGTGCCGGCGGTCTGGAAAAGCCCTCCGCTGAGCGACGTGGGCAAACAGCAGACGTTCACGCGCCATGTCGCGACGTAGATAAGCGCGGCGGCCATCAAGCCAATCCTGGCAAAACGCGGGCTCGGCTCTGGTTCCGGCAAGCGCCTGCAACCCGCGAGCAGCAAAGCAATCAGGGCAACGCTAATCATGTGAATCCACCGGCCCCAGTCCCAGCCCAAGAAAAATAAACCGACGGTCGGAAGCATCGCGGCGAGAAGGAGCGATAGAGACGGATGATCTTCGCGCGGCGAAACACGCCACACGATCAGAGGTGGGATCAAAGCGAGGGCAAAGGTCGCGATGAAGATTCCCATCGGCACCGGCGTCGTTACAACCTGCATCACATAGTACCAGACTTGATCATAGCGCCATCCAAGCGCCCTCATGGCGTCGCAAGCGGTCGCGGCCCGGTCGCGCCACGACGCACAGATCACCGCGGCACTGCTTGCATCACCCTGATAGAGAAGGGCTGCACCGAAGCATGCTACCGTCGGTAACAGGGCCGGCAATTGCGCGCGTATCACGTGGCGCGCGAGAGGCGCAAACGGGCGCGGATAGCCATGGGCCATATAGATCAACAGCGCGTGGGCGGGCAGAAATACTACCTGGTTCTCGTGGATGATGGTGGAGAGCGCGAGGTAGGGTGAAATGGCGGCGAATAGGATCACGTTATAGCGCGCAGGCGCCATCTTTGCGCTGAGCACCTGACGCACGAGGATCGCATGCGCGAAGAGACCGATGGTAATCACGGCCTCTTTGCGCAGATAACCGCCGTAGTCATACGCAGCGAATAGGATGAGGGCCGGCGCCAGCATCACCGTGATGAAAAGCGCAGGCCGCGCGCGAAGCGGCGAGGCCAGGGCCGCGAGCAATGCGGCCTGAATCGCCGTCAGGATCAGGAACAGCGTGGGAAAAAGAGTGCCTGTCGAAATGCCGAGCAGGTCCCGCGCCCAATAGGCCACCTCACCCAACAAACCACGACGGACAAAACCCGCGGCGTAGTTGATATGAAGATCGCTGACGGACCAACTGGTCCCATCATGAAACGAGCGCGTCACCGACGGAGTATAGAGCGTGAGAATCAGTCCAAGAGTGGCAACCGACAGCCACCAATGCCGAATGGCGTTTGGAGGATTCATGCGTGTCCCGAGGATGAGTGCTGAAGGAACGCGCCGCGCTGCGGGAAGTTCCGCCGCGCGCGAACTATGAAGGCGCGTCTGCACGCAGTACGATTAAATGGCTTTGCCGGTTCGCATCTCGGTCATGCGATCAATTTTTCGACCGTTTCGAGCTTGTCCGCCTCGCCAGCGGGTTTATCCCAGCGGATGCACGAGACGCGCGGAAAGCGTAAGGCGAGGCCGGATTTATGGCGACCGGAACGCTGGACACCGTCGAAAGCAACCTCGAGCACCAGTTGAGGCTTCACGGCGCGCACAGGCCCGAAGCGTTCGGTGGTGTTATCGCGGATCCATTTGTCGAGTTGTTTGAGTTCAGCGTCCGTGAAGCCGAAACGCCTCCATCCCAAGGATTTCTTTGACCACGATCACACTGAGCGGAATCAAGCTTCGTCCCGATCTTTCGGGCGCGCTCATCTGGGACGATGAGCGCACCGTGATCGTTGCGGACCTTCATTTCGAAAAGGCGGCAAGTTTTACGCGGCGCGGTCAGCCGCTGCCGCCCTACGATACCGTTGCGACGCTTCACACGCTCGGCGAACTGCTCGCCCGCGAAAAGCCCGCGCGGGTTATTTGCCTCGGCGACAGCTTTCACGACCCGATCGCAGCCCTGCACATGCCGTCAACGTCTTCGGCGCTGCTCCGCGCGCTGATGGCCGGACGCGAGTGGATTTGGGTGACGGGCAATCACGACCGCGAAATTCCTCATTCACTGGGCGGGCTGGTGGCCGGGGAGGCCGCATTCGGCCCAATCATCTTCCGGCACGAGGCGCGCGCGGAATCTGCCCGCGCCGAGATCTCGGGCCACTTTCACCCCAAAGCCACCGTTCTCGCGCGCGGCAAGGCCGTGACACGTCCTTGTTTTGTATATGACGCACACCGCGTCATTTTGCCGTCCTATGGCGCATACACCGGCGGCCTCAATGTCAGCGATTCGGCTATCGCGTCGCAGTTCGGTCGGTCGTTCGACGTTGCATTGTTAGGGCGCCATAAATTGCATTGGTTCTCTTCCAGCGCATTGGCATAGCGTCCAGGAACTATTTGCGCGCACGCGCATTTTTTCCGCAGGACAATCAGAAAAAGAAAAACGTATGTACGCGCTATTTTTCGAGAATGAGCACCATTCGTCGGGCATGTTCGATAGCAAGATGTCGGCCATGGTTCGCGCGAAAGCCCTTTCGCGCGAGCGCAGCGGGACGGTGACTTGCATCTTTCACCGTCCCGGCGCGCAAAGTATCTGCTTCAGGTACTCCGCAGGCGTACACACCTTTGACGGCGGTTGCTGCGCAGACGTCGCAGGAATCGAACGCTAGAACGAGACCTTAGCGCTACTGCCTACATCGGGCAGCGTCTTGGAGATATTCGCCTTTGTAATTTCGAAGGCAAAGCCCATGAGGCCTTTTTGCGAAATCCACACCTGCCCGCTGCGCGGCGTGAATTTCAATAGGGTGAGGTGCGGATCTTCTTTTCCGCCCGGATACCAAGCGGCGACCACCGCATTCCAATATTTTTCGATGCGACCGAGATCGTGATCGACCG
>CAIOYY010000041.1 GCA_903862715.1 uncultured Alphaproteobacteria bacterium
ACTCACCAAACCGAAAATCGCAACAATCTGCCGTTCGATTGTATCGATGTGCGCCAAGTCGATCGTGGCGATCGACAGGCGCCGCGCTGAGCCCCGCAAGCCGAAGGTGTCCAGCAGCCCCGGAGCCCGCCCAAGACCGGTGTGATGCGGGTAGAGGAGCGTGAGCTCGGCGCAGTCATAGACCTGGCCATAGGCCATCATTTGATAAACGTCCGACTGCGAGATGCCCTGTTTAGGATCGTCGAGCGAGCTGGCCAGTCGCTTCCACTTTGTGTCCACGATGCATCGCACCGTCGCCCCGGAGCGAATGGTAATGTCCGGGTAGGTCGCGAACCGGCCTCTTCCCCCGGCATCCGACAGAGCGAAGTTCTGCGGGCCCTGCAGGGTGACCCGGCGGCTGCTACCTGTGTAGGCGCGCTGAAAGCACCGTCCAACGAACAATTCAAAAAGCGTGTTCATTTCGAATAACAGGCTGAAGCCCGTACTGCTTCCAATGCCGGTGCTCTGAAACATATTGCGCAGTAGAAGTTGGGCGAGTTCAAGCGGGCCCTTCCATGCCGCGTCGGTTCGGTCGATGTGCACGGGAAGCGATGACAGGCGTTCGCGTGGGACGGCGGAAACGTCTGAGAATGCCAAATCGAGCTCGGAGAGGGACCGCTGGTTGCGATCGGTCTTGGCAACGTCGCGCAGGGCCGTGATTGCCGCCCTAAGGACCTGGTTGAGGGGAATATCCGGACTCAATTCGTCATACCGGCTCGAAATCCTCTGCGGCATGGCAACGTTGATCGTAAATTGGCGCTGCACGTCGAGGCGGCCACGCAGGGCCGGCAGGTCGTCTGCGAAAGCCAGATAGCGGCGCGTCAGCCCTCCGTGAACGGCACGAAATAGCTGCTGGCAGAAAAGGTGAATGACGATCTCCAGGATGTCCGTGTTCTGGAACCCCAGCCTTGTCATTTCGCCGTCGGCGATTGGAAGGTCGAAAGCGCGCAGCAGCATTCGCACCAGATTTTCGCGCGTCTTGCCGCCGTCGATTCCATCGATCTTCGGCAATATCTCGACGCAAATGTCCCCCGCGGAAACCACACCGACGACCTGTCCGGCCCGAAGCCGGTCGCCCACGCGGGTCAAGATGCGGCTTCCGTCCTTGCCTCCCGCGGTCAGGTGGGCAGCGCCATGCCGGCATGCCGCCAACAGCCGCTCCGATTGCACGCGCGTCACCGCATCCGGGACTTCCGTGCTATCCGAAATCGTGAGCGATTCCCACTCCCTGAGGCTTCGGACGATCACTGCGCCAGCTGTCGAAAGGCGTCGGCGGAAAATGCGGGCCTGACGGTATACCGCCAGCGCTCTTCAGGCATGACATCCCCATTTCGGGACATGGGACCCCGCAGTCGGTCGCGGACGATGAACAAACCTTCATCGACGGTTTCATTTAAGACCCCACGCACTTTTTCCCAATTCTCGTAGAAGTATTCCGCCAGGAGCGGGATGACGCGGTCGCGCATCACGGTCTCCAGATCGGCGCGGCTCCTGCAATGCATGAAATAGGCGTGGCCGATCTGGTGATCGCGGTCAAAGAAGTATTCGATCCGAGAGTTCAACCCGCGCAGCGCCGCGGCGAGATCGATGCCCTCCAGGTCCGACGACAGCAGCTCCGGCTCCGGCATCATTTCCTTGAAGCGGAATCGCCGTCTGAGCGCCGTATCCAGCAAGGCGATCGACCGGTCGGCGGTGTTCATGGTGCCAAGGATATGGAGGTTTCCTGGCACGCCGAAGGATGCGCCAGAGTAGGGAAGTGTAACCGTCAGCGCATTGTC
>CAIOYY010000042.1 GCA_903862715.1 uncultured Alphaproteobacteria bacterium
GATTGCCGCCGCTGTCACCAATGCGATTTTTGCCGCCACGGGAAAACGCGTGCGTCATCTGCCGCTCAAGAACATCAATATTCTCGAACTCGCGCAGCTTTGAAACGCGCGCGGGCAGGAATGGCTTTTTTACAGGTAGGGGTTTTTCAAGGGGAGTTCATTTAATGAGAAGACTGTTACGTGCCGGCGCTTTTGCCGGCAGCGCTGCCTTTGTCGCGCTTGCTTTTGCGGGTCCGGTGGGCGCGCAGGGCCAGCAGCAGACGCTTGTTATCCAAGGCGGCACATTGATCGACGGTAATGGCGGCGATCCGGTGGAGAACGCCATCGTTGTGATCGAAGGCAATCAGATCGTGGCCGCAGGGCCTGCCGCCGCTATCACCATTCCGGCGGGCGCTGAAACCGTCGACGCTACCGGCAAATATATCCTACCCGGCCTTTGGGACGGTCAGGTCAGCTATTCCTGGTTTTTCGGTGAACTCTTTCTCCATCATGGCGTCACCTCGCTGGTCGATATCGGCCTTGGCGGCGAGATGTCGATCGCGGCGCGTGATGCGGTGAATGAAGGTCATGCGCGTGGTCCGCGCGAATGGATCGGTATCGCCCATTTCGGCGGCTTCGATCCGGAAGAACTTACGGGCTATGAAACGCCCTATGACGGTCGTCAGCGTCCCGAAACATTCGAAGCCCTGCAGACGGAAACGCGTCTGCTCCTCGATGCGGGCGCCGACATGATCATGTTCCATGATGGCGACTGGGATCCGGAATGGGTCAAATGGGCCTGCGATGAAGCGCATTCGCGTGGCAAGCCCTGCACGCAGCGCGCGGGCGGTCCTCGCATGGGCGCACGCGAAGCGGCGCTTGCGGGCGTCGATATGCTTCCCCATGCGCGCGGCATTGGCGACGCTATCGTCGCCGACGGCGTCGATGTGAACAATGAACTCGACAAGTTCGCGAATATGGACGAAGCGAAAGCGCGCGACATTGTCGATCTCGTCGTTCGCGAGGAAGTTTATCTGCTACCGAACATCATTCATGAAGCTCCGGGCTATCCGGCCGATTGGCCCCAGATGCAGGCAGCCTACGAAGAACTGTTCGCCGATCCGGCGCTTCTCGCCTATTACCCGGAAGGTTTCCGCACGCGCCTCGAACGCACACGGCGCGACACCGCGACCGGAGCGGTGCGCGAACGGCGCATGCCCGGCTATCAGAACATGCTGCGCTTCTACAAAATGGTGATCGACGAGGGCGGCAAGGTGCTGGTCGCGGGCGATACCAATGGCGCGAAGGTGCCAGGCTCGATCATGCATGAGGAGATGGCGATCTTCCAGGAAGCCGGCATCACCCCGATGCAGATCATCATGGCCTCCACCAAATGGCCGGCGGAAGCGATGCGCGTCATCGACCGTATTGGCACGGTGGAAGCGGGAAAGATCGCGGACATCATTCTGGTAAATGCCGATCCTCTGGCCGATATCCGCAACATGCGCCAGATCGATACCGTCATCTTCGACGGCAAGGTCATCGATCATGGAATCCATGCATCCTATTCGGTGCCGTTTGCCGCTTATGACAATGATCAGCGTTACACGATCAATGACGGTCATTGGGTGACGGCGCTGAAAGAAGTCACGGGCGCGCCGCGCGCCATGGAGAATCCGCCGGCGCCGGACGTCTCGCCGCAACCGGCCATCGAGGCGATTTCGCCGACCATGGTCGAACGCGGGAGCGGAGAGACGGTGCTGGAGCTCACCGGGTTCAATTTCGTCGCCGGATCTCGCGTTCTGATCGATGGCGAATCCGTGCCCTGGGAATGGACCGATGGCTCGAAACTCAATGTGACGCTCAGCGAGAACATTCTCGCCGAGGCCGGGCGCAAGGAAATCGTGGTCGTCAATCCGCAGCCGATGGACCCAAGCATGTGGGGCCATGGCACCTCCAACCAGGCCTATCTGATCGTGAAGTACTGAAAGTCTGAAATGGACAGAGGAAAGGGCGGGATATTTCTCCCGCCCTTTTTTGTTGTCTCGGATTGAAGGCAGGCGAGCCGCGGCGACGCGTAGCGGGAGCGTGACGCGGGAAAGGGGACCAGGTGGCTGGTTCAGGTGAACAGGCTTCAGCCAGGCTGTGTTATCGATGACAATTGGATGCGCGCGATGCAACGCGTGCCTTTCCGACAATGACAAAGCACATTGATTTGCCTAACAATTTCCGGGGGATCGAATCGCTGCTGGCATAGGGGCGAGCGGCGTCACAGGAGTGCCCCATGTTGCGTCCATCCGGGTTTCGTCCTTCCTTGAGGATCATCGTTCCTTCTGCGATGGCGCTTGTTCTGGCCGCCTGTGCGACAACGCCTGCGCCGACACCCGTAGCGCCTCCGGCTCCCCCTGCTGTCGCCAATCCGATCTACAAGGTCGGCACACCCTATGAAGTGGCGGGCGTCTGGTACTATCCGCGCGAACAGCCGGATTACGACGAAACCGGAATCGCCTCCTGGTACGGCACCGAGTTTCACGGCCGCCTGACGGCCAATGGCGAGATTTTCGATCGCAACGCGATCAGCGCCGCCCATCCGACATTACCTATGCCGATCAATGCGCGCGTCACCAATCTTGAAAATGGCCGCACCATCGTCGTGCGCATCAATGATCGGGGACCTTTCGTGAACGGGCGCATCATCGATCTATCGGAACATGCCGCCGATCTTCTCGGTTATCGCCAGCAAGGTACGGCGCGCGTGCGCGTAACATTCCTCGGTGCTGCGAACCTCGACGGCAATCAGACCCTGATGGCGGGCGAGGGTACACCGCCGGAAATCGCCAACGCCGTCTCGGCGGCGCCTGCCGGGATCGTCTCATCCAATGCGCTGCCCCCAGTTGCCGGCGTCAGCGTCGCCGAGACGCGTCCGGCCACTAGCCTGCCGACGGCCGTCAGCGAAACCGTTACTGCCTCCGCGCTTCCGGCCGTGGATGGTCAGGTGAGCGTCGTGCCGGTTCCGGCCGTGACAGCGATCTATGTCCAGGCGGGCGCTTATGGGACATTCGAGAACGCCAATCGCGTCGCGGCACGGCTGTCAGGTGCGGGGGCGCAGATCTCGCAGGTCGAGCGTGAGGGACGGACGCTGTACCGCGTTCGCATGGGACCGTTCCAGGATGTCGGCACGGCCGATGCAGTGCTCTTTCAGGTGCAATCGCTCGGTCACAATGACGTCGGAATTGTCGTAGAGTAATTACGGCATTGGGGGCGCGAAAACGCCCGCGATGCTCCTTACATCCACATCAGCAAAGGCAAAGCCTATGGTTGGTCTCTGGTCGAAAAATCTGTTTATGGGCATGGGCTTCCTTGGCCTTCTTGCGATCCCGCATGAGGCGGCGCTTGCCCAGATTACATCGCCCGCGGCCCAGGCCGTGCTGATGGATTATCAGACCGGCGAGGTTCTGTTCTGCAAGGAATGCGACGCCGAAGTCCCCCCCTCATCGATGACCAAGATGATGACGGTCGAACTGGTGTTTCAGCGCCTGAAGGATGGACGCTTGTCGCTGACCGATACATTCCCCGTGTCCGAGCGCGCCTGGCGGCAAGGCCTGACGACGAATGAGTCCAAGATGTTCGTCGAACTTGGCTCGCAGATCAGCGTCGATGATCTCTTGAAGGGCATTATCGTATCGTCAGGCGGCGATGCCTGCGTGGTTGTATCTGAGGCGCTGGGCGGCAGCGAAGAAGGCTTTGCCGACATGATGAACACCCGCGCCGCCGAAATCGGGCTCACCCGCTCGCACTTCGTGAATTCGCATGGCGTCGCCGAACCCGGCCACCATATGTCAGTGCGTGATCTGGCAATTCTGAGCGCACATCTGATCCGCGATTATCCGGAGCACTATCATTATTTTGCGATACCGGAATTCACCTGGAGCAACATTACCCAGAGCAACCGCAACCAACTGCTGTTCCGCAATGTCGGGGTTGACGGGCTGAAGACGGGCCATACCGAAGCGGGCGGTTACGGCATTTCGGCATCGGCCGAACGGGAGGGGCGCCGCCTGATCGCGGTCGTCAACGGCCTTGATTCCGAAACCGCGCGCAACGCGGAAGCAGGCCGCCTGCTCGATATCGGTTTCCGTGAATTTCGCAATTACGAATTGCTTGCCGCGGGGGATCCCGTGGGCGAGGTGGAAGTCTTTGGCGGGGCGGTTGATACCGTGCCTGTCGCGCTGGTCAATCCGTTGCACACGATCATGTCGCCCGATGCCCGCCGCGCCATGACCGTAACCTTGAGCTATGATGGTCCCGTGGAGGCGCCCATCTCTGCGGGGCAGGAAATCGGCATGTTGACAGTGTCCGCGCCGGGCAAACCCGATACGGTTGTGCCTGTTGTGGCGACACAGGCGGTAGAAGCAGGCGGGTTCTTCAAGAACATGTTTCTGGGGCTCAATGCGCTGATAGCGCAAACGGGCTCGTAAGCGGGATCGTTTGAGCGGAAAATTCATCACGTTCGAAGGCGGCGAAGGGGCGGGCAAGTCCACTCAGGCGCGCGTGTTAAGAACGGCATTGGAATCCTGTGGCCTCGATGTGGTCCTGACGCGTGAGCCGGGCGGTTCGCCGGGTGCCGAGGAAATCCGCAAGCTTCTGGTCACAGGCGAACCGGATCGCTGGACGCCGCTCACCGAGACGCTGCTCTTTCTTGCGGCCCGCACGGATCATATTGCGCGCCTCATACGCCCGGCGCTGACGCGCGGCGACTGGGTGGTGTGCGACCGCTTCGCGGATTCCACCTTGGTCTATCAGGGCGTGGCGCGCGGGCTGGGCGTTGAAGCGGTGAACGCGTTGCAAAGCGCCATTCCCGACATGCTGGTGCCTGATCTCACGATCCTCCTCGATGTGGCCCCCGAAGATGGTTTGCGCCGCGCGGGCGCAAGGCCCGAGGATTTCGAAACCCGTTTTGAGAAATTCGATGCCGAATTTCACGATACGCTCCGCATGGCGTTCCGCGAACTGGCGAAGGCGCGCAAGGAACGCTGCGTCATGATCGACGCCGGACGATCGCCGGATCTCGTCGCCGCCGACATATGGAGCGCTGTACAGGATCGCCTCGCGCCATGAGCCGAAAACCGGAATTGCCGCCGGATGATGATGGCCCGACCCCCCGAAAATCCTATGCGCTGATCGGGCAGGATGCTGCCGTGGCGCTGGCCTCGCGTGCGATCCGCGGGGCAAGACCCCCGCAGGGCTGGCTGCTTTCGGGGCCGCCCGGCATCGGAAAGGCGACGCTTGCCTACCGCATCGCGCGCTATCTCCTGAGTTTCGGCACCACCAAAGACGGACCGGAAAATCTTCATGTGGCGCCCGAAGGCATTGTGAGCCGTCAGATCGAGGCGGGCGCGCATCCCGGGCTTCTGGTGCTCGCCCGGTCGGTCGACGACAAAGGAAAATTGCGGACGGTGTTGACCGTCGACGAAATGAAAAAGCTTCCCGGCTTTTTCGGCATGACGTCGGGCGCGGGGGGCTGGCGTGTCGTCATTGTCGATAGCGCCGACGACATGAACGACCATGCCGCTAATGCGCTGTTGAAACTTCTTGAGGAGCCGCCATCGCGCGCGATGGTCATTCTGCTCGCGCATGCGCCGGGACGTCTGCTTCCTACCATCCGTTCGCGCTGTCAGCGCGTCGACCTCCGTCCGCTGAACGATACCGATATGAATGCGGCCCTTGGGCATCTTCTGCCCGATATGGACGCCGCTACGCGCGCGACACTGATCCGCGTGGCGCAGGGTTCACCGGGCCTCGCATTGCGCCTCAGCGACGGCGATGGGCTGATGCTGGCGCGTGAAGCACAGAATCTGATCGATAATGCGCGCGCACCGGATTTCGCCGCACTGTATGCGCTCGCTGAAAAAGTGACAAAGGTGCAGGACGGTCTTTCGGAATTCGGCACGTTTTTGTCTCAGGCTTTGGCCACACGTATCCGGGAACGCGCGCTCACAGAAGAAGGCGACTATCACCGCTGGGTTGAGGCGTGGGAGCAGATCAATCGCCTGTTTGCGCGGGCCGCCGGTGTCCATCTTGAACCGAGGCAGACGATCATCGCCTCAGGCCGGACCCTGGAAGCCGGACGGCGCACCGGCGGGCCCTTATAATCCCGGTTCAAACTTGAATTTCTCCGGTTGCTCGGACAGGGTGCGGTCATGCTCGTCGATAGCCATTGCCATCTCGATTTTCCCGAATTCGCACCGGAACTGGATGCCGTTCTCGCCCGCGCGCGCGCGGCGGGCGTCGGCCATTTCCTGACCATCGGTACCGAGCTGGCGCGCTTTCCGGGCGTCCTCGCGGTCGCCGAGACTGCCGACGACATTCACTGCTCGATCGGCGTTCATCCGCATAGTGCGGAGAAGGAAAGTCTTGCGAGCCCGGATATTTTGCTGGAGGCGAGCCGCCATCCGAAAGTTGTCGCCTTCGGCGAGACGGGGCTCGATTTCTATTACAACAACAGTCCGCGCAACGAGCAGATCTCCGATTTTCGCATGCACATCATGGCCGCGCGGGAAACCGGATTGCCGCTGATCATTCATACGCGCGATGCGGAAGACGAAACCATTGGGCTGATGCGCGAGGAAATGGAGAAGGGCGCGTTCACGGGCGTCATCCATTGTTTTACCGGCACGGAAAAACTCGCTCGCGCTTCGCTCGACCTCGGATTTTATATTTCGGTTTCCGGCATAGCGACCTTCAAAAAGGCGGACGGCCTGCGAGATGTGCTGAAGCATGTTCCGCTGGAACGCCTTCTGGTCGAAACGGACTCGCCCTATCTCGCTCCGCTACCCCATCGGGGAAAGCGCAACGAGCCCTCTTTCGTCGTGCACACCGCCGCGATGCTGGCGGGCCTCAAAGGTGTATCGGAAGAAGAACTCGCCGTGACGACGACCGATAATTTCTTTCGCCTGTTCGCCAAGGCGAAAGCCTGATGCGGCTGACGGCGACCCTTCTCGGCTGCGGGTCTTCGGGCGGCGTACCGCGCCTCGGCGGCGCAGACGGCGCGGGCGCCTGGGGCGTCTGCGATCCTGACAACCCGAAAAATTACCGAACACGCTGTTCGCTCCTCGTGCGCAAAGGTGAAACCTCGGTACTGGTCGATACATCGCCCGATCTACGCGCGCAGCTTCTGGCGGCGCGCGTTAAGCATCTCGATGGCGTGCTCATGACCCATGCCCATGCCGACCAGACCAATGGCATCGACGATCTCAGGCCTCTGGTGCAACTCACCCATAGACGCGCGGAGATGTATTCCGACGCCGTCACATTGAAGCGTCTTCGGGAACAGTTCGGCTATTGTTTCGAAACGCCGAAGGGCAGCGATTACCCCCCGATCATAAACACCCATGTATTGCCCGAACCTTTTATGCCGTTCGAGATTTCAGGCCACGGCGGTGCGCTTCCCGTTCTCGCTTTCGCGCAATCGCATGGGCGTATTCGTTCGCTTGGTTTTCGCTTCGGACCACTTGCCTATTCGAGCGACGTCAACGATCTCGACGAGACCGCGTTTGGAGCACTTGAAGGTGTCGAATGCTGGATCGTTGATGCGCTGCGGTACCGTGCGCATCCGAGCCATGCCAATGTCGAAACCGCTTTATCATGGATCGCACGCGTGAAACCCAAACGCGCCATTTTGACCAACCTGCATAATGACCTTGATTATGAAACGCTGAAACGGGAACTCCCCGAAGGGGTGGAACCCGGCTATGATGGAATGACCATAGAGCTGGGATAGGGCATTCGATGGTTTGGCTTCGCCGCGTTCTGAAGGGGACCTTGTTCGCGGCCTGCATGGCCATACCGTTGACGGCTGCGGCACAGGAAGCCGACAGCAAATATTTCCGGGACAAAACGCTGACCTATATCGTCGCCACCAATCCGGGCGGCGGTTATGATTATTACGGCCGCCTGATGGCGCGCTATCTTCCGAATTATCTGCCCGTCGCGCGGGTGATCGTCCGCAATGTGCCGGGCGCAGGACATATTATCGGCGCGAACACGTTGAGCGTTGCGCGTCCCGATGGCCTTACCATCGGCATTTTCAACACCGGTCTGATCTATAGCCAGCTCCTGGGCGCGGAAGGAATCCGCTTCGATCTCGCCAGGTTGAGCTGGATCGGAAAAATGGCAGGAGAAGGCCGCAGCCTCATCGTTACGACCGCGTCCGGCATTGACAACATGGACGAGCTGCGCGCTACCGACGATCTGCGTTTGGCCGCGGCAGGTATCGGCTCCGCCGCCTATACCGAGACGCGTATTCTGGTGCGCGTGCTCGGGCTCGACGCGCGTCTGATACCGGGCTTCATCGGCAGCGAGATCGAACTCAGCATGTTGCGCGGCGAAGTGCATGGGACGCTGAGCGTCACCAGTACGCAGGCGCCATTTGTCGAAAGCGGAGCGGCGAAATATATTCTCGCTATCGCGGGCGAACGCTCGGGTATCGAAGGCGTGCCGCAGGTGCGCGATTATGTCAGCGATCCGGGCGATCTGCGCCTTCTGGGGCTTGTGGAAACGCTGGCGGCAATGGGTCGCCTGACCGCAGGACCGCCGGATATTCCGGCGCCCATCTTAAACGCGTTACGCGCGGCCTTTGCCGCCGCGCTGAACGATCCCGGTCTTCGCGCGGAAGCGGGGCGGATGCAGGTGCCGGTCGAGCCCGGCAGCGGCGAGGACGTGGCGCGCATGATCGCGGTCGCGCTGGACCAGCCGCCGGAAACCATTGCGCTGCTGCGAGAAGCCGCAGAGGAATATTAGCAAGGCGCCGTGAAACGCCACAAAGCCGTGAGGCAGACGGCTCCGGCGGGTTGCGGCTCGCGGCCTCGAAAAGTCATGTTAAGGTGGAAAGAATGATGGTCCGCAGGTTTCATGCGGCCCTAAAACCAGGGGAGAATTTCCATGATCCGTTCTGTTTACGCGGCGGCTGCGACCGCGCTTGTTGCCTCGTTGCTCGCTTCCCATGTGAGCGCGCAGCCGCTGATGCAGCCGAATATTTCGGTCGCGATGGCGCGCGAGGCGCTCGACGCGGCCATACAGCATTGCGGCATGAATGACGGCCTTATCACGGTGAGTTACGCCATCGTGGACCGCGCTGGCGACGCCGTGCTGCAGCTTCGCGGCGATAATGCTTCGCCCCATAATTACGAACTCGCTTTTCGCAAGGCCTATACGGCGCGGACCTATCGCAGGCCCTCCATCGAATGGCGCGATACGACAGCGGGCGATTCCGACACACAGGGACAACGCCAGCTCACCGATGTCATTCCGCTCGGCGGCGGCATTCCCATCATGGTCGGCGAGAACGCCATTGGCGCGATCGGCGTGTCGGGCGCTGCGGGCGGTCAGCCGATGGACAGCGCCTGCGCCGAAGCCGGTGTCGCCGCGATAGCGGATCAATTGCAGTAATAACAAAACAGGGGAGGGTTTATGTCTCGTTCGTTGCGTGGCGCCGTTCTGGCGCTGGTTCCGGTTGTGGCGTTTGCGGTATCGGCCGATGCGCAGCCTCTGGTGCAGAAGAACATGTCGGTCGCCATGGCGATGAAGGTGATTGAAGGCGTGAATGCCGCCTGCGGACAGCCGGGGCCGTTGTTCACCATGTCGGTCGCGGTCGTCGACCGTGCGGGCCTTCCCATCATGCAGGTCAGCGGTGACACCGCCTCGCCGCATAATTGGGAATTGGTGTTCCGCAAGGCGTATACCGCGCGCACCTACAGAAGAAATTCCATCGAATGGCGCGACACGACGGCGGGCGATTCCGATACGCAAGGACAGCGTGCCTTAGGCCAGGTCATTCCGCTTGGCGGCGGCGTGCCGATTTTTGCAGGCGATGAGATCATCGGTGCGGTTGGCGTATCGGGCGGCGAAGGCGGGCAGGAGGGTGACACCGCCTGTGCGGAAGCCGGCGTTGCCGCGATCGCGGACCAGTTGCAGTAAAACATACCGACCGGTCGGTATGTTTTGAAAAAGAGGCGGGGTTCGGCGACATGGCCGTGCCCCGCTTTTTCTTGGCGCGGAGGTACGCGGCAAATAATTGTTTTCATTCGCGAAAGGAAAATTCCGAAGCCCGCAGGGCGTTATTTTTTGCGCCTGTTCATCGCGCCATCACCGTGCGCAAAAAACCGACCGTCTGGTATGTTTTGGGCGGGTTAGCACAGCAAAAGCCAGTAAGGCGATTGTGAAATCGCCATGCTTGGCGGCGGCTGGTCTGCCCGGCTAACGGTGTCTCGCAATATCTTCGGCAGACTTTGCAGCGATGACGCTGTCTGACACAGGGCCGTCCTTTCAGGCATTTGGTTCGCGCCGTTTGCGCCGCGCGGGCGTGAACGGACGCCGCGTTCGTGTTACGCTGGAAGGCGATGAACTTGTCCTTACCGGCGCGAAGGACGCGGTGCTTCGCATTCATGCCCGCGATGTCGAGCGCTTGCGCTCCGGCTATGAGGAAACAAAATACAGCCGCCTTTTTCAGACGCGACTCTGGCGGCGCGGCGCGCGTGCGCCGTTGCTGCTGCTGCCCGCGGATGGCGACATTGATGCCTACGGCATCACCATCCGCGCGTTCGCGGCGCGTGTGGCGGGGGCAGGCGGGATCGCCCGTGTGGAGCGCGGCATTTCCGCTGCGGGCGCCCTGATGGTTGTCGTGCTCACCAGTTTCCCTGCGGTGGCTTATTGCGGGATCGCGCTGTTTATCGGGGAGGCCGCGGACGCGTTATACTGGCTCGCCGGTTCGGTGCCCTTTCTGGTGCTGTCGGGTATTTTCATCTGGCATTATCAGGCGCGGCTGCGGCCAAGCGCGGTGCGGGACCTGAGGGAACTCGAACAGCAAACGCCGGGGCCGAATTTCCGGCTGTGAAATTCCCCCCTTGAGGGGGAAGGCAAACCGAGCATTCGCAAATTCAGCGCGAAGGTTTTGAAGGCGTTGAATTGGCGACACCTGGGTCCCGGGTCTCGCTGAACCGCTCGCCCGGGATGACAGGATGAGTGTCGCTAGTGATGTGAAATTTCGCTAGCCTCGGCGCATGACGTCAGACGTTCCAATCGAGTTTCTCGCCTTCGGGTCACGCCGTTTTAGAAAAGCAGGCGTACCGGGAAAATTCGTGCGCGTGATCTTTGACGGGAACATGCTGGCGCTAGTCGGCGACAATGAGGTTATCCGCCGGTTCCACGCCGAAGACATCGAGCGCATCCGCGTCGGTTACGAGGAATCGAAATACGGAAAATATTTTCAGACTATGATGTGGCTGAAAGGGACGGAGGAGCCGCTGATCCTCAAACCGGGAGAGGGGAATTCCGACTGGAAATATGGCGAGGCGATCCGTGCGATGGGGGCATTGCTCGCGGCCAGTGGTGGCCTGGTAAAGGTTGAGCGCGGCGTGTCGAAATTCAGCGCGCTCCTGCAGATGATCCTCCTCTGCATTCCGGCAGTGTTCTACAACTCCGTCGCCATCATGCTCGCCAATGAATATGACTGGTATTACTGGCTTGGCGCGGGCTCGCTGTTCTGGCTGCTGGCTGGCGTGTTCATCTGGCAGTATTTTGCCCGCCGCAAGCCACGGCCGGTGAGCGATCTGAAAGATCTGGAGTGGCAGACACCGGGGCCGAATTTCCGGATCTGACTTTTTCCCTTCCGCCCCGGATTTAATCCGGGTCACCTTCCCCCTCATGGGGGAAAGGGAAAACGAATATTGGAAAATTCAGCGCGATGGTTTCGAAGCGGTCAAGGGTAAGATGCACGTTTACTCGAATTTAGGAGGGCGTCGGCCTAGAGGCTTTCCAGATGCCCATAGGCATTTGCCCGCGCAGTATCGTAGTCCGCCGAACCACTGCAGTGCGTCGTTGTCACCGAAGGACTGTAATTTCCGATGGCTTCCACGGACTCACCATAAGGGACACGCCATTTCTCATCGGTTAAATAATTTGGCCACGCGATGATGTTGATCCAATGGCGGCGCGTCGTGCGCACAAGGACCGCGTCCGGCGCGTCGCAGCCCAGTTTGTACAATTCGAATAAGACCGCGATCCGATCCAGGTCGCGGCCTTTGAATTCGACCTCGCTGTCTGCCCATTTGGCGTCCGAACTACGGAAATTCACGTCGGGGTTACTCGCAAAATAGACCAGCAGGAAAAGGACAGGTGTCGCCCAGATTGCGAGTACGTAGTACGCCGGATGTATTTCGGAGAGCCTCAAGCGTTTAATCCGCTGCCTTGAAGTATTCGTCGAGGAAGGCGCGGACTTTGGCGGTGCGATCGGACTCGTAGAAGCCTTCGCCGCCATGGACGCCGCCGTGAACGACTTCAAAATGAACGGGCAGGCCGAACTCCTCATATTTTCCTTCGAGCTCATGCGTCTGATTGATTGGCATCTGCGGATCACGGTCGCCATGGAGAAGGTAGGCCGGAGGGTCGGTGGCATCGACATAGAAGACGGGGCTGGCCATGCGCGCCAGATCGGGCACGGCTTCCGGTAGGCCGCCAAGAAGCGCTTCGAGCGCGGGCGCGCGAACGCCATAACCGAATTCGGTCGACTGATCGAGAATGGTCGTGAGGTCGGACGCAGCGTAATAGGAAAGAATCACGCTGACGTCGGACGAGACATCGTCATGGTCGCCAACATCGCCTTCGAGTTCGGCGACGCCATTCGAGACGCCGAGAAGGACCGCGAGATGCGCGCCCGCGGAAGAGCCCGCCGCGCCGATGCGTTCAGGATCGATATGCAGTTCTGCGGCATTGGCGCGAAGGAAGCGCACGGCGGCTTTCAGATCGTAAATCTGCGCGGGGAAACGCGCGGCGGGCGCGAGGCGGTAATCGATGCTGGCGAAGGCATAACCGGCCTGAACCAGTTCCACGACCGGCAATTCATCGCGTGAGCCGCGCTGCCAGCCGCCGCCATGGGCCCAGATCAGCACCGGTGCGTTATCGACGCCGGTAGGGGTGTAGAGGTCGAGCATCAATGGCTGGCCGTCCACTTCGGCAAAGACGATGGCGTTGGCACGCGTGACGCCTTCCTGCGCGGAGGCGGTTCCCGCAAGGAGGGCGGTTGCGAGCGTAGCTGCCGCGAACAGCGTTGTTCTGGTTTTCATGAAGCGTTGTCCCCGATGTCGTTGGTGAGACTTATACCCCGCTTCCGCCCCGGATTAAATCCGGGGCACCTTCCCCCACAATGGGGGAAGGGAGGCCCTCGCCAAAGACAGGGCCTCGTCGGGGATGAAGAAGGGCACAAAAAATAAGAACCCCGTCGCATTTTGCGCAACGGGGTTCTTATCGACCATCCGGTCTTTTTCCCGTTAACCGGGAGTTTTTGCGAGGCTGAACGGGTTCAGGGACTCGCCGCTGAATTTTCAATTGTGGGTGGCGGCTCGGGTTTCTTCGGCAAAGAATTCCTTGTCGGAAGAATTTGTCGTTTCTACGAGAACCGTGGCTCTGCCTTCATGAGAGCCGATGCGAACTACCAGGTGGAGTCATGGGTCAAGCACCCTCCTGTTGGTTTCAACAACGCCGTCCCGTCATTGCGACACTTTCAGGAGCCGCGGGTGCATTTTGCGTTTCCGCTTTTGCATTCCCGTCTGCGACTGCGCGTCTCAACTAGCGACGACGATGAATGCTCCCGCCGATGGAGAATGAAGTCAAGCGTGAAACATAAAACGTGATGGAAGTTCCATTTCGCGGAAGGCTTGGCGTTTGCGCAACAGAATGTCGTTGCCATCGCAACAAGACGCGCTGCGCTCTCACTCGACAAAAAAACACGTCGCAATGTTTGCGCGTCATCTGCATTTCTGTTCGCGTCAGAATCCCTCACGCTGGAAGCGATAAACATTTTCGGAAAGTTCATCGCTTCCGCCGCAGCCGATACGGCCACCGAGAATATAGGCTGTGTCATCGATCGTGACGGCGGGTGCACCATGCGCGCCATGTCCGGGCGAGGGGAGCGATACCCATTCGCCGCGCGCAATGTCATAGGCTTCGGTTTCATCGAATGCGCTCATCAGATCGCGGCGGCATTCACCGCCGAAATAGACGACGAGACCATCAACGTAGAATCCTGTGCCGCCGCTGCGCGCGGTCGGCAGGGGCGGCGCCGACGCCCAGCTGTCACTCGCAAGATCGTAGATGTCGTGCAATGCGCTGTTGGTTTCGGTGCCGTCGATACGCCCGCCGAAGACATGGATGCGGCCATCGGCAACGGCAATGCCGAGATGATCGCGCGCGACGGGCAAGGGCGCCGCCATCCGCCATGTATTTGCAGCGGGATCGTAGATCTCGTGGGTTCCCACCGTGATGCTGTCGAGGCCGCGTCCGCCGATAACATGAAGCTAGCCGTCCAACGCGACGACGCCCACGGAGCCGCGGGCCGAGGACAGCTGTGTTGCTTCGCGCCATGAATCGGTGGCCGGATCATATTCCCACACGCTGTCTTGCGCATTCGCGTGCGGATTGGCGGTGAAGCCGCCGACGACATAGACCTTGCCGCCAAGCGATGTGCCGCCCGCATGACTGGCGATGCCGGGCATGGGGCTTCGTTCGCGCCACGCGCCGGTTGCCGGATCGAATTCCTGATTGAGCGCGCTCGCCTGTGCGCCGGGCGCAGTACCCGTAACCACATAGATTTTACCGTTCACGTCTCCTGCAATGCTCTGATGGCGCAGCGTCGCCATCTGGCCTGCAATGTTCCATGGGCTCTGCGCGAAGGCCGGAGCGGCGCTGACACTGACAAGAAAAAGCGCGGCGCGCAGAAGGTTCGATGCGGATAAAAACATGGTCGGTCCCGAAGATGGCAGCCGGAGAAGGATAGCCGGATGCTGCGTTCCGGTCCCGACAGACGTTGTGCGGCGCGATCAAATTCTCTCGATAAATGGGACAGTAACCAGAAGGTTGTGGCAAAGTGCACCGCAAATGCCTGGAACAGGCGAGGGGAATTTCGGAGGACATTATGGGGTTCGCAAAACTCGTTCCGGCGGCGCTGCTGGTTTTCTGGACGCATGCGGCGGCCGCGCAGGCCTGGATTGAGTTCAAGAATGAAGAGGTCCGCTTTGCGGTCAATTTCCCGGAGCAGCCCGTTGCCGAAGACATAGAATGGATATCGGAGGATGATGCCCCGCTTCCCGCCCAAAAATTCACGGCGCAACGCGGGGACAGTATCTTCAGCGTGATTGTTGTGGATTACCGCGAAGCACGTCCCATCACGAGGCTTGGTGCAGAGGCCCATACGGCCGCGAAATATCGCAAGCTCGGCGAAGTCACCTATGACGCCTTTTCGCAACTCGACCGCATTTCCGGATTGCAATTGCAGATCACGAAGGCCAGTGAGCGCCGGTCCTTCATCGCCATTCATGCCCATGAGGGGCGGCTTTATGTGGCCGAAGCGGATGTCCCGCTGCGCGCGCCGCCACCCGGTCAGTTTCAGCAATCGCTGCAGATACTGGATGAGAACGGCATTCGTATCCGCTACTCGGTGGAGGGTGAAAGACTGATAAGTACGGATGAGCTGGATATAGACCCGACGCTGATTTCGGAAAACGCCCTCTATTATGAAGATGGATATCTGACGCCCGCGCAGTATCAGGAATTATTGCGTGCGTCAGGGGGAGGCGCGCCGGAGCATTGATCGAGCCCCAAGCTCTATCGGGTACCATGCTCACGCAATGCGTCGAGCGTTTTCTTCGCGTCGTCTGGTTCCATCATCGGGAAGTTATTACCGATCGCAAAATAGATTTCTAAACCAGATTTCAGCAATGCGAGAATGACAACGCCCCATATCGGTGAGCCGAGCAGCATCACCGGCATGCCTGCGGCCAGAATGGTGATATGCAGAAGCACGATGCGGATATAGGGCTTTTTGAATTCCGAAATGACATTCGTGCTTCGCCATTCTCCGGCGGCAAGCCAGAGCAGAAACAGGCCGCCATGGGCCGCAAGCAGGAGAAGAAACGCCCATTTCAGACCGGGCAGCGATCCGAGAAATGCAATCGATATCGGAAAGCCGAAGAAACCCGTATGTCCGCCGGTGACGATCTCCTGGGGGCCGAACAGGCTCCAGACAAAAATGCCGTGCACGAAACAGAATATGCCGTAATGAAAAAAGAAGAAGGCGCTGACCGGAACGGCCGCGACGGCTTCCGTGCGGCTGCGCAGCAGGCTGCCGAGCAGCATCTTGGCGATGGTCACAAGGCCAATGATGAGGTTCTCGAGCCAGTAGAGCACCATCAGCGTGAAGGCGCTCCAGCCGAACAGAAAGACGCCGGCGAGCGGAATGAAATTCACGCTGACGGCACCGATGATGCGGTGATTCAAAAGGCTATGTACGTTCACGTTTATTTCCCCGCGGCGGTCGATGCCGCCGGAATCGATAATGGGGAGATTTGCGGGAAGCGCAATATTGGATGCGCCTGCACTCCCATTTGGGGGTGAAAGCAAATGCCTCCGAGAAAGTCTCTACGGGAAGCGCGTTCCGCGCTTCCACCTCCCAGCGCGGGGGAGGTGAGTTGCTATCCATACTGAACTCGTCATGGCCCGACTTGATCGGGCCATGCAGCGATTGCGCGTCCGCACGATGGACCGCATTTTATGTTCATCTGGATGGCCCGCTTTTGCGGGCCATGACAAATAAATTCTGCGAAATTTCTACGCCTTGCCCCATAGGGTTTGCGTAGCGAGGGCGGCGCCTTGCGAGAGGCTGCGGAATTTTTCCCACACGATGGTCGGGTGAATTTCCGGCACCGCGCGTGGACTGGACGCGAAGCCGCAATCGGCCGATGCGATGACATTCTCGCGGCCGACAAGCCTGGCGAACCGGATGATGCGTTCGGCCACCAGCTCGGGATGTTCGACGACGACCGAGGTGTGCGTGATGACGCCCGGAACGATAGCCTTGCCCTTGGGCAGCTTCACGCTTTCCCAGATGCGCCATTCATGTTCGTGGCGGGGGTTCGCCGCCTCGAAAGAATAATATTGCGCGTTCACGCCGAGGGCGATGTCGACGACATCCTTGAATTCGATATCGGTGGTGCGCGGCCCCATATTGATGCCGTAACAGGTGTGATGACGCACGCGGTCCATCGGAATGCCGCGCAGGGCATGGTTGAGCGCGTCGACGCGGCTCATCGCCCATTTGCGGCATTCGGCGACGCTTTTTCCAGGGTTCAGCATGTAATGCATCGCAAGGCGCGGATCGTCGACCTGCAGCAGGAAACCCGCTTCGATGATGGCGAGATATTCTTCGCGCATGGCGTCCGCGATGGCGAAGAGGCATTCGTCATCATTGCTGTAGAAACGGTTTTCCTGATAGCGCTCGAAGCTCGCGGGCGAGGCGGACGGCATGAAGACATCGACATGCGGCGTGTCTTTAAGCGCCGCTTTCAAATTGGCGATGTCGCGCCGAACGGCTTCCCGTCCGGCATAGGAAATCGGCCCTGTGGTCGCCATGCGCGGCGGCGCAGTGCCGGAATGGCCATGTTCGTAGAATTCCGGAAAGGCTTCGCGCTCGCGCGAATTCAGCTGCGGCGCGGAACCCGTTATCGGCTCCAGCCCGGCGAGGCGTTCGGAGACATAGGCGACGAAGCCGGGTTTCGATTGTTCGCCGTCGTCGATGATGTCGATGCCACAGGCGGCCTGTTGCCGGACAATGTCGGCCACCGCCTTCGCCACGGCGTCGTCATAGGCGGCCCCGGATTTTCCTTCGGCCATCATTTCAGACAGCGCATCGCGGCGGGGGAGGCTGCCCACATGGGTGGTGAGAATGCGTTTGCTGCGTTCGTCCATCAGCGCCATGCGGGAGCCTTTTGTGAAGCGTCAGATCACCAGACAAAGAAGCCGATAAAGAACTGGCAGAAGAGGGCGCCGACAATCGTCATGGAGAAGCCCCAGATCAGCATCTGACGGAAAAGACGGGCGGGATCTTCGCTGCTGTTGGCGGGAAGACCCGCCACGGCCAGCGCGCCGATGGTCGAGAGCGGCGAGACATCGACCAGCGCGGAGCCGACATTGATCGAGAGCGAGATGGCGAGCGGATTGCCGCCGCCCAATTGTTCGACGAGCCCCGGCACGGTGGGCAGGAACGCCGGATAGACGACGCCCGAGGTCGAGGAATAGGTCGAGATGACACCGGTGACGAAGGCCATGACGCCGTTCACCGTTCCGGGCGTCGCCACGCTTGCGAGAATTTCGGTGAAACGGGCAAGGCCGCCCGTATCGGACATCACGCCGATCAGCACGCTGACGCCCGCGACCATCAGGATGATGCCCCACGGGACAGAGGCGATCGCCTCCTTGTCGGAACAGCAGCGCGCGATGATCAGGATGGCTGCGGCGACGAAGGCCGACACGCCGGGATCGACCCGGAAGAAGACGACGCCGACGATCCAGACGGCGAGGACGGCGATGGTCAGCCAGTGGATCGGGGTGAAGGGTGCGGGCCTTGCCTCGATCTCGGTTCTGCCGGCGCGCATCAGCTTCAACCCGCCGAACAGCACATAGGCCGCGAGAGCGACCACCGTGTGGGCGACGAAATTCGCGAGGAAGACGTTCAAATCGTGACCGGGCAGGCCCGCCATATCCATCTGGGTCAGCACGATGATGCCGACCGAGGAGACGGGCGAGAGATTGCCCGCGCAGGCGCCGTTGGTGACCAGAAGCGCGATGAGGAAGACCGGAATGCGGGCGCGGAGCCCTGCGACCATCGCCAGCGGCGCGACCAGTGCGGTGGCGGCGGTGGCGCCGGGGCCGACCGCGGAAAGGAAACCCGCGAGGAAGAAGAAGGCCCAGGGCAGAAGCGCGACGCGGCCGCCGCAGAGCCGGACGAGGCGGAGCGTCATCGCCTCCAGCGTGCCGTTCTTCTGGGCGACGCCGAAAAGGAGCGTGACGCCGACCAGCGTCAGGAACAGGACCGAGGGGAATTCGCCCATGACCTGGGCCGGCGACCAGCCCGCGGCCAGTATGGCGACGCCCGCCGCCAGCGCGATGGCCAGAACGCCGATATTGATGCGCGACGTCAGGCTGACCACGATGACGACCAGAAGCGCGACGAGCGAGATGTCGGCCGGGGTCATGGATGGCTCACAGGGTTATGCGAGAAATGGGCGCGCGGCGCGGCGCGGAAGACAGAGAATTTCACTGAAGCAGGTCCCCGAAGACGTTTTTCGCGGGGTAACGAGTCTCCCCACGTTGATGGCCAGCTTACCTTGGGACAACGTAAGGTCCAGCGCGGACTTAGCGCGTCAGGTGGTTGAAGCGTATTCTCCTTCATCATGGCCGGCCACCGAGGCGGGCATGGCCTTGGCAAGATCAGGCTCGGCCCAATATCCGGCGGATCAGGTTCCGAAGGCGGTCGAGGAATGAGACCGGATCGGCGGGCACCAGGCAGCGCTCGTGCCAGAGGCCCGGTATGCCGTCCAGCTCATAAAGGTCCTCACGGCCGTTGAAGCTGCCGAAGGATTTGACCGTGGCGTCCTCACCGGCAAAGACGATCTGGTCCAGGTCCGGCGGATGCTGGTGCCGCCAGGTGTTCCGGAATTCCGTCAGCACGTCGCGCCGCGCGATTTTTACGCGGTCGCCCTTGGTGTAGGTGGCTCGGTAATGGGACATGGTCCGACGATATCGCGGGCGTTTCGAAGCGCAAACACCGGGAAGGGTTATCCACGCAGCGGTGTTTTCGGTGGCCGTTCACAGGGGAAATAGCGCTTGAGCCGCTTGCCAGAAGCCCTGCAAAACCTGTCATTGTGATATTATTTCCCATAATATTGCTTATACGAAATTATAGGAGGTGGCCCGTGGTGGCCGGGTCAAGCCCGGCCATGACGAGTTTGAGAAACTGGCAATGAGACTTCGGAGAAAGCCGGAAAGCCTGGCATCCTGCGCGGTCATTTCCATAGACGCTTGTTGCGGTCTGCGCGTAGGTTCGGCCCATGTCCGAGGACGAAGATCACAACGTTGAAACCGGCAAATTGCTGGAGATCATGCGCCGCTTGCGTGATCCCAATGGCGGCTGTCCCTGGGATCTGGAACAGGATTTTTCGACCGTCGCGCCTTACACGATCGAGGAAGCCTATGAGGTTTCCGACGCCATCGCGCGGGAAGATTATGACGACCTCAAAGGCGAATTGGGCGACCTCCTCCTTCAGGTCGTTTTCCACGCCCAGATGGCCGAGGAAAAAGGCCTGTTCGCCTATGCCGATGTGGTGCGCGCGATCTCGGAAAAGATGATCCGCCGGCACCCGCATGTATTCGGCGATGGCCCGGCGCGGACCGCCGATGGCGTGGCAAAGGCCTGGGAGGACATCAAACGTGAGGAACGCGCCCTAAAGACCGAAAAAAAAAAGGGTTTTCTGGACGATGTGGCGAGCGCCCTGCCCGCATTGATGCGCGCCGTGAAGCTGCAGAACCGCGCGGCGGAAGTCGGCTTCGATTGGCCGAATGCGGTCCATGTTACCGACAAGATTGCCGAGGAAGCGCGTGAGCTGGCCGAGGCGTCGGACGGCAAAGACCCCGGCAAGATCTCCGAAGAGTTCGGTGACATGCTGTTCGCCATGGCGAATCTGGCGCGGCATCTGAAGGTTGACCCCGAGGAATCCTTGCGCGCCGCAAATGCCAAATTCATGAGCCGTTTCAAGGTGATCGAAGGAGGTCTTCAATCGCGCGGGATAGCGCTTGGCGAGGCGACGCTCGACCAGATGGAAGCGCTCTGGCAGGAGGCCAAGCGCCAGGAGCGCGAAAAGGACGAATGATAGCAGGAGCGCCCTGCCCGGACCTCGCCGCGCTTCAGGGGGCCTGGAAACAGGTGGGTTTCGAGGCGAATGGCGCGGTTGACGTTCCCGACGAATTTGGCACTCACGACAATATCACGACCTTCGCCGGCAATCATTTCGTCGTTCGAAGTCCGGAAGGTGTGCTTTTGCTGGAGGGTGAGTTTGACCTCTACCCGTACTCCAACCCCAAGTCGGTGAATTGGCGGGATACGATGGGGAGCGATACGGGCAAAACGCTGCCGAGTATTTACTGTCTGGAAGACGACCACTTCGTGTTTGTCGCCGCCGATGACGGCGCACCGCGGCCGACCATGTTTCGCACCGTATCGGGCCAGACCATGCGGACATTCGTCCGGTTGCCATAACGCCCGTTCCACAGGGATTCGCAGCGCTTAGCGCCACGAAACCGAATGGAAGTTTACATTGCCTACACGGGCCAAATTACGGGGCCGGCGGTCCTGGCGGCGCCATGCCTTCGGGGAACTGGACCGTCATGTACGGACCGGGCGCGGGCTGACCGGCGGGCGTGATCGCGGGCACCTGGTTGGCGACGGGCGGCAGGCTCTTCATATAGGCGGCCATCGCGTAGGCGTCCTCGTCGGTCAGCGCCGAGAGACCCGGCCAGGGCATGATGGGCACCAGCGTCCGCCCATCTGGGCGGACGCCGGTGCGAAGCGCAGTGACGATCTGGTCTTCGGTCCAGTTGCCAAGTCCGGTTTCGGGATCCGGCGTCAGATTGGGGGGATAGACATAGCCCATACCCGGCATGAAGAAGCCCACGTCGCCCCCGTTATAGGCGCGTGTGTGATCGGGCATGCCGAGCAGGCTTCCCGGCGTGTGGCAGTCATTGCAGCCGCCGATCCGCATGAGATAGCCGCCGCGTTCGAGGGGATCCATGGCGGTCTCGGCGGGTGCCGGATCTTCCGCGGCAGGCGGAACATCCGGCGCGGGCTGTTCGCAGGCCGTCGTGAAAAAGCCGACGCCTGCCAGCAGCGCCAGAGGAATGTGAAAACGAGATGTGCGAGCGCGCATAGATTCCCCCCGAAATCCAGATTTCCGACGCCGAATCGAGCGGCGCTGGGAAAAATTTTGCCGCGTCCGCGAGCGGAAAGGAAGGTGGGACGGCGGTTCTTACCGATGGTCAGCGGGATCCGAGCACCTGGGTCGCCTTCCCTCGGAAGAACCCGGTTCGTCCTGGCCGGGGATGACAGGACGGGTGACTTATCCCCGTTATCCCCTGCCGCTTATCCACAGGGCCGCGTGCTTATCCACGCGAGGATAATTTCATAGGTATATGAAATTACTAGATTAAGCCTGTACGGTCGGGGAAGCGGCGGCGAAAAGAATCCACAAGCCCGGCATCGCCCGCGAGTGTAAGGACCTGACCCGTTTCGGTGTCCCGGCGCTCAACCACGCGGCCATTGGCATAGGCCCAGGCGAGCCCCGCGCCATCTTCGTTCGGCAGCGTCAGGCGGAAATGGATTTCCCGCGCGCTCAAATGGCGCTCAAGCGTCGTCAGGAGGTCGTCGGCGCCCTCGCCCGTCAGCGCCGACACGGCGACCGTCTCGCGCGGGCGCTGGCGGTTCTTCAGAAGCAGAGCCTCGCGGACATCGGGATCAAGGAGATCGATCTTGTTCATCACCTCAAGAACGGGATGTTCAGAATCCTCCTCGACGCCCAGCTCCTCAAGCACCTTCTCGACGTCCCGCTTCTGGGCCTCGCTGTCTTCGTGGGCGGCGTCGCGGACATGGAGAATGATGTCGGCGGTCAGCACCTCTTCCAGTGTCGCGCGGAAGGCAGCGACGAGCTGGGTCGGCAGATCGGAGATGAACCCCACCGTGTCGGAGAGAATGATCCGGCGGCCGCCCTTCAACACGACCGCCCGCATGGTGGGGTCGAGGGTAGCGAACAGAAGGTCCTTGGCCAGAACTTCGGATTCGGTCAGGCGGTTGAACAGGGTCGATTTGCCCGCATTGGTGTAGCCGACCAGAGCCACGATCGGGAACGGGACGCGCTTTCGCGCCTGACGGTGAAGGCCGCGGGTGCGCTTCACCTCCTCCAGTTCTTTCTTAATCTTGGCGATGCGCTCGCCGATCAGCCGGCGGTCGGTTTCGATCTGGGTTTCGCCCGGACCGCCCAAAAAGCCGAAGCCGCCGCGCTGGCGTTCCAGATGGGTCCAGGACCGCACAAGGCGCGAGCGCTGATAGGTCAGATGGGCGAGTTCGACCTGCAGCCTGCCTTCCTTGGTGGCGGCGCGCTCACCGAAAATTTCCAGGATGAGCGCCGTCCGGTCGAGGACTTTCGCGTTCCACTGCTTCTCGAGGTTGCGCTGCTGCACCGGGGTGAGCGTCGCGTTGACAATGACAACTTCGGGCTCGGCCTCGTTGATCAGCGCCTTGATCTCATCGACTTTGCCCGACCCGATCAGGGTTGCCGGCGTCGCCCGGCCGATGACGGCGATAAGCGCGTGAACGACATCGAGTCCAATGGCGGCGGTCAGTGCGACCGCTTCTTCGAGACGCGCATCATTGCTGCGTAAGGTGGTGTGGCCCGCGCTGTCGGATTTGAACGCGACATGCAGCACCAGCGCGCGCGCGGAACCGCGCTGCGACGACACGAAGCCAAATTCTTCGGATCTGGTCAGACCGTCTCCGCGGCAGGCAATTCCTGATCCTGCAACTGAACGGGGCCCATCGGCATCACGGTGGAGATCGCGTGCTTGTAAACGAGTTGAACCTGACCGTCCCTGCGTAAAAGCACGCAGAAATTATCGAACCAGGTGATGTTGCCCTGAAGCTTGACGCCATTGACGAGATATATCGTCACCGCAGTTTTGCTTTTGCGGACCGCATTTAAAAAGGTGTCTTGAAGGTTTTGTGGTTTTTCGTTCATGGGTGGGCCCCATTTGTTTTCGCGTTTGAAATGACGGCAAGGCGGGAAAGCCGTGCCAGATCCAAAGCATATAGGCCTTCTTTCGCTTTGCGAAGGACTATGTCTGTAAATTCTTATGAAGGCAGCGGGTCTTAGGCCATCGACTCTTTTTGGGACAAATCGCGGTAAAGCGCCTGCAGCCGGGCAGCAACGGGCCCGGGTTTGCCCTCCCCGACCTTCCTTCCATCGATGGTGATCACCGGCATGACGCCGCCGGTGGCCGAGGTCAGGAACGCCTCCCGGGCGGTATAGGCCTCCTCCAAGGAGAAAGCGCGTTCCTCGATGGCGACATCGGCGGCGGCGCGCAAGGCGACGCTCCTGGTGACGCCGGGAAGGATGTTGTCGTGGAGCGCACGGGTGACGGCATGGCCGTCCGCCGTCACGATCCAGGCATTGGTCGAGGAGCCCTCGGTAACGAAGCCGTTTGCGTCCACGAACCACGCCTCATAGGCACCCCGTTTCTTCGCGTCGGTCTTGGCGAGGACGTTGGGCAGCAGCGCGGTCGATTTGATGTCACAGCGCCCCCAGCGGTTTTCGGGCGTCGTGACGACGGCGACCCCGGCCGCGCGGCGTTTCTCGATGGCTTTGGGATCGATCCGTTTCGCGGTGACGATCAGCAGCGGATGCATGGCGTCGGTGGCGGCGTGGTCGCGCGTTGCTTCGCCGCGTGTCACCTGGAGATAGAGAAAACCATCGCGGAGATAATTGCGTCGTGCGACCTCGCGCAGGACAATTTTCAGCGCATCCGGGACCATCGGCATGGAGATTCCGAGCTCGGACAGGCTGCGTTCGAGACGGACAAGATGCGGCGCCTCATCCATGACGCGCCCGCCCTGAACCGCGCAAACCTCGTAGACACTATCGGCGAATTGCAGGCCGCGGTCTTCGATATGAACCGACGCCTCGCCATGCGCGATGTATCGCCCGCCGACATAGGCGATGCGGCCGGGCGGCGCGCGATGCCCCCTTGAATGCGACATCATCATGTCGTCACGCGTCGTAGCCGGGATCGGAACGGCCCGATGACACGCCGAGCGATTTCAGTTTGCGATGAAGGGCCGAACGCTCCATGCCGACAAAGGACGCGGTGCGCGAGATGTTACCGCCGAAACGGTTGATCTGCGCGAGGAGATAATCGCGTTCGAAAATTTCGCGCGCCTCGCGCAAAGGTAGCGTGATCACAAGATCGGTGCGACTGCCCTTCCCGTTCGACGCGCCATTGACGTTGGACGGCAGAAGATCGGCCGATATCGCTTCCGCGGCGTCGTCCGTGGCGAGGATCAGCAGGCGCTCGACGATGTTGCGAAGCTGACGGATATTGCCGGGCCAATGATAGGCCTGAAGGACCGCCATCGCTTCAGGCGAAATTTCGCGCATGGGAAGGCCGGAGGACACCGATAAGCGCTGCATGAAATGCGCGACAAGTTCCGGAATGTCCTCGCGCCGTTCGGCGAGCGCCGGCACGCGCACGGGAACGACATTCAGGCGATGATAGAGATCCTCGCGGAAACGTCCCTGGTCGATTTCCTCGCGCAGATCCCGTGTCGACGATGAGACCACCCGCACATCGACCTGAACGCGGGTCGAGCCGCCGATGCGCTGGAAGGTCTGGTCTATCAACACACGCAGAATCTTCCCTTGAGTCTCCAAAGGCATGTCGGCGACTTCGTCGAGGAACAACGTGCCGCCATGCGCGAGTTCCAGAAGCCCGATCTTGCGTGAGCCGTCTTCGTTTTCGACGCCGAACAATTCGATCTCGATGCGCGCCGCCGCCATCATCGCGCAATTGATCGCGACAAAGGCATGATCGCCGCGACGCGAACGCGAATGGATGAGACGCGCCGTCATTTCCTTACCCGATCCCGAGGGACCTGCGATCAGAATGCGGCTCCCTGTGGGGGCGACCTTGTCGACCAGCTGGTTGAGCTGGGTGATGGCGGTCGAGTTACCGACGAGTTCGAGCTGGTCGCCCGCCTTCAATTTCAGTTCCTCGATTTCACGGCGAAGCTTGGCGGCTTCCAGCGCACGGCGCACGACATGGCAAAGGCGGTCGGCCTTGAAGGGCTTCTCAATAAAATCATAGGCGCCCTTCTTGATCGCAGCGACGGCGGTCTCGATCGTGCCGTGACCGCTGATGATGACGACCGGAAGATCCGGGTGTTCGCGCTTCAGCACATCGAGCAACTGGATGCCGTCGAGACGGCTGCCCTGCAGCCAGACATCGAGCACCACGAGATGCGGTCGCCGCTGCGCGATGGACGACAGCGCGCCATCGGAATCCGACGCGGCGCGCGTCAGAAATCCTTCATCCGAGAGAATGCCCGCCATTAACTCCCGAATGTCGATTTCATCATCGACGACGAGAATATCAGACGTGACCGGCGATCCGTTCCTGCTCATGCAACACCTTGTTATCGTTTTTAACGGTCTGAACCAGTGGGAAAACCATGCGCATGATCGCCCCCGGCGCTTCGCCTTCGGATTGATCACGCGTATCGGCGAGCTGAAGCTCGCCGCCATGGTCTTCCATTATCTTGCGCACGATAGCGAGGCCGAGGCCTGTGCCCTTCGCGCGTGTCGTGACATAGGGTTCGGTCAGGCGATTGCGATGTTCCGGCGGAAGGCCGACACCATTATCGCGCACCGAGATGGTGAGTTTGCCTTTCGCGACGGTGATACCAATGATGATCCGTCCCGGGGTCTTGTCGTCGGTGGCGAGCCGCGCGGTAATCGCCTCGCCCGCATTCTTTAGCACATTGGTCAAAGCCTGACTGACCAGCCGCCCATCGCATTCAATGGAGATCGGTGTTTCGGGCGCGGAGACATCGAAAACGATCTGCGGGTGGGCGATACGCTGCAGGAAGACGGCGTGGCGCACCAACTCCTGCGCTTCCTCCGCCCGGATGACGGGCGCGGGCATACGCGCGAAAGAGGAAAATTCATCGACCATGCGGCCGATATCGCCAACCTGACGAATGATCGTGTCGGTGCATTGGGTGAAGACTTCCGGTTCGGTCGTTATTTCCGAGCCATATTTACGCTTCAGTCTTTCGGCGGAGAGCTGAATCGGCGTCAGCGGGTTCTTGATTTCATGTGCGATGCGGCGCGCGACTTCGGCCCAGGCCGCGGTGCGTTGCGCCGACATCAAATCGGTGACGTCATCGAAGGTGACGACGAAACCCTGGCTGCGATCGCCCGCTTCGCGCGAGACCTGCACATTGAGATGGCGCAGCGCGCCTTCGCGCTGCACATCCACCTGGCCTGAGGAATTGCCGTTGGGTTCGACCATGGCCTTGCGGATCAGGGCGCCGAGTTCGGGCAGCACCTTGGAATAATGCGCGCCTTCGGCGGCGGTGGGTTCGGTATCGAGAAGGCTCGACGCCATCGGATTGATCAGCGTGACATGGCCATCGCCATCAAGGCCGACGACCCCCGACGAGACGCCCGCCAGCACCGCTTCCGTGAAACGGCGGCGCGAGTCGAGCTGCATATTGGCCTCGACAAGCTCGTTGCGCTGCCCCTCCAATTGCGCCGTCATGCGATTGAAGGCCTGTCCGAGCGAATTGATTTCGTCGCCATCCTTCGCAACGTTCACGCGCACCCGCAGATCGCCTTCGGAAACACGTCCCGCCGCCAGCGCCAGACGTCCGATGGGCGTCACGATCTTGTTCGCGGCCCACAATGCGGCCCATACCGCGCCCAGAAGGATCAGCATCGCGACGACAAGATAGAGGCCTGCGAAGCTCAATTGCATTTCGGAGCGATTCTGATCGAGCCGTTCATATTCCGATACGGCGTCGATCGTGCCCTGCTGACGTTCGAGGACGATGGGATCGACATTGCGCGAGACGAGAAGATAGGCATCGACAAAGGCTTCGAGTTTGACGAGTGCGGATACCGCGTCCTCGTTCGGCTCGGTGATGGTGACGATCTCGCCCGATGCCGCCTGTTCGATATATTCCGGCGCGACGGGGCCACGGTCCGGCGTATCTTCGCGCCGCGCGCTGGCGAGAACGCGGCCCGTGGAGTCGATGACATAGACCGCGGGCAGCGCGCGGATCTGCGCTTCGGTCTGCAGAAGATCGCGCCAGCGCTGCTGGTCGGTCTGAAGAAGCGGCGCCGCGCGGTTAAGATCGAACTGCATCGCGCGAATGTCGTTGCGAATGACCTGGCGGTGTTCGTCGACATAGGCGTTGGCGACGGACACCGAATTGGCGAGCGCGGTCTGCACGCGTTCGGAAAACCATGCCTCGATACCGAGATTGAGCGAGAAGGCGGCGAAGAAGGCTACGAGAATGGCGGGAACGACGGCAATGGCGGAGAAGATGGCGACCAGACGGAAATGGAGGCGAGAGCCCACTGCTCCGCTCCGCCGCTCGGTCCAGAGTTTTGCCACCCGCCACGCAATGAGCGCGGCGAGCGTCAGGCCCAACGTAAGATCGACCAGCAAAAGAACGATGAGACCGGACGAGGTCGGGTCATAGGGCACGCGGCCCGTTATGTTGGCGTAGGTAACGATGCCGGAAAGGATGGCGGCGATCGCGACAACGAGAGCGATCAGCGACGGGCGCGAAAGCGCACGCAACAGATCGAACGGTCCGCTCAACAAACGCGAACGCAATACCGACGTACCGGCCATACGGTCTGTGCCTCGCTGATATCCGGGTTGGCCGCAGCCGAGCCTTGGATCAAGCACACTGTAGCAAAGCCACAGCCTGTTGCAATTATGTTTCGTTGCGAAATTGCATCAGGGCTAAGCCCCGGCTTGTCAAGGACTTAATGGGTACGTAACCCCCTGATGACCTCGACGCCCAGTTCGCGGATCTTCTTGCGCAGGGTGTTGCGATTGACGCCCAGAAGCTGTGCCGCCCGTATCTGGTTGCCGCGCGCGGCCGCCAGCGAGATGGCAATAAGCGGTTTTTCGACCTCATGCAGGATGCGGTCATAAAGGCCCGCCGGGGGGAGGCGGTCGCCGAATTCAGCGAAATGCGTCGAGAGGTAGCGCTCGACCATCTGCGAAAGGCTGAGATCTTCCTGATCGGACACCGGGATCGTACGTCCGAGCTGTGTCAGTTCGGCGGCCACCGCATGTTCGGAAATAACCTCATCGGGGTTCAGTACAACGAGGCGGCGGACGAGATTTTCCAGTTCGCGGACATTGCCCGGCCAGGTATGGCTTTTGAGTTTTTCGATGGCCTGCGGATCGAGGCGTTTCGCCGGAAGGCCCGCCTTCTCGGATTTGTGCAGGAAGTGCCGGACGAGATCGGTGATGTCCTCTTTGCGTTCGCGCAAGGGCGGAAGGCGCATGGGGACGACGTTCAGACGATAGAACAGATCTTCGCGGAAGAGGCCCTGCTGGATCAATTGACGTAAGTCGCGATTGGTCGCGGCGATGATGCGAACATCGGTCTTGATCGGCATGCGGCCACCGACGGTCGTGTATTCGCCCTGCTGCAGCACGCGCAACAGGCGCGTCTGTGCCTCCAGAGGCATGTCGCCGATTTCGTCGAGGAACAGTGTTCCGCCTTCGGCCTGTTCGAAACGACCAACGCCCTTTCCGGTAGCGCCGGTAAAGGCGCCGCGTTCATGGCCGAACAATTCGCTTTCGATGAGTTCTTTCGGAATGGCCGCCATGTTGACGGCAACGAAACTGCCGTTCCGGCGCTTGCCATAATCATGCAGTGCGCGCGCGACCAGTTCCTTGCCGGTACCGGATTCACCCGAGATCATCACGGTGAGATCGGCCTGGGTGAGGCGCGCGATCACGCGATAGATTTCCTGCATCGCGGGCGAGCGACCGATCAACGGCAGGCGTTCCTCGTCGCGGTCGGGTTCCTTGATGTGATGGCCTTTATTCGTCTTGCTGAGGGCGCGCTCGACGATACCGGTGAGGTCCTTTAGGTCGAAGGGCTTGGGCAGATATTCGTAGGCGCCGCGTTCGGCGGCGGTGATGGCGGTCAGGATATTGTTCTGCGCGCTCATCACGACGACGGGAAGATCGGGCCTGAGGCGCTTGATGCGCGGCAGAAGATCGAAGGCGTTTTCGTCGGGCAGGATCACATCGGTGATGACGAGGTTGCCCTCGCCCTGTGCGACCCAGCGCCAGAGCCCAGCGGCATTGGCCGTGGTACGCACATCATACCCCGCCCGCCCTAAAGCCTGATTGAGAACTGTACGGATGGCCGCGTCGTCGTCGGCAATCAAAATCGTGCCGTCAGTCATTAGGATGTCTTGCCTCTTCAGGGATTTCGGCATTTGCCGCAACGGGGAGAAGAATACGGAACACGGTGCGCCTCGGCTGCGAGTCGCATTCGATGACGCCGCCATGATCGTTGACGATCTTGGCCACCAGCGCGAGGCCGAGGCCCGCACCATTGGTCTTGGTGGTGATGAACGGATCGAAAATATGGGGCATCAGATCGTTCGGGATGCCCGGGCCATTGTCACGAATGGTGACTTCCAGCGGCAGGCTGACGCGTTCCGTCTGACCACTCGCGGGGGTCATAACGCGCACGCCCGGACGATAGGCGGTCGTCATGACGATTTCGCCGCCTTCGACCGGAACGGCATCGGCCGCATTGCGCACGATGTTCATGAAGGCCTGGATGAGATTGTCGCGGTCGCCGAGAACGGGCGGCAGCGAGGGATCGAAAATTTCGGTGATGCGCAGACGGCGTGCGAAGCTCGTCGCTGCCACCTGGCGCACGCGGTCGAGGACTTCGTGAATGTTCACGGGCGAACGCATCAGCGCCATGGGATCACCGAACGCTTCCATGCGATCGATGAGACCGCGAATACGGTCGGCTTCATTGCGAATGAGCTGCGCCAGAGACCGGTCATTGTCGGTGAGCGTCTCTTCGAGCAATTGCGCGGCGCCGCGAATGCCGGCGAGCGGGTTTTTGATTTCATGCGCCATGACGGCGGCCATGCCCGACATCGAGCGGGCGGCGCCGCGATAAAGAAGCTGGCGGTCGATGCGATGCGCGAGGCTGCGTTCCTGCAGAAGGATGATGACCCCGCCTTCGGGTTCGGGCGCGGGCGTCAGTGTGACGTCGGCGAGACGTTCGCTGGTTTTGGGTGTCGAAAGATCGACATTGCGTTCGGCGACCGAGGCGCCGCGCTCACGGGTCTGCTGAACGAGTTGAAGAAGCGGGCTTCCGAAGGGCAGAAGATCGGCTAGCCTGTGCTTCTGAAGAAGCCCCGCCCCCATCTGAAAGAATTGCTCGGCGGCGTGATTAACGTAGAGTACTTCACCCTTTGCGCCGACCATTATGATCGGCATAGGTAATGCACCGGCTATTCCCATGGGCGCTCCACCCGTCGGGTATCCCACCTTTGAATGGACTTGAAAATTTCCAACCATCGCCACCTCGTGCCTATATTGTAGGCATCCTCTCTAGTTGCCCATCCTATAGGCAAAAACAAATGCTGCAAGCGCGAAATGTGTTAGGACGGCACTTATCTGCCGAGGCCTTTGCGCCAGCCCAGCGCCCCGCTTAGCTTGGCGCCATGAATTCGTCTTCCACTTCTGCCCTCATTGTGGCCGCCGGAAGGGGCGAGCGCGCCCCTGGCGATCACCCCAAACAATACCGGCTGCTCGGCGGGAAGCCGGTTTTGCGCTGGGTATTGGAGGCGTTTGCCTTTCATCCGGCCATCGACGGCGTGCGCGTGGTGCTGCGCGAAGAAGATCGCGCCCTCTACGCGGATTGCACCGCAGGGCTCAATCTGGGGGCCCCTATCATCGGAGGTGCGACACGTCAGCTGTCGGTGCGCAACGGGCTGGAGGCGCTGGCGGCCGAGGCGCCGGAACGGGTTCTCATCCACGACGGCGCCAGGCCGTTCGTTTCACCCGGCCTAATCGCCGGTGTTGTGAAGGCACTGGACGGGTCCGATGCGGCGATACCATTGCTTTCCGTCTTCGATACGCTGCGGCGAAAAACGGAGAGCGGTTTTGAGCTGATGCCGCGTGATCATTTGCGCCGGGCACAGACGCCGCAAGGCTTCGTCTATGCAAAGATTCTGGCAGCGCACCGCAAATACAGCGCCATCGAAACCACCGATGATATGACGCTCGCCGAACATGCCGGTCTCAGCATTGCCGAAGTGGCGGGAGAGGAAATGAACCTGAAGCTGACGTCGCCGGAAGATTTCGCCTTAGCCGAGCGCATTGCGGCGGGGAGACTTTCCGATATCCGCACGGGTTCGGGATATGACGTGCACAAATTCTCCGAAGGCGATCATGTCTGGCTGTGCGGTGTAAAGGTGCCGCATGTCCAGGGCCTGAAGGGGCATTCCGATGCAGATGTCGGATTGCATGCGCTTACCGACGCCATTCTGGGCGCGATCGGCGCAGGCGATATCGGCGTGCATTTTCCGCCTTCCGATCCACAATGGCGCGGTGCGCCGTCACATATTTTTCTAGCCAAAGCGGCGTCGCTCGTCGCGGCGCTGGGCGGCGCAATCGCGCATGTCGATGTCACGCTGATCTGCGAGCGCCCCAAAGTGACACTGCATCGTGAGGCCATGCGCGCGCGCATTGCGGAAATTCTGAATATCGACATTTCGCGCGTCAGCGTGAAAGCGACGACCACCGAAGGTCTTGGCTTTACCGGACGCGGCGAAGGCATAGCCGCGCAAGGGCTGGCCACCGTCCGTCTTCCATAAGGGTTTCATGACAAAACTTGCGACATTGCTCTCGACCGCGTTCGGCATCGGTTATGCGCCCTCCGCGCCCGGCACGTTTGCGTCGGCGGCCGCCCTGCCCCTCGGCTATGCGCTGCTTCTCTATTGCGGAATGGAAACGCTTATTGCTGTCGCGCTGATTGTTTCTATTGTCGGCATATGGGCATCGGGCGCGCATGCACGCGCCATCGCCAGGGAAGATCCCGGCACCAGCGTCATCGACGAGGTAGCCGGACAACTTTTCGCCATGATGCCGATCGTCGTCGTGGGAACGACCGCAGAC
>CAIOYY010000043.1 GCA_903862715.1 uncultured Alphaproteobacteria bacterium
CGGCACTCAGAAAGCGCATTTGCGCGATCTCCGCTCGACGCTCGCCTGGCTGAAGGAAAATGGCGAGTTGATCGAGACCGACAAGGAAGTGAATCCCGATCTCGAAGTCACGGGTTTGCAGAAATTGATGGATGGCGGAAATCCCGTCCTCTTCAACAACGTCAAAGGCAAAGCGAATCACCGCGTCGTGACGAATCTGTTCGGCAGCATCGAAGTGATGAACCGGATGTTCGGCTGGGAGAACGACAAGGACCGCACGGTAAAACTGGCCGCCGCGCTGAACCGTCCGTTGCCGCCCGTGGAAATCGCGCAGTCCGAAGCGCCCTGCCAGCAGATCGTGATCGAGAATCCGACAGACGTGAACCAGTATCTCGTTCCCATTCGCCATACCGAACTCGAACAGGAATTAACGGTCGGCTCGGGCATTCGCTGCGTTACGGGCGCGACCTTCGGCGGCGGCACCGATGTCGGTTACAACCGCATGAATTTCCGCTGGGGCAATGTGGGCACGTTCCAGATCTCGCCCGGCTCGCATATGTGGCAGGTGGTTTCGGAAGCCTATCGAAAAGGCGAAAAAGTGCCGCTGACCTTCTGTTTCGGCGTGCCGCCCGCCTGCACGCTTCTTGCGGGCGCGGCATTTGACTATGTGATCCTTCCCTATGGTTGCGATGAGCTCGGCGTTGCGGGCGCGGCGCAAGGAGCGCCCATCCGTCTCGTCAAAGCACGTACGGTCGATGCGATGGCAATTGCCGATTCCGAAATCGTCATCGAGGGCTATATCGATCCGCGCGACACGCGTTTCGAAACCGCCGAAGCGGAAGCCGACCAGACGCAAGGGCGCCATCATTTTCACCCCGAATGGGCGGGCTATATGGGAAAATCCTATAAAGCCCCGACCTTCCATGTGACCGCCGTTACGATGCGCGATCCGGCGTCGAAGCCGATCATCTATTGCCTTGGCGCGCATACGCTGGACGAGCACAATATCGACACCTCGATCCGCGAAGCGGCGATGTTCGAGCTTTGCAACCGCATGCAGCCGGGCATCATCCAGGATGTGAATATCCCTTACTGCATGACGGATTGGGGCGGAGTCATCATTCAGGTCAAGAAGCGCAACCGCCTCGAAGAAGGCTGGCAGCGCAATTTCATGGCAGCACTGCTTTCCACCTCCCAGGGCATGCGCGTCGCCATCGCCTGCAGCGAAGACACGAATATTTACAGCATGGATGAAGTGATGTGGTGCCTAACCACTCGCGTCAATCCGAAGACCGACATTCTGAACCCGACGCCCGGCGGGCGCGGCCAGACCTTCATGCCCGCCGAACGCATGACCGCGGGCGATAAGGAGTGGACGGCGACCAACACCCGCTATGAGGGCGGCATGGGCATCGATGCGACCGTTCCCTATGGCTTTGAGAATGACTTCATGCGTCCTGCCTATCCGGTGCATCGCGTGAAGCTCGAGGATTTCTTTACGCCGGAGCAGATCAAGACCGCGAAACGCGACATGACCGCGTGGACGGAGATCCTTTCCAGAACCGGTCATTAGGGCGTTCAACCGTCATGACCGGGATATTCGGCAATCATCAGCTCGCGCGGCCTTTCGCGCCGGTAGCGGATCTTTTTGCGGCCTATGCCGCGCGCGACCCGGCCAAGACCGCGATCGTCGATCTCGATCAGGGAAGCGACATCGATTTCGGGACACTCAACCGCATCGTGACGGACATAGCCGCCGATCTGAAACGCCGTGGCGTTTCCAAAGGCGACAAGGTCGTTCTCCTCGCCGACGAAGTGCTGGAGAAACTTCTGATCTGGTTCGGCGTGTGGCGCATCGGGGCGGTGGTGTGCCCGCTGAATGTGGAACTGAACACCGAACATGTGGCGGAACTCTCCGTCACGATCGGCCCGAAGCTTATTCTCGTTCATAAAGACCTCGACGCCGCCGCTCTCACGCGGGGCGCGACCGCGCCGGTCTGCCGTTTCGGCAAATGGACGGATGAACCGTCCACCACAGACGATGAATTCTTTTCGGCCCTGAAGCCGGGGGACGCCTCATCACTACCCGAACGCAACGAACCAACCGATCTTTCCTGCATGTTCTGCACGTCGGGTACGACCAGCAGACCAAAACTTGTCGTCTATGATCATGCCGCCTACTGGCTGAGCGGTCTTTCGACCCTCGATATGCTGGGACTGACCGAAGACGACAGAACGCTGGAATACCGTTCCTTCGGATGGAATTCGGCGCAGGTGCTGAGCCTCATGCCGTTTCTGCAGACGGGCCTGACGCTTCATATCGCCCGGCGCTTTTCGCATAGCCGCTTCTTTGAATGGATCAAGAAGTATGGCCTGACCTTCTCGGCGGGCGTGCCGACGGTCGTGAACATGCTGCTGAACAAGCCGCTCGGTTACACTGCCGCTGATATACCGACCTTGCGGCTGATGACCTGCAGCACCGCGCCTTTATCGCCCGAGCAATGGAACCGGTTCGAGAAAACCTACGGTCTGACCCTACTGCAGCTTTACGGCATGTCGGAAGCCGGATGGATCTGCGGCAACCGCCATTACAAACGCCGCATGGGCACGGTAGGCCCGCCCGCAAAGCATCAGGAATTTGTCATTGTCGATGGCGAGGGAAACCCCTGTCCGCCGGAAGTCGAGGGCGAGGTGACCGTAGGCGGGCCACAAACCGCTATTGGTTATCTTCTGCCTGATGGTTCCATTGATCCCTTTCGCGGTAGCCGCAACAAGACGGGCGACCTCGCGGTGATGGATGAAGACGGCTTCGTGCGCGTCACGGGACGGACGAAAGACCTTATTATTCGTGGCGGCATGAATATCTCGCCGCTGGAGATCGACGAAATCCTTCTTGCCCATATGGACCTCGCGGAAGCCGCGTCCGTCGGCGTGCCGGATCCCATCTACGGTGAGGAAGTGGTGGCGTTTGCGGTCACAAAGCCGGGCGTCGCCGTCACCGAGAAAGCAATCCTCGATTATTGCGAGACGAAACTCCCTCTCGCCAAACGCCCGAAGAAATTGTTCTTTATCGATCAGATACCCAAAAACGACCGCGGTAAGGTTTTGCGCGACAAGCTTCGTGACGAATGGACGCGCCGCATCGCGGCAAATGTTTGAATATTGAGGTCGGGCAATGAGCGACATTCTATCCGGCGAGGGACACGATGGTTTTCATGTCGAGATCGACGCGGCTCGCGAGCGCGCCGACATCATTCTGGACCGCCCACCGCTGAACATCATTTCCATCACACAGCGCGACCAGCTTCGCCGTGTGTTCGAGGCGCTGGACGCGAATGATACGGTGCGCATCATTGTGTTGCGGGCAGAGGGTCAGAATTTTTCGAGCGGTGGAAACATTGCCGGTTTCCTGAACGAGACGCCGGAGAAACTGACGAAGCTTGCCTGGAACATCGCCGCGCCCACACGCTGCGCCAAACCGGTGATCGCCGCCAATCGCGGTTATTGTTTCGGCGTTGGGTTCGAGCTTTCACTGGCCTGCGATTTCCGCATTGTCTCCGAGACGGTGCAATATGCGCTGCCCGAACAAAGGCTGGGGCAGATACCGGGTTCGGGCGGATCGCCACGCCTGCAAAGCATGGTCGGTATCACCCGCGCCAAAGACCTCATCATGCGTGCCAAGCGCATCAGCGCCGAACAGGCGCTGGCCTGGGGCATCGCCACCGAAAGGGTGGCGGACGGCGACCTTGAGAAGACCACCGACGCGCTGGTGAATGAATTGCGCGGGTTTTCGCCGCTGGCGCAACGCACGGCGAAAAGGCTCCTCAACGAAGCCGAAGATCTGTCGCTCTCCATGGCGATCGAAGCCGAAGGCCAGAATTACGGCCGCCTGCGCGCGTCGGACGATTACCGCGAAGGCGTGACGGCCTTTACGGAAAAGCGGAAGCCGAAATTCAACGGCACCTGAGCTATTCCGGCAGCGGCTTGCCCTTGGTTTCGGGCAGGAACCAAGGGACCACCAAACCAAAAAGATAGACGGTGCTGATCACCAGCGCCGCATTGCGCACGCCGCCGAAATTCAGGATCAGCGTTCCCGCGATGATCGGAAACACCCACGCGATCAGGCGTGCGCCATTGAAAATGCAGCTCGCAGCGCTGGACCGCACCGACGCCGTGAAAAGCTCGACCGGATAGATCGCCATCCAGCTATAGGCGAAGCCGAGCGTGAACATGCCGTTCAGAAACGCCACCGCCATGAAAAGACCAATGGGCCAGTCGAGGGCGAATGTCAGGCCCGCCGTCATCAGCGATCCCGCATAAGTCAGGAAGAGAAATTTGCGTCGGCCAATAGCGTCCGCAACGAAACCCGAAATCACGTAGGCGAGTACGCCGCCAGCGGTGTAGATGAGCACCATGCGTGGTCCCCATATGCCGGGCATCGCACCTTGCGCGACCGCCAATTGCTCGGTGTAACCGGGAAGAAGCGAGGAGCCGGCCCACCAGCCCGTTGTGGTGGTGAAGGAAAGCAGCGCAGCAAGCCAGACACGGCGCCGCGCCTCGGCGGATTGAAAAACCGTCTTCAGGGTGAAGGGTCGTTTCTCGCCCTCGGCGGCAACTTCTCCTGCCACCGCGGTCCAGCGGCGTTCACGGATCGCGGCGAGCCAGCGTTCGGACTCTTCCAGCGCGCGGCGTAAATAGAGGACGAACAAGGCAGGCAGCGCGCCCACGATAAACATGATGCGCCAGCTTTCGTCGCCCAACGGCAAAGTGAGCGTCAGCACGAACCAGACGGCGGCGGCGATGAACGCGCCCATGCCGAAAGCTGACTGCAAGAAACCAAGACCTTTGGGTCTCGCGCGATCCGGCCAGGATTCCGCTACGAGAGCGATACCCGTGCTCCACTCGCTACCCAATGCGATTCCGGTGAGAAAGCGCAACGCGACGAGCATTTCGAAGCTGGTGCTGAATGCAGTCGCGCCGCTAAGCAGCGCATAGACGAGAACAGAGAGCAGCATCATACGCTTGCGGCCGAAATAATCGGCGAGTACGCCGCCCGCGAGCCCGCCGAGACCCCAGCCCAGCAGCGTTATGCCGATGGCAACGCCGCCATAGAAAGGCGCGAATTGCATTTGCTCAGGGGTTAGAAGCGTGCGCAGCGCAAAGGGCAGCGCGATAACCAGCGCAAAGGCTTCGTATCCGTCAAACAGCCAGCCGAGATAGGAGCCGCCGAGAACCCGCCAATGCTTGGGCGTAAGACCGGCATACCAGCGCGTCCCGCGCGGCGGCGCGTCCGATGTCTCGGTAGTCATGTTTCCCCTCCCCGTTTTCTTTGAACCTAGCCGGGTTTTGGGAGGGGACGCGAGTCCAGAGCGGCAGCGGGCACGAAGACGTCACCGGTCATCAATTTCCTTGCGGTACGGACAAAGCCTATACGGTTGATCGAAGGGGCATCGCTCGTCCCGGTGTAGTCAATGGCGGTGCCGAGCGTTCCGACGGGATGCTCGATATCGATGATCTGGGAGAGCGCACTCGTTACCCGAACGATTCCTTCCGCGACCGTTCCTCGCTGAACGCTCGCGGCGGCGAGGCATTGTCCGCCCGTCAGCGGGAAAGTGGCATGGGCTTCATGCGGCACCATGTACCGCGCATTGACCGAGCCCGCCCCGCGCGCCTTCGAGATGATGCAGAATTTCGGAACGACGCTTCCCGTGGGATCGCCCATGCCCATTTTGTGCGAGGCTTCAACGCGGATGCGCTCCACACGCACGAAGAAGTCCCTGTCGGCATTCAGTTCGTCCGGCGTCTCATAGCCGGTCTTGCCCATGTCCGCCGCGCGGGCGATGACCATCGGAATGGCGGCATCGACGCAGGAAACCTCAATGCCATCGATGACGTCGATGGCATTTCCGGTCGGGAGCAGTTTGCCAGTACGCGTTCCGACCAGATCGTAGAAATAGAGTAGAATCGGCGCGGCGGTACCCGGTACCCCATCAATCGCGGTGTCACCCTCATAGGTGACCTTCCCGCCCGGGGTCTGGATCACCGCTTCGATGGTCGCGCCTGTGTTCACATTATGGATGCGCACCGTGGTTTCGGGATCGCGCGCAGCGACCATGCCGGTTTCGATGGCAAACGGTCCAACTGCCGCAGTGAGGTTTCCGCAATTCGGTCGGAAGTCGACGATGGCTTTGTCGATGATCACTTGACCAAGCAGGTAGTCGACATCGATTCCGGGGCGCTGCGAGGGGCCCACCATGGCGGTCTTGCTGGTGAGCCAGTCCGCACCGCCCAGGCCATCGATCTGGCGTGCATCGGGTGAGCCCATGACGCGCAGAAGAAACTGTTCGAGCAGCGTGCGGTCTGCCGGTACATCGGAGAGCCGGAAATAAGGCCCCTTCGACGTGCCACCGCGCATGAGGGTGCAGGGAATGGAAATCTGCGTCATCTGGTTAGTTTACCGCAATCGCGGCAAGTGGCAGCGTACCGTCGCGCGCGACCTTTTCGAGAAGATCGTCTGAACGCGCAAGGTAGGCCTGCATCGCCGGCCTGTCGGGTGCGGTAGAGACAGGCGTTGCGGCCATTCCTCCCGGATTGCCTTCCGGAAGGGACGGACCTCGTTCCAGATCCGCAAAGGCGGAAATGTAAATAATTCCCACATCCTTCCAGCCCATACGACGCAGCCACAAGGCCGTGCCGGCGGCCCGCACGCCATCATCGTCGGAAAGAACAATGCGCGCGCCGCGCGTGCCTACGAAACGGTCAAACGCATGAATCAATTGCGCCCCCGGCACATGTCGCGCGCCCGGGATATGGCCCGCCTCATATTCCGCATACTGACGGATATCGAACGTATAAAATGTTCGGCTCTTATCGGATTTCCATTGTTCACAGGCTGCTGCATCGAGAATGGAAATCTGCGCCCGGTGGGCGAGCGAGGTCACGATGTCGCGCCCCGGCGCTTTTGCAGGACATTTCGGCTTCCAGGATTGCGAGGCATCCTTCCGTATCGCGCGGCCCGAAAGCGCCCAGCTCATTGTGCCGCCGCGCAACGCGGAAATATTTCCCTGAAACCCGAAGTCGCGTAGCGTCTGCGCCGCGATCAAACCGCGCGTCCGCCCGGCACAGCTCATCACCAGATGCGTGCCGCCTTCGATGCCGTGCATCTGATGCACCGTCTCCATTCCTGGGGAATTCAGCGCCGCAGGGATGGTGCCGCGCTGGTATTCGCTGAAAGGACGGCAATCGAGCACCAGAAACCGACTGCCATCCTCTTCGAGCCGCGCATATTCATTCGGAGATATTTCCGGGATCGATAATTCCCGCTGCGCAAAGAGACCAAGCGCCTTGGTCGGGACATGGACCCCCGCGAAAATCTCGTGATTGTCGCTCGTCCAGCCCGGCATACCGCCATCGAGGATCACGACATTCTCATAACCGAGTGCGGTCAGCCGTTGGTGCGCGGTCTGAGCCAATCCAACTCCGTCGTCGCAGAGGATGATGAGGGTCGCTTTGCGCGGGACAAGAAGCGCAATGCCACTATCCAGTTGGCTTAGGGGAAGCGAACTTGCGAGAAGGATGTGACCGTCCGCAAAAGCGCCTTCCTCACGCACATCGAGAAGCGCCATCTCACCATTTCGCGCATGCAAAATCTGTTGCAGCTCTCCTGCCGAGATCGTCGGATACAGTCGCGCGGCGTCCATTACGATGCTCTCCTATGCGGCGATAGGACCTTGAAAATGCGGCCCGGCGCAACATGGCGACGCCGGAGCTATCGCCCCCTGCCCAAATTGCCGTTTTCGCCCAAGATTCTCCACTGCCAGACTTGTGAATTGGTCCCAGGACCTAGTAAAGGTCGAGCCCGCCGATGCGCCGCAAAGAAGATTAGGAGATATGCCATGACGACAGGAAAATACCGCGAACTCGTGACCATCCACGGAAAGAACGTTGTGCTGCTGCATGACGAGCCGCCGGTTCGCAATGCGGGTGTGGCAGAGATGGGCGACATTTTCCGTATGCTCAATATTTTCGACAAGAAATTCCAACCCGCGAATTACAACAAGGCCGACGGTGCCCCACTTCGCCTGTTCGACGCCAAATCGACCAAGGTCGATCTTTCCAAGCGCAGCAAGGAAGACATGGGCTTCTGGCATCGCAATGTGGATGCGCATGAAATCATTATCTGCATCAAAGGCTCGCTCCGCTGGGAAACCGAAATGGGCGTCAAGACGATGCATGAAGGCGACATGATGTTCATTCCGAAAGGCATCGCGCACCGTTCCATGCTGTGCGAAGATTCGGCGGAAGAAAATGTGCTCGTCGAATTGAAAATCTACGACGAAGTCACCTATGTGGGCGACTGAACTTACGATGGGCTGACGCGCATCGTTGCGCGGCGCGAGACAGGATCGGCTATGGGGGCGCTGGACGGAATTCGGGTGATTGATTTTTCCCGGATTCTGGCCGGCCCCTGGGCAACACAGATGCTGGCCGATCTTGGCGCGGAAATCATCAAGATCGAACGTCCGGGCTCCGGCGACGACACGCGGAGCTGGGGTCCTCCCTTCCTCAAAACGTCGCAGGGCGAGACGCTTTCCGACGCCGCCTATTTCGGCTGCACCAATCGCAACAAGAAATCCGTCGCCATTGATATTGCGACCGCAGAGGGCCAGGAACTGGTTCGCCGTCTCGTTCTGGAAGCCGATGTCGTCGTCGAAAACTTCAAGGTTGGCGGGCTTGCGCAATACGGGCTCGATTATGGACGCCTCAAAACACTCAAGCCCAACCTGATTTATTGCTCGATTACCGGTTTCGGGCAGGAAGGGCCACGCGCCGAAGAAGCAGGCTACGACCTTCTTATTCAGGGAATGGGCGGGTTGATGAGCGTCACGGGCCATCCCGATGGCGTGCAGGGCGGCGGGCCAGTGAAAGCCGGCGTTGCATTAGTAGATGTGATTACCGGGCTTTACGCTTCGACGGCTATTCTTGCCGCGCTACGCCACCGCGACGCGAGCGGCGAAGGCCAGCATATCGATCTCGCTTTACTCGATTGCGTGATTGCCGCTCTTGCCAACCAGTCTCATGGCTATCTCACAAGCGGCGATGTTCCCCCGCGCATGGGCAATGCCCATCCCAGCATCGTACCTTACGAATCCTTTGCAACCAGCGACGGTCATCTGGTTCTCGCGGTCGGCAACGACAGCCAGTTCCGCAAACTATGCGAGACGATGGGCGCGCCGCGACTCGCCAACGATTCGAAATTCATGACCAATAAAGCGCGGGTGCGGCATCGCGACGAACTTATTCCCCAGCTCTCCGGAATGTTCCGAGAGAAGACGACGCGCGAATGGGTGTCGCTGCTATCGGCAAAGGGCGTTCCCTGCGGCCCGATCAACACGCTGGATGCCGTCTTCGACGATCCGCAGGTGAAGCATCGTCAGATGGCGCGTGAGCTTCCTCATCGGGCGGCCGGGAGCGTCGCCATGGTCGCCAATCCCATTCATCTGTCCGCTACGCCTCCCGAATACCGGATGGCTCCCCCCCTTCTCGGGGAGCATACGAATGAGGTCCTGCGCGGTGTTCTAGCCCTCGAAGAGGACGAGATTACAGCGCTGACCAAGGCATCGATCATTCAGAACTGACTTCCCGCCACGGAGCACGGGGAAGGCAGCCGTCGATACAGCGTGCCTTTATATATGTTTCGCGGCACATATTTGTCGCGGCCCATGCCACGCACCCTTCGTAACATCCTGATATTGTTATTTTTTCATTAAAAGTTGGCAGGCCCGCTCGGTCGTGCGGCGCGTTGGCACGCTCAGCCCCATTATCCCAGCCGTTTTCACGTGAATTTACCCATTGCGAGTAAGTCGCATTATGATTATTGGGAAGGGCAAATGGGTTGGGAATCGGCGCGCGCGGCGCGTTTGGGCCGCACCGGACTGGGTCGAGAGCGAATGAGCAGGGGCGAAGAAAAACAGCAAAGTTTGATGACGGCACCGGCCTCTTCGCGCCGCATCGACATCGGCACCCTGCTCGGGTCCGCGCGCGAAGTCATTCTTATCCATAACAATTCTGAATACCGACTACGCATCACGAGCAATGACAAACTCATTTTGACGAAATAGGCCGAGTCACACTCGCGACACGGCAACACCCCAGCCAGCACCCATTTGAGGAGGTCCTCATTCGGACGCCAGCCAGGTCTTACACGCGAGATCCCTGGTGTATCGATTTTGAGGAGATAATTATGTCACTGGATAGTCATCGCATGGCGACCGCCCGAAAGCGCTACCTTGTAGCGCCGTCGCCGAGCGTTCTCGCAGCGGCCCTCGGGGCGGGCCTTTTCCTGCCGGTCGCCACAACCGGTCTGGCGGCGGAAAATCCGGCCCCTACAACACCCGTGCAGCTGGGTACCTTCCAGGTCGAAGGCGAAAATCCGAATACCCAGACCGAGGAAACGACGCTCTCGCGCATGCCCGGCACGGTGCAGGACACGCCGCAGATGATCAATGTCATCAGCCCGGAAGTCCTGCGCCAACAGAATGTGACGACCCTTGATCAGGCGCTGCGCAATGTTCCCGGCATTACCGTCACCATCGGTGAAGGCGGCGGCGGTTTGAACGGCGATCAGTTCCGCATTCGCGGATTCGACGCGAAGGACGACATCTATGTCGATGGTCTGCGCGATTTCGGCGTCTATACGCGCGATGCCTTCAATTACGAGTCCATTGAAGTCATCAAGGGCCCCTCTTCCGCCATGTTCGGCCGCGGAACGACGGGCGGCGCCATCAACACATCCTCCAAAACCCCGCGCCTTGAACAACTCGTCGAAGGCACCGCCGGTGTCGGCAGTGGTCCGTATTACCGCGCAACCGGTGACGTGAACTATCCCATCACGGACACAATCGGCGTACGTCTTAACGCAATGTTCCAATCGCAGGAACTTGTCGACCGCGATCATGTGGAGTCGCGCCGCTGGGGCATCGCGCCTTCCATCGGTTTCGGAATCGATACGGATACGGAATTCTCGCTGAGCTACCTTCATCAGACCGATGAGCGCCAGCCGGATTATGGCGTTCCCGTGGTGGTTCGTCCTGGTGACGAATATGGCCGCCCCATCACGGAGTTTGGGGTTCCACGCAGCAATTATTATGGCTTCGACAAAGACCGCGACAATTCAGACGTCGATATCTTCACCGCCAAGTTCAGCAGCACACTGAACGAACAGCTGAACATCTTCAGCGATAGCCGACTTGGCATCTATACGCGCCAGTTCACCCCATCTCCTACGAGCTGCAACGCGACCTGCGTGACCAATTTTTTCGACGGTGATCCCGGCACCGTTCCTTTGGTGACGACCGGCGGACCAGGCCCCTACGCGCAGGATACCTGGGGGATGCAGAACATCACCGCTGCGGTCTGGGATGGGATGACGGGTTCTCTGCGCACGCAAATCGTGGGTGGATTCGACCTATCCTACCAGCACAACAAGCGGCGTTCTTTCTTATACACACCGTCGCGCAATACCGGCCTTCCGGCCCGTGGATTGCTCGATCCTTATTTCAACGGCCCCTATACCATCGGACCGATTGTCGATCCTACCGCCAATGAACGCCTCGAAACCGAAGGCCGGACCTATGCGGCGTTTGTGAACGCCCGGCTGTGGTTGAACGAGCAATGGTCCGTGACCGGCGGCGTTCGTCTTGAGAGCCATAATGTCGATCATGCCACCATCACGCAGGGCGGCGTGGTTACGGCGGTCGAAGCGAACTCGGAAATGGCCAACCCGAAGGCCAGCATCATTTACGAACGCAATGAGGACCAGACGTTCTACATCTCCTGGGCGCGATCCTCTGTTCCGCAAGGCACCTCGATCGCCAGTGCGCCGACGTCTGTAAGCAGCACTACGGCTGGTCTCGAACCCGAAAGGAATGAAATCTGGGAAGCGGGCGCCAAGATAAATTTCTTCAACGGCGGACTGGGCGTATCGACATCCGTGTTCCGGGTTCAGAAGAACAATGCCAAGGAGCTGGATGAGTTCGGCGACGTTCTGCTGCAGTCGGGTGAAAAGCAGCGCACTTTCGGTGTCGAAGTGGGCGTCAGTGGGCAGCTCGCTCCGGGTTGGTTCATCACCGCGAACTACACCTATCTCGACGGCGAAATCCTGGAAGCCTTTACCGGAACGCCGCCTTTACCGAATACCGCCGTTATCGGTAATCCCGTCGCATTCGTTTCCAAGAACGCGGCATCCCTGTGGACCACCTATGACCCCGCAATGGTACCGGGTCTTTAGGTCGGCGCGGGCCTTACCTATCGCGATGGCGTTTTCCTGAACAATACCGCGTTGAACAAGGTGCCCTTCAATCTCTCTTTTGATGCGCTGATTGCCTATCAATATGAGAATTGGCGCTTTGCGTTAAATGGAAACAATCTCACCGACCGTCTGAACTATGACGGCTTGTGGAGCAATCGCGTTATTCCCGCTGTGGGACGTAACTTCATTTTCTCTGTCAGCGCGTCGCTGTGAGGTAACGTAGATATGCTGGTGCAGATTCCCGATCTTCTGACGCCGAACGAGGTGGCGCTGTGCCGCGCCACCTTGAAGGCGGCGGATTGGGTCGACGGGAAGGTCACCGCCGGGGCGCAGTCTTCGGAGGCGAAGACCAATCTACAGGTACCGGAAAATTCCCCGCAGGGACGCCAGCTCGGCGATGTGGTGTTGCGCGCATTGGGACGCAACCCCATCTTCACCGCCGCCGCGCTGCCCCTGCGGGTATTTCCCCCGCTTTTCAACCGGTACGACACGGGCATGGGCTTTGAATCTCATGTCGACAACGCCATCCGCTTTGTGACCGGAGCGAATGTCCGTGTACGAACGGACATTTCCGTCACCGTCTTTCTTACCGACCTGAAGGACTACGATGGCGGCGAATTGATCGTCGAAGACACCTATGGCGAACAATCCGTGAGATTTCCCGCCGGGCATGCCGTGCTGTATCCGGCGACCAGCCTGCATCGGGTTGCCCCTATCACGCGCGGCTCCCGCTGGGCTTCATTCTTCTGGGTCCAGTCCATGATCAAGGACGATGGCAAGCGCCGCGAACTTTACGATCTGGACCGAGCCATTACCGAAACGCGGATAGCACTGGGCGACAAGCATCATGCCTCGGTCGCGCTGACGGCCGTCTATCACAATCTCATACGCCGATGGAGTGAGTTATGAACAACGAACCCAAACAGCCCTTCTCCGTGCGCCGAATTCTCCTCCAGGTTCATCTCTGGGTCGGTCTCATCTTCTGCATTCCGTTCGTGATTTTGGGCGTGACCGGGAGCTATCTGGTCTACGATCAGGATTTCATGACCGTTCCGCGCGCTACCGCCGTCGGAGAGGTTGCAGCGCCGAGCGAGATTATCGCGGCCGTGAACCGGGATGGCTTTCGCACCGCGTCGGTCACAATGCCCTCTGAAGCCGGGGACCCGGCCATCGTCCGCCTTGCGCGAATTACCAATGGCGAACAGCAAGGTCCGGGCCGCGGGTTTGCGGGTGGCGCACAGGTCTATGTCGATCCGGTCAGCCTCGAGGTCATTGGAGATCAAGAACGTAACCGCACGGCGCTTTCCGATTTCATGCATCAGCTACATGGCAGTCTGCTCATCGGCGGCCGCGAAGGCCGCAGTGTCGTGGGCTGGCTCGGCGTCGGCATGACGCTGCTGGGTATTACGGGGCTTGTTCTCTGGTGGCCGAAATGCGGGGCGTGGCGTAACGCCTTTGGTGTCCGCCGCGACGCCAAGGGCTATCCCTTCCATCGTCAACTGCATGGCGCCACCGGCATCTGGGGCTGGGTCGTTTTCATTATCGTCAGCTTCTCCGGTGTCGCCATTTCGTTTCCCGCCACCATTGGGCCGGCCATGCACAGCATGCTGGGTGGCCAACCTCTGCCGCCGGTGAATCAGGAGATCATGCCGGTCGAGGGGCAGGCCACCATTGCCGTGGACGAAGCCGTGGCGATCGCGCTGGCGGAGCAACCCGGTTCGCGGGTCGTCGGCGTGTTTCTGCCGGGCGAGCCTGAAGGTGCGATGCGCGTAACGGTTCTAGCTACCGACGCCGTCAAAGGCACTCCCGCCACTTCCATTTCCATAGATCCCTATCGCGGCGAAGTGGCGAGCGTGCGCAATCCGCAGGAAGGCCTCGGCAACGCCTTCATGGCGTGGCAGCGTCCCCTTCACGACGGACAAGGCCTCGGGATGATCTGGCAGTTTCTGGTCTTTGCTTCCGGTCTGATGCCGGTTCTGTTCACCATCACCGGCACGATCATGTGGTGGATCAAACGGCGTAACAAAATCGCCATGCGCGTGCGCAAACAGGCGGCACTGGAAGGTGCGCCGGCGGAATGAACATGCAAATGCCCGTTGCTGCCGACGCAATGGCGTTTCCCCTGTCGGGAACGCAACGGGAAGCCGCGTTCTCCACCTTTGCCGCAAAAAGGCCGCCGCCGAAAAACTGGCGGGCGCGCTGCTGTGGCGTGGCGGGCGTCGCGTTCATCTATGCTGCGCTTATCCTTGGGTTCGTATTCGCCGGCCAAGGCTACATCACAAGGAAGCTTGAACCGAAAGCCATCACCGTCGCCATCGAAAGCGAGCCGGTGATACCCGTGGATATCGTGCCGCCGCCGCCCGTAACACCGCCGGCCCTTCCGGAAATACCGGACATAGTCATGCCGGAGTTCATCGTGAACACGCCGCCACCAGTAAACGCAATCACATTGCCCCCCCGCCGGAAGCAGCCCCTGTCGCGCCACCACCACCGCCGGAAGAAATGATGGCGCATGCGCCTCCGGACATTATGGATCCGTATTATCGGGAAGTGTCCGCGCACCTTCGTCCCTATATGCGCGGCGCACGTGGACAAAGGGAGGCGGGGATCGCCACCGTGCAGTTCACGATCGACCGGCACGGTCGCCTTGTCTCGCAGCGGGTAAGCCACAGTTCCGGTTCACAAACGCTGGATTCAACGGCTATTTCCATTTTGCAACGAGCGGCTCCATTTCCCCCGTTCCCGGAAGAAATGATAGGGGATCGGTTGCCGCTTGAATTCCAGATCGAGTTCACGTTGCGATAGGCCGACCTGGGCACCAACGAAAAGGGCGCCAGCGTTTCCGCCGACGCCCTCTAACATCTTTCGTAATCGTGCTCAGTCGTTGTCGTTCAAATGAACGCGAATGATATTGTTCGAGCTGCCCTGATGGATCAACAGATCGCCATCGCTGGTCGCGCGGCCATGACGCGCGATGCCTCCGAAGAAACCTTGCGCCGAAGGAATGGCCCAGCTCTGGAAGGTTTCGGTGGCGGGATCGAAACGCACCAGCGCATCGGGACGCTTGCCGGATTCATTGTACCAGACGATATCGTCGATCACTTCCATGAAGTAAGGCTCGGAGTTCGGTCCACTCGGCGACGGCCATTCCGTGATTTCGCCGGTTTCCGGATTCAGACGACCGATTAGGCCGCGCTCGGTATCGCCATACCAGACCATATCGTCGCTGGTGAGCGCGAGGCGGCGCGACCAGCTGTCGGCGTGCGGCAGCGTGAAGGCCGTGATCTCCATCGTGTCGTGATCAACGCGGTAGATACAGGGCGTGTTGCGGCAATTGACCCAGACATCGCCCTTGGAGTCGAATTTCATCGCGTAGGGGCGTGAATTCTCGACCGGTGCAGTGACGAGCTTGATGTCGCCGGTAGCGGGGTCGAGCGCGCCAATCATATTGCCGAACTGAACGGAGAACCAAAGAATGCCTTCACTGTCGAACACCATGGTGTGCGGGTCGCGCGCGGCGGGATCCGGCATCGGATAGACCGTCATCTCTTCCGTCACCGGATCGAGTTTCACGATCGTCCCGTTACCATTGCCCGAAACCCAGATGTTGCCATGGGAGTCCGGCGTGACGCTGTGCGGAAGCGTTCTCGCCGGCAAAGGGAATTCCTTCATCTCGCCGGTTTCAGGGTTAAGGCGCCCAACGAGATTGCCTGCCGCCCATTGGCCAACCCACCAGATCATGCCGTCCGGCGCTTCCACGGGATCGCGCGGCATCTGACCGAGTGTCGGCATCTGCCAGTTCTCGAACGAAATCTGGACATCACCCGAGATGAGAGTGGGGTTTTTGTCGGTGGTCGGCGGGAAGTTCGTCGCGAGATATTCGGAGATCGTTTCCAGTTGCGGCGTACCTTCGAGCGGCACCATGCTCGTCAACAGCTGCTGCCAGTGCTCCTTGGTGTAGCCGCCGCTTTGAACAATGTAATTCGGGTTGTGGCAGGCGATGCAGAACGCCTCGATCAGCGGCTTTGCTTCGCCTTCCGGCAGGAAGGATGTATCGGGTGCTGCCGGTGGCGCCGCCGCCAATGCCGGAAGCGCTACAAAGGACAAGGCCGCAACCAGCGAGGTGAGCGGCAACCATGCGATATTTCTGTTGGACATCGACGTCTCCTTGGGCCCTGTTCCGGGCGCCTATACCCTATTTGTTGCTGATCATTTTGCGTGCAGGACCCCTGGCGGGTCAAGCCAAGCCCGTCCCTGCCCCCCGCTTCGATGCGCTTCGAGCAGCCAATTCAAGCCTTCTTGAACCCCAAAGCCCGGCCGGGACGAACACGGGCGCTATGGCGCGCACGCCGAATCGGCGCCTTGTACCCGCCTAAGGCGTCCTAAGAGTGCGAGTGCTTCGCCATCAGATAGCCCGCATGCACATTCGTGGTGGCATAGCGCCATGCAAGCCGCCTCGGATCGCGCGCCACGCGATAGGCCCATTCCAGCCCGCATTTTTGCATCGCTACGGGCGCGCGAGACGCCGTTCCCGACAAAAAGTCGAACAGACCGCCG
>CAIOYY010000044.1 GCA_903862715.1 uncultured Alphaproteobacteria bacterium
GGAATCGGCGGGCTGCGCCGAAGCCAGGCCCGTCATCGTGAACATTGCTGCTGCCGCGGCTGCGCCGAACCCTGTTTTGCGAAAAATGCCCGTCTTGCTACCCATGAGTGTCTCCCCTGATTTTCCCTGAGGTCAAGCCTAGTCCAGCCGCGGGCGCTGCGCCACCGCCGGATGTTGCGCGACACAAGGGAGGGAGGGCGTCTATTTCGGTCTGAAGGTGATGGTGAACATCGCGCCCTTGCCGTCCGGGCGGTTGCCCGCATGCAGCGCGCCGCCAAGCTTCTGAATGAGCGAGTGCACGACTTTCAGCCCCAGACCTTTGCTTTTGTCGGGCTGGAAATCGGCGGGCAGGCCCGCGCCTTCATCGCTGACGCGCAGCTGGAAACTTCCGTCTTCGCCCCGGCCGCAGGTGATCTTGGCGCGCTTGCCGTCGTATTTGGCGGCATTGGTGACCAGTTCATTGACGATCAGGCCGAGCGAGACGATCTGGTCGGTGGGAAGCTCATATTCCTCGCCGTCGACTTCGATGGCGAAGTCACCCAGCACGCCCGACAATTCCTTGCAGAGCCGTTGCATGTAAGCGAGGCAGGGCGTGTTCGGAAGCACATCGCTCGAATAGAAATGGCGATGTACACTGGCGACAGCGGCAACCCGCGCCGCCGCGACATCGAGCGCCTTTGCGGCTTCGTCGTTTTTCGCCATCCGTCCCTGCATCTGCAGAATGCTGGACACGAATTGCAGGCTGTTCATCACACGATGGTCGATTTCCTTCGCCATCATTTCCGCACGCTTCAGCGCGTTGTCCTTGTCGGAAAGAATCTGGGTCAGGTCGGCGACCGAATTGCGCGCTGCGAGGCGCAATTCCATTTGGTCCATGACAATGGCCGCAAGGTCTTCCAGATAGCGGATCTGTTCTTCCGTTACCGCACGCGGTTCACGGTCAATGACGCAAAGCGTTCCGAGATTGTGCCCGTCATGCGTGCGCAGCGGCACCGCCATGTAAAACCGCAAGCCGAATTCCCCGGCCACCAGCGGGTTCGCCAGAGAACGTATGTCTTCGCGTGCGTCGGCGAGAATATAGGGCGTGTCATCCAGAATGGCCGATGCGCACAGTCCCGGATCGCGTCCGATCTGCCGCACGTCCAGTCCATGATGCGATTTGAACCAGATGCGGTCATGATCAACCAGTGAGATGATGGAGATCGGCACGGCAAAAATCTTCGCCGCGAGCGCGGTGATGCGATCGAATGCGCCATCGGGCGGCGTGTCTAGAATGTCATAGCGGCGGACAGCGGAAAGCCTCTCGGCTTCGCGTTCGGGCGTAAGTACAGACGTGGGAGATTGCAAAGGGGCGCGGTCCTCTATCATTTCATAATAGCGGCATCGCTAGCCCCGATGCGGGACGGACCATCGGCGTATTCGGCCCAAATAGCAAGTTAAGGGTTCCTGGGGACCGTCCGATTTACGCCCTCGTGATGGGAGAGGCGGCTCGTCAGCTAGCCAAATCACGCTAAAGTAAGGGCGCGGCGAATGGGGTGGTGCTTTGAAATCGTTTGGAATCTGGCTCGCCTTGGCGGTCTTTGCCGTGACGCCTGCCTTTGCGCAGGACGCGGCCTATGCCCGTTTGCCTGCGGCGGTGTTTGATGTCACGCCGCCCTCCGCTTTTGTAAGCGGCGGGCTTGGAACCCTGTCCGGCAACGGTCGCGCTTGCCGGGAGCTTGCCACAAGCGAAACGCGCCGGCGCATCGTCGATATCGCCGTGCAGGAATGGGGTTATTTCGGTTTTCCGATCGTGGACCGTTCAAATGTCGCACGGCGTTTTTTCCCCGCCGGGATCGTCCATGACGATGCCAATCCGGAATACACCGCACCGCAGATCGTGCGCGCCTTTCCCCGGCTCGGCACCTTCGAGGACTCCGAGGATGTGGCGACCACCATCGCCGGCTACTGGGCGGTGACGCCGGAAGGCGGGCCCATTCTCTCCGAGCAGAACCGCGCCTGGGCCGGGCCCGGCGGCAACGATGTGACATGGATAAGGCCCTGGTCGGCGGCCTTCATTTCCTGGGTGATGTGCGAAGCGGGGCTTGGAAAGGCGGAACAGTTTCGCCGCGCCGTCGCGCATCATTCCTATATCGATCAGGCCATCCGCGCCCGTGACGGCGAAGCGGGCGAGGCGGCTTTCATCGCCCATGATCCGGGCGAGGAGGAGATTTCTCCCGGCGATCTGCTCTGCAATGGGCGGGCGTCGCTGAACTACCGCACCCTCGCGGACCGCCGCCGAAATATGGGCGAGGGCATGCGCTCGCATTGCGATATCGTCGTGAAGGTCGATGCCCCCGGACGGCGCATCTTCGTGATCGGCGGCAATGTCTATCGCTCGGCGAGTATGACGATTCTTCCGGCCGTTGCGGAGGAAGGAAAACCGCTGCGTCCCGCCGATGAAGATTACGTCAATGGCACGCGCAATGTGTTCGCCCATCTGAAATTGCGCGCCCCGTCCATCGAAGCCGATGCACTCGACAGCAGCGCGACGATTCGGCATCTCGCCTGCGTCGTGCGGTTCGAGTCCGATGATGGTGATGCCCCGCGTTTTGTGCCGGGCACCGGCTGCTAGGCGCCGTTCAGAAATTAGGCCTCAGCATCGCGCGCGCGCGGTCCACGATCGGCCTCGGCGTCGCATAGACTTCCGCGATGAGCTGCTGCGCTTCTTCGCCCGTCATCGGAACGATTTCCAATCGCGCCTGGTGGGCGTCGGCCAGGAACTCCGGATCGCGCATCGTGTCCTCAAAGGCTTGCCGCAGGGCTGCGGCCCGGTCAGCGGGGAGGTTCGGTGGCGCGATGAACGGACGTCCGACCGCGCCCCGCGCAAAAATCATCCGGAAGAGCTGTCGGTCTTCCTCGGTTTTGGCGAGGTCCATGATCCAGGGAACGCCCATGGCGGTAAGATCGGGATGGGGCGCGCGCGAAAGCTGGATGAGAATCTTCACCTTGCCCTCGTCGAGCCAGCGCTGATTGGTGGCGATGAGGCTCGCCCATGACCAGCCGCAGCGCCCATCGACTTCGCCGCGCTCCATGGCGAACAGCAAATCCGCGCCGCCCGGATAGCCGCTGACGATACGGAATTTAGCGCCCAGCACGCCATCGAGAATGCGTGGGAAGACATCCGGGTCTCCGCCCGCGCCGACGCCGCCCACGATCAATTCCTTTTCATAAAGATCGGAGAATTCGTCTATCCCCGCGCGTTCCCACGCGGCGCAGACGCTGACCTCGTCGGTGGTGCTGCCGATCCAGGTAAATTTTGTTGCCTCGAACAACAGCGTGTTCGGCGGCGCGATGCCGACCAGCGGTTCGAACGGAATGCCCCGCGCAATCACGCCGATCACGGTGCCGTCCTGCGGCGCGACATTATAAAGCCAATTGGTGAGTTTAAGGCTGCCCGCGCCTTCCATGTTCAACGGAACGACGGTGGGATGTCCGGGAATATGTTTGCCGATGTGGCGCGCGACGAGGCGCATATGCGCATCGTAGCCCGAGCCGACCGTAAAGCCGTTGTAAATCTCCAGGACATTGCCGCGATAAAATTCTTCCACGGTTTGCGCGCGTGCCTCCGCGCAGGCAAGCAACCCTGCCAATGCGAAGCAAAGGAAATTCGCGAATCCGGTCATCTTCATGCACGGCACTCCTGACATTTCCCGATGGATCGTGTTTTCCGGTCCCCATCTATGCGTGGGAGTGTAACACCGGCGGGGGAAGATGAAACAGGGCCTGTTCCTGCACAGCCATGCCGGGAATTTTACAGAGAATTTTCCGCAAGGCCGCCTTCCTACCGGGCGCAAAGAAGGCTAGGGAGAGCCATGCAAACGCTTCTTCTCGTATTGTTTATCACCTTCCTCGTCACGCTGCTCCTGCATTTGCGGGCCATGGGGAAGTTCGAGCGCAATGTCCGTACCGCAATGCAATATGTTCGCTTTTCGAACGGACCGGACAATGATGAAGGCGTGAACCGCGCCGCACTGCCCGAGATCGTGCGCGCCTTCGCGGCGAAGTCTGGCGTTCCCGATACCGGGGGCGCCATCAGTGCCTCCTTTCATCAGCTTGCGGAAATGCGGATGAATCCCGGAGACGAGTGGATGAATCTCCGCGCTGAACAGATGATGGGCACCGAAAAAATCGGCTTCGTCTGGTATGCCGCGCAGAAGCGCGCAGGTCTCACGACGATGCGGGTCATGGATGCCTATGTCGGTGGCGATGGCATGTTGAGCATTCGCCTTCTCGGCTCCATACCGCTTGCCGATATGCGCGGTGTCGTCACCGATCAGGCAGAGCTGATGCGCTATCTCGCGGAGCTGCCCTGGGCGCCAGATGCGATTTTGTACAACCCGCATTTGCGCTGGCGTCAGGTGGAAGAAAATATCGTCGAAGTGGAAGCAGGCGAGGGTGCGACACTCGCACGCGTTCAATTTCATTTCGATGCAGCGGGCGACATCGTGGAGATGCACGCCGACGAGCGCGGACGCAGCGAAGGCTTTCAGATCGTCAAACGTCCCTGGCGCGGCTATTATTCCGCTTACAAAACCATCGAAGGGGAGTTTGCCGGGGCGACGGGCTTTCGGCGCATTCCCACCAAGGCGGAAGTCGGCTGGATACTGGATGCGGGTTATTTCGCCTATTGGCGCGGCCAGATCGCCACTTACGCTCTGGAATATGCACAGCCCCGCCCGCGATAACCCGCGTCGTTAATCGCCGGCGTCGCTAACAAATCCTGTTCACTGCCTAAAAACGCCGCACCGCATGCGACGGTTTTCATTTTTTTGGCGCCATTACGGGTTCCCACTCAACCGAATGTTAATGCGCCTGTCCCATTATCAACTGAATGTTAATGCGCCTGTACCATTATACGTCAGGTACGGCGATGTTTCGCGTTTTCACGCGGGGCAATGCGTGGGGGAAAATTTGTCTTTTTCAACACTCAGAACAAAGTTTTCCGTAGCGCCGTTTACGCTGGCGGTGGCGACGTTCGGTGTTTTCTTCGGCGTTCTCGCCTGTGTCGAGCTTGCAGACCGGACCAACGGCATCACGTCGATCTGGCTGTCGAATGCTATTCTTCTGGCGATCTTGCTGAACGCGTCCAGCCGCTCCTGGCCCGCACTGGTGATCGCCGGCTATTGCGCCAATGTCGCGGCCTATCTGGTTCTCGGCGATACCTACATGCACGCCATCGTGCTTTCCTTTGCGAATTCGAGCGAAGTGCTGCTGGTGGCCGTGCCCTTGCGCAAGCTGGCTCTCGACCGGCGTCTGACACGGCCCATATCGGTGGCGCTGCTCTGCGCGCTCACCTGCGGCCCGGCGGTCGGTTTTTCCGCCCTGATCGGCGCAGGCTTTGTCACCTACGCCTATGGCGGCAATTTCTACGACACCTATTTCACCTGGTATCTGGCCGATGTGCTGTCGCTCATTACAGCGACGCCGGTGCTCGCGGCCTTCCGCTTCCGCGAACTCGTGAATGCCGTACGCGGCAAGAAGTTTGTGGTGAACCTCGGCCTGCTGGTCCTTTGTTTTATGGCCATCGTCCATATTTTCTTTTTCGCGCAATTCCCGCTGCTGTTTCTCGTCTTCCCGCCCACCCTCATTCTGACCTTCCGCTTCGGCTTCCCCGGCGGCGCATTGGCGTTGCTGATGGCAGCGATCTGTTCCATTTCGGCGACGGCGTTGGGATATAGCCCGTTCATGCTCGTGGGCGAGACATTCCATGAGCAGCTTCTGCTGGTGCAGTGCTATCTGGCGATCGTCAACTTCACGATTTTGCAGACTGCGGCGAGCCTTGCCGTGCGCCGCAAAGTGGAGCTCGAACTCATGCGCCTTGGCGCGGCTCACAAGCGCGCCAAGGAAAAGGCAGAAATCGCGCGCATCCTCGCCGAAGAAGCCAACCGCGCGAAATCGACCTTCCTCGCCAGCATGAGCCACGAGCTGCGCACGCCGCTGAACGCGATTATCGGTTTTTCCGAGATCATGAAAACCGAAACCTTCGGTCCGATGGGAAAACCCATCTACACCGAATATGCCGCCGACATTCACATGAGCGGACAGCATCTCTTGTCGCTGGTGAACGACGTTCTCGAACTCTCGCGCATCGTGTCGGGCAAGGTCGAACTCGAAAACAGCACCTTCGATCTGCTTGAAGTGCTGCATGAGGGCATCGCGATCCTGAGCCCGCAGGCCTCGTCGTTCGGCGTCAACCTCATCTACGATCTGGGCGAGGAGCCTCTGATGCTGCTCGCCGACCGCCGCCGCGTGCTGCAGATTTTCATCAACCTTCTGTCCAACGCCGTAAAGTTCACGCCCGCGGGCGGGAAGGTGCAGATCTGGACCGAGCGCGACCAGACCGGAACGCGGTTTGCCGTGGCGGACGAGGGCATCGGAATCGCCGAGGCCGATCTGCCCAAAGTGCTGTCCTATTTCGGGCAGGCCGATGGCTGGACGACGCGGCGCAATCAGGGCCATGGCCTTGGCCTGCCGATTTCGAAACAGCTTGCGGAACTGCATGGCGGCAACCTGTTGATTACCAGCGCGGTCCAGCGCGGCACGACCGTCACCATCCAGCTGCCGGCCTCCTGCAGCCTCGCCTCCGAGGTCGGGAACCGGGCCCGGCGCCCCCGCGCCGCCGTCGCTTAAGAATGGCCTGACCGGGATAGGCTTTTCCGCGCCTTGAAGCCCTCCGTCCAACCGTGTATCCAGCCCTTCTGCAGCCGGGGCGTGGCGCAGCCTGGTAGCGCATCTGGTTTGGGACCAGAGGGTCGCGTGTTCGAATCACGCCGCCCCGACCATTTACGAACGCCGGAGACGACCCATGCTCGCCCGCATTTACAGACCGACCCGCAACGCCATGCAGTCGGGCAAGGCGCGTACGAAGAAATGGGTTCTCGAGTTCGAACCCCAATCGCCGCGCGGGATTGAGCCCCTGATGGGCTGGACCAGCTCGGACGACATGCGTCAGCAGCTGAGCCTCGATTTCGATACCAAGGAAGAGGCCGTGGCCTACGCCGAAAAGAACGCCATTCCCTTTCAGGTGTTCGAGCCGCATTCCGCCACCCCTAAGGCGAAGACCTATTCCGACAATTTCCGTTACGACCGCAAAGTCCCCTGGTCGCATTGACCCCTGCGGTCGTCATGGCCGGACTTGATCCGGCCACCCATCCGCCGAGCGTCCGCGAGGCGATGAAGGGATACTACCGGCAGTTTTCCCCCGGCGCCTTCGCCTGTATTCTGGCGCCCGCGAAGCAGTGTCGCCATAACGGTCCCGTAGCTCAGCTGGATAGAGCAACAGCCTTCTAAGCTGTGGGTCAGAGGTTCAAGTCCTCTCGGGATCGCCATTTTCTCGCGCCGCGCCGGGCCGCGCGCCCAACTGGATCACCTCACAATACTGCACTAGTCTCCGGCCGCTTGGGGAGCACCTGGCGAGCGGTCGCTGGACGGGTACAGAAAAAACAAACGGGGAGAGTAATATGAAAATTCGAACGGGCGCAGGCGCTTGCCTTGCGTTCTTGTTGTGCGGCGCGTCGCTTCCGGCGCTGGCGCAGGTCACCGTCATTCAGGGCGGCACGCTGATCGACGGCAATGGCGGCGCGCCGGTCGCGAATTCCGTCGTGGTCATCGAAGGCAACCGCATTACAGCGGCCGGTGCGGCCGGTGACGTTCAGGTGCCCGCAGGCGCGGAGATCATCGACGCATCGGGCAAATGGGTGCTGCCCGGTCTGTGGGACGCGCAGGCCAGCTACACCTGGCAGTTCGGTGAAGCCTATCTCCATTGGGGTGTCACCTCCGAGGTCGATATCGGACTGGGCGGTGAAGTCTCAATTGCCTCGCGCGACGCGGTGAATATGGGCCTGCAACGGGGTCCGCGCGAATGGATCGGCATCGCCCATTTCGGCGGCTTCGATCCGGAAGAACTCTATGGCTATGAGACGCCCTACGATGGCCGTCAATTGCCGCAGACCTTCGAGGCCCTGCAGACACATACCAACCTTCTGCTCGATGCCGGCTCGGACATGATCATGTTCCATGACGGCAATTGGCAGCCGGAATGGGTGGAATGGGCCTGCGAAACCGCACATGAACGCGGCAAGCCGTGCACCATGCGCGCCACGGGCCCCATCATGGGCATTAATGACGCGGCGAATGCCGGGATCGATATCATCCATCACGCCCGCGGCGTCAGCGATCAGCTGGTGCGCGACGGGGCCGAGCCGGAAGGCAATGGCGACCTCGACAAATTCGCGCTGATGGACGATGCGAAAGCCGAAGCGCTGATCGATCTTCTGGTCCGCGAGCAGGTTTCGCTCGTCCCCAACATCATCCATGAAGCCCCCGGCTATCCCGCCGACTGGTCCGAGATGCAGCGCCATTACGAGCAGCAATTCTCGAACCCTGCATTGCTCGCTTATTACGACACGCGCTTCTTCCGCCAGCTTCAGAACACGCGCCGCAACACCAATACCGGCGCGGTCCGTGAGCGCCGTATGCCCGGGTATCAGAACATGCTGCGCTTCTACAAAATGTTCAGCGATGCGGGCGGCAAGCCGCTAATCGGCGGCGACACCAATGGCGGCAAGGTGCCGGGGTCGATCATGCATGAAGAAATGGCGATCTTTCAGGAAGCCGGCATCGAACCGATGAAGATCATCCAGGGCGCAACGTCCTGGGTGGCCGAAGCGATGCGCGTCTCCGATCAGATTGGCACGGTCACCGAAGGCAAGCTGGCCGACATCCTGATCGTCAATGCCGATCCGCTGGCGGATGTTCGCAATCTTCGCCAGATCGAATCCGTCATTCAGAACGGACAGGTGATCGACCGCGATTTCCACGCGTCCTATTCCGTTCCCTTCGCGGGCCACGATCCGGACCATCGCTATACGGTCAACGACCAGCAATGGGTGCGGGCGGTGAAGCGCGAATTCGGCACGGGCGGCCAGGGTGCGAATGCGCCGAACCCGCCGGAATCGCCTTTCCCGGCGATCGAGCGGATTGCGCCGACCATGATCACGCAGAATAGCCCGGCGACGACGTTGACGCTGACCGGCTTCAATTTCGTCCAAGGGACACAGGTGCTGATCGCGGGTGAACCGGTTCCCTACCGCCGCGTAAGCGGCACGGAACTGGAAGTGACGCTGGACGCAAATCTCCTGCGGCGTGCCGGACGCTTCCCCATCGTGCTCAAGAACCCCGAGCCGATGGAACGCTTCGCGCGCTGGGGCGACGGCCATTCCAACACGGCCTATCTGATCGTGCGTTATCCTGCCGAATAGGAAGCGAACGAAACGAAGAATGATGCGGGCGGGGAGAAATCTCCGCCCGTATTAGTTTCGGGGATCAACCCAGCGTTCCGACGTCGGCTTCCAGCATCGCCCAGCCGCGTGGGCCGACCTTTTCCTTCCACACCGCGTAGACACCGGATAGACGGTTGCGGAAGGGCTGCGGGTCGACCTCGTGGAAAGTGAGCCCGCGTGCGGTCAGCGTATGCCTCAAACCCGTATTGAATGCGTCCTGTTCGGCGCGCTGGCGCTGCACATGAAGCGTCACATTGCGCGCGATGACGGCGCGGACATCATCCGGCAATCGCAACCAGGTCGGGCGATGCGCCATCAGGCTGAATCCGGACCAGATATGGTTTGTCATGCTCACGTGGCGCGCAATGTCGTAAAGCCTGAAGCCCTCGATCACCGCCAGCGGATTCTCCTGCGCATCCACCTGTCCCGATAACATCGCGTCATGAATCTGGTTCGCGGTTGTCGTCACCGGTTCGGCGCCGAAAGCGCGAAACGTATCGGCGATCACCTGTCCCGGCGGCACGCGCATGCGCACGCCTTCATAATCTTCCGGCGTCAGCAGCGGCCGCGCGATGCTGGCCACCTGCCGCATCCCATTGTCGAAGCTGCAGACCGGAAAAAGATGAATGTCTTTCGGCGCCAGTTCTTCGGCCAGATATTGCCCGAACGGGCCATCCATCGTCCGGTGGGCGTCGCCCGCGCTGCGAAACGCGAAGGGAAGCTGCTGCGCTTCCGCGATGGGGCTTATCTGGCCGAGAATGCCACCCATGAGCGTAAAGAAGGCAATTTCCCCGGAAAGCAGCATCGCCAGCGCATCCTGATCGCCGCCCGCAAGACCATTGTTCTCAGGGTACAGACGCATGACCACGCGCCCGTTGGTGTCGCGCGCCACGGCGTCCCACAGCGCAACAAGATTGCGATGCAGCGGCGTATCTTCCGTCTGATTATGATATTGCGCGAAGGTAAATTCCGCGGCGCGCGCGTGCCGCGCCAGAAGGGGCAGCGTTGCGCTCGCGGCAAGAACGGATCGGCGTGTCCAGACGGACTGCATTTGGATAGGCCCCATGCGCAAAGCACGGCGATCTTATCGCCGTGCTTTGCCGGAGGCCAGAAGGGGTGCGCCACCTTAAGGTAGTGGACGCAGTTTCGGTTCTCTAGCCCACAATTTTCCCTTCGCAGCCATTGTCATGAAGGTCGCGGCATCGGCGTTGCGGGAGAAGCTGACGCATCCTTCATCCATGTCTTCCTTCGCCAATCCGGCTTTGGCAAACAATGTCGAAAGATTTGGCGTGCTGCCGATGATTTTCAGATGGCTGTAGGCATCCCGCACGAAATCCTGCGCGGGCGCCATGCCCGCCAGTTTATCCGCGCCCTTGTCCGAAGCCATTATGGCAACCGTATCGAACAGGCAGGACGGGCCGCCATCAATCCGGAAATCGACCGGCAGCATGGTGCCATCGGCCAGAGCAACGCCGCTGATTTTTTCCGCGATGATCTTAAGCTTCGCACCTGCACCCGTCACCGCCTTGCGCAATGCGGCGACAAGGGCGGCGTCCGCGCCGTCGCCCAGAAGAAGGCCGACCATGCGGCCGGTCAAAGTGGGCGTCGCTTTCTGCAGAATGCTGAGTGCGGGAGACGGCTCCATATCGAGCGGGCGTACAGCGGCTTTCGCCGCCGGAACTGTGCCGAGTCCGAGTCCAGCGGATACGCGCTTGGCGAGCGTCGCGTCGATATGGACGAGATGGGAAACCACCCGTTCGCGGATGGCGGGGGTTTCAACCTTGCTCAGTTCGAAAATCAGCGCGGCGACGATATGGTTCTGCTCCGTCGCCGTTTGACTGACAAAAAAGAGCCGCGCCTGCGAATAATGATCGGCGAAGGATTCCGGCCTGATGCGCAGTTTCGCGCCCGTCTCCTCGACGGGGATAGAAACGAAACCACGGTTCGGCGCTTCGCGCGGGCCATTCGGATCGAGGCTGTTCGGTTCGTAATTCACGCGGCCCTTCGGCATTGCCATCTGCATCTGCCCATCACGCTGCAGATTGGCGAAGGGGCATTTCGGTGCGTTGACGGGGATCTGATGGAAGTTCGGTCCGCCCAGGCGCTTCAGCTGCGTATCGAGATATGAGAACAGACGTCCCTGCATCAGCGGGTCATTGGTGAAATCAATGCCGGGAACGATATTCGCGACGCAAAAAGCGACCTGTTCGGTTTCCGCGAAGAAATTGTCCGGGTTTCTGTCGAGCACAAGCTTGCAGACCATCTCCAGCGGTACGAGCTCTTCCGGGATCAGCTTGGTGGGGTCCAGCACATCGAAATCGAACGCGTCGGCTTCCTCCTCGGAGAAGGTCTGCAGACCCAACTCGAATTCGACGGTGTCGCCGCCATTGATGGTCTCCCACAAATCGCGGCGGTGATAGTCGTTATCCGCGCCATTCAGCTTCACGGCCTCGTCCCAGACGACGGATTGCATGCCGAGCTTGGGCCGCCAGTGGAATTTGACGAAGGTGGAGCGTCCTTTCGCGTTCACCAGGCGGAACGTGTGAACGCCGAAGCCTTCCATCATGCGGTAGCTGCGCGGAATGCCCCGGTCGGACATCGCCCACATGATCATGTGAAAGCTTTCGGGCGTCAGCGAAATGAAGTCCCAGAACGTGTCATGTGCGGTGGCCGCCTGCGGAAATTCACGGTCGGGCTCTGGTTTCGCGGCATGGATGAGGTCGGGAAACTTGATCGCGTCTTGGATGAAGAAGACCGGCATATTATTGCCGACCAGATCGAAATTACCTTCCTGCGTGTAGAACTTTACCGCAAACCCGCGCACATCGCGCGGCACATCATGGGAACCCTTGCTGCCTGCGACCGTCGAGAAACGCACAAACACCGGCGTGCGTTCGCCGGCGCGCTGCAGGAAGTCCGCGCGGGTCAGATTTGAAAGCGAACGATAGGGCTCGAAATAGCCATGCGCCGCCGATCCGCGCGCGTGGACGATGCGTTCCGGGATGCGCTCATGGTCGAAATGCATGATCTTTTCGCGGAGAACGAAATCCTCCAGCAAAACCGGCCCGCGTGCGCCGACTTTCAGCGAATTCTGATTGTCGGAAATCGGGATGCCCTGATTGGTGGTCAGGATCGCATCGCCTTTGGCGGTCTGGTGGGTTTCGCCGCCATTGCCGGAGGTCTGTGCGGCAGCGGCGGGTTTGCTTTTCGTCGGCGGCTTTTTCGAAGATTTGGTCATGGGAATCCCTTGTATCTGGGGGCATTAACGCGCCGTGCCGCAATTCGATGCGTCGTCGTAAGGAAACATGTCGGTGTGCGTCTTGCGCCCTCCAGACAGGGGCGGATAGCTGACGGCAGGGCGCCCGGCTGCTATGTAGGGTACGCACGTCGGAACCGATTACTGGGGGGCAAAGCCCATGAAGAACGTCAAGCTGATCGCCGGGCTCATCATCGCGGCCATGGGACTTTTATGGATGGGGCAGGGCGCGGGTTACATCAACTGGCCGCAAAGCAGCTTCATGCTGCAGCAGACGCAATGGATTTATTACGGTGGCGCGACGTTTATCGCGGGACTGGCGCTGGTCCTCCTGGCGCTGAAGCGGCGCTAGGCAGTCAAAGCCGTACCGCCACCGCATTCGGGCCCTGATCCAGTTCGCGTTTCAGCGTGTCCAGATCCAGTTCCCCTTCCCAACGGGCGATGACGAGCGTCGCCACGCCATTGCCGATGCAATTGGTCAGGGCACGGCATTCGCTCATGAAGCGGTCGATACCAACGAGAATGGCGAGCGCGACGATCGGAATGTCGGGTACGATGGTCAGCGTTGCGGCCAGCGTTACGAACCCGGCGCCGGTCACCCCCGATGCGCCTTTCGAGGTCAGCATGGCGACGCCCAGGATCATCAATTCCTGCCCCAGTGTCAGCGGCGTGTTGGTCGCCTGGGCCAGAAACAGCGTCGCCAGCGTCATATAGATATTGGTGCCGTCGAGATTGAAACTGTAGCCGGTCGGAATCACGAGGCCGACGACAGGACGGGACGCCCCTAACCGTTGCAGTTTGTCCATCATCTGCGGCAGCACCGATTCCGAACTCGACGTGCCGAGAACGATGAACAATTCCTCGCGGATGAAGGCGATGAATTTGAAGATCGAGAAGCCCGCCACGCGGGCGATGAGGCCGAGCACCACGACCACGAACAAGATGGCGGTAATGTAGAAGGTCAGGATCAACATCCCGAGCTGGATCAGCGATTCCGCGCCGTAGCGACCGATGGTGAAGGCCATCGCGCCGAAGGCGCCGATGGGCGCGGCGCGCACGATGATCTTGATGATGCCGAAAAAGACCTTCGCGATCTTCTCCAGCACATGCGCCGCTTCCTCGCCGACAGGTCCAAGCCGCGCACAGGCGAAGCCCGTAAGGATAGCGATGAACAACACCTGCAACAGATCGCCTTCGACGAAAGCGCCGAAGAACGCCACCGGGATGATGTTCATCAGGTGATCGACAATCGACAGCACCTCGTCGGTCTGTTCGACATAGCCCGCGGCAATACTGGGATCGATGGTGGCGACATCAATGTTGAAGCCGTCGCCGGGGCGCACGAGATTGGCGACGATCAGCCCGATGGCGAGCGCCAGCGTCGAGACCACCTCGAAATAGACCAGCGTCTTGCCGCCGACGCGTCCGAATTTTCGAAGGTCGCTCATATGCGCGATGCCGATGGCGACGGTGCAGAACACGACCGGCGCGATGATCATCTTGATGAGCTTGATGAATCCGTCGCCCAGGGGCCTTAGGGCTTCGCCGGTTTCGGGGAAGAACATCCCGAGCGCAATGCCGAGCGCAACCGCAAGAAGAACCTGCACATAGAGATGTTTCAGCGCGCGAAGTAGGGGCATCGTGTTCTTTTGAAAAGCCGAGAGACAAGGGCGAAGGCGGGGGAACCCCTGCAGGCCGCAAGAGAGCCCGGTTCGGGTTCAAGTACAAGGGCCGCCCGCCGCCGAGGCGTTCGCATTTGCGAGATGAAAGGACACCGCTTCGCGTCGGTACGGATTTCGTGGCATCCTCTTTCACAAAGAGGCGTCCATGAAATTTATCCTGATATTTGCGCTCATCGGCACGGCAATGGGCATATACCTCATCGATGAGGCGCGACTCGTCGGCGCGGGTCTGGGCTTTATCGGCGGGGCGATTATCGGACTCGCGTTGCGGGCGTTCCCGCGCGAAGAACCCGATGACGGGGACCCCATGATCGAAGACGATCACCACGATCACCATCATCACGCATGATGGCCTCATCTCGGACCATCGAGCGCTCTGCTGTTCTGGCGCGCTACGATTCAGAGATGCGCCGCAATCCGCCCGCTATCTGGGAACGGAGGCAAGAGAAACGAGCCGGCCGATACTGGACCGGCTCGGCTTCGTTTCTCTCACAACCGTTCAGGGGTGGGTGAAAACTTTTTAATTCGTTTGCTCATGCATTACGGCGTCATGGCTCTCGCGCAGCTTCGGAACATTGCGATAGCTCTGCGCCTTGGTGGCACGCAGGCCACGCTGGCCGTAGCGGTCGAAAGCGCGCTGCCAGGTGAGGAATTCCTCCACCGTCAGCGCGTAGCGCTGGCAGGCCTCTTCAAGGCTCAGGAGCCCGCCATCGACGGCGGCGACCACCTCGGCCTTGCGACGGGAAACCCATCGTTCCGTCTCCGGCGCCGGAAGATCGGCCATCGTCAGCGCGTTGCCATCGGGGCCCATCACATAGTTCGAAATCTTCCGTTTATCGTGCGCCATGTCATCCTCCGAGAATCATCGAGAAATGAAAGCATGAGCGAACTGATTCGTTCCGGCACAGGATGCGAATCCGCGGGTAAGTTGTTGCGCTTGCTTAATTAAAAAAGAACGGACCCAGGAAAATTCGAGATGAATTTTCTGCATCCGATTCGTTGCGGGATTCTTCAATGAATACGCTGCACGGACATGGATGTTCCGTCATGTTTGAGCAAGTTTGAACCTTACGGGAAATTTATTCGAGCGCGGTGGTAATCGCCGGATCAGGCATGGCGGCAGCCTTGCCGCGCCCATAAAGATAATCGCTCGGCTGTGTTTCATCGCTGCCGCGTGTCCACGCCATACGGTTGAAGATCGGCGTGAGCCCATAGGTAAGCGCGAGATTGACGGTGATCGCATAGAGCGCGGCATAGCCGGGCACGGTGAACAGCCCGGCATCGAAGGCGTAAATCCCGGAGTTGAATCCGTTGGTCGAGACCATCCAGGTGCCCAGGATGATGCCTGCCGCCCAGCCAACGAACAGAGCAACCGGGTTCAGCCAGCGTGTGAACAGGCCGAGAATAACCGCGGGCACAGTCTGACTCATCCAGATGCCGCCCAGAAGCTGCAGGGTGATGGCATATTCCGGCTGCAGGCCGATGATGAAAACCAGCGCGCCCACTTTGACGACCAGCGAAACGATCTTGGCGTTGGTCGCCTCCTGCTTCGGCGTCATGTTCGGGTTGATAAAGGGCGCATGGATGTTGCGGGTGTAAAGATTGGCCGCGGCGATCGACATGATGGCGGCCGGTACCAGGCCGCCGATGCCGATGGCGGCGAAGGCGACGCCTGCAAACCAGTCCGGGAAGGAATGCAGGATCAGCGCGGGAACCGCGAAATTATTGCCGGAGGCGGCGAAGCCGTCTGCGTATTCCGGCATGTCGCGCACGCCCGCATAGACCGCCATGAAGCCGGTCAGGGCCAGAAGGCCGAGAAGAAACGAATAGGCCGGCAGGAAGATCGCGTTCTTCTGCACCGCCTCGGCGCTTTTCGCGCTCAATATGCCTGTGATGCTGTGCGGGTAGAGAAACAGCGCGAAGGCGGAACCCAGCGCGAGGGTCACGTACCCTGAATAGAGCCCGAGACTACCCTCCGGCGGTGTCGCCAGAATGACCTTGTCCACCGGAATGCTGGCAAACAGCGCCTCATAGCCGCCGAGCTGCTGTGGAATGACAATGACCATGGCGATGACGGTGATCCAGATGAGGACGTCCTTCACCATCGCAATCAATGCGGGCGCGCGCAGACCGCTATTGTAGGTAAAGACCGCAAGGATCACGAAGGCGATGGTCAGCGGCAGATGCCCTGCGAAGCCTTCGGTCTGCACGCCCATGGCGCCGATGACGACCTCGAGTCCGACGAGCTGCAGCGCGATATAGGGCATCGTCGCAATGATACCGGTCACGGCGATGGCGAGCGCCAGCCAGCGATTGCCGAAGCGGCCCTGCACGAAATCGGCGGCGGTGATGTAATTGCGTTTGTGCGATACCGCCCAAAGGCGCGGGAACAGAAGGAACAGCAGCGGATAGATGAAGATTGTATAGGGCAGGGCAAAGAAGCCGAGGGCGCCCGCGCCAGAAATCAGTGCCGGAACAGCAATGAAGGTGTAGGCGGTGTAAAGATCGCCTCCCAGCAGGAACCAGGTCACAACCGTGCCGAAGCGCCGCCCGCCCAGACCCCATTCATGCAGGTGATCGAGGTCGCCCCGCCGCCAGCGCGCCGCGACAAAGCCCATCACCGTGATGAAGCCGAAAAGGGCACAGAAAATAATGATGGCTGTGTAATTCACGCCGCCCCCCCAGCGGTGAGATCTAGTCGGTCTTGCGATAGACCAGCCAGGTCAGGGCGGGCGTCAGAAACACCCAGAGAAACTGGTACCAGTAGAAAAACGGCAGGCCGAAAAAGGACGGTTCGACCCTGTTGTAGAACGGGGCCCAGAGAAGACCGAGAAACGGCAGCAGCAAAAGAATACGCCAGCGACGGTCGCCGCGTTTTTGCGCGCTTCTATCCTTCGTCTCCCCGTTCATGTCTTCAAATTCCCCGGGCGCGGCTCGCGAGTCAAGCCAAGTGGGGAGGCAGCCAATGACGGGCGCGTTACTGCAGTGCGGGAATGCTGTGATCGGGTGCGTCGGGCGGAGAAGTGGGAACCGCGCCCCCCTGGTCCGCCACGAACACGCCGATGGCGTAGTAGCAGGGCTCGTTGGTGCAGGAGAACATGTCCACATCGAGGCGGTAAGTCTGGCTCGTCAGCGGCGAAAGCATGATCGAGGCAAAACCCAAACGCCGTCGCGCGCCCGCCTCGTCATAGGCCGCTTCTGCGCCGCCTTCGGTGTAGGCCCTTATGTCGATGTCGCTGCAATCATCGTCGCAGACAACGACGATGAGGTAGTCTGCACCACTCCTCAGCGCGACCTCGTGCGGGCGGACCTGCAGAGCATCGGCCGACCCCAGTATTTCCGGCTGGGCAAAGGCGTAACCAGGATAAAGGTTTTCCCGCCATGCGGTGTTCAGCGACCGCAGAACGTCCATTTCATATTCATTGGACGGCATGGTCTGCGCGCTCGCTGCGGATGCAAACCCCGCGAAAAGCAGGGCGGCGGCGTATGACACTGTTCTGCTCATGGCACCCCTCGAGTAACGAGAGATTCTAGCAGACGCGGTGCCACAGGGAACGGGTCTTTCCGGTTCGAAATGACCTGCAGGTGACGTCTACTGCGCGGGAGCCGGATATAGCGCCGGGTCGCTTTCGTAAACGGCGACACCCATGTCGCAGGGTTCGGCGAAATTGCAGATATCGGGCACAACCCGGATCCACAGGGTCTGGTCGATGTCGGGTGTGAATTCGGCATAGGCGAAATCCGCGTCGGTCGTGTCGGTGCTGAGGGTAATGCCGTTGCCGTCGACCACCGCGATATCGATGTCGTCGCAATCGGTATCGCATTTTGCGGCCGCTACATAATTGCGCCCGCCAATCACCACCTGCTCCAGCAGATTTGGGGCATCCGCTGCCGATGCGGCGAACCCGCTGGCGAGGGGAAGGAACGTCACGTCGAGGTCGTAATAGTAAAAATCGTACAGAGCATTATCGATGACCTGCTGATCGGCGGTCAGTTCCTGCGCGATGACCGTTTCGCTTCCTGCGACAATGGCGAGGGCGGCGATGGCGGGGATGATGAGGTTTCTCGTCGACTTCATTGGGCCTCTACATGGTCTAAGGTTGGGAGCGATCCGCGATATAGCGCGAGGCCGACATCGCATGGGGCTTCGCTGCAGGACAGAATATCGACGCTGATAATGAAGGTGCCGCTCTCGGTAGGCTGAAAGCCGAACTTGACGTCCTCGTCCATGTCATTGGTTTCGGTGTGAATCACACCGTCCTCATCGCCCAGTGACACGCCCACTCCGCCACAGGTCTCCATTTCGCATTTGGCGAAGAACGCATAAACAACGCCCTCGGTCAGAAGGAATTCCTCCGAGAACGCCGGTCCTTCCGGGCCTGAGGCAAAGTCCATGCGCTCGAAGGTGAAACCGTCCGATTCAAGGAAAGAGCCTTCGTCGAAAAGGAAGTCTTCGATTTCCTGTTGTTCGTCGGTCAGCGCGTCGTCGGATGCGTCCGCTTCTTCTGCCTGCGCGATGCCCAAAGCGGAAAATGCGACGGCAGCAAGAAACAGGAAGGTCGTTGCGGAAATGATCTGGGTTTGGGTCTTCATGAATCCCTCTCTAACGTTGCGACTTTCGCACCGCGTCACAGTCTATGGTATCCCCTAAACAGGGGGTGGGCGTTTTTGCGGCAGGGTCTCACGCGGGAAGGCGTCAGAGCGCCTTGCGGAAGAAGCACGTAGGCGCGCCGGTGTGGCAGGCCGCGCCCGTCTGATCGACTTTCAGAAGGATCGTATCGCCGTCGCAATCGATCCGGGCTTCTTTCAGTTTCTGCACATGTCCCGACGTCTCGCCCTTGCGCCATAGGCTTTTGCGCGAGCGCGACCAATAAGTGACGTCGCCGGTAGAAAACGTGAGACGCAGCGCCTCCTCGTTCATCCATGCGACCATCAGGACCTCGTTCGAGGTTGCATCCTGCGTCACGCAGACGACCAGCCCGCCCGCGTCATATTTGACTTCGGCCAGCAGCGTTTCGAAGGAAATTGTTTCGCTCACGGCTGCCCGATCACACCTTGGTGCCGGAGAAGCTGCCCGAGCCCATCATGCCGAACTTCACTTTGCCCGACATGGTGTCTCCATCGACCGTGCCGTTGAATTCGATGGTCAACGGGAAGGGCTTGGTGATCCTCGCATTCCACGACACCTGATTGCCGTTCACCTGGCCGTCCTGAATATCCGCGCTGCCGCCATTGGGCGCGAATTGCGTACCCGTCAGAGTGTTGCCCTCCGATTTGAAGGCAATGGTCGAATCCTGAGGACCCATCGGGGTCTGCACGGTGACTTTCCAGTTTCCATCGACGGACATGAGTAACTCCTGTTGACGTCCGCCTGCTTAGCATTTTTGCGGCGGTGGGGTTCAAGACAATTAGACGATCGGCCCGGTGGCCCGGGTTGTTCAATACAAACGCATCAAGCCTCTTTCGAGGTCCGCCATCAGATCATGCGGGTCTTCCAGCCCGATATGGAGACGAACGATCTCGCCTTCCCGGCCGGGATGCGGAAAACTCCGGTGGAAATGGGCGGGCAGCGCAAGGCTTTCAAAGCCGCCCCAGGAATAGCCGATCCCGAAAAGCTTAAGGCCGTCGACGAAGGCCGCGACCTTGTCATGCGTGATGTCCTTCTGGAACACGATGCTGAAAAGTCCCGGCGCGCCGGTGAAGTCGCGTTTCCAGATTGCGTAGCCGGGATCGGAGTCGAGCGCCGGATAAAGAACCTTTGCCACCTCGGAACAGGTCGTAAGCCAGGTCGCAATGCGGTGCGCGCTTTGCTGTTGGCGTGCCATGCGCACCGCCAGCGTGCGAAGGCCGCGCGCGATCATGAAGGCGTCGTCCGCGCCGAGGCAAAGCCCCAACCCGCCATGCGTCTCCTCAAGGCGATGCAAATGCGCGTCGTTCACCGTTACGCTTCCGGCCGTCGCATCGGCGTGACCGCCGATATATTTCGTCGCCGACTGGATGGAATAATCGACGCCATGTTCGAGGGCATTGAAATAGAGCGGCGTCGCCCAGGTATTGTCGAGAAGCACCGCGATCCCCTTCGCACGCGCCAGCGCGGCAATCGCGGGCACATCCTGCACTTCGAAGGTCAGCGAGCCCGGGCTTTCCAGAAACACCGCTTTGGTATTGGGTTTGAATTGCGCCGCTACTTCTTCCGGGGTAGCGGCAGGCGGGAAATAACTTGCCTCGATGCCGTAGCGTTTTGCCACGCGGTCGCAGAAGCTGCGCGTCGGGCCGTAAACGGAATCCGTGAGAAGGATATGGTCGCCGGCGCTGCAGGCGCAAAGAATGGCGAGCGTGCAGGCCGAAAGGCCCGACGGCGTCAGCATGGTGCGAGCGCCGCCTTCCAATTCGCACAATGCGTCTTCCAGCGCGCGGGTGGTTGGTGTCGCACGGCGGCCATAGGCATAGGGCTGTGCGCCGGATTCCAGTGTGGCGGTGTCGGGAAAGAGAATGGTCGAAGCGCGATAGACCGGCGTGTTGACCGCGCCGAAATGATCGGACGGCGTTCTGCCGGAATCGTTGATGCGGGTTTCTTTTCTGGTCATGGGACTATTCGGTTGAGGCAAGACGCGCGCGTGCCAGCATCCAGCGGTAAAGCGCGATCAAGGCGAGGAAGAAGAAAACAGGACCGATGAATTCGGCAGCGGGAAAACCGGCCGGGGCCAGCGCCAGCGGCGCGTCGCGGTTCAGCGCCACGATCAGCCCGGCATTCAGGACGCCGAACAGGCTTTCGCCGACGATCATGCCCGAGGCCACCAGCACGCCGAGACGCTGTGAGCGTTCGGGATCCGAGCTTTTGCGGATGGCGCGGTTGTAAGACCAGCCGATGACCGAGCCAAGGGCGACAGGCAGTGTCAGCGCCATCGGAAGATAGATGCCCATGCCGATGGCCAGCGGCGGTAATCGCATCTTGCCGGTGACGCGCAGCCCTTCGTCGATGATAACGGCGATCACGCCGATGCCTGCGCCAATGGCGATCATGCGCCAATTGGCATCGCCCTCAATGACGCCTCTGGCCAATGCCGCAATGAGGTTCGCTTGCGGCGCGGGCAGGGGCATGTCGGTCACGGTATCGAGATTGAGCGCACCCGCGAAGCCATAAGCCTGCGCCAGAAGATTCAGCACCAATGGCACAACGGCGGAAGCGGCCAGCACGCCGATCATCAGGGCAAGCTGCTGGCGCCAGGGCGTGGCGCCCACCAATTGCCCAGTTTTCAGATCTTGCAGATTATCGTTCGAGCTGGTCGCGGCAGCGAAGCAGATCGCTGTGATGAACAACGCCATGGCGGTCAACGCCGGACCCGTGGTTTCGACGGTGGTGGCCATCACGCCGAGCAGGATCAGCGAAGACGCCGTGATCGCCAGAATGCCGACACCCGAAATGGGCGAGTTGGACGAACCGATCAATCCCGCCATATAGCCGCAGATCACCGCGATGATGAACCCACCGACAAGCGCGAAGGGGACGGCGATGAACACCATGGTTATGGCATGGGGCGCCAGCGGTGTGCCGCGCGTGAATTCCCAAGTGATGAAGCCGATGGCGAGAAGCGCGATCACACCAAGGATAACGATGGAGCGTCCCGACATGTCGCGGTCGGTTTCCGGTACGTCGTCGGTGATGGGCGTCTTCCAATTGGAGAATGTGTAGATGAGCCCCATCGTGATGCGGTGGGCGAGCCGTCCCAGCGTCCACAGCGCGGCGACGCCGATGGCGCCGGCCCCGATGAAACGCACCTGAGTTGACCAGATGCCCATTGTGAAGGCCTGAACATCGCCTTCGATACCGGTCGCCGAGGTCAGCATCGGCACAGCAAAGATCCACGCAATGGCGACGCCCAGGAGCATCGCCATGCCGACCGAGAGTCCGACAAGATGCCCCGCCGCGATCAGCGCCAGTGAATAGCTGAACTGGTAGCCGCTCGCGCCCGCGCCAATGCGAAAAAATTGCGCGATGCTTTCCGTCGCAAGCCGCGTTGCGGCGAGAACGGTCAGTCCCGCCGACGCGACCGCACCCAGCATGACGGCATTCAGCCCTTCGCGCGCTTCAGCGGGATTGCCGCCTTCGCGCCGCGCGGATCCGACCTTCAGCACTTCCGCGCCGGCAACGCCTTCGGGATAGGGCAGGTCCGAGTTGGTGACGAGCGCGCGGCGTAGGGGAATGGTGAACAGCACGCCGAGCATGCCGCCCGAGGCCGCGATCATGAAGGAAAGCCAGAACGGAAACCCGGTCCACCATCCGACGATCACAAGACCCGGCAGCACGAAAATGATCGAGGCCAGCGCGCCTGCCGCCGACGCGATCGTCTGAACGATATTGTTCTCGCGGATATTCGCATCGGAAAAGACGCTGAGCAGCGCCATCGAAATGACGGCGGCGGGAATGGCCGATCCGAAGGTGAGGCCCACTTTCAGCCCGAGATAGACATTGGCGGCGGTGAAAATGACCGTCATCAACGCGCCGAGAACAATGCCGCGTAGCGTCAGCTCCGGCCCGCTGCGAAAATGAGTGAGGTTCAAACCTTCCCCCGAGTTCTGGAATGAAATTGCGATGGCAACTCTGCCCTGTTCGCGCCCGATTGCAAACAGGGCACCCGCCACGACAATTTAATCCCTGGACCGCAGGAATTGTGATCGCCAGCGCGAACCCTACGTCTCGTTTTCCATGTCAGGCGGCACGGTAATCGTCTTCTCGCCGCGCGCATAGACGCTGAACCCGGCGCGCTGATAGGTGGACAACGCTTTCTTGTGATCGAGCGTGCAGGTCGAGACCAGAAGTTTTCCGATGGGCTGCGCCCAGGCGAGTTCGATGGCCTGGTGCAGCAGCCAGGGCCCGATGCGTCGCCCGGTGAAGTCGGGCGTCAGTCCGAAATAGGCAAGCTGACAAACGCCGTCCTCGGCGAAATCGAGTTCAATGAACCCCGCCGGCACGCCGGCAATATGCAGCACATACAGTTCAAGCTTCTCGCTCAAAAGATGCGCGCTCAGTTCCGCGTCGCTCCAGCAGCGTCGTTCGGTCCAAAGATAGGGCCGTCCCACCACGTCATAGAGGTAGCGATAGAAATGCACCGGCGGATCATAGGCGCGCAGGATCGCGGTTTTCAGCATGGGCCGCGGCGGTGGCGCCCCGCCCGGAAGGTTTTCCATCATCAGATAGGTGACGACGGCTGTCACGGAACGCTCGACGGGTGGTTTTTCTTTCGTCATCGCGTGTTCGCTCAGATGTCGTCCGTGCCCGTTGCAATGGGCGCGTCCGGTTTCGCGCCCCATTCGGCCCATGAACCGTCATAGAGCGCAAGCCTTTCCGCGCCTGCAAGCGTGGCCGCCAAATAGACGATGGCGGCGGTGATGCCGGAACCGCAGGACGTCACGATCGGGCGGGCCAGATCGACGCCCTTGCGTTCGAACAGCGCCTGCAATTCCGCGCGCGAATGCATCGTTCCGTCTTCCCGCACGAGGTCGGCATAATGGACATTCGCACTGCCGGGAATATGTCCGGGTTGCACGCCCGGACGCGGTTCCGTTTCCAGCCCTGCAAAGCGTGGCGGGCTGCGCGCGTCGAGAACCTGTTCCTGGCGACGGCTCAAATTCGCGAACACCGCATCGAAGTCGCGCACCAACGCGCGTTGCGGCTCCGGAAAAAATCGTCCGCGTTTGGGCGCGGCGGTCTCCGCGCTCAGCCCGCGTCCTTCACTGCGCCATTTCGGCAATCCGCCATCCAGCACGGCGCACTCGCGGTGCCCCATGGCCTGAAACATCCACCACGCGCGAGGAGCGGAATAAATACCCGCGCCGTCGTAAAGAACAACGAAGTCCTCGCTGTGGACGCCAAGCGTCTCGACGGCATCGGCGAAGCTCTCGGCCTCGGAGAGCATATGCGGCAGGTCGCTCGTCTTGTCCGAAATGTCGTTGATGTCGAAAAATACCGCGCCGGGAATATGCGCCTCGGCATATTCGGCGCGCGGATCGCGATGGGCGGCCGGCAGATACCAGGACGCGTCGAGCACACGGATATGCGGATCGCCGAGATGCGCTTCGAGCCAATCCGTGGAGACGAGCGGAGCGTTCATTCGCGCGTCTATTCGAACGGCACGGAGGGCAACGCCTCCGGTTGATCGAGCCAGCGCGGCACCGGAAGGCGGTTCGCCTTCAGGAAAACGGGATTGAACAATTTGCTCTGATAGCGATTGCCGAGATCACACAGCACCGTGACAATGGTGTGTCCGGGGCCCATCTGTTCGGCGAGGCGGATCGCGCCCGCGACATTGATGCCACTGGAGCCGCCAAGGCACAGGCCTTCCTGTTCGAGAAGATCGAATACGATGGGCAGTGCTTCCGCATCGGGAATGAGAAACGCATCGTCGATGGGCGCACCTTCAAGATTTCCGGTGATGCGGCTTTGCCCGATGCCTTCGGTGATGGAGTTTCCCTCCATCTTCAACTCGCCGGTCTTGACCCAGCTATAGATCGCCGCGCCTTGCGGATCGGCGGCGGCAATGACGATTTTGGCATTGCGCTGCTTCAAACCAAAACCGACGCCCGCCAGTGTGCCGCCGGTACCGACCGCGCACACAAACCCATCCACCTTGCCGTCTGTTTGACGCCAGATTTCCGGCGCGGTGGTTTCGATATGCGCCTGCCGGTTGGCGGTATTGTCGAATTGGTTGGCCCAGATCGCGCCGCCCGGCTGGTTTTTCAATTGCTCGGCGAGACGCCCTGACAGCCGCACATAATTGTTCGGGTTCTTGTAGGGAGCAGCAGGAACCTCGATCAGTTGCGCGCCGAGAAGACGCAGCGCGTCCTTCTTTTCCTGGCTCTGTGTTTTCGGGATCACGATGATCGATTTCAGGCCCAGCGCATTGCCGACGATCGCGAGCCCGATTCCGGTATTGCCCGCCGTACCTTCGATGACGGTGCCGCCGGGGCCGATAAGCCCGCGCGCCATTGCATCCTTGATGATGTACAGCGCCGCGCGATCCTTGACGGACTGTCCCGGATTCATGAACTCCGCTTTGCCCAGAATTTCGCAACCCGTCCGTTCGGACGGGCCTTTCAGACGGATAAGGGGCGTATTGCCGATGGCGGCAAGCACATCGGTCTTCACGTCGGACAAGGGCATGTTCCCATTGGGTAAAGCAGGTAGCGCGAACCTAACCACCGGGCGAGGGCGCTTCAAGTCAGGGTTCCGGAACGTAAAAATAGCTTCACGCCAAGTTTCCCGGCCCAGAGGTGACGCTCGCCTTGCGCTCAGCTAAGATAATCCACAACCAAATCTGCCCGGATTCGGAACCGGGCGTCTCCAGGAGGATACCCCCTATGCTGAAAACCCCCGCGACGCGGACTTCGATGTTTTTGATGGCGTGCGCCGCCACGGCCCTTCTGACGGCCTGTGGTCAGGAAGCGCCCGCACCCGCGGAGACGCCGGTGGCCGAAGCGCCTGCGGAACCGGCGCCTGCCCCTGCGCCCGTCGCGGCGCAAATCCCTGGTTATGTCGCGGATGCGGTGAACGATCCCAATCGTCCGGCCGAACAGCGCGAACTTGATGGCGTGCGCATGCCCGCCGAAACGATTGCCTTCGCGGGCCTTGAGCCGGGCAATATCATTGTCGATTACCGTCCGGGCGGCGGTTATTTCACGCGCATTTTCTCCAAGGTCGTAGGACCCAACGGCAAGGTTTACGTTTCCGACAGCGCCGAACGCATTGCCGAAAACGGCGAGCGGGACGACGCCGTCGAGGCCCTGGCCGCCGATCCGAATTATTCCAACGTCGTAGTTTCGCACCCGCCTTTCGCCGCGATGGATCAGATCGGCGAACCGGTAGATGTCGTCTGGACGTCGGCGAATTACCACGACATGGTCAATGCGGTGACGCCGGAAGGCATGCGCCCGTTCAATGAAGGTGTGTTTCGCGCGCTGAAGCCCGGCGGGCTGTACTTCATCCTTGATCATGCGGGCGCGGCAGGCACGGGTTACACGGAAACCAACACGCTGCATCGCATCGACATCGAAGCCATTAAGACTGAAATGGCGGCGGTCGGTTTCATTCTGGAAGCGGAAGGCGACATCCTGATGCATCCGGCTGACGACCGCACGACGCATTCCAGCTTCGAAACCTCGCAATTCATGCTGAAGTTCAGAAAGCCGAATTAATAACGGACAGTGTACTACGCGTCATGGCCGGCTCGGTGGCCGGCCATGACGAAATAGGGTGGACCGCCGGCGCTGACAGAGGGGAGCAGACGCTGCAATGACATCCCGGCTTCGTCTGCTCAGCGTCCTTGTTGCATTCACTCCACTCGCGGCAAATGCCGCCGAGTCCTACACGCCTCCCGATTTCGCGGGGCTGTGGTCGCGCACAGGCCATATTCGCGGCTCGTTCGATCCGGTGCCCGGTTATGAAGGCCCAGGCCCAATACTGGTCGACCCGCGTTATCCGCGCGAAGTGCCGCTGCCCGGCGAGGAAGCGGGTGTGATCGCGGTGGCGCAGGGTTGGGTGCCCGATCTCACCAATCCGATCCTGATGCCGCACACGCGCGATGCGCTGGCCAAAATCGCCGCCGACGAAATCGGCGATTATCCCCATCCGCAGAACCAGACTCTCTGTCTACCGCCCGGCGTGCCGCATATTCTCAATCTCTTCGATAATATGGTGGTGTTGCAGGAAGAAGACGAGGTCATTTTCATGTATTCGCGCGGCCACCATGTGCGGCATGTCTATCTGAACCGCGCGCATGATCCCGATTTCGGCCATAGCTGGTGGGGCGATTCCATCGGGCACTACGAAGGCGATACGCTGGTCGTCGATACGATCGGCCTCAGAGGCGGTATGGAAACCGACCGTTTCGGAACGCCGCATTCCGACAGGATGCATGTCGTCGAACGCTATCGCCTATCGGATGACGGCATTCTTGAAATCGAACTCGATGTCGAAGACGAGGGCGCGTTCACCGTCCCCTGGAAGGCGCGGGCGGATTATGAACCGGACGACTACATGTGGCTGGAAACCGTCTGCGCGGAAAATCCACGCCAGTTCTGGCCCGGGCGCGATCTGGAAATCGCCATCGACCACACGCCGGATTTTTGAAGCCTGGCGCCTTTTCTGCGCTTCTCATTTGGTGTTGTTACGAGTCATAAATTCTGCATTTGAAGACTGTTGCCCGTGCCACGGGTCTGTTTTGTAATAATGCCTCTTAACGGACATGTCATGATGAGATTTTGCGGCCTTCTTCTCTCCACGCTGATGGTGTTGTCGCCTGTCCCGGCGTTTGCCGCCGACGGTGCAGCGATCCCTAATTTCTCCGGCTACTGGGAGCGTCCCGAGGCCGGTTCGGGCCGGATTTTCTACCCGCCGGCGGAAGGCCCCGGGCCGCTTCAGAACACGGATGCTTCCGAGGAATTCATGATCGGCGATGACACCGATCCCCTTCTGCTGCCGCATGCGGCGGAGGCGGTGAAAGCGATGGCGGACGCAGGGCGCCGCGGCGAGATTATCTATCCGCCCTGGTCCTTATGCTGGCCGACCGGCATACCACTGGCGTTTAACATGGCCGAGCCCGTGCAGATCCTCCAGGAAGAAGACCAGATCACCATTCTCTATCAGCGCGGCATGACGGTGCGGCGCATCTATCTGAACGAGGCGCACCCGGATAATCCCGCGCCAAGCTGGTTCGGCCATTCCGTCGGGCATTACGAAGGCGATACGCTGGTCGTCGATACCATCGCTCAGGATACGCGCAGTTCGACCGATCGCTTCAGCACGCCGAAAAGCCCCGCCATGCGCGTCGTCGAGCGTTACACGCTCATCAACGGCGGAACGCGCCTGCATGTCGATTTCATGGTGGAGGATTTGGGCACGTTCACATCGCCGTGGCGGTCTTATGTCGAATATGTCTGGCCGTCGGAACGCAATGGCGGCGATCCGCCAGATGCCACCTTGCTCGAAGTCGTCTGCGCGGAGAATAATCGCGACGCGCTGGGGGGCCTCTTTCCAATCCCACAGGATCTCGGACAGCCTGATTTCTGATTTTTGAAATGGGTGTGTAATGCGTCTGATTTCTTCCCGCCTGACCTATGGATACAAAATTCTGTTTCCGATCGGCTGGTATATTGCGCTCGCCGCGATCCTCGCGGTTGCTCTTTTCACCGGGACGGGAGCCATCAGCCTTCCGCCGGCATTCTTTGTCATTCTTGTTCTGATGACGGGGCTTTCCTATCTGATTTTTCGCGGCTTCGTTTTTCCGATGGCCGACGAAGTGTGGGACGATGGCGATGCGCTGGTCATTAAGCGCGGACGCACGGAAGAACGAATTCCACTTTCCGATATCTCCCACGTTTATTACTTTCTCCTCACGAACCCGGAGCGGATGACGCTTTCGTTCCACAAACCTACTGCCTTTGGGCCGCGGATACCCTTCGCGCTCCCTCTGCGATGGAATGTGTTTACGAAAAGTCCGATAGCCGAGGATCTGAAAAAACGGATCAACGCAGCCAATTAGCCCAATGATGGCCCAGTAACGGTGAGGAAAACCGCGGTAGCCAGGGTTTCCCCGCCAGTGCGCTCGCCGCATCCTATGTGTTCGGCGTGCTGGAACGCCGAGGCGTCCTGCGCCATTCCGGCGTCGCCTAAACTATTCGCGAAATGTCCAACAATATTCCGCCCCGGCTGGAGGACGATCCGCGCACCGCGTCGCTCGCCGCATTGCGCGCGCTGCTCGACAATCCGCGTGCGCACCAGGCATCCGTCTTCGACTGGTTCCGGCTTTAGGCGCTGCGCACTTCCATCGGTTTTCCGGTGGCCGGATCGAGCGCAATCACAGGCAATCCCGCCGCCTTCCACGCGCGGATGCCGCCCGCGAGGTGCGACGTCTCGGCGATGCCCGTCGCAAACAGCAGACCCGCCGCCTTAGCCGAACGTCCACCGCCGCCGCAATGAAAGATCAGCTGCTTGTCGCCGCCCGTGGGCAGATGCGCCGGGTTGAACGTCGAGAGCGGCAGGAGAAGCGCGCCTGGAATCCGTTCCGCGCCATATTCACCTGGCTCGCGGACATCGATCAGAAGGGCCTTGCCGCTCCTTAGAAGCGCATCGACTTCCACCGCATTCAACTCGTTCAGTTTTCCGTCCGCCATGTCCTGTTCCTCTGCGTAATCCACTGGCTGTAGCGCGCGGGCGGGCTGTGGTCCAGCGCCCCGGTGTCTCTATTCGCCGCCCGGTTTTTCAGATGTGAAATGATGGTCCGGCGGTTCGGTGCTATCCGACGCTGCCAGCGTGGTGGCAAAGGCCATTTGTGTGCGGGTCTCGTCCCATCCGGGCGCGAGGCGGCGCATGAACAAGGTGAGATTGGCTTCGGCGGCTTCGCGTTCACCGCCCGCCGGATACATGCGGCTGTCGACGAACCAGTCATACAGGATCGCCTGTTCGATCTGCTCCGCCAGAAGCTCCAGCCGCTTGACCTGTGTGCGTAACTCGGCAGCGCGTTGCGCCACCGGCTGCACGGCGGTTCCCGATTTCAAATATCGCCGCACGCCGCGCATCGGCACCACGGTCTCGGCATTCCAGTCGATGCAGCGTGCGCAGATGGAATCGAGCTGCTCTGCCGTCAGGCGCAGGCCGACCTCGTGCCCCAACCACAGGCAGAACAACGCGACATTCACGTCGATGTCGTGCGCGTCCTGCAGCGCGATCAGTTCGGCGGGCACACCTTCGTTCCCGTAAACGGCAAGCGAATAGCGCCAGAAGGGATGATCGAGGGCCGAAAGAGAAGTCGTCATGGCGGGCCTCTAATTGCGGATGTCCTGTTGAAACCATTCCATCGGAATATGCATACCGAGTCCCGCTTCTTTTGCCTTTTCGTAGACAAGGCGGCCGACGGCGGCAAATTGCAGTCCGGCGGAATTGTTGTCGAAGTAAATCGTTTCCGTGGCGCTGGTGCGGCCGGGAACGCGTCCGGCGATCACTTCGGCCAGCACGGGATTGTCCATGCGCTGATAACGCCGCCGATACTCCTTGTTATTCGGCCTTCGCGCGCGTTCTTCCGTCGTCCCGATGACATATTCATTATAGGGCTCTTTGCCATTGCCGAAGATCTTGTCCACTTTCTGCAGCACGGGCTCGTCGATTTCGTCGAGGCGGCAGCGGATGAAGAACGCGCCTGGCTTCTGTGCCGCCAGCATGTCGAGCGTATAGACCGGCGTTCGTGAGTCGGTGCACAGCGCGACAATGTCGGAATCCCGTGCCACTTCGTGATTATTTTCCTTCACGAGGACGGGAATGCCAAGCTTGGCCGTCATGCGTTCCGCGAAGGCTTCGCGGTTTTTTGCGGTCGGACTGAAAACCCGGATTTCCTCGATGGGCCTTACGGCGCAGATGGCCTCTGCATAGGTTTCCGCCATGCCGCCCGAGCCCACCACGCCGAGCACCGACGCGTCGGGCCGAGACAGATATTTCGCGCCGACGCCCGCCGTCGCGCCCACGCGGACATGGTGCAGCACGCCGTCATTCATCAGCCCGATGATTTCGCCGTTCCGCATGTCGATCAGAATGATGAAGCCGCAATAGGTGCCGGGCTTCATATTGTGCCATTCCTCGGTGACGGCGCCCTCATATTCCGTCCAGCGAAGGACGTCCGATTTAAACCGTAGGGCAAGGGTAGGGGGATCGCGCATCGCGCCTAGAAGCGAGCCCCAGCGGTAATAGTCGCCGCTGGTGGCCGTGGGGGACCAGATATCGGTACGTGGCTGGAATACGGCATACCCCTCGGCATATTGCTTCAGAACGCGTTCCATGGCGGCCACGGCGTCGGGCATTTTCAGCACCCGTGCGGTCACGTCGTTGTTAATCAGAAGCGCCAATGATCTCTCCCCGTTTGGCTTAGTGTAGCAGAGTGCCCGGCAGGCGCATCAGCCCGTGAAGGCGGTTACCGCACGCGGCGTTTCTGATAGGCTGGAGAAAACAGACGGGGAGGTTCCGATGACAGTATTCGGGCGTGTTGTGGTTGCGGCGCTGGCAACCCCATTTTTCGCAGGTGCGGTATTTGCCGCCGATACGGCAAATACGGTCTGGGCCGATGCCTACCGTGAATGGAACAACATCGCCGTCGAGCCGCCGCCGCCGCTCGCCGAAGTGATAATCGATCCCGCCACCACCGGCCTGATGGTGATGGATATGGGCGAGGCCGCCTGCAACGAACAGCAGCGCATCCGCTGTCACTGGTCGGTCCCTGCGGTCAAACATGTGCTGGATTCCGCGCGCGAAGCGGGCATGACGATAGTCTTCATCCGCACCCGCAACATGCAGCCGGAAGATTTTGTCGATGCCATCGCGCCGCTTCCGGGCGAGCCCTATTTCGTCGGGACCAAGGAGGACAAATTATGGGACACCGGCGCGGTTGAAGTCTTCCGCGAAGCGGGCGTCGACAAGCTGATCCTCATGGGCCATCAGGCGAATGGCTCGGTCATGGTGACGGCGCTCGGCGCGTCCTTCCGCGATTTCAAAGTAATCGTGCCGGTCGATACCATGTCGGCGGCCACCGCTTATCAGGAACAGTTTGCGATCTGGGAGATCGCCTACGGTCCAGCTTTCCGAAACGGCGTCTCGACCATGACGCGCAGCGATATGCTGATTTTTCCCGAAGACTAGGACGGCACCCGCTTGCGACGAGCGTGTGCTTGTCTCAATTTATCACGGTCGCAAAAGCGGGCCATCCAGAAGATCATAGGACGCTTTCGCTCACGCCGACGCGCGAGCCTCGCGGCCCCCATGCAAGGACGACTCAGAAACCTTATTCTGCGTCGAGTTCGATGGCCTTATCGCTTTCGCCGCGATGGTGGTCGCGCAGCTTGCGCTTCTGACGGCGCATCTGCTTGGCCGTTCGTTCCAGGGCAAGATCGAAGGCAGGGTGGATTTAGCTTGCTTCGCCATGGCCCTGAAAATCGATCCCGTGTCCTACAAGAACCGAAATATCGGCGCGGTATAGTGGTCCATCATGGGACATCACGACATTCACATTCTGCGCGTGATCGAAATATTTGGAGAAAGTGACGTTTATCTGCTCCTCAGCGTGGGTACGGAATGCTTCACCGAGTTGAATCTGCTTACCGGAAACCGAGACTTTCATAACAACCTTTCTACGCATAACACTTACAGGGACGACTATAGACCAATGGTGGACATTTGCGATTGCCTATATGAAAATATGGGTACGATTTAAGGAACGTCCAGTTCCCTTTGGCGGTTTAGTGCGTCGCGAGGCGTGCAAGCGCCGCCTCGCGCAGGCTCGGGTCGGTAAAGTCTGCCGCCTTATGGGCACCGTCGATCATGTCTTCCCGTATCATCAGGTCGAGCGCCCATTGAATTTTTTCGATGTCGAGCGGCATCGTGGCGTCGATCGCCGAATAGGCGATCACCTCATCGTAAACAAACGCAGAGGTCTGATCGTCGGCGGGAAGTCCGGCAACTTTCTGCGACAGTGCAATCGTTTCGTCGCGGTGGATGAGCGCATAGGCAATCGACTCCATACGCGCAGCCACGAAACGTTCGACCAGATCGCGTCTTTCGGAGATGTTTCTTCCACTGGTCATCAGGCAGGATCGCAACAAATTGGGCGTCGCGGTCGGTCCGCGCAATAATGCATGCACGCCGTAATTTTCGGCGATCACCTCGAACTCGCTCGAAGCGGCGGTAGCCGAAACCACGCCCGCGACCACCGCCTGGAAACGATTGGTGCTGCCCCCGGCATTAGCGAAAATCAGATCGTCTTTCGTAAGTCCCACCGAGGCGAGCGCTTCAATGGCGAACAAAGCGGGCAGCGAACCCGGCACCGACACGCCGATGGTCTGGCCGCGCAGGCTTTCGGGCGTTGGAAATTCGGGCCGTGAGAACAGCGTGTAGGTCATTACCGGCCAGTGGCAACCGAGGATTTTGATGTCCGCGCCCTGCGCCATGGCGGCGAGAGCGACAACAGGACTTCCGTCGAAACTGTCGAGTTCGCCCGCTACAATGGCGCGCACCGGCGTATTGCCCGATACGAACTGGTTTATATCGAGATCGATTCCGCGGCGCTCGGCAAAGCCGCCATCCTCGACCATGAACGGAAAGCCGGAATCGCCTTTCGCTTCGACGACGCCGTGCCGCCAGGTATCTGCGGCCACTGTATCCGGCACGTGGCCGATGAACACGGCACCCATAACAAGGGCGACGACGCAGGGGCGGAAAGCAGGCCGGTTCATTCGTTCAGCGAAAGCCTTCCTTGAATCAGTTCTAACGGATCTGAACTTTCACGATTTGCGATGGCGGGCGATAGGACGGAATCCACAGTGTGGGCCGTTCGGTTCCGGCTTCCACCGTCAGATCACGCATCTCATAGGGGCGCGGCAGCATGTACTCGATGGATTCTCCCGTCTCCATATCCATGCGGTAGAGCCTTCCGCTGTTGAAATCCGACGTCCATACCCAGCCATTCGTATTGTCGACCGAAAGCGAATAGGGCGCGGCATAGGGCGCTTCATAGGCCGCCGTTCCGGGGATCACGGGGAATTCCTTCACCTCGCCGGTATCGGGGTCGAAGCGCGCGATACGTCCCGCATAATAGAGTGTGGTCCACAAACGATCTTCGGCATCGATCTCTCCGCGCCTTGGACCCGCCTCCGGCGTTTCGGTCGGATATTCATTGTAGGTGTTGGTTGCCGGATCGAACACGCCGATCTTGGCGTTACGCCACACATTGATGATCGTGCGTCCCTGAGAGTCGGTGTCCATGTCGTAGACGCCGTCATTGGTCGGAATGTCATGCTGGATGGTTTCGCCCGTCAGCATATTGATCTCGACGAGCGGGCCGCCATCATCGGTGTGCCAGACATGGTCGTCCGGCGAGAGGCCAAACATATTGTTGCCGCTGGTCCAGTATTCGGACTGGTTGGTGGCCGGAAAATAACGGACCGTCGCAGCATCCATGCCGATAACGATATTGCCTTCCGAGTCGAACAGAAGATCGTGCGAGCCGCCGCCCGGATTTCCGGCGCGGAGTTCTCCAGCCGCTGCTTGCTCGCGCCCGCCGCCAGGGGGGAGAGGATAATCGAGTTCGACCACCTCGCCGGTTTTCTTGTCCATCCGTCCGAGGATGTAGGAGAAGTGATCGGTGTACCAAGCGTAGTTGTCGTCGACGATCACATCATGCGGCCAGACGAAGCGTTCGTCGCCGCGCACCATATAGAGATCGTGTTCGCCGCCGCGTGGCAGATCATATTCGGTGATCACGAGCCGCGTCGCTTCGGCGTCCGTCGGGCGCGGCCGCATTTCAAACGGAATGTCGCCGGTCGAACCGGGACCGCGCAACGTCGCGATATAAGCCGACAGCGGCTCGACGAAGCGCTGCTGGCCATATGTCATGGCGCCGGGGAAGGTGCGCGACACGTTCCGGCGGCCCGCCATCAGTGCGATGATTTCGGCCCAGCCTTCCTGCGTATATTCGAACCGCAATGCGCGTTGCAGCGTGTGGCAATTGCTGCATTGCGAGAACAGAACCTTGTCGTGATCCGTGCCGGGCAAGGCGGCGATGATTTCGGACGCGGTGGCGTCCGCCAGTGTCGGCGCACGCGCCACCAGCGCGAAATCCTTCTCAGTTGAAGCACCGTCGGTTAGCGCAGTGCCTTCCGCGCGCTGCGGTTCGAATTCCGGAATATCGACCGAAACCGTATGAATGCCCGATGTCAGGTCGGACCATTCGGGAAAGGAATACACCCCGTCGCTATCGCTATAGACGACGACGCTGATCGTGCCGTTGTCGCGCTTCGCCCGCACAGGGATTCCCGCCAGTGGTTCGCCGGTTTCACCGGTAATGCGGCCATAAAGCAGCGCGCCCGGTTCGACGAGGATGCTGTCGGCGTCATTTGTACAGGCGGCAAGGGTGATAAGCGCTCCGAGGAGGAGGCTGATCTGCAGCGGTCTGCGAATCTTGCGATGGTCAGATATCGGAAAACCCATGGCGATAACCTTTCAGCAGCACGGAAAGGAACGGGACCGGATATGCGGACACTGGGCGTGACGTAAGGGATGTTACGCGCCGGGCGAGGGCGCTTCAAGCGCGGGGGCAAGGAAGCGAATCCGCGTAGCGTCGGGCGGCGCATTCCGTTAGCGTTCCGGTCACCACAAAGGGGGGGAATCATGAGCGCCGGGAAGAGCTTCGCCGAAAGCGTTACTGAAACCAGACTGGAAACGACGAAGCTTCTGGTGCGCGTTTCGGTCGGTGTCCTGATCCTGTTTCACACCTGGGCGGTGACGCAAGGGGAGCTTGCCATCCGCGATACGCTGATGCGCTGGAACCTCCCGGTTGAGCTTCTCTGGACCTGCCTTCTGTTTGAAGGCATCGCACCCATCATGGTCATTCTGGGAATCTATGCGCGCGTCGGTGCATGGCTGATGACGTTCTGGATGGTGATGGCGTTTTTGCTGGCGCATGTCGATACCGGCCATCTGTGGCAATTGAACGAGATCGGCAATGCCTGGCGTGTTGAGGGTCCTTTCTTCTTTCTGGTGCTGAGCCTCGTCGTCGCGCTGCAGGGCGCCGGGCGTTACAGTCTCAATATCGGCGGCAGATGGAACTGAGCCCCGATCTGTGCATTGCGTGATTGCGAAAGGGCAATCGAAAATCACTGGAGGTGATTATGTCCATCAGAATCCTGAAGACCGGCAGCGTAGCAACCTTGCTACTCGCGGGGGCATTCTCGATGGCGGCGTGGGCGGTGCATTCCGCGCAGGACGGACCGGCGGCGCCCGCCCCCGGGGACGACATCGTCATCCTCGATTTCAAACCAGGCATGGACGATTTGATGACGATGATCGTCCAGCCGCGCCATATCAAGATGTACTACGCCGCGCAGGAGCAGAACTGGCTTCTCGCCCGCTTTCAGCTGAACGAGTTACGTGCCGCCTTCATGCGCGTGGCGCAGACCATCCCCGAATTCGGTATTTTCCCGGTCGAACCCTCGCTCGAAGCAGCGATCTATCCCGCGCTGGACGAGATGGACGCGGCTATTCTTACGAATGATTCGGCTGAATTCGAGCGCGCCTATGTTACGCTAACGGCCTCCTGCAATGCCTGCCATGAGGCAATGGGCTTTTCTTTCCTCGTAATGAAGGTGCCGGAGGGCGATGTACCTGCCGATTACATCGATCAGGATTTTCGTTCGCAGGGCGCGCAGTAGTAGCGCCTCAACCGCCCATAATCGGCGCAACGATTCCAAAAAAGACCCATAGCCAGAAAATTACTACACCGACCAGGGCGAGAAATGCGATGGCGATGTTGCGGCTCTCGCGCGCGGCCAGAGTGTCTTGAGTGGACGGCGTGGATTTGGATTTTGCGGCGGACATTTTGGGCCTCCCTGTGGGACGCGACCCGTCCCTTGCAAGAAAGCCTACGCTCCGCTTAAGGCAGCGAATTGACCTGCATCAAAATCCCGAAGAATTCGCGCGAAACCCTTGTTTAGTTCGGCGGCACGGCGGGAATGCCCGCGGACGGACCAACGCCGGTGATAAGCACCCAGACTTCCTCATCCTTGGCGCCGTCGTAATGCACTTCGCCGGCATAATGTGTGACGAAGCTGCCGGCGGGAACGGGCACGGTATTGTTTTCGGGATCGTAATCCGTGCCTGTCCCAACCCACCAAGTGCCTTTCAGAACGGTGATGAAGCGATCGTTCTCGTGCGAATGGGGCATGCTGAAATTGCCCGGCGCGAATTTGTTGATGTAGACGTAATACTCGCCTTCGACATTGCGATCTCCGTGCAGGCTGACGGAATTGGTCGGGGACTCTACCGGATCGCGCCATTCGAAATCGTCAGGCCTGATGATCTTCACCGCGTCCGGATTCACTTCCGCAGCGTTCGCGGCGTGAAGAACGGCGGAACCACCGATAACGATCAAACCAAAAAATGCAGTCGCGACTTTCATGGCGCTGTCTCCCCGTTTGTTTCCGCCCCGTCCAGCTTGGTTCTGACGGTAGGGCCTAGCATAAGCGCCTTCGAGCTGTTTTGTCTCGCGTCTTCCCGTCAGCCTGGCGCGCCCGGGCGGAAGTCAGGCCGGTAATGGTCAACGGCTATTTCTTCTTGGCCATGGCGTCGACGATGATCTTGAAACCGCCAAAGGCCATGCGTTTGTAATCGAAGACCGGCTTCGTCTCATCCATCATTTTGTGCATGCGCGGGTCTTTCATGACCTTCTTGTTCACGGCATCCCGGTGCGCGCGCGATTTATAGACGATCCACGAAAACATCGCGGTTTCATTCTTCTTGAAATTGTTGAGGCTCAGAAATGAGACGCCCATATCGCCGGCGAAATTGAGATCGTCGCCAACGCATTCACGATATTCGAGCGCCCCATGGTCCAGCCATACCTTGCTCGCCTTTTTGGCAATGCGGCGATAGGCATCCACATTTTTCTTGGGAACGGGCAGAAGAAATGCATCGATATAGGGCATCGAAACCTCCATGTTTTAGCGACGCTACTGTTTCCGGATGCGCAGGCTCAACTCACCATAGCGTCATTGGCGATTTTTGTGTCTGCTTCCGTTACCTCTCCGGCGCGTGTGTGCCGGAACATAAGGGCGGCAAGAACGGCCGCTGCCAGCGCGATCAATGCGCAGACAATCACCGTGAACTCGAATGCGTCCACAAACGCATCCCGCGCATGGTTTAGCAACAATGCGCCCGCCAGATCTGGCAAATCGCGTGCCGCGCCGACGGCCCCGCCCAATGTCGAACGCGCTGCCGCTGCGGCCATTGCGGGCGTTCCCTCGGGGATGGCATCGATCATGATACCGCGATAGATGGCCGTGAAAATACTGCCCAGAATCGCAATGCCGAGCGCGCCGCCGAACTCCGCGCCGGTCTCCGAAATGGCGGCGGCAGAACCCGCGCGCGAAGGCGGCGCGCTGCCGACGATAAGATCGGTCGTCAATGTAATCACGGGTGCGATGCCGAAGGCGTAGATAAAGGTCGCCGAGATGATGACGCCAAGCGCCTGCGGGCCATGTGCGAAGGCGAGCAGCGCGAACCCGATCGCGGTCAGAGTCAGGCCCGCGCACATTACCACCGCCTTGCGGAGGTGCCGCACGAATACCGGCGCGAGCAGGGAGCCGGCGATAAAACCGAATGAGGAGGGCAGCATCCATAGTCCCGCTTCAAGCGGTGAGAGCCCTAGTACGAGCTGAAGATATTGGCCGACAAACAAAAAGCTGCCGAAGGCGATGAAGAGACCGAGAAGGTTGATCACCAGCGACGTGCTGAACGTCTTCGAACGAAAGAGGTTCAGATCGATGAACGGATCTTCCAGTTTTCGCTGGCGCATCAGAAACAGCGCGCCGATCACCAGACCGGAAGCAATGGAAAGTGCCGCGATCCATCCGGGTCCATGGGCCGCGATATTCTTCACGCCGTAAATCGCGGCGAGCACCGCTACCAGAGACAAGAAAGCGCTGAAAAGGTCGATCTTCCCGGAATGATGGTCGCGGTATTCCGGCAGCAGAAGCGGGCCGACGATCAACAGCAGCACCATGACGGGCACGCCGAGCAGAAAAACCGAGCCCCACCAGAAATACTCGAGCATCAATCCGCCGAGCAGCGGGCCGATCATGCCGCCCACCGAATAGCTCGTCGCCCATACGCCGATAGCAAACGTGCGTTCGCCTGAATCCGGAAACATGTTTCGGATCAGTGAAAGGGTCGAGGGAGCCAGCGTGGCGCCCGCTATGCCGAGAATAGCGCGCGCGATAATCAGCATTTCCGCGCTGTTCGAGAAGGCCGCAAGCACGGAGGCAAGACCGAACGCACCCGCGCCGATCATCAGAAGGCGCCGCCGTCCGATGCGGTCGCCCAGCGTCCCCATCGTGATCAGGGAGGCTGCAACGAAGAATCCGTAAATGTCGATGATCCAGAGGAGCTGCGAAGAGGTCGGCTGGATGTCCGCGCTCAAATACGGAACCGCGAGATAAAGGACTGTCAGATCCATCGAGTAAAGCACGCAAGGCAGCGCAAGAACCGCAAGCCCGATCCATTCGCGTCGCGTCGCTTTATTACGCGCGGGCGCGCCTGCGTTACTCATCATTACACTCGAATTCATATTGGGGTTTTAGGTCGAGGACGGTGCTGCCGACCGATTCTATGGCCCGCTTACTTTTCCGCTGCGGTTTTCAGATTTGCGAGGCCAGATTCGAAGTCTTTTCCGACCATACGATCCATATTCATTAGCGTATGCATGATCTTCGTGACAAATGTATTAGGCCCCTGCATGTCCCAGACGATCTCGGTTTCCTCGCCCATGGGAACCAAGGTGAAGTCCACGGTATTGTGGGCTTCGAACGGGCTGATGAAGTCAAGCTTAATGCC
>CAIOYY010000045.1 GCA_903862715.1 uncultured Alphaproteobacteria bacterium
CCCGTCGGATCGCCATTGGTGACGATGATGCCCGCCTTGGATTCGGAAAGTACCGGCCGTGTGATGCGCGCCACCGACAGGACCTGCGCCGGTGTCGTCGACGTCTTGCTCGTGACGGCGGTCAACGCGCCGATTCCAAATCCCGCATATTCGCCGGACAGTTTCCCGCCCCCCACAATACTGACGGGCACGCCATCGATCAGGCCAATATTGCGCGAGAAGAACGGCCTCGCATTGTTCGCGTCTTCGAAATTGCGTCCGCCGAACTCAAATGTCGCGGCGTCCTGCAGGAAGAAATCACGGGTTTCCGGTGTGAAGAGCGAGAAGCGCGTGGTGTTGACCTGACGCTCGTCGAGCGGGCTGTCGGAAAAATCCGGATTGACGGTAAGCGTGCCGGTGAGCGCGGGGGTCACCTTGTAGTAGAGATTGCCCCCGACCGCGCCGCTGAGCGCGCTGTCATCGGAATTCTGCCAGTTCTGTTTATAGGTCGTACGGGCATAGGCCTGCACGTCCAGCCCGAGCCCCTGGTTTACCTCGGAAAGCCCCTGCAATGTTCCCGACAGGGATACGTCGTTCGGTGAAATGGTTTCGATATAGGAGGTCCAGCGCACACGTTCCGTTTTGCGCCGGATCACGCGATGGAAATCGAAACCCCAATCGCTGCGCGCCTGATCATAGGAAATGCTCTGGAACGGAATGGCGATCTCGGCGATCCAGCCATCGGCCGTTCGCATGGCGCGTGCTTCCCACAGCGTGTCCCACTCGAAAAGAATTTCTGCGTTGTTCTGCAGAAGTCCGTCGGTGCGCGCGCCTTCCGGACCAATGTCGAAGACATACGCGTTGCGTCGGGTCATCGTCGGGTCGAGGTAGATGCGGACAAAGTCGCCGGTGCCCAGATTGCCGTCGCGCGCGAGCGTTCGCACCACGACGAGATCGGGCTCTGAATCATAGGCATGCACGCCGAAATAAATATTGCTCTCGTCATACATGACGCGGATTTCGGTTCGCTCGCTCGCGGGTTCACCGGCGTCCGGCGTCACCTGCCGCAGGTCGTCAATCAATTGCGCCTGCTGCCAGGCGGAATCGGAGAGGTCGGCGTCAATCGTGGGTGCATTGGCGGCGTCGATGCGCGTGATGGGCGAGGTTCGGTTGGCGCCGATGGCGCTTAAGTCCTGCGCGGACGCGCTGACCGTCAGAAGACTCGTAAACGCAGCGCCGAAGACGACCGACCGCGAAACACAAAGACTGGAAAAGGGCGGTTCGAATGCCACCTTCGGAAAATCCCCTCGACTGCGTGTACGGCCCCTCTGTGAGGGCGGTCCCGATTAGCACGGTCAAGTTGTGAGGGAAACTAGGGCACAAGCGCGCGGCTGGTCCTGGCAAACCTGTGAGAAATGGCCTCTTTTCGAGGGGGTTACAGGCGGAAGGTATGCCCCACCCGGATGGAGAACTGGGTCGTCTGAAGAACGATTCGTTGCTGCGGGACAATGGCCGACTGGCCGATCGCGACGAACAGCTCGCTGCCCGGCATGAACTCCCAGCGGTAGCGGCCGAGGAAGCCGAAGCTCTCGCTGATATTGTCGTATTGGGCTTGCATAGCGAGCTGCATGTCCGGCGTGATGTTCACGACGCTTTCCAGGGCGAAAAGATGGATGTTCACCGAGCCTGCGGGAACGTCGATGAAGGTGCCTTCATAAGACGGGATCAGTTCGAAATACTGGCTCGGGCGATAAGGGATGGCGGCGGTCACTTCCACGCCGTCGCCGTCATAGAAGCTGCAGCACTGAAATCCGGCTTCCAGCGCCAGCGTACGTACTGCGGAGGTCTCGAGTTCCGCTGAAAAATTGGTCCAGTGATACCTGCCGGCAGGGATGGGAACGTCATTCGGCAGATCGAATGCTTCCGGCACATTCTCGAGAAAGTCGCGGATACCGAATTCGATGGAATCGTCCTGGTTGTTGGCGAGGTCCATTTCAATGACTACCCGGCGCGTCTCCAGCCGGTTCCGAAGGTCCGTCACGAAATCCACGGCGGTGAAGAAACCCCGTTCTTGGAGATAGCTGTCGCGGAAGCGCCTGCGGTTCTCGAGTTCGAAATTGTAAAAGCGGATGCCGCGACGGTTCGCGAAACCAAGAGCCGGGCGGAAATCGTTTCCGACTTCCTTGAAGCCGAACTCGCCGCCCCACGGCTCATTCGGGAAACTGACATTGAAGCCGAAGGAATCGTCGTTACCATAAGCGCTCGAGAAGCTGCGCTGGTAGAAGGTGTCGGCCTCGAAGACATATTCTCCAAACAGATTGGTGTTGCGGTACTGGAAATCGCCGCCTAGCACGGTGTTGTCGGTCGCGCCCGTCGGATCGCCATCGGTGAAGATGAAGCCGACGCGCGATTCCGCGAGCACGCGGCGTGTGATGCGGGCGGCGGACAGAAGTTGTCCCGGCGTCATCGAGGTTTCATTGGTATAGACGCTGAGCGCGCCGATGCCGAAGCCGCCATATTCGCCCGAGATCTTCCCGCCTGCGAGAATGCTGACCGGGCGTCCGTCGACGAGGCCGATATTGCGCGAAAAGAAGGGCCGCGCATTATTGTCTTCGACAAAATTGCGGCCGCCGAATTCGAACGCCGATGCGTCCTGCAGGAAGAAGTCGCGCGTTTCCGGCGTGAACAGCGAGAAGCGCGTGGTGTTGACCTGCCGCGCGTCCAGCGGCGCGTCGGAGAAGTCGGGATTGACCGTCAGCGTTCCGGTGAGCGCGGGCGTGATCTTGTAATAGGCATTGCCGCCGATGGTGCCACTGGGGGAGGTGCGCTCCGGGTCACGCCAGTCATGCTTGATACGACCCACACCGTAGACCTGCACGTCGAGGCCAAGACCCTGGCTCACATTATCGATCCCGGTCAGCGTTCCCGCCTGGCTGACGTCGGTGAAGCTGATGGTGGGGCTGTAATTCGACCAGCGCACGGTTTCGTTCTTGTGACGAATCTGGCGCGTGAATTCGAAACCCCATTGGGTCGCGCCGGGTTCGTAGGAGAGACTGCGGAACGGGATCGCCACTTCGATGATATAGCCATCCGCGACGACGCGCGCTTCGGCATCCCAGATCGTGTCCCACTCGACCAGGTTGGTGACGTTGTTCTGCAGCAGCGCATCGAGACGGCCGCCAGATGGGCCAAGTTGAAAAGTGTAGGCGTCGCGGCGCGTCATGCCGGGGTCGAGGATGATGCGTATCGTATCGCCCGAGCCAAGATCGCCGTCGCGTGCCATCGCACGCACGGCAATCGCTTCGGGCGTGCTGTCATAGGCATAGATTCCGAAATAAAGATTGTTCTCGTCATACATGATGCGGACATCCGTCCGCTCACTGGCCTCGGCGCCGAAATCCGGTGACACCTGCAGCATGGGTTCGAGAAGATGGGCTTTCGCCCAGGCAGGATCGGTCAGGTCGGCATCAATGGCGGGAGCTTCGGCCGTATCGATCCGCACCGCGTTGGCGGTCGGCAGGGGAAGGCGAATGCCGCCTGCCTGCGCCCATACGGTTCCGGGCGCAGCAGCGCAGAGAAGAAGCGCGCCCATCCAAAACGGCGCGCGTCGGTAAATGCCAGCACTCTTCAAGCCCGTCCCTCCTGATATTCCGTTTTCTTATAAATCTGGAACATGTCGCGGGTCCGGCTTAGGCCGGATCGCCACAAAACTGGGCATGGGTCTCTTAGCCGAACAGACAGGCCTCCGATAGGGCGTGAGGGGAGGCTGTAAAAAAGGCCCAAAGTCTTCCCCTAAAGTCTGAATGTATGTCCCAGACGAATGGACAATTGAGAGCGCTGCGCCGTGACACCATGGCGGGAGAGCAGTCCCGCCTGTCCCAAGGCGACAAATAGCTCGCTCCCCGGCATGAACTCCCAGCGATAGCGCGCGAGGAAACCCAGATCCTTGCTGATGCTGTCCCACTGAGCCTGAAGGGCGACGGCCATATCCGGCGTGAAATTGACGGTCGAGCTGGCGCTGAACACATGAATGTCGACCGAGCCATTCGGCATATCCAGCATTTCCATTTCCCATCCGCCCTCAATCTCGAAATACGCGTTGGGCCGATAGCTGGCCTCTACCTCGGTTGCAAAGCCGTCGCCATTATAAAAGCTGCAGCATTCGACTTCGGCGCTGACGGCAAAGGGACGGCCATTCGAGGTTTCGAACTCGGCCGAGACATTGGTCCAGTTATATTCGCCCATGGGCACAATGATGTTGTTCGGTAGATCGAACGGATCGCGGACGTCTTCAAATATATTGGTGACCTGGAAACCGAACTCGTTGTCGTTGGACATTTCGACTTCCAGCGACAATGCGCTTTCGCGCGTCTCCTGCCGGTTCCGAAGATCGGTGACGAGAACATTCGCAGTGGAAAGCTCCCACTCACGGATCCAGGAATCTTCGACGCGGTGACGGCTGGCGCCGTCCGCTTCATAGGCGCGGATGCCGGTGCGGTTGGCAAAGCCGAGCGCGGGCTCAAAGCGCGCCCCAATTTCCTTGTAGGAAACATCCCAGCTCCACGGCTCATTGGGATAATTCAGCGCGAGTCCGAAAGAATCATCATCACCAAGGACGCTGGAGAAACTTCTTTCATAGAAAGTGTCAGCCTGGAAAATATTATCGCCGAACAGGTTGGAATTGCGGTACTGGAAATCGGCACCTGCAACGGTGTTGTCGCTGAGGCCCGTCGGGTCGCCATTGGTAACGATGACGCCCAGTTTGGACTCGGCCAGAACGGGGCGCGTCACGCGCGCCACCGAAAGTACCTGACCCTCCGAGAACGGCGTGTCGTCGGTCAGAACGCTCAATGCTCCGATGCCGAATCCCGCAAACTCGCCGGACAACTTGCCGCCTCCGATGATGCTCACCTGCTCCCCATCGACGAGACCGATATTGCGCGAGAAAAAGGGGCGTCCATTATTGGCGTCGCGATCGTCTTCATCGCCGCGCGCAAATCCGCGCCCGCCGAATTCAAACGCCGCTGCATCCTGCAGAAAGAAGTCGCGTGTCTCCGGATAGAACAGAGAGAAACGCGAGGTATTGACCTGGCGCGCGTCGAGCGGCGCGTCGGAGAAGTCGGGATTGAAGGTCAGCGTTCCCGTAAGGGCCGGGGTGATTTTGTAGAACCCGTTACCGCCCGCTGTGCCGCTAATGCCGGTATCTTCGCCGGGAATGTGCCAGTCGCGCTTTGCCTGCACGACACCATAGACCTGCACGTCGAGACCGAGGCCCCGATGGATGTTGTTGATCCCCGTAATCGTTCCGGCCTGACTGACATCGGTGAAATCGATCGCCGGATTGCGCGTCGACCATTTCACCTCTTCGTTCTTCCGGCGGATCTGGCGCGAGAATTCAAAACCCCAATCGCTGGCTTCATCGAAGGACAGGCTCTGGAACGGAATCGCAACCTCGGCCACCCATCCATCGGGAACCCGCATCGCGCTTGCGGCCCAGATCGGATCCCACTCCTCGAGTTCGGCGTTATTGTTCAAGGTCAGCGAGTCATTGCGCCCGCCCGAAGGTCCCACCTGGAAATAATAGGCATTGCGCCGCGTCGGGCCGGGATCGAGCCAGAACCCCACGACGTCACCGGTATAAAGAGGTCCGTCGCGCGCCATCGAGCGGATAACGATTTCCTCGGGCGAAGAATCGAACGCATAGACGCTGAGATAGAAATTCTCTTCGTCGTACATAATGCGGACGACGGTCCGCTCCGATGGCGCATTGCCCGGCACCGGTTCAATCTGGACAAAATCCTCGATCACCGTTGCATGCGCCCAACCCGCGTCGGTCAGGTCGCCGTCAATGGTCGGCGCCTGTGCCGGATCGATGCGGGAAATGTTCGCCGTGGGCCTGTTATGGTCGGCGGTCTCCTGCGCGTAGGCGGATGGTGCCCCTGCGGCTGCGGCAGTGAGCGCGACGAAAACGACTTTGGAAATACGGATGTTCTGCAACACGGGCGACGGACTCTTTCCTTGGGCGCCCCCTAAATGACGGGGACGTTTCGTTGAAATGTGTCCGTCAGGCAGTAACTTGTACGGAAATGTGTCGGAACAGGCGAGGGTTAGAAGCGGTACGTCTGGCCGAGGCGGAGTGAGAACTGAGCTACTTCGGACGTGAAACCGGTGCGCGATACAATCGCGGATTGGCCGAAGGATGCGAAGATTTCCTGCCCGGGCTCGTACTCCCAGCGATAGCGGACGGAGAGACCGAAGCCCTCGCTAATATTGTCGTACTGAACCTGAGTCCGGATGCTCATGTCCGGGGTGAAGTTCACGATAAAGTTAGCGGCGAGGACGTGAATGTCTACGGCCCCGGTGGGCAGATCGATCCATGTAGCCGTGTAGGTTGGAATGAAGATGAGGCTTGTCGTGGGGCGGAATTCAAGCCGGAGCTCCGACTTGAAATAATCGCCATTGTAGAAGCGACAGCATTCTGTCTCCCATTCGATGCGATAGAGGCTCCCCGCTGGCGTTTGAAAATAGGTGCCGGCATTCGTCCAGCCATACTTCCCGGCGGGCACCGGAACGTCGCCCGGCAAGTCGAACCCGCCCGTGACATTCTCGAAATAGTCGAAGACCTTGATGTAGTACTGGGTGAAATCATGATTGATGCCAACGCGGAACTCATTAAAACGCGACTGCAAGGTGTCATCGAGATCCGTGTAGATGTCGAAAGTCGCGCCAGCATCGACCCAGCGGAACCCTCGCTCACGATCGCGCAGGAGGACTTCGCCATTGTACTGGCGAATGGATCTGCGATTCACGAAGCCCAGTGCGGGGTGAAAGTCGGTTCCGATCTGCTTGAACCGGAAGAATCCGCCCCACGGCTCATTCGGAAAGTCGACGCCGAGACCGAATGCGTGATCGTCATCCCGCACATTCGAGTAACTGCGCTGGTAGAAAATGTCGGTCTGCAGGATATTCCCGCCGCCGATGTCGGAATTCCGGTACTGAAAATCCGCGCCGGCCACCGTGTTGTCGCTGTTTCCGGAAGGATCGCCATTCGTCAGGATAAGACCGAGTTTGGACTCGTCGAAGATCGGGGCCGTCAGCCGCCCTACGCTGAGAACCTGTTTGCGATTATCGAGACCGGTGCCGCTTGTCACGGCTGTCAGCGCCCCGACACCGATGCCGCCGATGTCGCCGGATATCTTGCCGCCGCCGATGATTGCTACAGAGCGCCCGTTGGCGAGGCCGATATTGCGCGAAAAGAAGGGGCGGCCGTTCTCGGACTCGAAGAAGCCAAAACCACCGAATTCGAAAGTCGCGACGTCCTGCAGAAAGAAGTCACGGGTTTCCGGCTGAAAAAGCTGAAAGCGGGTGGTGTTGACCTGTCTTTCGTCCAGAGGGGCATCCGAGAAGTCGGGATTGGCGGTAAGTGTTCCCGTAAGTGATGGCGTGATCTTGTAGTAGAGATTGCCGCCGAAGCGGCCCAAAAGTGACCCTTCGTCCTCACCCGTCCAGCGGTAACGGTAGCTGGCTCGCTCATAGAGCTGAACTTCAAGCCCGATGCCGGCGGTGGCGGGTCGTACGCCTGTCAGCGTGCCCGAGCGCGAAATGTCTTCGAAGCGCGTTGCGGCTGCGACCGACGTCCACCTCACGCGTTCGTTCTTGCGGCGAATGACGCGCTGGAAGTCGAAGCCCCAGTCGGTCTGCGCGGGGTCATACGAAAGCCCGCGAAAGGGAACCATGACCTCTGCGACCCAGCCCTCATCTGTTATGCGTGCTTCGGCAGCCCAGATCGTGTCCCACTCTTCCAGCACATCAGTATTGTTCTGGATGACGACATCGGTGCGGGCGCCGAGCGGATTGACTTCGAATCCGTATCCATTGCGGCGTGTCATCATCGGATCGAGATAGATGCGGAAGAAGTCGTTGTTGCCCTGGTTGCCATCGCGGGTCTTGATCGATGCGATGATGTTTCCCGGTTCCTCGTCGTAGAGGTGGATGGCGAAATAGAGATTTTCGTCGTCATAGACGATGCGCAGTTCCGTGCGCTCGGAGCCGGGCTCTCCGGTCTCAGGATCAAGCTGGTAAAATTCGTCTATGAGCGTTGCCCGGGCCCATATCGGGTCTGTCAGGTCGCCATCTATCGTCGGCGCCTCTTCATTGACGATTTTCACAGCCGCCGCTTCCGGGCGGTAGGTCGCAAAATCGCGCGGGGGGTAGGTGGGCCGCTCGGCGGCGAGACCGGCTGCAGTGAAGCTGAAGAACAGGGGGACAAATGCGGCCAGCAAGATTGGAACCCGCCTGCCGGTCCGGCAGCGGGCCGTCGGAACGAAGTCCGCGGCTGGCGGCATGGTGTTTCCCCCAAGGAATGGGGGCGCTTATAAGTGACGCCGTTTCTTTTCGCCAACCAAATCACGGTGTAGCGGGCGGGTTCGCCGCACCGTCCCGCAGGCAGGGCTCAAAGGGCGGCTTTCCCGCCTATCGCCTTGCATGGCCAGGGCGAACTCCCTATAAGCCCGGCCATCCCGCAGCGCGGGGTCGGAGGCTCCCCTCGGCTGAGGGAAGCGTCCATCCGGTGTCCCCTCCAGCCAAGGCTGGCGAGATCACTCCCGCGCAAGGCTGAACCGGAAAAACAGGAGTCTCTCTAGATGGCATTGCCAGATTTCAATTTGCGTCAGCTTCTCGAAGCTGGCGTGCACTTCGGACATCGCACTCAGCGCTGGAACCCGAAGATGGCGTCGTACCTCTTTGGTTCGCGCAACGACATTCATATCATCGACCTCACCCAGACCGTCCCGCTGCTGCATCAGGCGCTTGTCGCCATGCGCGATGTCGTGGCCGGTGGCGGCCGTGTGCTCTTCGTCGGCACCAAGCGTCAGGCGACCGATCCGGTTGCCGCTTCGGCGAAGCGCTGCGCGCAATATTTCGTCAATCATCGCTGGCTCGGCGGCACGCTGACCAACTGGCAGACCATCACGGGCTCGATCAAGCGCCTGCGCACATTTGAAGAGACGTTGAACTCGGCGCACACCTCGGGTCTGACCAAGAAAGAATTGCTGCAGATGATGCGCGAGCGCGACAAGCTCGAACGCTCGCTCGGCGGTATCAAGGACATGGGCGGCCTTCCGAGCATGCTGTTTGTGATCGACACCAACAAGGAATCGATTGCGATTGCCGAAGCCCGCAAGCTCGGTATTCCCGTCGCGGCCATCCTTGACTCCAATTCCAATCCCGATGGCATCACCTATCCGATCCCAGGCAATGACGACGCCTCGCGTGCCATCGCCGTGTATTGCGATCTCGTGGCGCGTTCGATCATCGACGGCCTGTCGGCGAGCCAGCTCGCTTCGGGCATCGACATCGGTGCGGCGGAAGACATGGTGGAAGATCTGCCGGTCACCGAAGCGGCGAGCGAAGCCGCTCAGCCCGCAGCCTGATCCTTTTGATTACTTTTCGCCCCGCGCGTCTGGCGCGGGGCTATGACGAGGACTGTCTATGACGAACATTACCGCGGGCATGGTCAAAGATCTGCGCGAGATGACCGGCGCAGGTATGATGGATTGCAAGGCGGCGCTCACGGAAACGAGCGGCGATATGGACAATGCGGTCGATCTGCTGCGCAAGAAGGGCCTTGCCAAGGCCGCGAAGAAGGCCGGACGCACCGCCGCTGACGGCCTGATCGGCGTCGCCGCCAAGGGCTCCAAAGGCGCTTTGGTCGAAGTGAATTCCGAAACCGATTTCGTGGCGCGTAATCCCGAATTCCAGGCTTTTGTGAAGAACTGTGCGGAGCGCGCGCTCGACAGCGCCGGCAATCTCGACACGCTTCTCGCCAAGCCGCTCGCCGATAGCACGGTTGCCGTGACCCTTTCCAATCTCGTCGCCAAGATCGGCGAGAACATGACGGTGCGCCGTACCGCGGTGCTTTCGGTTTCGCAGGGCGTCGTTGCGTCCTACATTCATAACGCCGCCGCGCCGGACCTCGGCCGTATCGGCGTTCTCGTTGCGCTCGAATCTTCGGGCGATGCCGGCAAGCTCGCCGATCTCGGCAAACAGCTGGCCATGCATGTCGCGGCGGCCAATCCGATTGCGCTCGATATCGCGTCGGTTGACCCGACTGTAGTGGCGCGCGAACGCGCCATCTTTGCCGACAAGGCCCGCCAGTCCGGCAAGCCGGAGAACATCATCGAAAAGATGATCGACGGTTCCCTGCGCAAATTCTACGAAGAATCGGTTTTCCTCTCGCAGGTCTTCGTCATCGACGGCGAAACCGCGGTTTCGAAAGTGCTTGAAAACGCGTCCAAGGATCTCGGCGCGCCCGTGAAGCTGACGGGTTATATCCGTTACGCCGTCGGCGACGGCATCGAGAAGCAGGAAACCGATTTCGCGGCCGAAGTGAAATCCGTCGCGGGAAACTGAAGGACCAGACGACGAGGGAACTCCCATGGCCGACGCCCCCAAATATCGCCGGGTCCTGTTAAAGGTTTCCGGCGAAGCGTTGATGGGAGATCAGGCGTTCGGCATTGATGGTTCCACCGTCGAACGCATTGCCGCCGATATCAAGGAAGCGACGTTGGCCGGCAGCCAGGTCTGCCTGGTCATTGGCGGCGGCAATATCTTCCGGGGGCTTTCGGGCGCCGCCAAAGGCATCGACCGCGCCACCGCCGATTATATGGGCATGCTGGCCACCGTGATGAACGCGCTGGCGATGCAGGCTGTTCTGGAGCGCGCAGGTGTTCCGACCCGCGTTCAATCCGCCATTCCGATGACGACCGTGTGCGAGCCCTATATTCGCCGCCGCGCCATCCGCCATATGGAAAAGGGAAGGGCGGTGGTGTTCGCCGCGGGAACCGGCAATCCCTTCTTTACGACCGACACAGCGGCGGCCCTGCGGGCGGCCGAAATGGGTTGCGACGCGATGCTGAAGGCCACTCAGGTGGACGGCGTCTACAGCGCCGATCCCAAAAAGGACCCTTCTGCCGAGCGTTACGAGCGCCTGACCTATCACGAAGTTCTGGCCCGTGACCTGAAAGTGATGGATGCTTCCGCGATTTCGCTGTCGCGCGAGAATAATATTCCGATCATCGTATTTTCGATCAAGGAACGGGGTATGCTGTCTTCCGTTCTCAGCGGTCGGGGACGTTGCACCGTGATCGGCGAATGAGTTTGGACTGGGTTTGAATTTGCGGCTTGCCGCCTAATTGCCGGGAGGGTTCCATGGCTGCTCCACAAAAATTCGATAAGGAAGAGTTCGTGCGCCGCATGAAGGGCGCGGTCTCTACCCTGAAGTCGGAATTCTCCGGCCTGCGCACGGGCCGCGCGTCTGCCGCATTGCTCGATCCGGTTTCGGTCGATGCCTATGGCAGTTCCATGCCAGTTTCACAGGTGGGTACGGTCAGCACGCCCGAGTCGCGCCTTCTGACCGTGCAGGTTTGGGACAAGGGCCTTGTGAAGGCGGTGGACAAGGCGATCCGAGATGCCGGGCTCGGTCTCAATCCGCAGGTGGACGGCCAGTTGCTGCGTATTCCCATTCCCGAGCTCAACGAAGAACGGCGCCGCGAACTCGTCAAACTCGCCGGCAAATATGCCGAGCAGGCGCGCATCGCGGTACGCAATGTCCGCCGCGATGGCATGGACCTTCTGAAGAAGCTGGAGAAGGATCACGTGATCAGCGAAGACCAGCATCACACGCATTCCGAAGAATTGCAGAAGCTGACCGACGAGCATGTGCGCGAAATAGACGGCACGCTCCAGACCAAGGACCAGGAGATCATGCACGTCTAGTCGCGGATTGCGTGGACCTGCGGATCCGGAGGAGAGACAGTGGTGGCCAAACTGGGCGACGATGCGAAGCTCCCGCTCGCGGTCTACGGCAATGTGCCGAGACATGTTGCCATCATCATGGACGGCAATGGCCGCTGGGCAAAAAGACGCCTGCTTCCACGTCAGGCGGGGCATGTGAGTGGAATCGCGGCCTTGCGCAATACCGTCGCCGCCGCGCGCGATCTCGGCATTTCCTATCTCACCGTTTACGCCTTTTCGACCGAGAACTGGCAGCGCCCGCAAAGCGAAGTTTCGGCACTGATGGGATTGTTCCGGCGTTTTTTCCATGCCGACATGAAGCGTCTGCAAAAGGAAAATGTCCGCGTCCGTTTTATCGGCCGCCGCGAAAATCTCGATTCCGACATTGCGAGCCTCGTCGTGCAGGCCGAACAGATGACGGAGATGAATAGCGGGCTCAACCTCACGGTGGCGTTCAATTATGGCGCGCGAGAAGAACTCATGCGTGCCGCGCAGGCGCTGGCAAGCGACGCCGCGAACGGACGGATTGATCCGGCGACGATCAGCGAGAAGGATTTTTCCGACCGTTTGCAGACCGGCGGTTTTCCCGATGTCGATCTGGTGATCCGTCCCGGCGGCGAAAAGCGCATCAGCAATTTTCTTCTCTGGCAGGCTGCCTATGCCGAATTCGTTTTTGTCGAGGCGCTCTGGCCGGATTTCGGCAAGGAACATCTTGAGGAGGCGTTGAAGGAATATGCCTCCCGCCAAAGGCGTTTCGGACGTCTTGCGCCGGAAGATACCGCTGCAGGCAACCCGCCCGATCATGGCGTACCGTCGCAACGGACGGCACTGTCGTGAACAACAGCGGAACCGCTTTAAGCCCGGCGGTGGAACTTCGCACGCGCATTCTTTCGGGCTCGGTCCTGATCGTCGCTGTTGTGCTCGCGGTGCTGGGCGGCTCGCTGGTGTTTTCCATACTGGTGGCGATCGGCGCGGTGTTCGGACTGCGCGAATGGCACCGGCTGGTGAACAATGGCGCGCTCGCGTGGGAAACATTCCCCGCAGCGCTTGCGATCATTGCGGCGGTCATCCTCACGCACAACGATCCAACGCACTACTCGGCTTTTTTTGCTCTTCTCCTCGGCGCGGTCGCTGTGGCGATCGTCGCTGCGCTGCGACGGTCGTCGGTCGCGTGGCATGTGATCGGCGTCGTCTATATCGGGATCCCGACGCTCGCACTCGTTGAGATGCGCGAAATTCCGAATTACGGGGGTGTCGTTGTGGGCGGCATTTTTGCGGCCGTATGGGCGGCCGACACGGGCGCGTTGTTTGTCGGCCGCTTTCTGGGCGGACCGAAACTCGCGCCGCTGCTTTCCCCCAAAAAAACATGGTCCGGCTTTGTGGGCGGTCTTGTTTTGGCGGCTGCTGCCGAAATCATTTATGTGGCGTATTGGGGTGGAGCGATCGGGCAGGGCGCGTTGTTCGGGATTCTTCTTGGCA
>CAIOYY010000046.1 GCA_903862715.1 uncultured Alphaproteobacteria bacterium
AGAGCACTACCTTGACATGGTAGGGGTCACAGGTTCAATCCCTGTCGCGCCCACCACTTCATCCTTAAAAATCTATCGGACTGAAGATGTGCATTCTTCGGCGGGAGCACACATATTGATGTGCGTTCGCGTGGCGATTTTTATACCTGCCTGGACGCGGTAAATGATCCGACCAAAACACACTTAAGGATTCCCCATGGACGTTCGCGCTGCTGTTGCCTTCGAAGCCGGAAAGCCGCTTGAGATCGAGCGCGTGCAACTGGAGGGGCCGAAGCCCGGCGAGGTTCTGGTCGAGATCAAGGCGACCGGCATCTGCCACACCGATGCGTTCACGCTATCGGGCGACGATCCCGAAGGCATGTTCCCGGCGATCCTCGGGCATGAGGGCGCAGGTGTGGTGGTGGAAGTCGGCCCAGGCGTGACGTCGTTAAAGCCGGGCGATCATGTGATCCCGCTTTACACGCCGGAATGCCGGGAATGCGATTACTGCCTCCATCCCAAAACCAATCTCTGCCAGTCGATCCGCTCGACACAGGGACAGGGCGTTATGCCGGACGGCACCAGCCGGTTTTCGCTGAAGGGCAAACCCATTCGCCATTACATGGGCTGTTCGACCTTCGCGAATTACACGGTGCTGCCCGAAATCGCGCTGGCGAAGATCCGCAGCGACGCGCCCTTCGACAAGGCCTGCTACATCGGCTGCGGCGTGACGACCGGAATTGGCGCGGTACTGTTCACCGCGAAGGCGGAGCCGGATTGCCGCGCCGTCGTGTTCGGCCTGGGCGGCATCGGGCTGAATGTCGTGCAGGGCCTGAAGATGATCGGCGCCAAACAGATCGTCGGCGTCGATCTGAACGAAAGGCGGCGGGCCCTCGGCGAGCAATTCGGCATGACCGATTTCGTGAATCCCAGCACGATCAAGGGCGACCTTGTCGGGCATCTGGTGGAACTGACCAAAGGCGGGGCCGATTACAGCTTTGAATGCATCGGCAATGTGACGACCATGCGCCAGGCGCTGGAATGCTGCCACAAGGGCTGGGGAACCTCGGTCATCATCGGGGTGGCGGGCGCAGGGAAAGAGATCAGCACGCGCCCTTTCCAGCTGGTCACGGGCCGCGTCTGGAAGGGCAGCGCGTTTGGCGGCGCGCGCGGGCGGACCGATGTGCCGCGCATTGTCGATATGTATATGGAGGGGCGCATCCGGATCGACGAACTGATCACGCATCAGATGCCGCTCGACGAGATCAACACCGCCTTCGATCTGATGCATCGCGGCGAATCCATCCGCAGTGTGGTCCTGTACTGAGATGTAGCGGAGACGCCGTTCTGCACCCTCCGGCGCCCGAAATGAAAACGGCCCCACCGGTTTCCCGGTGGGGCCGCTTCTTTTCTACCGCGCTCGCGCTTAGTAGCCGTTGAACATCAGCTCCAAGATCAGGCCCGTAGCGACGGCAACGAGCAGGAAGTCTCCGCTGTCACCATTCCGGACCCAGTGATAGCCACGCGGCGGGCTATGAAGATGATAGCGGTGCCAATCGTTGACGATCACATGGCGATGCGGCTGGTAGTAGAACCGGTCGCCACGATGGAACCTGCGGAACTCATGACGGTCATAACGATAGGCCTGACCGCCTCTGCGATAGTCCCGCCAATCCGGCTGGTCGTATCGACGATCGTAACGGCGATCGTAACGGCGATCGGCGCGATAGTCCCGACGGTCATCGCGGCGTTCCGCACGATAGTCCCGACGGTCATCACGTCGATCATCGCGATAGTCACGACGGTCGTCGCGCCTGTTGTCGCGATAATCGCGACGGTCGTCCCAGCGGTGGTCACCGCGATCCGCGACATTCACAAACGCATCGCGGACGTTCTGCGCGTAATTTGCATTCTGAGCGCTGGCGGCCGTTGCGCCGAGCAGCGACATCGCAAATGCGCCGATGATGATCTTGCTCGTCCTCATTGTCTTTCTCCGTTGTTGGCTCGCCTCTGCCCGAAGGCCTTGCGAGACAGCGTCGTTCTTGACGTTGGGGCCATAATGACGTGCGGGCACTGAACCGGCTCTGACCGTAATTGTCAGAATTCGTTCATCTTGGAGAAAATTATTTCCTTTTGAAATCAGCATCTTAGGCAGGCCGGACCGGCGGCACGGTGCCGCTCAAGCCAGAAAGGCCGGATTTTCCGTCAGGGTGCGGGCGCGCCCGGAACGATGTTCCAATCGCGCTCGAGATTGAAAACTACGGAATCGACGAAACGGCCTGAAACGGGCGTGCCCTTATCGCCGCCCGGCGGAATAGTGGCTTCGAACAGAAACAAATGGCCCTTGGTCAGATAGAAGGCCGCGACGACGCGGCTGCCGTCGGGACGGTCCTCGGTGACGCGGCGCCCGTAGACGGCGTGCTGGCCAGGCTCGGAACGCGATAGGTCGTCGGAAACAATGTTGAGGTCGCGCGTGCGGATATAAATCACTTCCTGAAGGACGGAGGCACTTTCCATCAAGCGGTCCCGCACATCGACCAGCGTGACGGTGAACGTCACGCCGCGATCCATCGCGGTGTAGATCTTGGTCGGCACGGTGCCAAGAATAGCGGTCTGATATTCGCCGGCCGAGACCGTGGGTTCGCCGGGCATGTTCACCGCAAAACCAAGTTCTTCATCGACGAACTGGCCCCACGCCGCCGCCTCGGCGGAGACCGGCGCGGCAACGGCAAAACACGCAAGCATCGCTGCCATCAGACTCAGAAAACGCATTCGGTCCTCCCCGGGGAAATCGCCTTTACCGGCGCTTTGTTTCACTTCCGGGGAAAAGACTGCCACAAAATGAGGAGCCTTGTCTGCGTTACCCTTCGGCGCCCGGTGCGGAAAAGCCGGCTATTGCGGCTTGCCGCGCCTTTGCGCCCTGCATAATATTGCCGGAAATCATAAGAACCGCGTCGTCGTTTTGGGAGAGGCCGATGAACTTCAAGCTCTTACGTGTTGCGCCTGTGGCGGCGTGCATGGCCGCAATGTTCCTAAGTTCGGCTTCCGCACATCATTCCTTCGCCATGTTCGATCAGGACAAAATCGTGACGATGGAAGGGACTGTCACGGAATTCGAGTGGATCAATCCGCATAGCTGGCTGCATTTCACGGCCACGTCGGAAGACGGACAGGAACAGGAATGGTCGATTGAACTCGCATCGGTCGGACAACAGGTTCGCGCAGGATGGACACCGGAGACGCTGAAACCGGGAGACCCAATCACCATCGAGTTCAATCCGCTGCGTGATGGTACCCGTGGCGGCACGCTTCTGAACGTAACCCTGCCAAATGGCGAGAAACTGGGACATGGCGGCATGCCGGCCAATCCCATCACGACGAATTAGCCTGCCTTCAGCGCGAGGCGGGGGCCTTGGCGGGAACTGCCTCATCGGTGCGCGCCAGCGCATTACCGTTCGCAACACCGGAGATCCAGCCCGCCACTTCATCCCAGCGCGGTGCGGCTTCAAGATCTCGCAGGATCATATGATAACCGTCGGGGTAAAACGTCACCTCTGCATTCGATGAGAAGGACGCGATGACGCTTTGGGTTGCGTCGTTGGGAATGATGTCGTCGCGCCCGCCATAGACCAGCAATACCGGCTTGTCGCCGATTCCCGCACCGGATTCATAGGCGTCCTCCATCAGATCGACGAGACCGTACACCGCATCGGTGCGCGTGGCCTTCAGGAACAGCGGATCGCGTCCGTTCTCGATCAGCATATCGAGATTGTCGGAAGGCGTGATGTCGATATTGCCGCCCGTCAGTGTCCACCACGGTGCGGCATGCGCTGTGAGCCACAATAAAGCGCGATGGGTTAAGGGAAGCGCACTCCAGCCCCATACGGCAGGCGCGATCAGGACATAGCCGTCGGCCTGCGGATCGGGGCCCTTGTCCAGCGCCGACAACACGACCGCTCCTCCCATGCTTTCGCCCAATACGACAACCGGAAGGCCCGGATGACGGGCGCGCAAGACATCGACGAAATCGGCAATATCCTGCCGCATCGCATTAGCGCCCGGCCAGAAGCCGGTACCGGGCGAACGGCCGAAGCCGCGCTGATCAAAGGCGTAGGTGGTGATGCCCAGTGTGGCCCAGCGCGACGCGGGCATTTCGAAGGCGCGCGAATAATCGTTCATGCCATGCAACGCCACGACGACGGCCCGGGGATTTTCCGCGTCCCAGTGACGAAGACCCAGACGCAAGCCATCGCGCGTGACGAAGACTTCCGCTTCCAGTGGATCGCTAGCGCCCGTCGCCTCTATCGCGGGCTCCCGTGATTCCAGCCCCGCCGGTGCGATATGCGGCGTACAGCCCGCGACATTGGCGGCGAGTACGATGCCAAGCCCCGCCATCAGCGCTCGGAAGAGAGTACGCGCCGGACGCGGCGTTTGAGATAAGGAAGAAGATCGCTTTCGAACCACGGATTCTTTCTCAACCATGCATTGTTGCGCCAGGACGGGTGCGGCAGAGGTATGATGCCGGGAGCATAATCGCGCCAGGCCGCGACTGTCTCGGTCAACGTTGCTTCTGCCCTGCCCTTAAGATGATAGCGCTGCGCATAGCTTCCAACCGCGAGCAGCAATGGGAAGCGCGGAGCGGCGGCAAAAAGCGGACCGCGCCATGCTTTCGCGCATTCGGGCCGCGGCGGCTTGTCGGCGCCCTTGTCATCATAGCCGGGGAAGCAGAACCCCATCGGGATGATCGCCACTTTGGCTTCGTCGTAAAATTCCTCCGGCGAGAGGCCAAGCCAGTCGCGCAGACGGTCGCCTGAGGGATCGGTGAAGGGTATGCCGCTTTGATGGACACGCAGGCCCGGCGCCTGCCCCGCGATGCAAAGCCGCGCCGAAGATTGCAGCCGCAGCACCGGACGCGGCAGATGCGTCAGAGATCCGGCGCAACGCCGGCAGGCGCGTATATCGTGTAGCAGTCTAGTGAGGGTCTGTTCCGCAGTCGGCACGTAAAGAACATGGAGAACGCCAGGCCACGGCGCAATGCTCGATTACCTGGTCAGCGGCGAAAATAGGCGTTGACGAGACAGATCGCGCCGACAACGAGCATCAGCGCATCGCCCTGGATAAACAAAAAACTGAAATTCAGCCGCGCGATCCCGAACGCGCCAAGTACCGCCAGAATCCCGGCGAGCCAGAGCGTGACGGTGGCAAATCTACGCATCAAAATCTCCCTCAAAAGAAAGGCAACATTCCCACGACGGCGCCCGTCATGCCGGTGGCAATGGTACCCGAGACCAGAGATTTCAGCGAAAGCTCGACGATTTCTGCGCGCCGTTCCGGGACCATGTTGGCGAGACCCGCGATCATGATGCCGACCGAACCGAAATTGGCAAAGCCGCACATCGCATAGAGCATGATGAGTTCGGAGCGCGGCGAAAGCACGCCTTCGGGAAGACCTGCGAGATTCAAATATGCAATGAATTCGTTGAGGATGGTCTTAGTGCCGAGCAGGCTGCCCGCGACCGCTGCCTCATCAGTCGGTATGCCGTAAAGCCAGACGACAGGCGCGAACAGCCAGCCGACCATCCGCTCGACGGTGAGCGGCGCGCCGCCCACCGGTGGAAGATTGCCGACGATAATATTGGCGAGCGCAACCAGCGCCACCATGACGATCAGCATGGCGAGAATGCCGAGATAAAGACGCAGTCCATCCTCGGTCCCGCGTGTGATGGCATCCATGCTGGAGCGATATTCCACCTCCATATGAGCATCGGCGGGCGTCGCGCCCTCGCCCGGGACCATCACTTTGGAAATGAGAATGGCGGCGGGCAGAGAAATGAACGACGCCACCAATATATGTCCCAACGCGCCTGGTACGGCATTCCCCAGAATGGTGGCGTAAAGCACCATGACGGTCCCTGCGACGCTGGCGAGCCCGGTGGTGCACACCATGAAAAGCTCGGAGCGCGTGAGCCGGGCGAGATAGGGGCGGATCAGAAGCGGTGCTTCGACCATGCCAAGGAAGATATTGGCCGCGGCGCTGAGCCCCACGGCGCCGCCGAGGCCCATCGACCGCTGCAGCAGGAACGCAATGCCACGCACGATGACGGGCAGAATGCGCCAATACCAAAGAAGCGCGGCGAGCGCCGACATGACGATGACCAACGGCAGCGCCTGAAAGGCGAGGCTCATAGTGTTGTTCGGCTGGGTGACATCAAAAGGTATATCGCCACCGCCCACATAGCCGAACACGAAAGCAGTGCCGGCGCGGGTGGCAGAAGCCAGCGCATCGACCACCGCATTCAGCGAGAACAGCGCATCGCGCGCGAAGGGGAGACCAAGAAAGAGCAGCGCGAGAGCGATCTGGAGCCCTACTCCCACCAGCACCAGACGCCAGGAGAAGGCCCGCCGATTTTCCGATATCGCCCAGGACAGCAGTACGAGAACCGCGATCCCGAAGGCGCTTTGAATCTGTAACCAGGGCATGGGACACGCGAATCGGAACCGCGAGGGCCAGTGTACACCCGGCAAACGAAACGGGCCGGAGATGAGCCCGGCCCGTTTGTTATCGCTCGCTGCTAAAGGACGTGGCGGCCCTTAACGCTGGAGCGGTTGCATCGACTCCGCCGTTTCAGCGAGCCTCAAGAGCTGCACGAATTCGGCGCGATAGCCGAATTCGTCCGTGCCGCGTGCGCCATTGGCAAGCGCGATAGCACGCGTGTAGTCGAAATCCGTCACATAGGGATCGTGACGCAGAAGGTGCCCCGCCCCCGCGACGGCCGCCGCAAAGCGCACATCTTCGGGAAGCGCCGCGAAGTCGGTGCGGAAGTCGGCGTCCGTCACTGCCACGTCCAGAAGGCGGGACTCGTCCTCGTCGGGAAGCTTGTAGCGAAGCTTCACGAAAGCAATTTCCCCGCCGGGGTTACTTGCCACGGAAGAACCATAGCGCAACGGGTCCGACATCCGCGCGTCCGAACCGACGGGCGTGATTTCATAGAGCGCCGTCACCGTGTGACCCGAACCGATATCACCCGCATCCACTGCGTCATTGTTGAAATCGGTCTCGTTCAAAAGCCGCGTTTCGTAACCGATCAGGCGGTACTCGGCGACGCGCGCGGGATTGAACTCGACCTGGATTTTCACGTCCTTGGCAATGGTGAACAAGGTACCGGCGATTTCATCGACGAACACTTTACGGGCTTCGTTGAGGTTATCAATGTAGGCTGCGGTGCCGTTACCGGCCTGCGACAGCGCCTGCATCGTGACATCGTTGTAATTGCCGCCGCCGAAACCAAGCACAGTCAGGAACACGCCGCTGTCGCGTTCGCGGGCGACGAAATCTTCCAACGCTTCGGGATCGGTGATGCCGACATTAAAATCGCCATCCGTCGCGAGGATCACGCGGTTGACGCCGTCCTCGTCGAAATTGGCTTCGGCCAGCTGATAGGCCTGGCGGATGCCCTCACCGCCTGCGGTCGAACCACCGGCTTCAAGGCGATCCAGCGCCGCGAGGATTTTCGCTTTCTCGGAGCCATTTGTGGGTTCAAGAACGACGCCCGCGGAGCCCGCATAGACAACGATGGAGACACGGTCGTTCTCGTCCAATTGCTCGACCAGAAGACGGAATGAGCGTTTCAGGAGAGGAAGTTTATTCTCGTCCTGCATCGAACCGGACGTATCGAACAGGAAGACGAGATTGGCGTTCGGCCTTTCCGCGCGCGGCAGATCGAAGCCCTGGACGCCGATATGGAGGATCTGGGTCTCGCTATTCCAGGGCGTCGGATAGACCGCGACGGTCGGCTGGAACGGTTCGCTGCGATCGGACGGAAGCGCATAGGAATAGTCGAAGTAATTGACCAGTTCCTCGATGCGCACGGCATCGGAAGGCGGCAACACGCCGTCTTCGAGGTAACGCCGCATATTGGAATAGGACGCGGTATCGACGTCGATCGAGAAGGTGGAGACCGGTTCGCGCGCCGTCACCTTAATCGGATTGGCGTCGGCATCGGGATATTGCTCGGTGTTTTCGACCGGATAGGCATAGGAGCCGCCCGGAGCGAAGCTCGGCGCCGCGGCGTAGTTGGCGCCACCTGCGCGCGACATGGTGTCGGCATACATCTGTCCCGGCGGGGGCGGCGCGGGCGGCAATGGCGCGGGCTCCTGGCGGCTCAAGACCGTTTCATTTTCAGCCAGTCCTGTCTCGGGCTGCCCCGACACTTTCTCGGGTTCGGTCGAGCAACCCGCCAGGAAGAGAAGCCCGGCAACAAGAGCGAGCGTGGAGGCACTTTGGATGAGTGCGGTAAAACGGTGGGTCGTCATGGCAATTCCCCAATTTGGACGTTGGAAAAGAGGATGGCCTGGCAATGCGCCTGCGTCGGGGCCGCATTGCGCCGCGCACGCGGCACGATTGCGGCAAAACTGCGCCGCTTCAGGTGGCAGAACGCGTAATGACACGTTCCAGCGCCGTTTCCAGGGCCGCGCGCGGCTCCGGCAGCGTCAGGCCGAAATCCTTTTCGAGAACGGCCATGATTTCGGAAGGCTTCGAGAACGTGCATTTTTCGGTGCGCCCGTCCTGATGGCGCACCGCATAATGATTATCGCGCAAGCCCAGCCGTTTTCCGGGACGCGGCCGGGCGGCGATAAGCGTGGTAACGAAGGGCGATTGCGGATGCGTCGCGCGATACCAGTTCAGCGCTTCATAATCCTGGGGATAGTAATCCTGCATGCCGAAGCGATATTGTGTTTCCCATTCCCCCCCCAGAAGCGCCTGCTCGTCGTATTCATCGCCCTTCTTTACGACACGAAACAAGCCATGCGGTGTTTCCTGCGGATGCGGATCGTCGAGGCGCAAGGGCGCGGTCAGCGTCTGGCTGCCAAAGCCGATATCGGCAATGTATATGCCTTCAGGCAATTCAACCTTGAGCAACATATGGCTGCGCGGCGAGAGGTCTTCCGGACGCCCACGCAGAACGCGCGCCGAAAGTCCGGTGACGCGGAATCCGAGCGCTAGCAGCACGCGCCAGAAAAGCCCGTTCTGTTCGAAGCAGTAGCCCCCGCGCCCGCCATGGATCAGTTTCTTCTGCACGGATTGCATATCGAGCAATACCGGACGGCCCAGAAAGGGATCGAGGTTTTCGAAGGCGATGGCGGTCGGGTGCAAGAGATGCAGCGCGCGCAGCGTCTCCAATGACGCCCCGCGCGTGCCATCGTACCCGACGCGCCGGAAATAGGCGTCGAGATCGATATGGTCCCTCAGGGAAAGTCTGGGATCATCGCTCAGACGCGGAAGACCTTCTCGGCATTGGTCTGGAAGAATTTCTTCTTGTCCGCGTCGGACATGTCCATCTCATCGAGCTTGGCAACTTCGCCGGGCTCATATTGATAGGGATAGTCCATCGCATAAAGCACACGATCAACGCCCAGTACCTGCTGGCAGAATTTGATGCCCGGTTCCCAGGCGACGCCGGAATTGGTGATGTAGACGTTTTCTTTCATGTACTCGCTGATGGTGCGCTTCAAAGGTTTCATCGATTCGTAACGCTGGGAAACGACACCCGCGCGATGCATGTAATCGAGCCGGTAGAGCCAGAAAGGTATGGCTTCGCCGAGATGGCCGATGACCATGGTGAGCTTCGGGAAACGGTCGAACACGCCCGCAATGATGATGCGCAGCATGTGCAGGCTGGTTTCCACGGCGAACCCAAAAATCGCCCCGTCGAGACCGCGTTCGAGGAAGGGACGTGACATATCTTTTGGCGGCGTCTGCGGATGGAGATAAATCGGCGTCCCCAGCGCCTCGGCGGCGGCGAAAATGTCCCAGAATTTCTTGTCGTCGAGATATTCGCCCTTGGTGTGCGAATTGATGATGACGCCGCGTAGACCCATATGGTGACCGCGCTCGATTTCCTTAGCGGCCGCGGCGGGGTCCTGCGGCGCGATAGCGGTCAGGCCATAGAAGCGGTCCGGCGCGGATTTCATTTCGGAGAAGAGCCAGTCATTGGCGTAGGCTGCGAAGGCCACCGCGTCGTCCTTCTCCATGACCTGCACGCCCGGCGAGGTCAGCGAAAGAATGGCCTTGTCGATACCGGCATCGTCCATCTGTTTGAGACGGAACTCGCCGACCGAGACAAGCCCGTTATTGATCTGGCGGACGCGCGCACTCGGGCTGTCCAGATAGAACCGGAACATGGTGTTGAAGGCGGGATCATCGACCGCGTTCTTCTCGATCAGTTTGCGATAGGCCGTGAGGAGTTCCGGCGGACAGAACCCCTCCTCCGTTGCGATCCTGAGATAGGGCTTGCTGCCACGAGCTACCTTGATTTGTGCCTGATCGGTCACGCGTTTCCCCTTGAATGACTGGCTCTGCGAAGGATGGGTTGGCAAGGGCCGGAATGTTCAATTCCCCACGGTCGTGTGCCGCAGATAAACGTTTATCGCACCAACCGCGCGCCCAGCTCAATCGGAAAGAGAGCGGCAAAAAGGCGTCATCGCGAACGGGCGCGCGGCTTCCGCATATTCCGATCACGCCCCATTTACGCGGCAATGGTTTGAAAAAACTTGCGATGCGCTACGCTTACCGTAGACACTCTTTACGCAGGATCCATCACCACCGGACACCCAGCGCCCCGCCCACTGAGACGACGGAGCACGGAAACCATGGAACATGGCCCACCCCTTATAGCGACCATCGTCGTCGGACTTGGGCTTGCCTTTGTGTTCGGTACCATCGCGACGCGGCTGCGGATCTCGCCTATCATCGGTTATCTGCTGGCGGGCGTCGCGGTGGGCCCTTTCACGCCAGGTTTTGTTGCGGATCAGGGGCTTTCGCTGCAGCTCGCGGAGATTGGCGTCATTCTGCTGATGTTCGGCGTCGGGCTGCATTTTTCGCTGAAAGACCTTCTCTCCGTCAGCGCCATCGCCATTCCCGGCGCCATTGTCCAGATCGCCATCGCCACGCTCCTTGGAATCGGTCTCGCTTATGCATTCGGATGGGGCCTGGGTGCTGGGATTGTGTTCGGCCTTGCGCTGTCGGTGGCGAGCACCATCGTTCTGTTGCGCGCGCTGCAGGAACGTCATGAGCTCGAGACCGAGCGAGGGCGCATCGCGGTCGGATGGCTGATCGTCGAAGATCTGGCGATGGTGCTGATCCTCGTGCTTTTGCCCGCCGTCGCGCCGCTGCTGGCCGCAGAGGATGCATCGGCAGCGTCGCCCAATCTCGAAGAAATCTTTATCGTGATGGCGGTGACCGTCGGCAAGGTCGCGGTCTTCGTCGCCGTGATGCTGCTCGCAGGTCGGCGCATCCTGCCCTGGATATTGCATTACATCGCTCATACCGGATCGCGCGAATTGTTCCGCCTCGCGGTTCTATCGTTAGCGTTGGTCGTCGCCTTTCTCGCGGCGGAACTTTTCGGCGTCTCTTTCGCGCTGGGCGCCTTCTTCGCCGGCATGGTGCTGAGCGAATCGCCCCTAAGTCAGCGGGCGGCGGAAGAGTCTCTGCCCCTGCGGGATGCCTTCGCGGTGCTGTTCTTTGTGTCGGTGGGGATGCTCTTCGATCCCAATATTCTCGTCACCGATCCGCTGCCGGTGTTGTGCACGCTGTTCGTCATCGTGATCGGAAAGTCCATCGCCGCCTTCCTTATCGTGCGCGCATTTCGCTATTCCACTTCGACAGCGCTGATGATTTCGGCGAGCCTCGCGCAGATCGGGGAATTCTCTTTCATTCTGGTGGCGCTCGGCGTGTCGCTGGGCCTGCTGCCTGAGGAAGGCCGCACGCTGATTCTGGCGGGCGCGATGCTGTCGATCCTCGTGAACCCACTCGCCTTCCGAGCGGGAGACTGGCTGAAGCCCTTTCTCTCGCGGCGCAAGAAACCCGTCGCGGGCCATATGCCTCCCAGCGAGAACACGCCCACCGCCGCACCGATTATGGACGTCGAAATGGCGCAGGAGCAGCAAAGACTGACCCTGGAGGGGCATACAGTGCTGATCGGCTATGGACGCGTCGGGAGACTTGTCGGCGAAGAACTGACAGCGCGCCGACAGGATTTCGTGGTGATCGAGGACAACGATAAAATTGCCGCGAGACTTAAGGAAGCGGGCATTCCAGTCATCACCGGCAACGCCGTAAAGATCGAAGTTCTGGCGCTGGCCAATATACCGGCGTCGCGGCGCGTGATCATCGCAGTGTCGAATGTCTTTGAAGCGGGACAGATGATCGAGCGTTCGCGCGCCATGAACGGATTGCTGGAGATCGTCGCCTATTCCTATTCCAAGGATGAGGCCGATTATCTGATGAAGATCGGCAGCAGCAGCGTCATCGTTGGCAATCGTGAAGTCGCACGCGGGATGGTCACGCAGGCGTTCGGAACGTCTTCGATTTAATCTACCGCTTGAGCAAGGCGCATCAAACTGGAACGGGTTCCGAAGCTGCCCTGTCTTCCGATACCGGCGCCTTTGGCGGTGCAAGTTTCTCCGCATGTTCGAGAATCGAGCGCGCAATCTCGCGCTCGCCCATCACGACGGTATCAGCGCCGTAGGCGAGAAGATGATCGACCTCGGCATCGAAATGCGCCCGCGCGATAATTTCAATTTTTGGGTTGGCCTCCCGGGCCTGCTCGACAATTTGCCCCGCCTCAAACCCGTTGGGAATCGCTACGATCAGAACGCGCGCCCGCGCCAGATTCGCGGCGGCAAGGACCTTGTCCTCTGCGGCATTGCCCGGAATGACTTCAATATTCTCACGGTGCAGCTTCTCAACGATATCGGTCGCGTCCTCGATGACCACCAGCGGCCACCCATCGGCAATCAACCGCTCGCGCACCAATTGTCCGACCCGGCCGCATCCGACGAGGACGGCATGATCAGTGAGCGTGGTAGGAACAAGACCCTCGCCTTTCTTCAGGATCGCAGCCGCATCTGCCTGCGCGACGGAAGGGGATGGCGCGAATTTTCGCTTCAGCTTTTCGGCGATCACGAACAGGGCAGGATTGATGAAGATGGAGAGGATCGACGCACCGAGAATAAGGTCTCGCGCGCGCTCGTCGAGTAAACCAAGGCCGATACTGAGATCTGCGAGGATGAAGGAAAACTCTCCGATCTGCGCAAGCCCCCCGCCAACCGTGAGTGCGGCGGCGAGCGGATATCGAAAGAGCCGCATCACGATGAAGGCGACCCCGCCATTACCCAGCAGAACCACCGCCAAGGTAGCGAGAAGCGGCAGCAAGTCGTTCACCAGAACCATCGGATCGAACAACATACCGATGGACACGAAAAAGAGCACCGCGAAGGCATCGCGCAGCGGCAGGGACTCCTCGGCGGCCCGCTGACTGAGCGGGGACTCGCTCATGATCATGCCAGCAAAGAAGGCGCCCAGCGCCAGCGACACACCGAACAGTTCGGAGGCGAGATATGCCACGACCAGCGCCACGGCAAGAACCGCAAGACGGAAAAGCTCGCGCGACCCCGTGTGCGCGACGTAATGCAGAATGACGGGAATAAAGCGGGTCCCCACCAGCAGCATGATGGCGACAAAGGCCACAAGGCGCAGCAGCGTGAAGCCGAAGGTCAGACTGAGTTCGTAGTAATCGAGGGCCTCGGCCGGTTGTTCCGCCATCGCTTGCAGAGTGAGCGCGAGGGGCGGCAGAAGCACGAGCGCAATAACCGTAATCAGGTCCTGCACGATCAACCACGCGACAGCAATGTGCCCGCGCTCCGTATCGACAATATGGTTGGCCTGCAGAGAGCGCGTGAGGACGACAGTGCTCGATATGGACATCGCGATGCCAAAGGCGAATGCCGCGCCGAATGACCACCCAAGAAGATAGGCAACCCCCATCCCGAGAAGAACGGATATGCTGACCTGAAGGAGAGCGCCCGGCACGACCACAACCCATTGCGCCAGTAGATCGCGCATCGAGAAATGCAGCCCAACACCGAACATGAGCAGTATGACGCCGATCTCGGCAAGCTGCGGCGCAAGCCCGGGATCTCCGATAAATCCGGGTGTAAACGGCCCGACAGCAACCCCTGCGACGAGATAGCCGACAATGGGCGATATACGGAGCCGCACCGCAATGGTGCCGAAGACAAAGGCAAGGCCGATGCCCACGACGATAATTGCGACGAGTGGTTGCGGATCTTCCATGTCTATTTGCTAACACGGAAAGTGGAATATTGAAGTATTTCTGCCGGGTGCGTGGCTTTTTTTACCGCCCAAATTACAGGCAAATATGTCTTGTGGACGGGCGGGCAGCTTGCCTCTCACGGCTGTCAGACGATAGGAATAGGGCGGTATTTCTCACGCTAGGCGCAGACACATGCGCCGCAGAGCCCACTCCGGGTGAAATTAATATAACATATTGGAAGTAAAGGGAGATTCGCGTTGAGCATCGTCGTTCGCAATATCAAACGGGTCGATCCCGACATTGTAGCCGGTTACGGAAAACTGGGTGTCGCCACAGTGCATGAGGCACAGGGCCGGATCGGTCTCCTCGCCGCCCATATGCGCCCGATTTATCGGCCCTGCCACATAGTTGGTTCCGCTGTTACCTGCGAAGTGCCGCCAGGCGACAATTGGATGATTCATGTGGCGGTCGAGATGTGCCAGCCGGGCGACGTTCTGGTGATCGCGCCGACCTCGCCCTGCGACGATGGCTATTTCGGCGACCTCCTCGCCACCTCTCTCATGGCGCGCGGCGTCAAAGGCCTCATCATCGAAGCCGGTATCCGTGACATAGCCGAACTGACCACGATGAAATTTCCCGCCTGGTCGAAAGCCGTGTCGGCGCAGGGCACCGTCAAGGAGACCCTCGCTAACGTCAACATGCCGATGGTCTGCGGCGGACAGCTCATCAATCCCGGCGATCTGATCGTCGCGGACGACGACGGGGTCGTCGTCGTGCGTCGCAAGGACGCGAAAAACGTCCTCGACCAGAGCCTTGCGCGCGAGGCGAAAGAAGCCAAGAGCCGGGTGCGTTACGTGGCCGGTGAACTCGGCCTCGACATGTATGGCTGGCGTGAACGCCTGGCGCAGAAGGGCCTGAAATACGTCGACGAGATGCCGGAGGACTGATCCGGTGCGACGGGCACCTTATTGCCTGAGCCTCAAAACCGGTTTGGGCGGAACGTCAGGTTCCGCCCTGCCCGCCGTTTGCAAGAACGACGGGGAATGAGTGCGTTCCGGAACATCGCGCTGATCGGCTTCGGCGAAGTCGGACAGACTCTCGCCGCCGATCTCGCCAAGACCGGCGCGTCCTTAAGCGCTTATGACATTCTCTTCAGCGACCCCGCGAGCAAACCCTCTCAGGCGGTTGCCGCTTCTTCTGTGCGCGTTGCTGCCAGCGCATCCGATGCAGCACGCGACGCGGAGCTTGTCATCAGCGCTGTGACGGCGGCCCGGGATGTGGAGGCGGCAGGCTCGGTATTACCCGGACTCGATGCCGGAACGTTTTTCCTGGATGTGAACTCGGCCTCCCCGAACGCCAAGATCGCATCACAGGTGGTCATCGACGGCGCCGGTGGACGTTATGTCGAAGCGGCAGTGATGACACCGATCCATCCCCACGGCGTCGCTTCCTATATGCTGCTCGGCGGCCCGCACGCCGCCGGTTTCATCGAACGCGCACGCCCACTCGGCTTCATCGGTGAGGTTTTCTCCGACACTGTGGGAAAGGCATCGGCGACTAAAATGTGCCGCAGCGTCATCATCAAAGGGATGGAGGCGCTGTTGTCGGAATCGATGCTCGCCGCCCGCCATTACGGCATCGAGAAAACGGTACTCCAGTCGCTCTCTGACCTCCTGCCCTTGCCCAACTGGGACAAAACCGCCCGCTACATGATTTCCCGCAGTCTGGAGCACGGCGCCCGCCGGGCGGAGGAAATGCGCGAGGCGGCAAAGACGGTGGACGAAGCCGGGATAAAACCTTTAATGGCAGAAGCTACCGCGGCGCGGCAGGATTGGAGCGCATCTCATAAAAACGCACTCGCCAAGATGGGCGATCTCGGTGCTATGCTCGACGCCATCAGGAATGACATCGACAAAAACAGCCGCGGCCAAGCGGTCTGACGGAATTTTTCTAGGGGAGTTATCATGATTATCGATTGCCACGGCCATTACACCACCGAGCCGAAAGCGCTGATGGAATTTCGCAAAGCGCAGGTAGCCGCGGCGAACGATCCGAAAGCCCGGCCGAAGCCCTCGACGCTGCAGATCAGCGACGACGAATTCCGTGAAAGCATCGAGGCGAACCAACTTCGCCTACAGCGCGAACGAGGCACAGACCTAACCATCTTCTCGCCGCGTGCTTCGGGGATGGGACACCATGTCGGCGATTCCGCGATGAGCATGGACTGGGCGCGCGTCAGCAATGACTGCATCCATCGCGTGACCCAGCTCTATCCAAACAATTTCATCGGCGTCTGCCAATTGCCGCAATCGACCGGCGTCTCACCGGCAGAGTCCATCGCCGAGCTGGAACGCTGCGTTAACGAACTTGGCTTTGTCGGCTGCAACCTCAACCCCGATCCGTCGGGCGGGCATTGGAACGCGCCGCCGCTGACCGACAAATGGTGGTACCCCATGTTCGAGAAATTGTGCGAACTCGACGTGCCCGCCATGGTGCATGTCAGCGCCTCGTGCAATCCGAACTTCCATGCCACCGGCGCTCATTACATCAACGCCGATACCACGGCGTTCATGCAGCTGATCGAGAAGGACCTGTTTAAGGACTTCCCGACCTTGAAGCTCCTGATCCCGCATGGCGGCGGCGCGGTGCCCTATCATTGGGGCCGCTATCGCGGTCTCGCGCTAAAATCCGGACGGCCTGAGCTTTCCGAGATGATGGCGAACAATATCTTTTTCGATACCTGCGTCTATCATCTGCCGGGCATCAAGCTGCTGACCGACCTCGTTCCGATCGACAACATCCTGTTCGCGTCAGAGCTTCTCGGCGCGGTGCCAGGCATCGATCCAAAGACGGGACACAATTTCGACGATACCAAGCGCTACGTTGATGCGCTGACCCTCAGCGCCACCGACAAGGACAAGATTTTCGAGAAGAACGCCGTGCGCGCCTATCCGCGTCTCGGCCCCAAGCTCGAAAAAATCAAAGCGGCGAAGAAGAACTGAGCGGAGGCGGCCCTGAGCAAGGACACCAACCCGCCCTATATACCGTTTCACCCGAACCCGTCGAAGCCGCGTTTTACGGCTCCGCCGGGTGCGGTGGATTCGCATTGCCATGTATTCGGGCCAGCCTCGGTGTTTCCCTATGCGCCGGACCGCAAGTACACGCCGGTCGATGCGCCGAAGGAGAAGCTTTTCGCCCTGCGCGATTATCTGGGCTTCGAACGCAATGTAATTGTGCAGGCAAGTTGCCATGGCAAGGACAATGCGGCGTTGATCGATGCGCTAGTACACTCGAATGACAAGGCGCGCGGTATCGCCGTGATCGGCGAAGATGTCAGCGATGCCGAGCTGCAGGCCATGAACCACGCGGGGGTCAAAGGCGTGCGGTTCAATTTCGTGAAACGTCTCGTTGACTTTACGCCGCGTGACGTACTGGAGCGGATCGCGGCGCGGATCGCACCCTTGGGCTGGCATATCGTTGTTTATTTCGAAATGCCGGACCTTCCTGACCTCGAAGCATTTTTTACTTCCCTGCCGACAACCATCGTGGTCGATCACATGGGGCGCCCCGATGTGAAGAAGGGCGTGGACCATCCGGAGAACCGCCGCTTCCTGGATATGCTTGAGAAGCACGACAACATCTGGACCAAAGTCAGCTGTTCGGAACGGCTGACGGTTGCAGGCGCACCCTATGACGATGTCGTGCCCTTCGGCCGCCGACTGGTCGAAACCTTTCCCGACCGCGTTCTATGGGGCACCGACTGGCCGCATCCGAACATGCCGGTCGAGGCGCCCGATGACGGCGTCCTGGTCGATGTGATTCCCAAGATCGCCGTAACTCCTGAACTGCAGAAAGCGCTGCTGGTCAACAATCCGATGCGCCTTTACTGGCCGGGGGAATAGGACATGCCGATCTCCGACGCCTATGACGACATACCGGGCACGTTCGTGTTCGATTACCGTCAGGCGCGGACCGGCTATCATTTGAACATGTTCTGCATGTCGCTGATGACGGCGGAGAACCGCGCCGCCTTCAAGGCGGATGAGCGCGCCTATCTCGACAAATGGCCGATGACCGAGGACCAGAAAGAATCCATTCTCGTGCGCGACTGGAACCGGATGCTGGAACTGGGCGGGAACATTTATTTCACCTCCAAGATCGCAGCTACTGACGGGCTTTCCTTTCAGCAGATCGCCGCCATTATGAGCGGCGTCAGCCAGAAAGATTATGCCGATATGATGCTGCAGGGTGGACGCCCGGTTGACGGCAACCGCAGCAAGGCGGAGTGGAAAAAACGTGGCTAGGATCGTCGCCGGAATCGCCACTTCGCATGTGCCCGCCATCGGTGCGGCGATCGATAGTGGGCGCACTCAGGAGCCGTACTGGAAACCCATCTTCGAGGGCTATGAGCGCTCGAAGGAATGGATCGCACGCGAAAAACCCGATGCCTGCATCGTTGTCTACAACGACCACGCCTCGACCTTCTCGCTCGACATCATCCCGACTTTTGCCATTGGTTGCGCCGATGAGTTCGGCATCGCCGATGAAGGCTGGGGCCGCCGCCCGGTTCCCAACGTCAAAGGGCATCCGGAACTCGCCTGGCATATCGTGCAATCGACGGTACTTGACGAGTTCGACATCACCATCGTCAACAGACTGGATGTCGATCACGGCCTGACCGTACCGCTGTCCCTAATGTTCGGACAGCCGGAGTCATGGCCCTGCCCCATCATTCCGCTTTGCGTGAATGTGATTGTCTATCCCGTTCCGACCGGACATCGCTGCTACATGCTGGGCCGCGCCATCCGGAAGGCGGTCGAGTCCTTCGACAAGGATATGAAGATCATGATTTTCGGAACAGGCGGAATGTCGCATCAATTGCAGGGCGAGCGGGCCGGCCTGATCAACAAAGAATTCGACAATAGGTTTCTCGACAATCTGACGAAAGACCCGGACGCCCTGACGCGCATCCCGCATGTCGAATATCTGCGCGAGACCGGATCAGAAGGCATCGAAATGGTGATGTGGCTGATCATGCGCGGTGCGCTGGACGAGGACGTAAGAGAGGTTCGCCGCTTCTACCACGTGCCGGCGTCGAACTGCGCGGTCGGTCATATCATTCTCGAAAACCGTCGCTAGAATTTCCAGGAACAATAATAAGAAGAGAGAGCCGCTATGAGAATCTGCGTTGCCGGACAGGGCGCCTTTGGACAGAAACATCTGGATGCGCTGAAGCGCATTGATGGCGTTGAGGTCACCTCACTGATCGGCGGCAACCCCAAGGGCACCGAAGAAGTCGCAAAAAAATACGGCATCGCGCATTGGGGCCACGATCTCACGGAGGGCATCGCCCGCGCCGACGCCGTGATTCTTGCCACCCCGACGCAGATGCATCGCGCACAGGGCGAGCAGGTCATGCGCGCGGGCAAACACGTGCTGATCGAGATCCCGATCGCTGACACGGTCCAGGACGCCGAGGAACTCGCAGCCATTGCGAAGGAGACCGGTGTCGTCGCCATGGGCGGCCATGTCCGGCGTTTCAATCCCAGCCATCAATGGGTCAACAGGCGCATTCGGAAGGGCGAATTGAAAATCCAGCAAATGGATGTGCAGACCTATTTCTTTCGCCGCACCAATATGAATGCGGCAGGAAAACCCCGCAGCTGGACCGACCACCTTCTCTGGCATCACGCCGCCCATACGGTAGACCTGTTTCATTACCAAACCGGCGAGACCACTTCGGAGTGCTATGCCGTTCAGGGCCCGCGCCATCCCGAGCTCGGAATCGCCATGGATATGGGCATCGTTATGAAGGTGCCGTCCGGCGCCATGCTGACGCTATCACTGTCCTTCAACAATGACGGCCCGATTGGTTCATTCTTCCGCTACATCTGCGATAATGGCACCTATCAGGCCTATTACGACGATCTCGCCGACGGGAAGAAAAACCCGATCGATCTGTCACAGGTCGACGTCTCCATGGACGGCATCGAGCTCGAAGACCGTGAATTCATTGCCGCGATCCGAGAGAAGCGCGAGCCCAATTCCAGCCTCGCGCAGGTCCTGCCCTGCATGCAGGTGCTGGACCGAATTGAGAAAATGATCGATCCGAAGCGCGAGTGCGTAATGTGAGCGCCATGCCCACGCGCAAGCTTGGACCTTTCGATGTTTTTTCCGTCGGCCTTGGCTGCATGAGCCTGTCGCATGCCTATGGCATTCCGCCAGACGCGGAAACGGGAGCGAAAATTCTGAATGCGGCGTTGGATCTCGGCTACACCCATCTCGACACCGCATCGCTTTACGGCTTCGGCGCCAATGAGATGCTGATCGGGAATGTCCTGAAAAAGCGGCGGAACGAATTCGCACTCGCCAGCAAATGCGGCATGTTCCGCAATGCGGCCGGCCAGCGCGAGATCAATGGCGATCCCGCCATTCTCAGGAAAACCTGCGAGGAGAGCCTGCAACGCCTGCAGACCGACGTGATCGACCTTTACTATTTGCACCGCTGGGACAAACGACGCCCCATCGAGGAGAGTATCGGCACGCTTTCAGATCTCGTGCGCGAAGGCAAAATCAAAACCATTGGCCTCTCTGAAGTGGGCGCCGCGACCATCCGCAAGGCGCATAAGGTTCACCCCCTTGCCGCGGTGCAGACCGAGTATTCCCTTTGGACCCGCAACGCCGAAACGGCAGTACTCGAAACCTGCAAGGAGCTTGGGATCACCTTCGTCGCGTTCAGCCCGCTCGCGCGCGGATTCTTAAGCGGGAAGTTGCGCGAAGTTGGGAGCCTGCCGCCGAAAGACATACGCCTCGCCATGCCGCGCTTTCAGCCGGGGCATTTCGAGCGCAATTTGCGCCTGCTCGACGGCCTTGAGGAAATTGCGAATGCGCATGAGGCCACGATGGGGCAGATCGCGCTGGCCTGGCTGCTCGCGCAAGGCAATCACATCATACCCATACCGGGGACGACAAAGCTTGATCACCTCAAGGAGAATGCAGACGCGGCGCATTTAACTCTGTCTGCAGAGACGCTGGACAAACTGAATGCGCTAATAAATCCGACAACCGTTTCGGGCCCGCGATACCCCGCCTCCACATTGCCGGAGATCGATACTGAGGAAGAAGACCTCACACGTTACGCGTGAGCGGCAAACCCACACTTCTTGTCGAAGGCTGGCGGTTTCTGCCGCATTCCTACGCCATTGTGAATCAGTGGCAATTGCTGGCGCTGGCGCGGCGAGGCGACATCGACCTCAAAATCCGCGATACGCCCTATCCTTATGAAGGATGGAAAGCGGCGCGCGGCATATTTCCTGCGCGGGACGAGGCGGCGCTCGATGCGCTTAACCGTGCAGAGGATGGTGAGAATTTCGATATCACCTATCGCATCGGCTTTCCCTATGATTTCCGGCTTGCGCCGAGCAAAAGGACGGCCGTGTTTCTGACCTCCGAATACCAGAACATCGCGCCGGCTTACTTCGCCGGGAGTCCGGACTTCGCTGCGCTGAGGAAAGATCCGCGCTTCGCCATCGTCACGCCGTCCAACTGGTCGGCGAGAGCCTGCCGCGATCTTGGGTTTCCAGACCAGCAGATTGCCGTCATTCCACATGGCGTCGAGACGGCGCTCTTTCGTCCCGACGCCGAAGGGCGCGCAAGCGCGCGACGTCACCTCGGGCTCGAGGGTTTTGTTTTTTTCAACAATGGCGCGATGACGCCGAACAAGGGTATCGATCTGTTACTGAAGGCGTTCGCCATCGTCGCTGGTCGCCACAGCCATGCGCGGCTGATCCTGAAGGGACTGGATCCGCTTTACGATTCCAGAAATACCCTGCAACGAAATCTGGGCGCGCTGACCTCAGCCGAGCGTGAAGCGATTCAGGGAAAAATCGTTTTCGTTGGCGCAGCGCTGGGCATGAAAGAAATGGCCGCGCTCTATCAGGCGTCCGACGCCTATGTTTCGCCCTATCGCGCCGAGGGGTTCAACATGCCGGTTCTCGAAGCAGCAGCCTCGGGCCTTCCCATCATCTGCACCGCGGGAGGCCCGACAGATGATTTCGTGACCGGTGATTTTGCGCGCCCGATCGAAAGCCGCGTCGAAGAGGTAGAATACAACGGCTTGCCCGGACGCCACCTCGTTCCCGATTTTGAGCATCTCGTTAGCCTTATGCGGGAAGCCATGGAAAATCGCGTCTGGCAGGGGCAAGCCGCTAGAACTGGACCGTTGCATACACACCTGCGCTATGGCTGGGACAGAGTGGTTGACAGCTTGTTGCGTGCGCTCGGAGCGTAAGGCCAAGTTTGCCACATTCGGGCGCCGTTTCCGTGCTATATAAAAGCGGACTCGAAATTTCCCTGCCAGCGCCACCCGCCTTTACGAAGGCCCGTACCCCGTTCCGCTGGCCGGAAAACAACCACATTCCGCGAAGGAGCGCCCCATGTCCGGTTCAGCCGACTCACGCAAGGACGACGCGAGACGTAAAGCCCAGAAGTTGTTTGCGTCCACTGAACGCCGCAAGGAACTGGCGCGGAAGGAACAGGAAAACGAACGCGATGCGGTCGCCAACAAGACCGCCAAGCTGCGCGCCATGCGTCTTGCGAAAGAACAGGAAGATGCAGAGGCGCCAAAACCCACGCCGGCTCCGAAGCGCGCTAAGACCTGAAAGGGTTATCGAATTCGGGATTTTCATGCTGCAGTGCGGCGTGGCAATTCCATTGAAAATCCGTCACCAAACGTGTATTGACACGACACCGCGACGGCGTCCGTCAGAAGAAGCGCCCTGTTGTTCCTTACTCGCATCAAAGCGCGCTTGGACGAGACAGCCAACTTCCCAGACTGATGATTGCGTCACCTCGCGCCTGCACGGGCATGTCGCTCGTGTGAAATACCGAAGCACTAGGAGCAGTCAATGGCTATCGGAACAGTGAAGTTTTTTAACGTGAGCAAGGGCTTCGGCTTTATTTCGCCGGAAGATGGCGGCAAGGACGTTTTCGTCCATGCCACTGCGGTTGAGGCGGCTGGTATGCGCAGCCTGGCCGAAGGCCAGCGCGTGCAATTCGACATTCAGCCGGATGCACGTGGCCAGAAGGCCGTGAACCTGCGCGCGGCGTAATTCCCGCAACGTCGGTTCTGAATTAAAGGGCGGCGCGAGAAATCGCGTCGCCCTTTTTCTTTGTTTGACTGGCTGGTTGGGCCGGGCTTTTGGGGTTGGAAAGCGCCCGCGAGGCTAGATCGCGGAGGTGTTCCCATTCCATTAAGGATCGTCACGGCCAGCCCCGCATTTGGCGGCTTGCCCGGCGGGACCCGCCTCCGATAGAGAAAGGACGATGGCTCCCGACGCTACCTTCTGGATCGACACCCCGGATTCGCCGGCGGATATTCAAGCTTTGCTCGTGACGCAGTGCGGTTTTCTGACGATCGATGATCTCGGCGCAGCAAAGCGCGCGACCGGCGAAGGAATCGTTGCCTTTGTGTCCGCGGAGAAAACAGACGGCGGATACCTGGAGGATGCCGGTATTCGTGCCCGCCGGAAAATTTATTTCAGCTGCTCAGACAAGGACAATTCGGCGGAGTGGACGCGGAATGTCTTCCGCGCGGTGAACGCCTTGCTTCACGCCTTCGGCGGCGATGCGCTTCTCATCTATGCACCGGACTATCCTACCCTGCTGCGCAAGAAAGGCGACCTTGTCCTCGACGAGCGGCGCGGTCTGTGGAGCTTGGATGTCGAGCCCCAGATCCTTCCGCTGATCGACTTACCTTTTCGGTTCGGCATCATTCCTTCGACGTGAGGACGGGGACGAGACCAGAGCCCGCCCTACTCCGCGTAGATCATCTTCACGCTCATGCCCCCGTCGATGATGACGTTCTGGCCGGTCATGAAGGACGCGTGTTCGGCAAGGAACAGACAGGCGTCGGCGATATCCTCAGGTCTTCCTACGCGCCCCACGGGATGCTGTTCGCGGTCCTCGCGCGAATGCTTTGGTTTTGTGGCCCGACCGGAAAACTGCCAGTCGGAGGTTTCAATCCATCCCGGGCTGATCGCATTCACGCGAATGCCGTGTGATCCGAGGCTGATCGCCATGCCATGCGTCAGCGCGACGATACCGCCCTTGGACGCCGTGTAGGCTTCGGTTCCCCGCTCCGACATGAAGGCGCGGGTGGAGGCCATGTTGATGATGGCCCCTTTGATCTTGGCTGCGATCATGGCCTTCGCTGCCGCCTGGGAACAAAGAAAGGTGCCGCGCAGATTGACCGCGATAACATGGTCAAACTCCTTCGCCGTCAGTTTCAGAAACGGCACGTTCCGCATGATGCCGGCGTTGTTCACCAGCACATCGGGCGTGCCGAGAATTTTTACGGTGGTCGCCATCCATTTGGTGATATCGGCGGGACGGGACATGTCCGCCTTTACGTAGATTGCTTGTGCACCCATGCCTTTCACGGCCTCAAGGGCTTCACGCCCTGCATTCTCTTCAGGGTCCGCAATCGACACCGCATAACCTGCGCGCGCAAAACCATAGGAAATGGCGCGGCCTATGCCTTGCGCGCCCCCCGTCACCGCTGCGATCTTCATGCCGTTCCTCCAAGTTACTTGCCCGTCTTAACGCATGGACACGATGCAAGATGCATAGTGACGCGAGGACATCCCCCTCGATCAGCGCGTTCCTTCAAAGCATAACGTTCTTGTGACGCCCGAAATCAAGCGATCAAAAGCGGTGCCACGCCCTGAATTCCGCTGTAGACGCCATCGCCGGGCAGGCCCTATCGTTCCCGTCCCTTTCGTAACCGACGCCGGACATCCCTCATGACACGATCCAACGAAACCGAGGCCTTGCCCGCCATTATGGCACGCGGCCTCGTCAAACATTTCAGGGATGTGCACGCGGTCGATGCCATAGACCTGGATGTGCCGCAGGGAATGATCTTCGGGATTCTTGGGCCCAATGGCGCAGGGAAAACAACATTGCTGCGCCTTCTCGCCACACTGCTCACGCCAGATGCGGGCTCGGCGCAAGTGATGGGGCATGATCTGATCAGGTCGCCTCAGGCAGTGCGTTCCTCCATTGCCCTCACGGGGCAATTTGCTTCGCTCGACGAAGATCTCACCGGTATCGAGAATCTGATTTTCCTCGCGCGCCTTTGGGGTTTTACCGGCAAGAGGGCCAGAGCACGCGCCGACGAATTGCTGACGATTTTCGATCTGACGGACGCCGCCCAACGTCAGGTGAAGGACTACTCAGGCGGCATGCGGCGCAGGCTCGATATCGCCGCCTCGCTGGTGGTCACGCCGCATGTACTGTTTCTAGACGAACCGACCACGGGCCTTGACCCCGTGGCGCGCAAGCATGTGTGGCAGATGATCCGTGCGCTGGCAGAGCATGGCGTAACCATTCTTCTGACCACGCAATATCTCGAAGAGGCCGACCAGCTTGCCGCGCGGATTGCGGTCATCGATCACGGCAAGAAAATCGCCGAAGGCACGAGCCGTGAATTGAAGGCCGCCGCAGGTTCTGGCTTTCTTCATGTGACTCTGGCGGATCCGGCGCAATTCGCGGCGGCGGCGCAATTGCTCGAAGGGCTGATGGGCGGGCAGGCACAGCACAGCGCCGAGGGTGCGGCGGTTTCGATTAAAGCGAACAGCCCGCAGGCCGCGAGCGAGGCATTGACCGAACTGACCAAAGCCGGAATTGAGGTGATCGATTTCTCAATGGGGGCGCCGAGCCTAGATGAGGTTTTCTTTGCCCTGACAGGAAATGCCGCGGAAGCGCCCTCCATGGAAACCGCACAATGAATAAGATCGAACATTCGGCGCTTATTCTTTCGAGCCGTCCTGAGCGCCCTTCGGCGCTGTCCAATGCGCTGACATTCGGATGGCGCGCGGCGCTCAAGTTCAAGCATGTGCCCGAACAATTTTTCGATCTGGTCATGACTCCGATCATGTTCACGCTGCTGTTCACCTTTGTGTTTGGCGGCGCGCTGGCGGGCTCGACCGGTGTTTATATCCAATATCTTCTGCCAGGCATTCTGGTGCAGACGGTCGTGTTCAATTCACTCTATTCCGGCATGGGCCTGAATACCGACCTCGGAAAGGGATTGTTCGATCGTTTCCGCTCGCTGCCGATCTGGTCGATGTCGCCCTTTGCCGGCCTGATCGTGGGCGATTTTCTGCGCCATCTGATTGCCGGCGTGATCATTCTCGGTATCGGCATGATCTTCGGCTATCGCCCCGAAGCGGGTTTCATCGGCGTTGTCGGCGCGTTTCTTCTGTTGCTCGCCATCGGCTTCGGGATGGGCTGGATTTTTCTGGTGCTCGGCCTCGTCATGCGCACGCCCAATACCGTGATGACGATGGGCTTCACCGGCATCATGCCCCTCGTCTTCGCGTCCAACATTATGGTGGAACCGGAAACCATGCCGGGATGGCTGCGGGCCTTTGTCGAGGTTAATCCGATTTCGCTGATGACGACGGCCATGCGGGGACTGTTGGGCGGCGGGGCTACCTTTACCAGCGTTTCGCTGGCGCTTCTTGCCCCAATCATTCTAACAGCCACCCTGGCGCCGCTGACCCTCTGGCTGTATCGGCGGCGGTAAGCGCGGGGCGGCGATTACCTGCATATCGCATAAATCCCGGGGCCTATGGTACCGTGCCCAGGTACACTGACAGTCGAGCAGATCGTTTGAAGACCCCGAGAAAAATATTCGCTGTTGCCCCGATGATGGACTGGACCGACCGGCATTGCCGCGTCCTCCATAGGCTCTTAAGCCGTCATGCCCTTCTCTATACCGAGATGGTGACGGCAGACGCGGTGCTGCATGGAGACCGCGATAAGCTCATCGGGTTCTCACCCACTGAGCATCCCGTAGCATTGCAGCTTGGTGGCTCCGACCCCGCAAAACTTACCGAGGCGAGCCGCATAGGTGAAGACTTCGGCTACGACGAAATCAATCTCAATGTCGGCTGTCCGTCGGACCGTGTGCAATCGGGACGTTTCGGCGCCTGCCTGATGCGTGAGCCGCAACTCGTTGCCGATTGCGTCGGCGCGATGGGAAAGGCGGTGAGCATTCCTGTTACCGTGAAGTGCCGCATCGGGGTTGACGATCAGGACCCCGAAACCGCTTTGCCTGCATTGATCGAGGCTTGCGTCAAAGCAGGTGTCGCCGGGTTTGTGATCCATGCGCGCAAAGCGATGCTTGCAGGGCTTTCACCGCGCGAGAACCGCGATGTGCCGCCGCTGAACTATCCGCTGGTCTATGCGCTGAAAGAAGCAAACCCGGACCTGACCATTGTGCTCAACGGCGGTATCACGTCACTCGATGAAGCGAAAGCGCACCTTGTCCATGTCGATGGCGTAATGCTGGGACGGGCTGCTTATCAGACTCCGGCGCTGCTAGCCGAGGTGGATTCACGCTTTTTCGACGGTGAGGAAACGGACATTGGCGCGGCGGTCGAGGCCTACTGCGGATATATTGCGGAGCGCCTCGCAGCGGGCGTGCCCCTCAATGCGATGACAAAACACATGCTGGGGCTGTTTCACGGCCTTCCGGGCGCACGCCTGTTCCGGCGGCATTTGAGCGAGAACGTCACGCGGCCCGGCGCTAACCTTCAGACGCTGCGCGATGCGCTGGCGCATCTGCAGGGCGCGACCGAAAGCGAAGCGGCCTAGTAGCTCTACTACGCGCTAGATCTTCTGATCGTACTCGCCGACTTCCTTGTGCTTCGAAAGCCGGGCATCGACATCCCGAAACATCGCGCGCATGTTTTCATCCGACGCCGGGCTCTCGCAAACCACCACCAGTGACGGTTTGTTGGAGGAGGCGCGCACCAGACCCCAGGTGCCATCCTCCAGCACTACGCGAACACCATTGACGGTGACGAGACTGACAATGTTCTGGCCGAGAATTTTCTCGCCACGCGCTTTCATGCCTTCATATTCGGCAACGATTTCATCGACGACGCGGTACTTCTCGGTATCGGAACAATAGGGACCCATGGTGGGCGAGCCCCAGGTCTTCGGTAGATCCTGCATCATGGCGGATATGGGTTTATTACCCGCGCGGTCGAGCATTTCGAGGACTGCGATGGCTGCGACGATGGAATCATCATAGCCGCGCCCGACCGGCGGATTGAAAAAATAGTGCCCGCTTTTCTCAAAGCCGGCGAGCGCGCCCAGTTCTGAAGTGCGGCGCTTTATGTAGGAGTGACCGGTCTTCCAATAATCGGTGACGACACCGCGTTCCTTCAGCACCGGATCGACCTGATAGATGCCGGTCGACTTCACATCGACGACGAATTTTGCGTTCGGATTACGCGAAGAGAGATCACGGGCCAGCAGAACCCCAACTTTGTCGGCGAAAATTTCTTCACCCTTGTCGTCGACGACGCCGCAACGATCGCCGTCACCATCGAAGCCGAGCGCGAGCTCGGCACCCGATTCGCGCACGGCATCGCTCATCGCATGCAACATCTTCATGTCTTCGGGATTGGGATTGTATTTGGGGAAGTTGTAATCGAGCTCGGCATCCATGGGCACAACATCAGCACCGATCCGGCGCAGCGCCTCGGGCGCGAACGCACCCGCCGTGCCATTGCCGCAGGCCGCAACGACGCGAATGGGACGCGACAGGCGATGGCCTTTGGTTACGTCGTTGAGATATTGTTCACGCATGCCTTCGACGCGAATATATTTTCCGCCGTTGCGTTCCACGCCCTTGCCGCCGAGCACGATAGCTTTCAGGCGATTGATTTCGTCGGGACCGAAGGTCAGCGGCCGGTGCGCGCCCATCTTCACGCCCGTCCAGCCATTCTCGTTATGACTGGCCGTAACCATGGCGACCGCAGGCACATCAAGCGCGAATTGCGCGAAATAAGCGACGGGTGACAGCGCGAGGCCAATATCGTGAACCTCGCAGCCCGCGCTCATCAGGCCCAGCGTCAATGCCTGTTTGATCGTCAGCGAATAGGAGCGGTAGTCGTGACCAACGACGATTTTCGGTGCGACGCCGAGCTCGTGAAGGTAGGTGCCCAGCCCGAGGCCCAGCGCTTGCATACCGAGAAGATTGATTTCCTCCGGGTAAAGCCAACGGGCGTCATATTCACGGAAACCTGTCGGGGCGACGAGCGCTTCGTTTTCAAAGGCGAGCGTATTCGGGCGAATGTCGCTGATGGGCATAAATGTCATAACGTATCCGCGGGAAGTGTCGGCCTCGATCTAATGCGCCCACAGTTGCGATGCAACGGCGCGCGGGAAACAAATCGGAGACAAAAAAAGGCCCGGGCATTACCGGGCCTTTTCAATGCCAATTCAGCAACCGATTTCAGTGATAACCGCTGAGATCGAAGCTGAGGGAATTGGTAAAGCGGATAACCATCGAGGAATTCGGCTGGCCATGCGCCGGAAGCACGGTCGCCCTGATGATGTAAAGGCGGCCCTGTGCGTTCACGAGGCAAGCCGTCTGACGACGGCCGGCATTATTGGCGAGGTCCACACTGACGAGACGGCCGTAAATGGCATCCGCACCGCCTTCCACCCGGTTGGTCATATTCGCAAGCGGTGTGCCTTCGTGTTCGGCGTTCGCGACGCATTCACCGAGAATGCTGGAGGCCACGTTAATCTTGTCCTGCACTTCAGCAACCGTCATCTCATAGACGATATTGTCGTCTTCAATATGGAATTCGGTCGTGGGTACCGTGCCGACGACCGGCGTGGTGTATTCACCGGCGGTACGCGTGGGCTCTCCTGGAAACTCCTTGGCGATCCCAAGATCTTCCATTCTGAGTTCCTGCCATGCGGGTGCCGCCAGAGCGGAACTCGCCGCAAGCGTTGCCGCAGCGATCATCGTAAACGCCAAAAAGCGCATGAACTTTCTCTCCTGTGATCATTTCCATGCCCTCTTCGGGGCAATCCCTTGAAAAAAGATGACATAAAACCCGCCCCGTGTCTTGGGTGGACGGGCGGCCGGACAAATTTCCCGGCTGCCACAAGAACCGCGTTTAACGCCTGCTCCCGTTATACGCAGCGCTATGGCGACGCCCTTTTATACGTCAGAATGATGTGGTATATTTATAATAACATTTTCGTGAGTGTTAAATGAGTCCCCTCCCCGACGTGGATCGTCCGAGCATGGAAGACCGGCTGGCGCTGCGCCGCCTGGCGGAGCTGTTTTCTCTTCCCCGATTGGAGCGCGGCTGGGTCTGGCTGGCTGGCGCGGGACCCGGCGATCCCGGGCTTGCGTCTTTCCTTACCTTCGCGGCGATCGCTGAAGCCGACGTCATTGTCAGCGACGCCTTGGTGAACGATTCCCTTCTTGCCCTCGCGCGGCCCGAGGCCAAGATCATTGATGCCGGCAAGCGCGGCGGCAAACCCTCACCCAAACAAGCGGTTATCTCGGGCCAATTGGTGAATTACGCACGCAAGGGCTTACGCGTATTGCGGCTCAAGGGCGGCGATCCGTTCGTGTTCGGCCGTGGCGGTGAAGAAGCGCAGGCACTGGTCAGAGCCAAAATTCCGTTCCGAATTGTTCCTGGGATTACCGCAGGCACCGGTGGCCTCGCTTATGCCGGCATCCCTGTCACCCATCGCGAAACCAACCAGGCGGTGACCTTTCTGACGGGCTATGGCGCGGACGGGAAGATTCCGGATTTCCGCTGGGACGCTATCGCGCAAGGCTCCCCCACGCTCGTTTTCTACATGGCACGCAAGCATGCGGGCGAGATTGCGGCCCGGCTTATCGATGCCGGGCGTCCCATCGACGAGCCTGCCGCCATTATAAGCAATGCAAGCCTTGCCGATCAGACGACCCAACTGACGACGTTAGGCGAACTCGGAAGGGTTGCGCTTGAGGCTCAAACGCCCGCGATTATCGTTATAGGCGAAAATGTAAGGCTGGCCGCAGGGCTGGACTGGCTCGGCGCGGCCCTCCATGGCCGTGTCCTCGATCCCGATCCCTTGAAAAACAGTACGTTGCGAAACACCGGTTAAATTTTCCTCCGGGCCTTAACGCAGATTTAAAGCGCGCTACGCGACACTTCCGCCCGCAGAATGAGGACGGAAGTACATGGCGCGCGCGCAATTTCACAAGAACCAGAGAGTTTACGTTAAGCCGGTAGGAACCTGGGCGCTTGTCGAGCGTGTGCTTCCGCAATGGACCAAGGGGCTCTCGGAGCCGATCCGCGTCTTCTACGATGTCGGTCTTGGACGCGACTTTTCGGTGGAAGAACTGCAGGCGGAAATGTCGTTCGAGCACCCCCCGGGCGACGACCGTGAAGAATGGCGCGTCGTGCGCGCCCGCAACAAATGGCAATCGGCGGAAGAAACTTCCGATCATCCCTATCCCGGCACTTATCCTCTGGTCGTGACGGGCGAAACCGAATGGGGTGGATGGCGCGTTCCGGGCGCCGAATATGCCCTCTCCCCCACCCGTGTCGAACGCCAAGCGCGTGTCATTGCCGCCGCACCCCGCATGGCATCGGTCATCAACCGGCTGACAGCATGGGCCAAAACCATTCCCAACGATGTCCCCGAAGCCTTGCGCGACATCGTCCGTGATTCCAGCGATGTATCGGCCTATCTCGCCAGCACGGCGGATTAGCACCGCCCCCCGCGAACACGGGGAATTGCGCGCGGTGATCACCGCCCCTAACCTCGCTATTGGATGAGCGCGGGCGAACCCATGTCAGATCACAGCATGCCGGCAGGCGTGGCGACGCCTGCTGGAGAGTATCCGTTTGAATTTCGCGGTTCGGGTGGCGAATATTTCCGCATCTGGATCGTGAATCTCGCGCTTACGATCCTCACGCTGGGAATTTACGGCGCCTGGGCGAAAGTCCGGACGCGGCGTTACTTCAACGGAAGCACCTATGTCGCCGGTCACGCCTTCGACTACCACGCCTCTCCGTTGCGAATCCTGCTGGGACGCGCGATCGCGGTCGTTCTTCTGATCGGTTATTCGCTCAGTTCCGTTTTCCCGATCGCTCTTCTTGTTTGGCTTCTGGTGTTTGTGGGGGGTCTGCCGTGGCTGATCAATTCATCGCTGCGGTTCAATGCGCGTTACACCAGCTACCGCAATGTCCGTTTCGGGTTCACCGGATCCTATTTTGGCGCCCTGAAAGCCTTCGTGCTGTGGCCCATATTCGGCACGATCCTGCCCTTTTTCTGGCCGCTGGCCCACCGCGCCCGCAATTACTTTTATGTCGATCACCATACCTATGGCGGACGCAGCTTTTCCTGCTCGTATGAGGGTTGGGAGATTTACAAGATCTACCTTATCGGATGGGCACTTTTCATCGCCATCGCCGTCGCTTCCGTGTATGTGGGACTTAACATCGTTGATCTTGAGCAGCTTCGCAGCGATTTCGAAACCGCGGAGCAGAACCCCGAAGAGCTTCCGACCGGTCTTTTTGGGCTGTTTGTCGCGCTCTATGTTTTTGCGCTGCTAACCTTCCTGGTCGTCGGAACCTATATCCGCACGATGGCGTTCAATCTTGCCATAGACAATACGCAAATTGACGGCAAACACTGGCTGGATGCAAAGCTGAACCCCTTTACGATGGTCTGGATCACGCTGAGTAACCTTGTGTTAATCTTCGTAACGTTTGGGATTTTCTATCCTTGGGCGCGGGTTCGCGTGGCGCGATACACCTCCTCAAACCTGACCCTTTATGCGAGTGGCGGCCTCGACAATTACATGACCGAGATAGCGCAGGAACAGAGTGCGATCGGAGAGGAAGTCGCCGGATTCTTCGACGTCGATATCGGGCTGTGACCTCGGAATTGTCCGGCCGTTATTTTCCGGCGGGCGCATCGCGTTTCCATGCCGCGAAGCTACGTACAGAAATCGACGGCTCGTTCGCCGTTTTGACGGACGATATTACCGAGAGGGAGCGCGGCGCATTTCCTGCGGTGGGCATTTCCTCCCGTCTTGGAAATCTGCCGCGCCGCCTTAGCCTTCCGTCTGGAGCGTTATTCGAATGCGACGACAATGACGCGGTGGACCGCCTGCTTTCCAAGCATCGTCCGAAAGATCGCAGTGGGTACATTTCCCGCCTGGAGTCCTCATGGCGACTGGCGATCGCTGCGATCGTCATGACCGTCATCGCGGGTGCCGGCTTCGCTTTTTTCGGTGTGCCCTATACCGCCGACTTCCTCGCCCAGAGAACGCCGCGTGAGGTCGACGACATTTTCGGGCGGGAAGCCTTGCGCACCCTCGACGGCGTGTTTCTTCAACCGAGCGCTCTTTCGGAGGCCGAACAGGCGCAGATACAGGCCATTTTTGCCCGTGCTGCGCGAGAGGGCGCGCGCGGCGAAGACGGCTACCGCCTTCTCGTTCGTTCGTCCCCGATCATCGGCCCCAATGCGTTGGCCCTTCCTGACGGAACGATTATTCTCACCGACGAGTTATGGGCCTTACGCGAGCATGACGATGAAGTTCTCGGCGTTCTCATGCATGAAACGGCGCATGTGGACCGACGGCATAGTTTGCAGTCGCTCTATCAGGCAGCCATTGTCCCCGCCGTTATCGCGCTGGTCACCGGCGATCCCACGCAGATCGCGCAAATGGCCACCATTCTCCCTGGCATTCTGATGCAATCGGCCTATTCACGCGGCCTCGAACAGGAAGCAGACGATGACGCCGCGGTCATTCTGCAACGTATCGGTTCAGATCCCGCACACCTCGCGGACATGCTGGAAAGGTTGCAAAGGGAGGTCTGCGGCGAGGAGGAGTGCGCCCCAAGCTGGATCGGAACCCATCCGGAAACCGCGTCGCGCGCCGCGAGATTACGCGGCGCAACCCAAGCTCCCTAGCGGCAGTTCGTCTCACATCTGTTACAAGTCGGTTTCAATCGGCGGAACTGCGCCTATATCCGTATCCATACGACCTGTGAGCACCCTTAGGACTCTAGAATGAAAACCACCGAGCCGCATACCGTTCGACTGAAGGATTATCACCCCCCACTTTACCGCATTCCCGAGGTTGCGCTTCATTTTAACCTGGACCCGGACGCCACCCGCGTCACGGCGACCATGAAGGTGGTCTGCTCGGATGAGAATGCCGGCGCCCTGGTTCTCGACGGCCAGAATTTGAAGCTCCTCTCGGTCAAGATAAATGGCATACTGCTCGATAACTCCGCTTATGCGGTAGATGATGCACAGCTCACGCTCCATGAGCCGCCAGCTTCGTTCTTACTGGAAATCACGACGGAAATCGCGCCGGTAAAAAACACCGCGCTCGAAGGCCTTTACATGTCGAGCGGCATCTATTGTACCCAGTGCGAGCCGGAAGGCTTTCGCGCGATCACCTATTACCTTGACCGGCCCGATAATCTCGCACGGTTCGAAACACGGATCGAAGCGCCCAAAGCCGAATATCCCGTGCTTCTTTCGAACGGAAACCTGATCGAAACGGACGACCTTCCCGGTGGGCGGCATTTCGCGCTGTGGCGCGATCCCTTTCCGAAACCGAGCTATCTGTTCGCCCTTGTCGCGGGCGATCTCGGTCACATCGAGGACAGCTTCGTGACGTGTTCAGGACGTAACGTCGATCTTCGCATTTATGTCGAACACGGAAACGAGGCCCGCGCCGAGTACGCGATGGACTCGTTGAAACGTTCGATGCGCTGGGATGAAGAAGCCTATGGGCGGGAATACGACCTCGACATATTCATGATTGTTGCGGTTTCCGCCTTTAATTTCGGGGCCATGGAGAACAAGGGTCTCAACGTATTCAACGACAAGCTTCTGCTGGCAAGTCCCGAAACCGTAACCGACGACGATTATGCGCGCATCGAATGCGTAATCGGACATGAATATTTTCACAACTGGACGGGCAACCGCATCACCTGCCGCGATTGGTTTCAGCTTTCGCTCAAAGAGGGCCTGACGGTATTTCGCGAGTCTGGATTTGCCGGCGACATGCGCTCGCATGCGGTGCGCCGCATTTCCGACGTGAAGGATCTGCGTCTGCGCCAGTTCCAGGAAGATGCCGGACCGCTCGCGCATCCCGTGCAACCGCAATCATACATTGCAATCGACAATTTCTATACCGCGACCGTTTATGAAAAAGGCGCGGAGATTATCGGGATGCTGAAAACAATCGTGGGCGACGAGTGTTTCCGCAAGGGAATGGACATTTATTTCGCACGTCATGACGGTGAAGCAGCGACCGTCGAAGAATTCATATGTTGCTTCGAGGATGCGGCAGCGCGAGATTTGTTTCAGTTCCGGCGTTGGTATACGCAATCCGGCACGCCCGAAATCGATGTGCGCTCCGTCTATGATGCATCGGCGCAGACCTATCGGTTGACATTATCCCAGAGTCTCGGACCCACGCCGGGGCAACCGAAAAAGAAACCGATGCATATTCCATTGGCGCTCGGCCTTATCGGGAAAAAGAGCGGCAAGCCTCTTCCGCTTCGCATGCAAGGGGAAAACGGCACCGGGCCGGAGGATCGCGTTCTCGAATTGAAAGAGCCGACCCAGGATTTCGTTTTCGAGGGCATCTCCGAAGAACCCGTTTTGTCCATTGGGAGGGATTTCTCCGCGCCGGTGCGCATCCGGGACGGCAATGACCGGGCGGCCTGCGCGTTTCTGATGCAAAATGACACCGACCCGTTCAATCGCTGGGAATCGGCACAGCAGCTTGCAACCGAAATTGCACTGGAAATGATCGCCGACATACAAGCGAAGCGTTCGCCCAAGGTCGATCCGGTTTGCCTTGAGGCGTTTGGCGGCGTTCTGAACCGTGCGGATGAAGATCCCGCCCTCACCGCGCAGATGCTTTTGCCGCCGAGCGAAAATGAGCTTGCACTGGCTATGACGCCGATCGACCCCGAAGCGATTTATGCCGCCCGCCGCGATCTCGTACGGAGCATCGCCGCCACGCATAGCCTCGCGATGCAGAGATTATATATGGAGAACGCAAGCCGGGGCGCGTTCCGGCCGGATGCCGCCTCTGCCGGGCGGCGGGCGCTCAGAAACGCAGCGTTGCGTTTCGTCACGGCGAAGGACGATGAGGACGCCGCGCAAATCGCGTTCGAACATTACCGCGCGGCCACCAATATGACGGATCGCATGGCCGGTCTCGCCACGCTGACCCGCATCGGCGGTCCGTTATGCGAAAAGGCGCTGGCGGATTTTTACCAGCGCTTCCAGTCCGACCCGCTGGTGTTGGATAAATGGATGGGCGTACAGGCAATGGCGCCGGGCGCTGACACCATCAATCGGGTCCGCGCATTGATGGAGCATTCGGCATTCTCGATGAAGAATCCGAACCGGGTGCGTGCACTGATCGGTGCCTTTGCCAATGGCAATCCCTTGCGCTTTCACGACTTGTCGGGCGCGGGATATGCCCTGGTATGCCAGGTGATAGGGGAGCTGGACGCGATCAACCCGCAAACGGCGGCGCGCATGACGACGGTGTTCGAAACTTGGAGACGGTACGATGAAACGCGCCAAAACCTCATCAAATCGGAACTGACGGCGCTGGCCGCCCGCAAGCCAATTTCGCCGAATCTGTACGAGATCGTGATGAAAATTCTCGGTGCCGGTGAGGGGTGACATCAGCCCGGACGTGACAGACGCCTCAACCTTCTCATAATGGGCCATTGCGCGAATCACCGCCGGAATCCGTGCGCGTCGCGTGACCTGTTCCCCGTCAGCACCTG
>CAIOYY010000047.1 GCA_903862715.1 uncultured Alphaproteobacteria bacterium
CGCGACGCGCCGGTGACGAGCGCGACGCGCCCTGAAAAAGGTTTGAGTGTCATGGTCAGACTGCTTCGACCAGAAGAGAAAGCTGACGGCGTTCGTTCTCGACATCGGGCTCCACGGGGGTGATGGGATAATCACCCGAGAAACACGCATCGCAGAACTGCGGCGCCAACCCATTGCGGCTGGCTTCGCCCACCGCGCGGTAAAGACCATTGATCGAAATGAAGGCGAGGCTGTCCGCCTCGATGAATTTGCGCATGCCCTCAAGATCGAATTTATGGGCAAGCAGATCCTTGCTGTCCGGCGTGTCCACACCATAGAAGCAGGAATGGGTCGTGGGCGGGCTGGCAATCCGGAAATGCACTTCGCGCGCGCCCGCATCACGTACCATCTCGACGATCTTTTTCGATGTCGTTCCACGCACGATAGAATCGTCGACCAGAACGACGCGCTTGCCTTCGAGCTGTTTGCGATTCGGATTGTGCTTCAGCTTGACGCCGAGATGGCGGATGCGGTCGGACGGCTCGATGAAGGTCCGGCCCACATAATGATTGCGGATAATTCCGAGTTCGAACGGAAGTCCGGATTCGGAAGCATAGCCGAGCGCGGCCGGCACGCCGGAATCGGGCACCGGTACGACGATGTCGGCTTCGGCAGGCGCTTCGCGCGCCAGTTCCGTCCCGATCTGGCGGCGCACTTCGTAGACGTTCTTGCCCTCGACCATGGAATCCGGCCGGGCGAAATAGACATATTCGAAAATGCAGAAGCGGCGGGCCTTATGCGTGAAGGGCCTTAAGGATTCGACGCCTTCCTGCGTGATGACGACCATTTCGCCGGGCTCGACATCGCGCACGAATTGCGCGCCGATAATATCGAAGGCGCAGGTTTCGGACGCGAGGATCCAGGCATCGTCGAGCTTGCCGAGCACAAGTGGGCGCACACCCAGAGGATCGCGCACGCCGATGAGCTTCTTCGAGGTCAGCGCCACCAGCGAATAGGCGCCTTCAACATGTTTCAGCGCATCGATCAGCCGATCGACGATGGGCAGGAATTCGCTGCGCGCCGTCAGATGAATGATGGCTTCGGTGTCGGAGGTGGAATGAAAAATCGCGCCGGCCTTCACGAGATCGCGGCGCAGGCTGCGGGCGTTCGTGAGATTGCCGTTGTGCGCGATGGCCAGGCCGCCTCCCGCAAGATCGGCAAACATGGGCTGAACATTGCGGTGAACCGAACCGCCGGTCGTGGAATAGCGCACATGCCCGATGGCATAGCGCCCACGCAGTTTGGCGGTATGACCGCTTTTGCCGAACACATCGCCGACAAGGCCGAGATGACGTTCGGAGGTGAATTGCACGCCATCAAATGCAACGATGCCCGCCGCTTCCTGACCGCGATGCTGAAGCGCATGCAGTCCGAGCGCGGTTAGAGCGGGCGCGTCCTCATGCCCGAAAACACCGAACACGCCGCACTCTTCGTGTAATTTGTCGTCGTCGAATGGCGTTGTCATTCGGTAGGAGTCCTCAAGGTGCTCCCGTGGCCTCAATGAGCCTGTCTAGCGCGGTGCGTTCGTCGGCGCCATAGGCTTGCGCATCGGTTTCGGGGGACGCATTTTGCGCCTGCAGCGGCTCGGCTCTGGGTGCGACAATCGGAACCGGCACGGTCGTCGAGGACGTTGCCTGCAATTGCGGCAGCGGCGTGATGTTGAGCGGAATGTCTTCCGGCGGTGGCACCAGCGACAGAAGCACATCGCTCGTATTCTCAACCACCGGGAACAAACGCGCCTGGGTAATCCAGTTCGGCTGGTTCTGAGCCGGAACCATGATCGAAAAAACGATATAGGCGATGCCCACCACGACAAGGCCGCGTCCGACGCCGAAGACAAAGCCCAGTACGCGATCGACCGGACCGATTTCGGTGCGCTTCACTTTTTCCGACATGCGGAAGCTCATAACCGACAACGGAACGAGAATGAGAATGAAGATACCAAAGAAGACGACGAGATCGGAAAGCCATTCGGGCCCGATCACGCCGCGCAGCAAGGGACGAAAACTCGGGAACAGGCGCAGCGTCAGATAGGCCGCGACCACCCAGGAAAAGATCGACAGCGTTTCGCGCATCAATCCGCGCCATGCGGCATAGACAGCCGACACCAGCACCACGAGGGCTACCAGCAGGTCGATGACGGTGACGGAAACCTCACCCATGATTCGTCTCACCTGGAGCCGGATTGTACCATTTTCGGCCCGCCCGGCGGGCGGCCAGGTTTGGGCGTCTCGCCGCAGATCGCTTCCGCGAGTTCGCGCACATCGGCCACCGGCCGGAAACTGAGGCCGGAGCCATCAGTTTTGGTGCCTTTCGGCAATATCGCCGTCTTGAACCCAAGCTTTGCTGCCTCCTTGAGGCGCAATTCGCCCTGTGGCGCGGGCCGGACATCGCCGGAAAGGCTGACTTCCCCGAAAACAACGCAATCTCCAGGGACGGGCTTACCGCTGAACGACGAGATGAGCGCCGCTGCCGCAGCCAGATCCGCCGCCGGTTCGTTCACCTTCAGGCCGCCTGCCACGTTCAAATAGACATCCTGCCCCGATATTCCAAGCCCTGCCCGTGCATCAAGCACCGCGAGGATCATCGAAAGCCGGGCGCTATCCCAGCCCACCACCGCGCGGCGCGGGGAACCGAAGGAACTCGGCGCAACCAGCGCCTGAATTTCCATGAGAAGCGGCCTTGTGCCCTCGACGCCGGCAAACACAGCCGAACCGGGAGCGAGGCCGGAACGATCCCCCAGAAACAGCGCGGACGGATTCGCCACTTCCGCGAGTCCGGTGCCGGTCATTTCGAACACGCCGATTTCGTCGGTCGGCCCGAAGCGATTCTTCACCGCACGCAGGATACGGAAATGGTGCCCGCGCTCGCCCTCGAAATAGAGCACCGCATCGACGAGATGTTCGACGGCCTTCGGGCCCGCGATCTGCCCATCCTTGGTGACATGCCCGATCAGCAGAAGCGCCGTGCCCGATTGCTTGGCGTAGCGCACGAGATCATGCGTCGCGGTGCGGAGCTGCGCGATGGTGCCGGGCGCCGCGTCTAGGCTTTGCGTCCAGATGGTCTGAATGGAATCGATGGCGAGAATGCCGGGCGGTTTCGAAAGCCCCAGCGTCGCCAATATGTCTTCGACGCAGGTCGCAGAGCCCAGTTCCACCGGCGCATTCGCCAACCCCATGCGCGAGGCGCGAAGGCGCATCTGTGCGAGCGCCTCTTCACCGGAGATATAGACGGCGCGGCCACCCGCCTTCGTATAGGCCGCCAGCGCCTGAAGAATGATCGTCGATTTGCCGACGCCCGGATCGCCGCCGATGAGCAGCGCCGAACCCGGCACCAGGCCGCCACCCGCAACGCGGTCGAACTCGGCGATGCCGGTCATGCGGCGCACGGGTTCCTTGTCGGTGGTCGAAAGTCCCTCCAGCGCGAAGGGGCGTCCCTTGGCGCTGCGCTTCGCGCCCGCGCCCGCAGGAGGCGCGGCGGATTCCTCGACCAGCGTGTTCCAGGCGCCGCAATCATCGCAGCGTCCCGACCATTTAGGATGCACCGCACCGCAGGCCTGGCAGACGAAACTCACACCGCCCCGGGCCATTAGCGGCGAACCTCCATCTTGATCGGCCCTTCGGCGGATCCTTTGATAAACTGATCGACATAAGGATTGCCGCTGGAATCGATATTTTCCGTCGGTCCTTCCCAGATGATCCTGCCCTTATAGAGCATCGCAATCCTATTCGAGATTTTGCGTGCGCTCGCCATGTCATGCGTGATCGACAGCGCCGTGACGCCGAGATCCTTCACGGTCGAAGCGATCAGATCGTTGATCACGTCGGCCATGATGGGATCCAGGCCTGTGGTCGGCTCGTCGAAGAAAATGATTTCCGGATCGGCGGCGATGGCGCGCGCAAGACCGACGCGTTTCTGCATGCCTCCCGAAAGCTCGGCCGGGGAGAGATTAGCGACCTCCGAACCGAGCCCCACCTTCGCAAGCTTATCGATGGCGATATCGCGCGCTTCGCCGCGCTTTACGCCGCGTCCCTGAATAAGTCCGAAGGCAACATTCTCCCAGACCGGCAGACTGTCGAACAAGGCACCGCCCTGAAACAGCATGCCGAACTTGCGCAAATAGGTGTCGCGCTTCGAGCCCCTGATATGGGTCACGTCTTCGCCATCGACCGTGATCGTTCCCGCATCGGCGCGCAAAATGCCCAGAATGCATTTCAGTGTCACGGATTTGCCGCTGCCCGAGCCGCCGATGATGACGACGGACTCGCCCTTGTTCACGGCCAGATCGACGCCATCCAGGACCCTTTTCGGACCGAAGCTTTTCTCGACGCCTTGAATAACAATTTTTGCGGTCATCGACGTCATTCCGAAAACAGAAGTGAGGTCATCAGATAATTCGCGGCAAGAATGAGGATCGAAGCGGACACCACGGCGCTGGTCGTTGCCGCCCCCACGCCCTGCGCGCCGCCCTTGGAGTTGAAGCCGTGATAGCAGCCCATCAGCGCGATGATGAACCCGAAGGCGCCCGCCTTGATGAGGCCGGAAAGAATGTCGCCATTGGTCACGAAATCCATCGTGTTCTTCATATAGACGGCGCCATTGAAGCCAAGGCTCTGCGTGCCGACGACATATCCGCCCAACACACCGATGGAATCGGCCACCGCGACGAGAAAAGGCAGGCTGATCACGGCGGCCACTAGACGCGGCACCACGAGATATTTCATCGGATTGGTCGAAAGCGTCGTCAAGGCATCGATCTGTTCTGTGACGCGCATGGTGCCGATCTCGGCGGCGATGGCGGCTGAAACGCGTCCCGCCAGCATGAGCCCGGCGATCACCGGCCCCAGCTCACGCACAATACCGAGCACGACGATCTGGGGGACGAAAACTTCCGCGCCATAGCGGTTGCCGCCGATGAAAATCTGCAGGCACAGCACCGCGCCGGTGAAAAACGCCGTAAGGCCGACGACGGGCAGCGAAAAATAACCAATGCGCAGCATCTGCTGCCCGACAAGCGGAAGATAAAAAGGCGGGCGCACGATGTGCGAAACCGCCTGCCCAGCGAAAACCGAAAGCCGTCCCGTTCCGGCGAGGAAACTCAAGAAAACGCGCCCGATGCTGGCGAGAAAATTCATGCTGCTACTCTTCCAGATACACGCGCTCAGCGCGCGGATGAAGCGAAGTCAGGACTTCGTGGTTGATCGTACCCGCCGCAAAGGCCACATCCTCAAGCGAAATGGAATCTCCAAGAAACTCCACGTCCATGCCGCTTACCCGCAGATGCGCCGGAATATCCGTGATGTCGAGTATGATAAGATCCATCGAAATCCGCCCCGCAAAGGGAACGCGCGTGCCGTTCACAACGGCATAGCCATGCGATCCCATTGCCCGGATTAACCCATCGGCATAGCCGAGCGGAACGACGGCGAGTGTCGTGGGCCGCGCCGCAACGAAGGACGCGCCATAGCCGACGCTCTCGCCTCTTTCCACTTCACGCACCTGCAGGACTTTCGCACGGAGCGTCACGACCTTGAGATAGGGACTGGCGCGTCCCGGACGGGGATTGCCGCCATAAAGCCCGAGGCCCGGGCGCACAATGTCGAACACATAATCGCGGCCGAGTTCGATCCCGGCCGTCGCCGCAAGGCTCGCAGGCGCGGGCGGCAACAGATCAAGCGCAGCGGTGAATCGTTCCAGTTGCAGCCGGTTTAGTTTGGCGTCCGGCTCATCGGCACAGGCGAGATGGCTGATGAGCAGCGCCAGATTAATCCCGCCCAACGTCTTGCTTGCATGCGCGGCGAGGTCGGTCGTTTCTTCACGCGTGAGGCCAGAGCGGTTCATGCCGGTGTCGACATGGATCGCGCCGTCCAGCACCTTATGCCCGGCGCGGGCATGAGCTGACCATTCCGCGATTTCGTCCGGCGTATTCAGCACCGGCGTCAGGCGATGGGCGTCATAGGCAGAGGCGGCGCCTTTGCGCAAACCGTCGAGAACAAAAATCCGCGCCCGCGGCAGCAGCGGACGCAGAAGCATACCTTCCTCCAGCCTTGCGACGAAGAAGGTATCGGCACCCGAAGCCGCCAGTTTCGCCGCAACGGGGCCGATGCCCAGCCCATAGGCGTTCGCCTTGACGACGGGGGCCACGGCCGCCGGAGACGCACGTCGGACCAGCTCGCGGTAATTGGCGGCGAGCGCCGTCAGATCGACGCTGAGGCGCGCATTCGGGACGGGGGGGAGCGGGTCTGCCACAGCCCCAAGACTCCGCTGGATTTGGGTCAGATTCATGGCCGGAGAGAACGACAGGCGACAGGCCTAGTCAAACCGCCGCGTTGGGTGGGCAATTTCCCGCACTTGTGCCCCCCGAGGCCCTCGGGCACATGCTCGTAAAATGCAGGTGATTCTCGCAGCGGTCGTTCCGGTTCTGCTCACCGCGCTTCTCGGTTACGGGATCGCGCGCGCCGGCAAACCGTTCGATCCCAGGACCATCACCTTCATTGTCGGCACCATCGGCACGCCGGTCCTCATCTTCAACAATCTCGCGCATACCAGCGTCGCGCCCGAGGCACTGGGCGGCATTATCGGCGCGACCATCGTCGCCATGATGTGCCATCTCGCCATTGGCTATGCGGCCCTGCGCGCGAGCGGGCTTTCACCGCAAACCTATCTCGCCTGCATGGCGTTTCCGAACAGCGGCAATCTTGGCCTGCCGCTGTCGCTCTATGCCTTTGGCGATGAGGGCCTGAATTACGCCATTGCGATTTTCGCGGTAATCTCGGTGAGCAATCACACCATCGGGCAGACGATCACCGCCGGACAGGGACGCTGGCGCTCGGCGCTTCTAAGCCCCGTCGTGCCAGCCGCCGTTCTGGGGCTCGCTTTCGGCTATTTCCAGATCGCGCTGCCCATCTGGGTCAATAACACGCTCGATCTGCTGTCGGGACTTACCATCCCCTTGATGCTGATCATGCTCGGCACGTCGCTGGCGAAAATTCCCGTCACCACCTTTTCGCGCGCGGCCTATCTGTCGGTCCTGCGCATCGGCATGGGCGCGGCCGTGGGCTTTACCATCGCGTCCCTTTTTGGCTTCACCGGCGCCGAACGCGGCGCTTTCGTCCTGCAATGCGCGATGCCGGTCGCGGTCTACAACTACGTCTATTCGCAGATCTACAATACGAGCCCGGAATCCGTCGCCAGCCTCGTCGTCGTCTCGACTCTGCTGTCGATCATCACCGTGCCGCTGCTCCTGATGGTACTGGCGTAGTCGCGCCTGTCATCCCGGAAGCCCGAAGGGCTATTCGGGACCCACAATCAGACAACCGAAGGAACCGTTACCGGGTCACGGCCGGGACGCCGTCGGCGAGATTCGAGAACCGCGTGAAGCGTTCGTCGAAGAACAGCTCCACCTTGTTGGTCGGGCCGTGACGGTGTTTTTCCACCATGACTTCGGCGCGGTTATGCGCACGTTCCATTTTCTCGAACCATTGCGCGTGTTCCGAGGTACCGGAATCGGGCTCACGCGATTTCAGGTAATATTCCTCGCGATACACGAACATCACGACGTCCGCGTCCTGTTCGATCGAACCGGATTCACGAAGGTCTGACAGCACCGGCCGCTTGTCGTCACGATTGTCTACGCCGCGCGAGAGCTGGGAGAGCGCCATGACGGGAACGCTGAGCTCCTTCGCCAGCGCCTTCAGACCCTTGGTCACTTCCGAGATTTCCTGCACGCGGTTTTCGGCCTTCTTGGACGACTCTACCAGTTGCAGATAGTCGATCACGATCAGGCCGATATTCTTTTCGCGCTTCATGCGCCGCGAGCGCGCCGCGATCTGAGCAATGGAAATACCGCCCGTGTCATCGATGAACAGCGGCAGATCGCCCAGCGTCTGTGCGGTGCGCACAAAGCGGTCCCATTCGCTGTCGGTAAAGCGCCCGGTGCGCATCTTGCGCATTTCGATTTCGGTCTGTTCGGACAGAATACGGGCGGAGAGCTGGGAGGCCGCCATTTCCAAAGAGAAAAGCAGCACCGGCGCTCCGCGCGGATCGGCGACCTTGTCGGCGACATCTTTTGCCCACAACCTTGCGGCATGGAACGCCATATTGGTGGCGAGAGCGGTTTTGCCCATGCCGGGGCGTCCGGCGACGATCAGAAGGTCAGACGGATGAAGACCGCCCAGCAGCGTATCGAGATCGGTAAAGCCCGACGACACACCCGATATGTTGCCGCCGCGCGTCAGCGCCGCTTCCGCCTGGCGCACGGCTTCGGCCAGCGCCACATCAAAGCCCTGCGGCCCCTCGCCATAGCGCCCCTTTTCGGCCACGCGATAGAGCGATTTTTCCGCTTCTTCGATCAGCGCCGACGGCGTCACTTCGCTACCGGATTCGAAAGCAGTGTTCACAATGTCCTCGCCGACGCGGATTAGCTCCCGGCGGATGGCGAGTTCCGACAGAATGCGGGCGTAATCCTTGACATTGGGCAGAGCGGGCGTCGCGCGCGCGAGGCTGACAAGATAGTCCTGTCCGCCGACTTCGGCGAAGCCGGCATCCTGATCCATCGCCGCCTTGAGGGTAAGCGGCGTGACCGCATGACCGCGGCCCCACATCCGTTCGATGGTCTCGTAGAGGCGCTTATGCAGTGGATCGTAAAAATGTTCCGGCTTGAGCACGCTGGAAATGCGTTCAAGCGAAAAATTGTCGATCAGCAGCGCGCCTAGAAGCGCTTGCTCGACATCCACATCATAGGGAAGCTGGCGAAAAGCTTCCTGCTCCATCGGTGCCCGGCTCTCGCAAGAATGGGTTGGGTTAGGTCCGCATCATCCGAACCCGCGCCCCACATCGCAAGCAAACACTGTGACGCTTCGGACATGCCCACAGCTTGCTAGAATCGTGCACGGTGCGCGAGGCGAAACCTAGTGCCTGCTGCGGCGCGCAATCGAATATGTAGTCTCTCACTCACCTTTAAAACATAGGCGGTGGAAAATCATTTCTTGCCGGCGAAAACCGTTGACAGTGCATTTCGTCGCGCACGGCGGACCCGCCTGTTCAGCGCGGTGTTTCTCGGCCATGCTGGGTGATCAAGAAACGAGGTTCTTCATGCGTATCCCCGAAGCCGTTTTTCCGCTTGCTGCATTTGCGTTTGCCGCGCTCGCACACAGTTCCACGACATTGGCTGCGGACGGCATCGCAACCGACGCCGACCGCGCCGCCATTCTCGCGGTGATGAATATGCCCGCAGATACCAATGGCATGGTCATGAATGAATGCGGCGAAGCGGTGACGCCCGGCTTTCTTCCGGCCGAGATGGGAGGCGCCGTCGGCACGGCCATTCTGTTCGTGATGGAAGGCGGTCCCAATTCCGTGAGCTGTTACGGCGACGGACCGGACCTTCATCTGATGATGCGCGACGGGGATTCCTTTCGTGAAATCTATGCCGCGCGCGGGCGCGTGCTGGTCATATTGTCCGCCATGACGGACGGCGTGCGTGACATCGCCGATGGCGGTCCCGGATTTTCCTACCCGCTATGGCAGTGGGACGGCTCGGAATATGTGTTCGCCAACCGGGAAATTTCCGATGCGGAACTGGGGGACGCGGTCTTTCTGCCCTGAAACCTGACCTCGGCAGGGATACCGGGCGGGGGGGACGGCGTTACCTTCCATCGACAACCCAGTTTCGAGGATTCATGTCCGACATCTATCATCGTGGCCGTCTGCTTGATCACGTCCATCTGCGCGTTTCCGATCTGAACGCCGCCAAAACCTTCTATCGCGCTGTTTTGGTAACGCTGGGGCGTAGTGAGACCGGTGAAAGCGTACGCCACATCGTATTCGACGAATTATGGATCGACGGGGCAGACGACTCCGGCGTCAGTCGGGTGCATCTCGCCTTTCAGGCGCCTGATCGTGACGCGGTTGACCGTTTTCATGCGGCAGGGCTGAACATGGGCGGCACGGATAACGGCAAGCCCGGCGAACGGATTTATCACCCCGGCTATTACGCGGCATTTCTGCATGACCCCGACGGGCATAATATCGAAGCCGTTTATCACGGTCCGGTAAAGCGCAATGTCGAATCGGTGGAATTAAGTGTCGACATATCGAACGACAAGACGGTCGTAACGTAATCAAACGGCCCTCACAGGCTGAGCGGGGGAAATATTCATGCGATTGCCGTGGTCGCGCAGCGCATTGTTGGCCACTGGTCTCAGTGCGATTACAGCCTGTACGCATGACGCACAACCTACTGCTGGTTTTTCGCCGGTTGGTAACTGGGTAGCCGAGGACATTATGGGGGCAGGTGTCATCGATAATTTGCAGACGACTTTATCGTTCATGGGTCCGGTGGAAATTATGGTGTGCTTCCAGGACTCACCTGATGTTCAACCGCCGTGCCCTCCCATCAGTCTGCCGCCGCAAGAAATTAATGTAACCGGATTTGGCGGCTGTAACAGATACAGTGGTAGTGCGATGCTTGACCCCGTGTCGCTGAGCTTTGGCGCTGTCGCCGCGACAAAGATGGCCTGTCTTGTGGAGGCCGCGAACAATCAGGAAACACGGTTCTTCGAAGCGCTGACTCATGTGACGGGGTGGCGGGAGGAGAATGATGTTCTTTATCTAACTGATACAAACGGCACTACGGTAATTCGGTTAAGCCGACTCGAAGGTTAGAGCTCAAGGTGGAGCTGGTCCTGCACGGCGATTTCGCCTGTTTCAAAATTGGATACGGTCACGCCGACAAGGCGAATGCCCTTGGCGGGCGGAAAGACCGAACGGATCAGCGCGAGGCTTAGTTCACGCAAGGCTTCATGCGAATTTACAAACCCATCCAAAGTGCGGCTGCGCGTCGCCTGCTGGAAATCGGCATATTTCACCTTCACGGTGACGGTGCGGCCATAGGCCCTCGCTCTTTCGCACCAGCGCCAGACATCGTCGGCCATTTCGAGCACGCGCGCCTCGATCTCGGAGAGCTGGGTGAGATCGCCCTCGAAGGTTGTTTCCGAGCCCGACGATTTACGCGGGCGATCCGGCATCACGCGCCGGTCGTCCTCACCCCGCGCAATGGCGTAATACCAGGCGCCTGCCTTACCGAAATGACGCTGCAGAAAATCGAGCGGCTGCGCCTTCAGATCCGCGCCGGTGAAAATGCCGAGACCGTTCATTTTCGCCGCCGTCACCGGTCCGACCCCGTGAAACTTGCCGACCGTGAGCCCTTCGACAAAAGCCTCGCCCTTGCCCGGCGCGATCACAAATTGTCCGTTGGGCTTTCGGTAATCGGAGGCGAGCTTCGCCAGAAACTTGTTGTAGGAAATGCCCGCGGAGGCCGTGAGCCCGGTTTCCATCAGAATGCGGGCTCGGATTTCCATGGCGGTTTCGGACGCGGTCGGAATCGCGCGTAAATTCTCGCTGACATCGAGATAGGCTTCATCGAGCGACAAAGGTTCGATCAGCGGCGTGTAATCGGCAAAGATCGCCTGCACCTGCCGCGATACCGATTTGTAGACATCGAAGCGCGGCGGCACGACGAGAAGTCGCGGGCAATTGCGCATCGCGGTCGACATCGGCATGGCCGAACGCACGCCGAATTTCCGCGCCTCATAGCTGGCCGCAGCGACGACACCGCGTTTGCCCGCATAACCGACCACGACAGGCTGGCCCTTCAGGGAAGGCTCGTCGCGTTGCTCCACCGACGCGTAGAAAGCGTCCATATCGACATGGATAATCTTGCGAAGCAGCGGCGCACTCATGAATCGACGCTAGCAGACCAGGAACGTAAGGTGAACTACAGAGGCGCGATAGGTCACAGGCGAAGCTCGGTCAGACGTCCCTAACCGCCTCACGCTTAGGATATCCGTGAAATCGCCGGACGTTTGTCATGTCGCCCTGGTTCATGGCGCTTATCTTCGGTCACGGGGCGCGATTGCGGCCTGGTCGATTACGCGCGATCTGGTAATAGGCGTTGCCGGCAATGATCTTTACCGGTTCGACCAGGACGAAAATCCGTTCGGCTTCTGCGCGCTTGTTGCAGGCAAAGGCTTCTCGTTTTTTACGGCATCTGTGAAATTCTTTACGCCCTCGGCCTTACGGACGATCCGTTTCTTATGCTGAAGGCCGTCTTCAGCTGACAGCCTTACACCGCGCTAGCCTACGCCGCATCCGACCGCCGCGGCAGTTTCCAGTCGGGCCGCACGAAATGGCACGTATAGCCATAGGGATTGCGCTCGAGATAGTCCTGATGCTCGGGCTCCGCCTGCCAGAAGTCGCCCACCGGCGCCAATTCCGTCACGACCTTTCCCGGCCACAGGCCCGATGCATTCACATCCGCAATCGTGTCTTCCGCCACGCGGCGTTGTTCGTCGGAGGTATAGAAAATCGCCGAGCGGTAAGCCGTCCCGCGATCATTGCCCTGGCGGTTCACAGTCGTTGGATCGTGAATCTGAAAGAAGAATTCGAGCAATCTACGAAAGCTCATCTTAGACGGATCAAAAACAATCTCGATAGCCTCGGCATGGGTGCCGTGATTGCGGTAGGTTGCGTTCTTCACATCGCCGCCGGAATAGCCGACGCGCGTGGAGATGACGCCGGGATATCGCCGGATCAGATCCTGCATCCCCCAGAAACAGCCGCCCGCTAGAACCGCTTTCTCTGTCGTGGATGTGGCGGCGCCGTCGCTCATGCCTTTTCTCCTTCGGTTGTAAAGAGCGCGCGGTAGGCGCCATAGCCTTCGGATTCCAGATCTTCGAGCTTCACGAAGCGCAAAGACGCCGAATTGATGCAGTAGCGCAGGCCACCCTTCTCGCGCGGTCCGTCGGGAAAGACATGCCCCAGATGGCTGTCGCCCGCCGCCGAGCGCACCTCGGTACGCACCATGCCGTGCTGGGTGTCGCGGTTCTCGACGACATTCTCGCCGCTCACAGGCCGCGTGAAGCTCGGCCAGCCGGTGCCGCTATCGAATTTATCAACCGACGCAAACAAAGGCTCGCCCGACACGACATCGACATAGAGACCCTTCTCCTTGCTGTTCCAATACGCATTGGCAAAAGGCCGCTCGGTGCCGTCCTGCTGCGTCACGCGGTATTGCTCGGGTGTCAGACAGGACAGGGCTTCGGGGTTCTTGCGGTAGGTCTGTGACATCGGTGTCTCCGATCGGCGTTATGCCGATCTGTTCAAAAGGGGTCTGAAGATTACACGATCTCCGTCCAATCGTGCGGATTTCCATCTACATGCGGCAGTGGCGGTCAGGGCAGGGCTCGCGTTCCGTCTGCACCGTTACGTGGTGCAGCGCGAAACGATGTTCAAGGGTTTCGGCAACCTCCAGCCTTACCGTTTCACCATCCGCGCCGGGCTTGAGTTCCACATGACAGGTGCAGCTCGCATCGTCGCTCGATATGCCCCAGAGATGCAGGTCATGCAGCCCCGCTACGCCCTCGGTCCCGGCAATGGCGGCGCGCACTTCAGCAAGCGAGAGGCGGCGCGGTACGCCTTCGAGCAGAATATGCGTGGTGTCGCGCAGAAGCGCCCAGCTTCGCGGCAGTACCCAGAGACCGATAGCGACGGCGACCAGGGGATCAATCCAGGTCCAGCCCGTCGCCATGATAATGCCGGCGCCCAGAATGACGCCGAGCGAGCCCAGCATATCGGCCCATACTTCGAGATAGGCTCCTTTCACATTGAGGCTGCGCTCCCTGCCCGATGAAAGCAGGCGCATCGCAATGAGATTGACCAGGAGCCCGACGGACGCGACGGCGAGCATGCCGAAGGACTCCACAGGTTCCGGCACGCGAATGCGCTGTATGGCCTCGTAAAGAATGTAACCCGCAACGAAGAACAGCAGCACGGCGTTGAACGCCGCCGCGAGAATTTCAAACCGGCGATAGCCGAAGGTGCGCCGCTCGTCGGCCTCGCGCTGGCCGATACTGATCGCCGCCAGCGCAATGGCCAGTGCGGCCGCATCGGTGAACATATGCGCGGCGTCCGAAAGAAGCGCCAGGCTTCCGAATGCGTAGGCGCCGATCAATTCCAAGATCAGCACCGTGCCGGTCAGCACCAGCGCCAGCTTGAGCATCCGCGCATTCGCTCCAGCGGCATGATTATGGCTGTGACCATGATCTTCGTGGGGGGAACCGGGGGAATGCGCCGACAATGAGGATTCGGAGGCCACGAAATCTCTTCCGTCTCTTATGGGGACGGCCAGAGTAGCCCCCCTGCGCCGCCGCATCAAAGGCCCAGGGGTTCCTGCTCCTTTCCCGCTTTCATGCGTTAAGGTGTCAGGCGACCAGAGGAACACACGATGGCCATTCCGAAAAAGAAAGATTTCTTGGTCGAGAAAATCCGGCGCTATCTTGAGCCGGGACCCACTGTGCTCGTGTCCTCGTCCTGGCGGGGGCGGACCGACATCATGACGATGGGCTGGCATATGATGATGGAATTCTCGCCGGCTTTGGTCGGCTGCGTCATCTCCGAGAGCAATCACTCTTTCCGCATGATCCGCCGCTCGCGCGAATGCGTCATCAATATTCCCACCACCGCGTTGACCGATATCGTCGTCAAGATCGGGAATACGTCCGGTGACGAGATCGACAAATTCGCCGAATTCGGCCTCACACCTGTCGAGGCCAGCAAAGTCTCCGCGCCTTTGATCGGCGAATGTCATGCGAATTTCGAATGCCGCCTGAAAGACGACACGCTGGTGCGCAAATATAATTTCTTCATCTTCGAAGTGGTGAAGGCGCATGTCGCGCCGCGTCCCAAAATACCGCGCACATTGCACTACACCGGCGATGGCATATTCATGACGTCGGGACGGTCGATCAATCGCCGAAAGATGTTCCTGCCGGAAATGCTGAAGCCCTGACCGAAGCGCCGTTCTCTAACAGCTTCGCCGGATGCGCGGTGACCGTGCCCCAGGCGTCCTGAAATCCCCATTCGCTGTTGTTTCGGGCGCTGATAAAAATGGGCGGGCAATTGTCGGGTCGGCTTCCCGCCACTCGTCTTTCAGTCAGATGGCCGGTAACGGCCCAGGAAACGGAGAAGGAGACCGAACAATGCGCGTTATGGTGTTCGTGAAAGCCACGAAGGACAGCGAAGCGGGCCTCATGCCCGAGCCCGGAATGTTCGAGGCCATGGGCAAATACAATCAGGAGCTCATCGATGCCGGCATCATGCAGATGGGCGACGGCTTGAAACCCTCATCCGCCGGAAAGCGCATCGCCTTTGACGGCGCGAAACGCGACGTGATCGACGGCCCCTTCGCGGAGACGAAGGAACTCGTCGCAGGGTTCTGGCTCTGGAACGTCAAGGACATGGACGAGGCCGTGGCATGGGTGAAGCGTTGCCCCAACCCCATGCCGGGACCGAGCGAAATTGAAATCCGCCCCTTCTATGAAATGGAAGACTTCGCCGAGGTCCTCACACCGAAGGTGACCGAGATCTTCGACAAGAACCGTACGACCCTGGCGAAGAAGTAAGCCCGGCATCTGCGCGGGGTGCGCCGCGGGCGCATCCCGCTTCCGACGGTCATCACGCCGACCTGCAGACGGACGCGGGGAGAGAGAGAGGCGAGAAGCGTCAAAGAAATTCCGACGCGCTCCGCCAAAGCATGTAAGCCGCGACAACGAAGATCAGTGCGGCGAAAATCGAATTGAGGAGCCCCGTTTTTTCGCAAAGGCGGCTCGCCAGTTTGGTGCCCGCGAAGCTGCCGAAAATGCCGCCCGCGATGAAAACGAGCGCCAGAGGCCAGTCGATCAGGCCGGAGAGTGCGTAATTCGCCGCGGTGGCAAGGCCGAAAGCCGTGACCGCGACCAGCGACGTCCCGATGGCAAGTTTTATCGGCATGCCGGTCGAGGCGATGAGGCCGGGCACGATCAGGAACCCGCCTCCAATGCCGAAGAAGCCTGCAAACGCGCCCGAGCCGAGACCGTAGCCCAGCACCTTGGGCATTTTTTGCGGCGTGCATTGCGCGCCGGGATCACCGCAACTGTTTCGGTCTCGCAGCATCAGAACGCCGACCACCACCATGACGAGCGCAAATAGGAACAGGAGCTTCTCGCCGTCGACCAGTTTGCCGAGCGTCGAGCCGCCGAAGGCGCCGATAATGCCCGCCGCCGCATAGATGCCGCCGCAGCGCCATTGGACGTTCCGCACCCGCGCGTGCTGCGCGAGGCCCGCGGCCGCATTCATTGCCACCGCGAAAGCACTGGTGCCGATGGCGACATGCGGCAGGGGAACACCAACGAGATAGACCATCAGCGGCACGGCGAGAATGGAGCCGCCGCCGCCGACCAGGCCGAGAACGAAACCGACCAGCGCGCCCGATAAGCCGCCGAGAAGATATTGCAGCGGCTCGAGCATGGTCTCAGTGCGTCTCTTTGGTGATGCAGGGACGGCAGAACCATTCGCGCCCCTTCAGCATGCAGTTCCAGTAGACATAGGGCAGGATGCTCTGCTTCAGGACCCAGGCGAGACGCGAAGGCTTCGTGCCTTCGATGAGCCATTTCGGAAAAGTGGGAAGCAGCTTTCCGCCATAACCGAATTC
>CAIOYY010000048.1 GCA_903862715.1 uncultured Alphaproteobacteria bacterium
CCATGCTGGCATGCGATTGATAGGGCCATTCGTAGTCGGCTTCTACAACGCGCGCCGCGCCCGCAAACGCGGTTTCCACCGAACCTCTGTCGCCGGTCACTTCGCGCTGGACGACCGGCGCCTGGCGGATATGGTCGTACAATGCCGCCTGATCCGGAAACACATCGCTCGGCTCCGACCAGGTCACGCGCAGCGCCTCCGCCGCACGAACCGCATCCCATTCCTTCGGTGCAACAACGCCCAGAAAATTTCCTCGCCGTACCGCACGCGCGTTGGGGATATGCGCGATGCTGGCCTCATCGATCGCCACCGGAACCGTACCCGCATTGGCGGGCCGGATCATGCGGCCATGCAGCATACCGGGCAGGCGCATGTCGGTGACGAAAGGCGCCGTGCCGAAAACCTTGCCGCGTACATCGGCGCGCGGCGCAGATGTGCCTACGACCTTGTATTGGTCGGGGGTTTTGATGGTTGCACGGCCGGAAAGCTGAAGATTGTTGCCGTAGGTGCCGTTCCATTCGATCTGTTCGTGAAAATAATTTCCGCCGATCAGCGCGGCGTACGAAATCTGCCGCGTGGCATCACCAGTGAGTGAGATCACACCGTCCGTGACGGTGAGCTGATCGGGCGTCACGCCCCATTCCGCGGCGGCGCGCTCGACGAGAATAAGACGCGCCTCCGCTGCGGCGTTGCGCAACGCGACGCCACCAAGGCGCACGCCGTTGCTGCCGCTCGCACCGCCCTGGTTACAGGTGAGCGCCGTATCGCCCATGATGACCGAGACGCGCGATACCGGGACATCGAGCTCCTCCGCCGCCATCTGTGCGATGGCAACGTCGGTGCCTTGTCCGCCGTCGATCTTGCCGAAATAGACCGTCACCGCGCCATCGGGACCGATCGAAAGCCAGGAATCAAGTTCGGTCGGCAGCAAAGCCGGCTTACCGTCGATGCCCGCCGTTTGTGCGAGAAGTTTTCCGGTATTGCCGAGAGAGAAGGCAATGCATAGCGCGCCGGTGCTTTGCAGCAGCGCACGGCGTGAAAGCGGGAGGTGATGTTCATTCATGATCTGCCCCCTAGCCCATCTGCGCCGCGGCGCGTTTCACCGCGCGCAGAATCGCCATATGCGTGCCGCAACGGCAGAGGACGTCGTTCAACGCCTCGCGGATCTCAGAATCGGTGGGATTGGGATGGTCGCGCAGAAAGGCCGCCGCGGTCATCACCCAGCCATTGAGGCAGTAGCCGCATTGCGGCACCGCCTCCTCGACATAGGCGACCTGCAGCGGATGCGGATTTTCTTGGGTACCAAGCCCTGCCAGCGTGGTTACCCTATGGCCTTCCACGCTCGACAAGGGAGCCACGCAGGAGCGCACCGGCTGCCCGTCGACATGAACGGTGCAGGCGCCGCATTGAGCGAGACCGCAGCCGAAATGCGGATTGGAGAGTTCAAGGTCGTCGCGCAGCGCGTAGAGCAGCGGCATTTCCGGTTCGGCCTCGATCACGTGATCGCGCCCGTCCACGTTCAAGGAAATTCTGGCCATGCTTCCCTCCTCGGGCGCCCGGTCGGCGCCTCTACGCTGGACAGGTTTTTAGCATCACGAGAGGGATTTGTCGCCCGAGCTGCGAACGGACGTCAGGTATCGGCCCATTGCCGCAACAGATTGTGATAGGTGCCGGCGAGGCGGACGATCGAGGGATGGTCCGGCACGTCGCGGCCCAGCGCCTGAATGGAATTGTCCAGTTCAAACAGCAGCGTACGCTGGGTATCGTCCCGTATCATGCTCTGAATCCAGAAAAATGCCGCAAGGCGTTCGCCTTTTGTGACCGGTTCGATCCGGTGCACGCTGGTGCCCGGGTAAAGCACCATATCGCCAGCAGCGAGTTTTACTGATTGTGTGCCGAAGCTGTCCTCGACCACAAGTTCCCCACCGTCATAGTCTTCGGGCGGAGTCAGAAACAGTGTGGCGGAAAGATCGGTCCGCACCCGGAAATGCGTACCTGCCACCGGCCTTATGCCGCCATCTATATGATTGCCGTAGGTCTGACTGTCCCGGTATCGGTTGAACAAGGGCGGCACGATCTTCAGCGGCAGCGCGGCAGAAATGAACGTCTGATGGACGTCTAGTGCGTCGAGTATCTTGCTGCCGAGGGCCCGCGCGGTCGGGTGCGTCTCCGGCAATTGCTGATTGTTCTTCACCCGGCTGGAAAGATAACCGGCCGTCATGCGGCCGTCCGTCCAGTCGGCATGCATCAGCGCCGCGCGGCATTCCGCGACCGCTGCTGCCGGAAGGACTTGCGGAATCTGAACCAGCATCGCGGCGGCGACTATCCCTAATTGTTGAACTTCACCGCCAGCAGCGCGGATCTGCCCGCACCGGGCACCACATGCCAAGGATGCAACTGGCTCATATAGTACTTGTCGGCGATATTATAGACATTCAGCTGAAGCGCCATATGGTCGTTGATCTGGTACGCGGCCATCGCGTCGAAGGTCCAATATCCTTCTACCCTTAGGGGCGTCGCACCGGCATTCTGCGCGAGCCGCGACGACTGATAGAGAGCGCCCGCGCCGATATCCAGACCATTCGAAAAACTATACTCCGCGAATATGCTGAAGCTGTGTTTCGGTGTGTTGATCAGCGCGCGTCCAAGCGCGGGTGCCCCGACGGCCGCCTTGGTCACTTCGCTCTGCAGAAAAGTGTAGCCGGCATTGATCATGAACTGTGGCGTGATGAGGCCGGTTGCCTGCAACTGAAAACCGTCGACCCGCTGTTCGCCGCCTAGAATGTTAAAGCCGGGATTGGAAATGTCGGGGATACGAGCGTTGGTTTTCTCCAGCCGGAAGATCGACGCGTTCACCGTCAGCGCCTCTGCGAGCATGTCCCATTTGGTGCCGATTTCGAATGTCAGGTTCTCTTCGGGATCGAGATTGGCATTTTCCGTTCCGAGATTGCGGGCGGTCGTCAGCTGGGACAGACCCTCGCTCGATGGATTGAAAGATGTTCCCGCGGCGAGATACACGCTGCCATTGTCGGCGGGCTTGTACACCAGCGCCCCGCGGTAACTGGGCTTCTTGTCCGTCTGTACGACCCTCTCGGTGGAAGTAAGAACGCCTGCGGGCGTGTACCGCTCCGCATAGTAATCGGCCTTGAAGTAGTCCCATCTCAGGCCGACGGTCAGTTCCCACTGCGGCGAGAAGTCCACGGTATCGACCGCAAAGAGCGCGAAGCTTTCCCCCGACGTGTCCGCTATCAGGCGGGCATAAGTGTTTGTCGCAGTGAATTCGCGTGTCGGATCGGGATGCAGCAGGCTGACATTGGGAACGCCCAGGCTGTTTCTAAAAACGGGGTCGGATGTTTCGCGTCCCAGTTCGACTCCCGCGACAAGCGTATGTCCAAGACTTCCCGTGGAGAACTCGGCGCGCACGTCTGTCTGCGAAAGCAGCGCGGTTTCTTGTGAAGGTCCGCTCCACATATTGAATTTCACCATGACGGTGTCGAGCGGCTGGCCTTCTGTGGTGCCGTCCGCAAGCACCGGTTCCGAGATGCGGAAGTCACGATCATAGGTCGCATAACGGAGCCTGGTGCTAATCGTGACGTCATCGGTCAGATCATGCGCGATGCCAGCCGTTCCAATGCTCGCAGAGGTTTCGAGAAAATCGCTGGTATGGCCGTAGAATTTATTGCGCGCGACCGGGGCGGGGCGTCCGAAATACCAGGGCAAGCCATAATCCGGCGTATTGTTTTCGCGCTGGTAGAAGTAACTAAGGCCGATGCGGGTCGGCGTACCGAGCCCAAGAGCCAGCGATGGCGCAATGCCATGTCGCTGCATGTCGCCCACATCGCGCCCGGCGACTTCAGAACTATGCACCATGCCGACGACGCGCACGGCAGCGCCGTCACCCAAGACCGCGACAGGCATGTTGACGTCCGCCACCGCGCGCATGGTTTCGTCCGTGCCAGCCGAGACCGTGATCGAAATATTCCGGTCTAGAAAGGGTGTCTTCGTCGTCTGATTGATAACACCGCCGGTCGAACCGCGCCCGAAATAGATCGAGGAAGGACCCTGCAGCACTTCCAGCTGCTCGAGGTTGAAGGAATCGCGGTAGTAATTTCCGAAATCGCGCATGCCGTCGAGGAAGATGTCCGAGCGGCCCGAGAAACCGCGAATGACGGGTGTATTGCCCTGCCATGAGAATTCTCCCGCACCGAGACTAATGCCGGGAACATTTCGCAACGCGTCATTGAGGTCGGAAATGGCGCGGTCTTCGATCTCCTGCGCCGAGACCACGGATACGGATTGTGGCGTCTCCAGCAGCGGCTGCGTGAATTGCTGAAGCGCGAGATTGTCCGTGTTATAACCGGCACGTCCCGTAATCAGGACCTCTCCCACAACATCGCCCTGCGCGCCCAAAACGGGGGTCGCGAGAATGAGGCCCAACGCGGTTCCGGCAAGCAGGGAAGCAGCAACGCTGCGGCGCGGAAGATCATCGGTGGGAGGGACAAAACCAGGCATGACGTTTCCTTTATTCATGGCGAGCGTTCCCCGTGAGGCGGACGCAACGCATAGGCTCAGAGCGAGCTTCTCCTAGGTTTGACGACCGAGCTCACCTCCTCCCCAGCACGAAAAAACTAGATTTTTTGCTGTTCCGCCTCTATCGAGGATGGGACGCGCGAGAGCTCAATCACCCCACCTCGTCAGCCGAAAAATTTTTCTTTGGCTATAAGCGGTTAGGTGATGGGATAGTTGAAAGTCGGAGAACCGCCATGGCCAACCAGCCCGAGGCTGAGGATATGGATCTGTCGCTCAAAAATGCGTGCAATGAGCTCGCGCGCCGCGCGCCGCACTCACAGCAGATGGATTCCGAAGACATCGCACAGGAGGCCTGTGTCCGCGCGTTGCAGATTGAGGAACCTCAGACTGTCCGGGAACCTTTCCGCTATTTAAGCCGCGTCGCACGCAATCTCTTTATTGATCGGCAGCGCAGGCGCGGGCGCGAGGCCATATTGTTCGATAGCTCCGCCGACGCGGGTTTGAAAGCGTCGGATTCGATCGACCCGGAACGCATTCTGGCCGCGAAACAGGATCTGAACCTTGCACTGGCCGCCATCGCCGCATTGCCCCCGCGCTGCCAGGAAGCATTTCGTATGCATCGGTTTGAAGGCGAAAGTTACGCGGTGGTCGCCCGTCGCATGGGAATCAGCGCCAGCATGGTTGAGAAACACATCGCCCGCGCGATGCTGCAGATCAATGACGCGCTGCGTAAAGGTAACGAAGTGGAAACTGGCCGATGAACACGCCCCATGAAGAAGCCTCTCGCTGGTTCGCAGCACTGCGCCGGGGCGTGATGTCGCTCGAAGAACGTAGTCAGTTCGATGCCTGGAAACAGAGTGCAAGAAACGCAACAGCCCTCGTTGAGATGGAACGAACCTGGGCGATGCTCGGTGCGCTTTCTAGGTCGTCGGCATCCACCCTTCAGACTGCCCAACATCGCCAGCACTCGCGCAAGGCGATGCTGTTTGCAGCCTGTGTCGCCTCGCTCAGCATCTGCATTCTTTCCTATGGTGCAGACAGCCCGTTCTGGACGACCCTGGACTGGGCCACTCGTTAACCGCTGACGGGTATTGGTTCGCAACGCGCCAGGTGAAACGAGCCGACGATGTTGATCACGTTTTTTTTGCTGCTTCACGGTCTGATGGCGATCGTGCTTCTTGGCGCGATCACGCACCAGGCATTTGCCGTGAGCCTACAGACGGCAGACCGCAGCACAATGACGGCGCGTTTCCGCTCTGTCGATCCGGCAGGTTATACCAATAGCGTTGTCATCCTTTTTGCGCTGACGAGTCTTCTCGGCGCCATACTGTATCCGCAATACCGGATCGTAGTCCGGCCCGCGCTTGTCGCCATCGATTTTCGTGCAGCCAACGGCGCCTTCGAGATGAAGGAGCAATTCGTCGCGCTGGCGCTCGGCATGCTTCCCGCCTACTGGTCGTGCTGGATGCGCGCGAAAGGTCCCGAATATGTCGTCCTACGTCGCTGCCTGACCTGGCTGCTGACCGTCATCGCTTGGTGGAGCTTTTTTGTCGGGCACATTCTGAACAACATTCAGGGGTTGTCGCCATGGACCGCCTGATGCTGTTCTCGCTGACCTTCTGCATCGCTTATATCGGTGTCTATTATTTCAATTATCCGCTGTTCGAATACTACCCGATGACGGGCGAAATCCGTCCGGGTTGGGATATCGACCCAGCGCAGCAGACCATCCGCTGGTATGGCTGGCTCGGGACGGCGGCCTTGGTCGGCTTCGCTTTCTCGTGGATTATTCCCAGGAAATGGGCAGCTCGCCTTTCACCGGACATTCTGTGGGTGGTCGCGGTCGTTCTCGTTGTCGCCGTAATCATGTATGAACGGCGCTGGTTTATGTAAGTCTTCCGGCGAATAGCGACCATACGAAATGACCGACAGCCACTCGAATGTAAGCCCCGCCACGCGGCATGTGGAGAAATCTGTGCGCCGCGTTCACTTTTCGGGGCTTGATGTCGTAACTGCCTCCATCGCTCTTCTCCTCGCCATTCCGGTTCTGTCCGTGTTCTTTAGTGCGCTGTTCGCCAGCGACACCGTCTTTTCCCATCTCGCAGCGACGGTACTGCCCGAATATGTCACCAACACATTGCTGCTTGGCCTTCTTGTCGGAGGCGGGGTTCTTCTCATTGGCATACCGGCGGCGTGGCTGGTCGCGGCCTGCGATTTTCCCGGACGGCGGATGTTCGAAGCCGCGCTGGTCCTTCCGCTCGCGGCCCCTGCTTATGTGCTGGCTTACGCCTACGCCGATTTTCTTTCCGCCTTTGGTCCGGTGCAATCCTTCCTGCGCGCAAGGCTCGGACTGGAGCTGGGCGCTTACTGGTTTCCCGATGTCCGCTCGCTTCCCGGCGTCGCAATAATGCTGACGCTGGTTCTATATCCTTACGTCTATCTGTTGGCGCGGGCGCGGTTTCTGGCGGAATCCGGCGCGGCATGGGACGCGGCGCGAAGCCTCGGCCGTGGTCCCTGGAGCGCGTTCTTCTCGGTGTCGCTCCCCTTAGCGCGTCCCGCCATCGCCGCTGGAACGGCGCTGGCGCTAATGGAAACCTTCGCCGATTACGGGACGGTTTCTTATTACGGCGTACCTGTGTTTACGACCGGGATTTATCGCGCATGGTTTTCTTTCGGCGATCCCGCGGCGGCGGCAAAACTTGCGGCACTCCTTGTTCTCTTCGTGGCGCTGGTGCTGGCGGGCGAACGCTGGGCGCGGGGCGGCGCGCGCTTTCACGAAACCGGCCGGCGGGACTTTCGTCCCGAGCGCCTTGCTTTGCGGGGCACAGGATCCGTTCTCGCTATAATCGCCTGTGCATTGCCGCCGCTCCTCGGATTCTTGCTTCCGGCAGGCGTGCTCTCCTCATTGCTTCTCAGAACGGGAATGCCCGGACGCGAATTCTCGCAGCATCTTTTCAATAGTTTTACGCTGGCCCTATTAGCTGCCGCGGCGGCCACGACCATCGCTTTGGTGCTGGCCTTTGCGCGCAAGACGCGACCGAAAACACTTGCCGGGCGCGCTGCCGGTATCGCCGGCCTTGGCTACGCGGTGCCCGGGGCCGTTATCGCCATCGGCGTTCTCGCGCCTTTTACTTTTTTCGACAATGCGCTGGATGGGCTCATGCGCAGCACCCTCGGCTTCTCCACAGGGCTCGTTCTCACGGGCAGCGCGGCGGGCCTCATTTTTGCCTATGTCGTACGCTACCTCGCCGTAGCGCTGCAAAGCGTGTCTGCCGGTCTGGAACGCGTCACGCCCTCCATTGCGGGCGCGGCACGCATGCTTGGCCGCGGAAATTGGGACGTGCTGAAGCGGATCTATCTCCCCCTCCTCAGTCCCAGCGCATTAACAGCGATATTGCTGGTGTTCGTAGATGTAATGAAAGAATTACCTGCCACTTTGATGCTGCGCCCGTTCAATTTCGATACGCTCGCCGTCGCCGCCCACAATTACGCTGCGGACGAAAGATTGGGTTTCGCCGCTGCGCCTTCCCTCGCTTTGGTCGCGGCCGGAATCCTGCCCTGTATTCTGCTCATTCGCAGCATCTCGCATGCGGCACAGCGCGGGACCACAGCCCCTGGCGCGATCGGCGTAACTGTCCCAGCGGTAATTTGATCTCGAAACGGGTTCCGGCCAAAATCGCCGGCCAAATCGAACGAAGGGGCCTTTACCTTATCGACGCCCCGAAAGGCCTGACGGCATGCGTAGAATTTTCGGTATCACCCTCGTGGTCTTCGTAGTCCTGCTCATTGCGGTGATGGCGCTTCCTTTCCTTATTCCTATGGAGGCCTATCGAGCCCGCATAGCCGATGCCGCCAGCCGGGCGACGGGTCGCGAGGTACAAATCAACGGTCCGTTGCGCCTTTCCATCTATCCCGAAATCGGCGTTTCGGCGTCGGCTGTCTCCGTGTCGAACTTTGAGGGCGCGCGCGAGCCGCAAATGGCCTCCGTTGAAACGCTGGTCGTGGGTGTCCGCCTTTGGCCCCTTCTTTCCGGACGTATGGAGGTGGCGCGCCTCATATTGGAGAAGCCTGTCATCCATCTCGAAGTTGCCGCCGACGGCACACCGAATTGGGCTTTCGCCGCGAATGCCACGCCAGATGGAACAACGGGCGAAAGCGCAGGACCGAATCGGATACGAGAATTTGGCATCGAACGGCTCTCGATTACCGATGGGCTCGTAACTTATTACGACGTCGCCGCCGATACGGGCGCGTCCGTCGACGATGTCGATGTCACGCTCTCCATGCCGTCCATTGATGCGCAGCTCACCATGGACGGCGCGCTCACTTACAATACACAGCGTATTGACGTGGATGCTACCTTCGCCCAACCACGCGCGCTGCTTCTCGCGGAGGGAACCGCTGCACATATCGCGCTCGCCTCCCAGATCGTGAACGCAGATTTTTCCGGTACGGTAACGGTGTCTGGAAGGTCTATCGGCGCGGCACACATCACCATTCCGTCCTTACGTGACCTTGCGGCATGGAGCGGAACGCCGCTGCCGCCCGGCGAAACGTTCGGGATCGCCGAACTAGAAGCAGACCTTACAGCAGAACCAACAAAGCTCACCCTTTCGCGGCTGCGCATGGCACTCGACGGCATGACGATTACCGGCGAGCTGACACTCGACAGCAGCAATCCGAGCCTCCTTCTTGGTGGCGGCATCGCTATCGATCGCCTCGACCTCAACGCCTATTTGACGCGCCCGCCTGCGCCTACCGAAACGGCAGAAGCACTCCCACCGGAGGATGATACGCGCGAGGAAACAGCGCCGCTGCAACTTGCTGTGCTGAAAACGGTCAATGCGGACATGACGCTCAGCATCGGAACGCTTCTGGTTCAGAACCTAACTTTCGAGCGCGCCGCGCTCGGTTTGCGTTTGAATGAAGGGCTTCTGAACGCCGATTTACGTGAGCTTTCTCTGTATGGCGGTATGGGGCATGGCGCGCTTATTATCGATGCGCGCGAGGCGGTGCCCTCTTTCCGCCAGACACTTAGCGTCAGCGATACTCAGGTTCAGCCCTTTCTGACCGATCTCATGGCAATGGACCGCCTCAGTGGAACGGGCACGATGACACTGGACCTTTCCAGCCGGGGCGCAACGCAAGACGAAATCGTGAGCGGGCTTTCGGGGGCGGGACGGATCAGTGTCGCCAATGGTGCCTTGCGCGGTATTGATATCGCGGCGGTCTCGCAAGCGCTGCAGACCGTCGTCAATTCAGGTGGTCTCGGCACCGTGACGGGTGACGGGGCCTCGACCGATTTTACCGATCTGGGCGGCACATTCCGGGTACAAAACGGCATTGCCTACAATGAGGATTTTCAGCTGCTGAATCCGCTGGTGCGCGTTGCGGGCAATGGCGAAATCAATTTGGCTGCGCGCACGATGGATTTTTTCCTGGAGCCGCAGCCCGCGGTTCAGGGCGCGGTGGGCGGGTTCGACCTCGCCAATATTGGCGTACCCTTCCGCGTTCACGGTCCCTGGGCGGATCTGAGTTACACTCCGGATATGCGCAGCGTGACTCGCAATGTGCTGGAAGGACTTTTCGGCAACGGCCAGGATCAGGACAACGCCGAAGGCGGCGCGGACAACGCGCTGGAAGACGCAGGCGATGCGTTGCGTTCGCTGTTCGGTTTGGGGGGACGATGAGACTTCGGCGCTGGCTTACTGGTATTCTTGTTGTCGTCGCGGTCATCGCGGGTACGCTGTACTGGCTCACGCGTCCACCGGAGAATCTCACTGTCGCCAGCTGGGGGGATGCCTATCAGCAGGCGCAGACCGTTTCGTTCTTCCATCCCTTTGTGGATAAAACCTCCATCGATCTCGACGGCGCGATCTATGGCGGGGGACTAGCGGAGATCCGTCAACAGATCGAAGCCGGCAATGTCGAATGGGATGTGGTGGATTTCGACCTCGCCGATGCGGCCGCCGCATGCCGTGAAGGCCTGCTCGAACCTATCGACGCATTGGCATTACCCGCAGGTGCGAATGGTGAGGCGGCTACCGACGATTTCGTGCCCGGCGCCATTGGTCCATGCTGGGTCGGAACGGTGGTCTATAGCCAGATGATCGTCGTCGCACCGAATAATTTCGCTGAGGCGCCGCGTGCCGTCGCCGACTTCTTCGATCTCGAACGTTTCCCCGGCGGGCGCGGATTGCGCGATGCGGGTCCCGAATACACGCTTCCCTTTGCATTGCTCGCCGATGGCGTTGCTCCGGCGGAGGTGTATGCGCTTCTCGAAATGGAAGCGGGCGCCGCGCGGGCGTTCGCCAAGCTCGACGGCATCAAGGACGCGATTGTCTGGTGGCGCCGCCCGAATGAAGCCATAGATATGCTAAGCCGGGGGGACACGGTAATGACGACGGCGTTAAACGGGCGCGCCTTCGATGCCGTGCTCGCTAATGCCGAACTGTCTCTCATCTTTGACGGCCAGCTTTATGGGCTCGACGTATTCGGTATTCCTCTGGGATCCCCCGCGAAAGAACGCGCCCTCGAATTCATCGCCTTCGCCAGCTCGGTTGAGCCGCTTGCCCATATGGCGAGCCGGGTTCCTTATGGCCCCGCACGGCGGTCGGCCAGTGCGCTGGTGGGCGCCAATCCGATAAGCGGCGTCGAAATGCTTCCATTGCTCCCGACCGCAGCGGCGAACTTCACCAACGCTGTCTTGATCGATCCAGAATGGTGGACCCAGAACGGCGCCCCCTTGCGCGCAAGGTGGGACGCCTGGCGCGCGGAGTAGGCCGCCGGCCCCTCGCAATTGACAATGTAGCGCCACCTGACAAGCATGGGGCGTAACGCGACGCAGGACGGCGAGGCTGGACCTCGGCCTGGCGCGTGAAGGCCCGGAAATGGGTGCGGGAGCTGATCAAGACTAATGCTTTCCTACGCAATAAGACGGTTTCTCGGCGCGATCCCCACCCTTCTCGTCATCATCACTCTCGCCTTTTTCATGATGCGTGTGGCGCCGGGCGGCCCGTTCGACGGCGAACGCCGTTTGCCTCCTGAAATCGAGGCCAACATCATGGCCGCCTACGATCTCGATAAGCCGCTTTACCAACAATATTTCCTCTATCTTGGACGCCTCGCGCAGTTCGATCTCGGGCCGTCTTTCCGGACGCGCGACTTCACCGTCACGGAAATGATCGCCGCCGGACTGCCGGTAAGTTTGCGCCTTGGGCTATCGGCCATTGTGGTGGCGCTCTTCTTCGGAATCCTTCTCGGCATCTTCGCGGCGCTCCGACAGAACAAGGCGGCCGATTATTCCGTCATGACCATCGCCATGATCGGCATCACGATACCCACCTTCGTGACCGCACCGCTGCTGACGCTGATGTTCGGGGTCTATGGCGTCAGCCTGTTTGGGCTCAATCTCTCGCTGCCGGTGGGCGGGTGGAATGACGGTGCGCTGCGCAACATGATCCTTCCCGTCACGGTGCTGGCCCTTCCGCAGATCGCCGTGGTGGCACGGCTGGTGCGGGGCTCGATGGTCGAGGTGCTCCGCTCGAATTACGTCCGCACCGCGCGGGCGAAGGGCCTCTCCTCCTATCGCGTGGTCACGCGCCACGCCTTGCGCGCGGGGTTGCTGCCGCTGGTCAGCTATCTGGGACCCGCCATTGCGGGACTCGCCACCGGCTCGCTTATTGTCGAGCAGATTTTCGGCCTTCCGGGGATCGGACGCTATTTCGTACAAGGCGCGCTTAACCGGGATTACACACTCGTTCTGGGCGTCGTCATTTTCTATGCCGCGCTCATCATTGTCTTAAACCTCATTGCGGACATTCTCTACCGTGTCCTCGATCCGCGCGTGAGGTACGAATAATGGCGCCGATCCTTCCCGGCGATCGCGCGGACATGATGCGCGTTGCAACATCCGTCAAGGGACGCAGTCTATGGCAGGACGCTCGCCGCCGCCTGTTCCGCAACAAAGCGGCCGTTGCGGGCATGGTCGTGCTCGGCCTCATCACGCTGATGGCGATTTTCGCGCCCCTTCTGTCGCCTTACGCCTATGACGAAATCAATTACGCGCTGGTGCAATGCGCGCCGTCCTGGTGGCCGGGAACCAATGTGCTGTGCCGCGCCGATGGGGCCCACTGGTTCGGGATGGATTCGGTCGGACGCGATCTGTTTGTCCGGACGCTTTACGGCGCGCGCGTCTCGCTCGCGGTCGGCCTTGTCGCCACCTGCGTCAGCCTGATGATAGGCGTTTTGTATGGCGCAGCGGCGGGATATCTGGGGGGACGTATCGACAATATCCTGATGCGCTTTGTGGATGTGCTTTATTCCCTGCCCTTTATCTTCTTCGTCATCATCTTGATGGTGATGTTCGAACGGAATTTCATACTGCTGTTCGTCGCCATCGGCGCGGTAGAATGGCTCACCATGGCGCGCATCGTGCGCGGGCAAACGCTTTCGGTGAAGCAGAAGGAATTCATCGAGGCGGCGCGGGCAGGCGGTGTCGGCACCTGGGGCATCATCAAGCGCCATATCGTGCCGAATGTGGTCGGGCCCGTCATCGTCTATGTGACGCTGACCATCCCCGCCGTCATCCTTGCCGAAAGTTTTCTGTCCTTTCTCGGCCTCGGCATACGCGAACCCTTAACTTCCTGGGGCGTTCTCATTTCGGAAGGCGCAAATTCGCTTGAAACCGCGCCTTGGATGCTGATTTTTCCGGCCGGATTCATGGCGATCACGCTGTTCTGTTTTAACTTCATTGGCGACGGTCTACGCGATGCGCTCGACCCCAAGGACCGTTAATCATGACGGAACCCGTTCTCAGCGTTAGGGATTTCAACGTCCGGTTTTCGACTCAGGACGGTGAAATTCATGCTGTAAAAGACGCGAATTTCGACGTCATGGAAGGCGAGTGTCTCGGCATTGTCGGCGAATCCGGCTCCGGTAAGAGCCAATTGTTCCTCGCGGCGACCGGCCTTCTTGCCGGAAACGGGCGCACCTCGGGAAGCGTGCTCTATCGCGGACAGAATTTGATCGGCATGCCGCTAAACCAGTTGAACCGGATTCGCGGCTCGAAGATCACAATGATTTTTCAGGACCCGCTGACATCGCTGACGCCTCATATGCGCATCGGCGAGCAGATCATCGAAGCCTTGCGCATTCACACGCAGATGGGCCGGGAGGAAGCCAATCGCCGCGCGGTGGAATCGCTGGAACTCGTGCGCATTCCCGAAGCCAGACGTCGCATGCGCCAATATCCGCATGAATTATCGGGCGGTATGCGCCAGCGCGTGATGATCGCCATGGCCACAGCCTGCGGTCCCGACCTTCTGATCGCCGACGAACCCACCACCGCGCTGGATGTGACCGTACAGGCCCAGATCCTCGACATCATGCGCGATCTCAGGACGACGCTGAAAACTTCCATCGTTCTAATCAGCCATGATATGGGCGTGATTGCCGCCATGGCCGACCGGGTGCAGGTGATGCGTCATGGCGCCTTTGTGGAATCCGGCACGGCAGAAGAAATTTTTTACGCTCCGAAGCACCCCTACACGCGCATGCTGCTCGATGCCATGCCGCGCATCGACCATCCGGAACGTCCCGGACATGAGACGCTTGTTCCCCTTCCCGACCGCGACGCAAAGCCCGGCCTTCTCGACGTGGACAATGTGAAGGTCCATTTCCCGATCCGCGTGGATGGCATAATTCCGAAGTACAAACCTTTGCGGGCGGTCGATGGCGTGAGCTTCACGCTGAAGGAGGGAGAAACACTCGGCATTGTCGGTGAATCCGGTTGCGGAAAATCGACATTGGCGCGCGCCGTGCTGGCGCTTCTTCCGAAAACCGCGGGCACGGTCGTCTGGATGGGACGCGATCTGTCGGAATCGAACAAGGACGAACTGCGCAAATTGCGCAAGGAATTCCAGATCGTCTTTCAGGATCCGCTCGCCAGCCTCGATCCACGCATGACCATCGGCCAGAGCATCGCCGAGCCCTTGCGCGCGCTGGAACCCGATCTTTCCCGCACGGAAATTCGCGAGCGCGTGCGTGAAATGATGGAACATGTCGGTCTCGATCCGGCCTGGATCAACCGCTATCCGCATGAATTCTCGGGCGGGCAAAACCAGCGTGTCGGCATCGCGCGTGCGATGATCGTGCGGCCGAAAATGGTCGTGTGCGACGAGGCGGTAAGCGCGCTCGACGTTTCCATTCAGGCGCAGATCATCGATCTGATCCTGTCGCTGCAGCATACTTTCGGCATGTCGATCCTGTTCATCAGCCATAATCTTTCGGTGGTACGCCAGATTTCCCACCGGGTCATGGTTCTCTATCTCGGTCGCATCGTCGAACTCGCCGACCGCGAATCCATTTATGCCGATCCGCGCCACCCCTACACGAGGGCACTTATTTCGGCAGTGCTGATCCCCGATCCGCGCAAAGAACGCGCCAAGCCGCGCGTTGCGCTTCCCGAACTTCCCTCGCCTATGGATACGAGATCCTCGCTGACATTTCTGAAGTCCAAGCGCATCGACAATCCTGATGCCGAGCAATATGTGCCGAAACTGATCGAGGTCACTCCCGGTCATTTCGTGGCAGAACACGACGCTGTGTGATGGAAGCCGTGCGCGGTTAAGGGCATACTGAACACCGCTTCAGGTGCGAAGGATGCCCATGACGATTCGTGTTTTTCCGGTTTTGTCCCTGTTCTGCCTCCTTCTGACCGCTTGCGGGGAACGCGCTCAGCCGGGCGATTCCGGTGCCGCTGCTGAAATTGTTCTCAACCGCGGCAATGCCGGGGAGCCGAACAGCCTCGATCACCAATTTTCCACCACCTCAACTGAAAGCGCGGTCATAACCGACCTGATGATGGGGCTGACCACGGCCGGCGCCGACGGCAACGCCATCCCCGGCGCGGCGGAGAGCTGGGAAACGTCTGACGACGGCCTCATCTGGACCTTCCATCTGCGCGATCACAATTGGTCCGATGGCATGCCGGTGACGGCGGACGATTTTGTGTATGCCTGGCAGCGTCTGGTTAATCCGGACACTGCGGCGCCCTATGCGGCCTATGTCTATATTTTCGAGAATGCGCGCGCGATTGCGGCCGGCGAAATGCCGCCCGAGACGCTTGGCGCACGGGCCATCGATGAACGAACGCTCGAACTGCGGCTCGAAACGCCCGCGCCCTATCTACCGGAAATGCTGGAGCACGCGACGACCTATCCGTTGGCGCGCCATGTCGTCGAAGCCCTGGGCGATGACTGGGCCCGCGCCGGAAACTACGTCGGGAACGGTCCCTACAAATTGGTCGATTGGCTTCCTGGCGACCGCATCACACTCGTCAAGAACGATGCGTTCTATGATGCCGCTAATGTACAGATTGATCGTGTCATCTTTCATCCGATCAATGACGTGGCTGCCGGGCTAAGGCGTTTTCGTGCCGGCGAACTCGATACGCTCGATGGGTTCCCCATGGATCAGATCGACTGGCTGCGAACCAATATGCCGAACGAATTACGAATCGGACCAGCGCTCCTTATCGCCTGCGTGGTGATGAACCAGAACCGTGAACCCTTCAATGATGTGCGCGTCCGCGAGGCCCTGAACCTCGCCTACGACCGAGATACGATTACCCAAAACATTATCCGTATGGGACAGGAACCCGCTTACTCCATCGTGCCCCCGGGTGTTGCCAATTATCCGGGGCCTGTGACCTTTGCATTCAAGGACATGCCCTATGCCGACCGCGTCGCGCGCGCCCAGCAATTGATGCAGGAAGCAGGCTATGGACCCGACAATCGCCTGAGCATTGAATTTTCCGCGGGGCCGACCCAGGACGCCCGCGTAGTGGCCGCCGCCGTCCAGCAGATGTGGCGTGAAATCTATGTCGATACGGAGATCGTACAAGCCGAAGGCCGCGTGCGCATCGCCAATATGCAATCGGGCGATTACGACGTCGGACCCTATGGCTGGATTGGCGATTTCAACGACGCCTATAATTTCCTGTTTCTGCTGATGACCGAAAATCAGGGTTTGAATTACACCGGTTACAGCAATCCGGCATTCGACGCCCTGATGCATCAGGCCAATCTGGAGCAGGATCTCGTCCGGCGCGGCGATCTGATGGCACAGGCCGAACGCATTGCGCTGAACGATTCCGTCTGGATACCAACGCGCTACGAGGTGACGGAACACATGGTTCACACCTATGTGAAAAACTGGATCACGAACATCAATGACGAGAACCGCACCCGCTGGCTGTCCATTGAGCGATAGGAAGAAGTGTCCTTCAATGCGCGCGGTCCTCGTCCTCGTTGCGCTCTCGGGGCTTCTTTGCGCCTGTCAGGAAGCCCCTCCTGAAGCCTTGGTCGAAGACGCCGCCGTTCTTCATCGCGGCAACAGTGCCGAGCCGCGCAGCCTTGATCCGCACCTGATACAGGGCGAGTGGGAAAGCAATATTGTCGGCGACCTTCTGATGGGGCTCACCATTGATGGCCCGGACGGCATTTCGATCCCCGGCGCAGCGGAGCGCTGGGAAACGAGTGAAGACGGCCTCACCTGGACGTTTCACTTACGCGCGCATGACTGGTCGGACGGATCGCCGGTGACGGCAGACGATTTTGTTTATGCCTGGAGGCGCATGCTCGCGCCCGAAACCGCCGCGCCCTATGCGTCGCTCCTCTACATTTTCAAGAACGCGCAGCCGGTGAACGCTGGCGAAATGCCGGTGGATGCGCTCGGCGCGCGCGCCATCGATGCGCAAACGCTGGAACTGCAGCTCGAATCCCCCGCACCTTATCTCGCGGAACTGATGTCGAGCTTCACGACCTATCCCGTTCCACGCGCCGCCATCGAGACGCATGGAGCCGCATGGACGCGGCCCGGCAATTATGTCGGCAACGGCCCCTTCACGCTGACGGAATGGGCTGCCAATGATCACATCACACTGGAAAAGAACCCGTCTTTCTACGATGCGGAAAATGTGGCCTTAAGCGGTGTCGTTTATTATCCGACGACGGACGCCGACGCGGCGCTGCGCCGGTTTCGTGCGGGCGAGCTCGACACGTCCGAACTTCCGGCACAGCAGATCGACTGGCTGCGCACGAACATGCCGGAGGCCGTGCGGATCGAGCCCTTTCTCGGCGTTGAATATATAACGATCAACACTACAAGGCCGCCATTCAACGATGTACGGGTCCGCGAAGCGCTGAACCTCGCCATCGACCGCGAAATTCTCACGGACCAAATTCTTCGTCTCGGGAACCGCCCCGCCTATACCGTTGTCCCACCCGGAACAGCAAACTATCCCGGCGGAAATGCGATGCCCGTGGCGGCGGTGCCGAAAGCAGAGCGTGTGGCGCGCGCGCAGCAATTGATGCGAGACGCTGGCTACGGTCCGGACAATCTGCTCTCCGCTTCGCTATTGGTGCGCTCCGCCAGCGCCGACGCGAGACGCGTTCCTGCCGCGATTCAGCAAATGTGGAGAGAAATCTATATCGCGCTCGATATCGACCAAGCCGATGGCGCCATCACCTATTCGCGCATTCAGGAAGGCGATTACGACCTCGGTCTTGTCAACTGGATCGCTGATTTCAACGATGCCCGCAACTTTCTCTTTCTCTTGACGGGCGGCCCCAACGGCAAGAATTACGCGCGTTATGACAACCCGGCTTTCGACGCGCTGATCCTCGAATCCGACCTCGAGACGGATTCCGCCCGACGCGGCGCGTTAATGGCGGAGGCCGAAGCCCTCGCTTTGGGGGAATATCCCTGGGTCCCTGTCTATTTTCTGGTCACGCGGGACCTGGTGCAGCCCTATGTCGGGGGCTGGATCACCAATGTCGAAGACGTGAACCGTTCGAGGTGGCTGTCGGTCGACAGAAGCAGCGCACAGGCCGCCGGGCAACCTTCCTCGCCGTAGCGACACCGCTTCTCCTTGGTGTAACCTGCCGGCCGGAACTTGCAGACTTTGAGGATAGCCGGGAATGACGGGTACGCATCGGACGCGCACGAAGCTCTGGATCGCAATGGGAGCCGCTATGCTGCTCGCTGCCTGCGGGCAAGGCGGCGAAAATCCCACCGGTCCGGCAGGCACAGGCAACGCCGCGGGTGGCACCGTGTTTCATCGCGGCAATGGCGCGGAACCCGAGACGCTGGATCCCAATGTCGCCATCGCCAAGTACGAGGACGACATCATTAGCGAGATGATCGTCGGACTGGTGTATCAGGACGCCCATGCAGATCCCGTTCCGGGGGCGGCCCTTACTTGGGAAACCTCTGAAGACGGTCTCACCTGGACCTTTCATCTGCGCGAGCACAATTGGTCCGACGGTACGCCGGTGACGGCGGAGGATTTCGTTTATTCTTGGCAGCGCGTCCTCAAGCCGGAAACCGCGTCGCGCTATGCCTATTTCATCTATGTCATTAAGAACGCGCAAGCGATCAACACCGGCGCCATGGCCCCGGAAATGCTAGGTGCGCATGCGACCGATGCTCATACGCTTGTCGTCGAACTGGAGCATCCGGTTCCCTATCTTCTTGAAATGCTGACACATGTAACCATGCTTCCCGTCCCACAGCATGTCGTCGAGCAATTGGGAAATGCCTGGACGCGCGCCGGAAATTATGTCGGGAACGGTCCCTATGTTCTGACCGAATGGATACCGAATGATCATATTACGCTGCGCAAAAATCCAACCTTCTATGAAGCAGATCAGGTCGCTATCGACGAAGTCGTCTATTATCCGACGCAGGATTACGATGCCGCGCTCCGGCGTTTCCGCGCGGGCGAGCTCGATTACCAGTCGCGCCTCCCCGCGGGCTCGATCGACTTTGTTCGGCAAAACATGCCCGAAGTCCTCAGCACGGCACCGCAATTCACGATCGATTTCGTCGCGCTGAACCAGTCGCGCGCACCCTTTGACGATGTGCGAATCCGCCGGGCGCTCAGCCTCGCCCTCGACCGTGAAACCATTGTGAACACGATCCGCCGCGTCGGCGAACTTCCTGCCTACTCTATCGTGCCGCCCGGAATCGCGAATTATCCCGGCAATGTCTACCTCGACTTCAAGGACACACCGCTTCCCGAACGCATTATGCAAGCGCAGGCGCTGATGCGCGAAGCGGGATATGGCCCGGACAATCCGTTGCAGACAGAACTCGCAATACGCTCGACCTCTGCCGATGCCAAGCGCGTTCCTGCCGCCATCCAGCAGATGTGGCGCGAGATTTACGTCAATCTTGAAATCGCACAAATGGATACGGCCATTTTCTACAATCGCGCCGAAGAACATGATTTTGATCTGGCGATGGCGGCCTGGGGTGCGGATTTCGACGACGCCTCGAATTTTCTGGATCTCCTGAGAAGCGGTAATAGCAATAATTACGGCCTTTATGGCAATGCGATGCTGGACACGCTGATGGATCAGGCTCTTACGGAGCTGGATCTCGGAGCGCGCGGCCAAATGCTGGCGCAGGCGGAGACCATTGCACTTGGGGATATGGCCTGGCTGCCGGTCCTCTTCTGGGTGAACACCGGTGTCGTTCAAACCTATGTCGGTGGTTGGGCGGCCAATCCCACCGATACGCATCGTATGCGGTGGGTGACGTTGGATATCGCCGCGCGAAGTGAGATGTTTCCGAACCAATAATTATTCAAACGGGGGATGTGATGGGGATGTTTTTCAAAGGAGCGCTTAGCGCTGTTCTTACGCTGTCGCTGGCCGCCTGTACGGCAGAGGAAGCCGCCGAGGAAGTGACACCGCCGGAAGCGGCGGTGAACACACCGGCCACGATCCGGGTGCTCACCGTTGGCGGAACGCGTATCGCCATGGAGGCGCTGGAAGCGCAATACGAAGCGCAAAGCGGGGATACGCTGGAGATTTCCTTCAACAATCCTGCGATGATCGAGCAATTGATGGTGGATGAGGAATTCGACGTGATCCTTGCCGCCGTCTCCTCCGTCAATGTCGCACGCGACATGGCGCTGCTCGAGCCCGAAACGCAGAAGCGGATCGCACGCACGGGGATTGGGCTTTCGGTGCGCGAAGGCGCCGAGCTTCCCGACATTTCGACCCCCGAGGGCTTTCGCAACACGCTTCTCGCCGCGAACAGCGTCGCGATCTCGAATCCGGAAGGCTACAATGGCAGTGGCGTGTTGACGGTGCGCGTTCTGGATTTCGCGGGTGTCCATGACGAAGTCATGGCGAAGGCAACCATCCAGGGGCTTGCCGACGGCAAAGCGCTTATCGCAGCGGGCGAACGCGATCTCGGCCTGTTCAACGTTTCGGAAGCAACGGCTGAGGGCGTGACCTATGTGGGACCGGTACCCGCCGTATGGCAGCTTTACACGAATTACGATGTCGCGGTGTTCGCCGATTCCGCAGTCAAGGCGGACGCGGCGGAACTCATTGCGTTTCTGTCATCGGCTGCGGCCAATGATGGCTGGAATGCCGGCGGCATTGAACTTCTTACAGTAGAATAGTGTTCGGCGGATGGACGCGCAGGCTATTGCCGCGCGTCCACTGTCACCCGCCAGACAGCATTGCCGACATCATCGGCCACTAGCAGACTGCCATCCTTCGCAAACACGACGCCCACCGGGCGTCCTTGCGCGTCGCCATCGTCGTTCAGAAACCCGGTCAAGATATCCAGTGCGGGACCGGACGGCATGCCGTTCACGAAGGGCACGAAGATAACTTTGTAACCACTCGGCGGATTGCGATTCCAGGACCCGTGCTGTCCGATATAGGCGCCGTCGGCAAACCCACCAAGATTACCCGCCGGTGCAAAGGCGAGACCGAGTGAGGCCGTATGCGGACCCAGCGCATAATCGGGCACGAGTGCGCTTTCGACAAGATCAGGACGTGGCGGCGTGACCCGCGTATCGACATGCTCGCCGTAATAGCTATAGGGCCAGCCATAAAATCCGCCGTCACGGACGGACGTCATGTAGTCAGGAACGAGATCGCTCCCAAGCTCGTCGCGTTCGTTGACGGTCGTCCATAATTGTCCCGTCACGGGTTCCCATGCGAGCCCGTTCGGATTGCGCAGCCCCGTGGCAAAGAGGCGTTTCTCGCCCGTGGTGAAATCGATTTCCCATATAGCGGCCCGGCCTTCCTCCTCCGCCATGCCGTTCTCAGCCACATTGCTATTGGACCCGACCGTGGCATAGAGCTTGGTGCCATCGGGACTTAAGAGAATATTCTTGGTCCAGTGATGATTGCGCGGTCCTGCCGGAAGTTCGGCAACCCGTGCGCCCATATCCTCGATCCGCGTCTCGCCATCGTGGTAGTCGAAGCGCAGAACTGTGTCGGTATTGGCGACATAGAGCTCGCCATTGCGAAGGTCCATACCGAAAGGCGAATGCAGGTTCTCGAGGAAGACCGTCCGCATTTCGGCCACGCCATCACCGTCCTGATCACGCAGCAATGTGATCCTGTCAGGGCTGGGCGTCGCAGCGCCCGCGCGCCCCATGACAAGCCCCATGATCCACGCCCTGATACCGCTATTTTCTTCCTCACGTTCCGGCGCGTTTGATTCCGCCACCAGCACGTCCCCATTGGGCAGAACGTACAACCAGCGCGGATGATCGAGGTCACGGGCAAACGCATTTACCGAGCTGCCGTCTGCGGCGATGGGCATCTCCCCCTCTTCCCAACCCACAGCAGGCGCAATATTCACGGTTGGAATAAGAGTTGGGTTCGGTTCAGGAAGATCAGGACCGGGGCCTATTCCGGCGGATACCGGCAATTGCGCGGTTTCCCCGCAGGATGCAACTACCGAGGCAAGAAGTACCGCCGTAGCGGCTACCCTAACAGTCCAAGCCATCCAGAACCTTTTTGCGCCTGTTACCTTGTGTGGAAACGGTTCACGGCCACGCTTGTTCCCTCTCATCTGGATCCAGCGCCTTGCGCGAAACCGGGAAATGGGTTTTGAAGTTGTTCGCCTATTTCCCCTGCGGCCCCGTAGCTCAGCAGGATAGAGCACGAGATTCCTAATCTCGGGGTCACAGGTTCGAATCCTGTCGGGGTCACCACCTGCATCAGAATGCCGGTGTCTTGCGTAACCGCCTCTTCTGCTCAGACGATTCATGCTCAAAACGATTACCCTTCCATCCGGCGAACAGGTTCCGACCTTGGGTCAGGGCACATGGATGATGGCCGCGCGCGGCAAGCGCGAAAGCGACATCAAGGCACTGCGCCTCGGCATTGATCTCGGTATGACGTTGATCGACACCGCCGAAATGTATGGCGAGGGAAAAGTCGAAACGCTGGTCGGCGAAGCCATCGCGGACATTCGGGATGAGATTTTCCTCATCAGTAAGGTCTATCCTTATAATGCGAGCCGCAGAGGCATAATTCAGGCGTGTGAGCGTAGTTTGAAACGCCTCGGGACCGACCGCCTCGATCTTTATCTTCTTCACTGGCGCGGAAATGTTCCGCTGGAAGAAACCATTCTGGGGTTCGAGGCGCTGCGTGCGGCCGGAAAAATCCGCCATTGGGGCGTGTCAAATTTCGACACCGACGACATGCAGGAATTGACGGGGCTCGCACATGGCAATGCCTGCGCCACCAATCAAATTCTCTACAATCTGTCGCGCCGGGGCTGCGAGTTTGAACTTGCGCCTTGGCTGCGCGACCACAAAATTCCCTTGATGGCCTACAGTCCGGTCGAGCAAGGTCGCCTGCTGGTGAAGGGCGCCCTTGCCGAAGTCGCGCGCGACCATGGCGTAACGCCCTATCAGGCAGCGATTGCCTGGCTCCTGCAGAAGCCGAATGTGATCGTTATTCCCAAATCCGGAAGTGACGCGCATGTGCGCGACAATCGCGCAGCCGCAGATATCGTGCTCGCCCCGGACGATCTTGCAAAACTCGACGCGGCCTTTCCACCGCCCGCGAAGCGGAAGCCGTTGGAGTCGCTCTGACGTTTCAGCGCGCCAGCCGGCCGTCTTTTTCCGCGCTCTGGGTCCAGGGAAATACGCGTTTACGATCCGGTACGATAAATTTTGTACGCTTCCCAGGATAGGAAAAGCTCGTCAGAAGATCGCGCATGAATTCCACGCGCGCTTCTTTCTTGTGATCGGCATAAACAACATGCCAGGGCGCGGCGTCGTGATTGGTGCGCCGAAACATTTCGTCGCGCGCTTTGGTGTAGGCGCTCCATTTCTTCAGCGCGACCTCATCGACCGGGGAAGTTTTCCACGCTTTTAAAGGATCTTTCTCGCGGTCGGCCAAGCGCTCCTTCTGCTCCTGCCGTGAAATATCGAGATAATATTTGCGCAAGTGAATACCTGAGCGGACCAGCATCTTCTCGAAATCGCAGACCGTATCGAAGAAGCATTCCACATCCTGCTCAGAGCAGAACCCCATTACGCGTTCGACCCCCGCCCGGTTGTACCAGGAGCGGTTGAAGACGACGAATTCGCCATCGAACGGAAAATGAGGCACGAAGCGCTGAAAATACCAGGTTTTGTCTTCACGGTCGGAAGGCTTTGACGGCGCAAAAACACGGGTGTCACGTGGGCTCATATGCGCGGTTAGTCGCTTGATCGTGCCGTCTTTGCCGGCGGCGTCACGGCCCTCAACGATAACAAGAACCCGCGACTCGGTCGCGATCAGATGGCGCTGCAACTTCACCAGTTCGACCTGCAGCGCCCGCAGCGTATCCTTATAGGCATCGTGCGCGTCGCTCATTTTTCTCCGTGCCTATTCGCTGTAGGTGTTCAGAAAGGCCAGTATACGTTCGCTGATGGCGGTTTCGGTCGTGTTCATCGTGTAGACCTGCGACATATGATTATGGTTCGGGTTGTGCAGGAAGACTTCCGGGCAATTACCCGCGGCGCACAGCGCCTCGTTCAACCTGTCGCTCGCGGCAGCGATGCCGGGTGGATCGAGTTCGGCGCGCATAACGAAGAGCGGCACCTCGCTTTCGATAAGGCCGGGAAGCGACGCCATTTCATCGAGCTTCGCGGCATCCGCATAATATTCGTTCGCTTGTGCGATTTCATATCCCCCACCCGAGGCGAGAATGGCGGCGACAAGTCCCGATCCTTCGGCAACGTGAAATTCGGGATGACTGAGATAGGAGCCCACCAAGGACGCCCCAGCGGAATGGCCCCAGAGAATGATCTTGTTCGGATCGCCGCCAAATTCGGCGCCGTGTTCGCGCGCCCAGGCGACGGCGGAAGCGACATCCTCGGTGGCATTCGGATAGGCGAATTCCGGCGCGAGCCGGTAATTGGTGTTCACGCCGACAAAGCCGTTCGATACCGCCCATATCATCACATTGTCATAGGAATAATCGCCGGGCCGGTGCTTATCCCCGCCGGTAAATCCGCCGCCATGCACAAAGATAACAATGGGCTTGCCTGCGCCCCGATCGGGATCGGCCATGAACACGTCGAGACGCTGCAATGGATGATCGCCGAATGCGATGTCGCGCAATGCGGTGACATCGCGCGGAGGCGTCTGTACATGCATGGGCCGCAACACGTCGGCTGTCGCGCGCGCATCGTTTACCGCGCCCATGGCGCGAATGCCCGCAGCCATTTCAGCCGGCAGTTCGGCATTGGCGGCAAAAGGCAATGCCATCAGAGAAAGCGTGAGCGCAAATAATCTCGAAGTCATGGTGCAACTCCCTGCGAAAATCCTCCGGTGCGTCCGGAATGTTGCGCCAGCTTTGTTCAATTGCGGGGCCGTGACAAGCACTCGCCACAGCGCCGCTACGCCAATGCGTCCCGCGCCGCCTGACCGGCGGCAGCGACCGCTTCGCTCGCCATCGGAATAAGGTCCTGCATGCTGAAAAACCCATGAATCATGGTCGGGTAATCGATATGGCGCACTTTGACACCAGCCGCTTTCAGTTTGGCTGCATAGGCTGCGCCCTCATCGCGCAGGGGATCGAAGCCTGCTGTCACCACATAGGCCGGGGGCAGGCCCGAGAAATCCGTAGCCTGCAGCGGCGAAAGACGCGGATCACCAGGTTCTACGTCGTCGGAGACATATTGCTTGTAGAACCAGCTTACCGCGGGCTGGGTGAGGACGTTGCCTCCAAACCCAAAGGCAGAAGGTGCGTCCTGATGCAACGAGGTCATGGGGTAGATCAAAAGCTGGAACGCGAGGTGCGGTCCGCCTTTGCTTTTCGCAAGTTGGGCAACGACGGCGGCGAGATTGCCCCCGGCGGAGTCCCCCGCCACACCAATGCGATTGGGATCAATGCCGAGAACGGACGAATTGGCCTCGATCCATTTTAGAGCTGCGAAGCAGTCCTCCACCGCTGCGGGAAACGGATGTTCTGGCGCAAGCCGGTAATCGACCGAAAGCACACGGCAGCCGCTTTCATTAGCGAGCGTCCGGCAAAGAGGATCGTAGCAATCAAGATCGCCCAATACGAACCCACCGCCATGAAAATAGGCGAGCGCGGGAAGCGCGGAGCTTCCTGCCGCAACCGGCGTGTAGACGCGGATCGGGATAGGGTTTTCCGTTCCCGTCGCCTCGACATTCTCAACTTTGCCTATCGGCGCCGCGTTCTGGTTCGCCAGCGTGCAAAGTTTCTTGAACTCTGCACGCGCCTGGCGCGGGGTTAGTTGCCAGACTTGCAGATTCGCAAGTTGCGGCAATTGGTCGAACAGCGCCTTGATGAACGGGTCGAACTGCATGCATCCTCCAGAGGGGCGCGAGTGTTGCGGCCTGCGGCGCGGCAATGCAAGGGCAACGCAAAACCCCGCATTAGGTCGCAAAACGAGACGCGCGAACTACAAAACTTAAAAACCTGATGGGTTGGTGACGAGGAACGCAGCTTCCTCCGGCGTGTCGATCCGACCCAGTGCGCGATTGCGTGCGGGAAACCGCCCGAACCGCGCAATCGCTTCGCGATGGCGCTCGGCATAGCGAAGTGAATCGGCCGCGTCCGTCATGCGTTCTCGCAACAGACGAATGCAGGTGTCCTGATCAGCTAGGTTCTCCGAATGCATAAAAGGCATATAAAAAAACGAACGGCGCTCTTCAGGGATCGCGAGATCGAATTCCCGCTCTACCGCGCGTTTGGCCACCGTGAGGGCGACCCCGTCTGACGAGAACGCCTCTCCAGTTCCCCGGAACATGTTGCGGGGAAACTGGTCGAGCAGGATGACAAGCGCCAAAGCCCCGTCCGGGGTGCTCTCCCATTCGCAGAACCCGCCTTCCCGCCCCTCGAGCCAGGCCGTCTGGAAACGCTCCCTTATGGCGGAATCCAGGACGCTATCTGCGGAAAAGCGCTTTCCAGCGGGTGTCGCCACAAACCAGAAATCCAATATTTCCTTGTGGTTGGTCGTCAACAGAGCGGCCCTTTTTACACTTCTTGGAATGTCCGACGTTGAGAACTACACTTCCTTTGCGTATTTCTATATAAAGACGCAAAGATTTTTGGGTATTGCGAGGGTTTCGTGTCACTAGCCGGAAAACGCATTCTGCTCGTCGTGGGTGGGGGGATCGCGGCGTATAAAAGCCTTGAGCTTATCCGGCGACTGAAGGCAGAGGGTGCCGCATCCCGTGTGATTCTGACGGCCGCGGGAAGCCAGTTCGTTACTCCCCTCTCTCTCGGCAGCCTGTCCAGAGATAAAGTCTATCAGAACCTTTTCGATCTTACCGCCGAATCGGAAATGGGCCATATTGAGCTTTCGCGCAGCGCCGACCTGGTGGTCGTGGCACCGGCCACCGCCAATCTGATGGGAAAACTCGCAGGCGGCCTCGCCAATGACCTCGCCTCGACCGCGCTTCTAGCCACCGACAAGCCTGTCCTTCTCGCGCCCGCCATGAATGTGCGGATGTGGAACCACCCCTCGGTACAACGTAATCTCGTAACGCTGAGGGCCGATGGGGTCCATGTCGTCGGCCCGAATGAAGGCGAAATGGCCTGCGGCGAGTTCGGGCCGGGCCGGATGGCGGAGCCCGATGAAATTGTTGCGGCGATTGCCGCTCTTCTTTCCGCTGCATCTCATCGGCCGCTGCACGGGCTCAAGGCGCTCGTTACGGCGGGCCCGACGCATGAGCCGATCGACCCGGTGCGCTTTATCGGTAATCGCTCATCCGGCAAGCAGGGTTACGCCATCGCCGAGGCGCTGAGCTGCGCAGGCGCGAACACCATTCTGGTGTCCGGCCCCGTCGATCTTGCGCCGCCGCCTCATGTCAAACTCATCCGTGTTGAAACCGCACGCCAGATGCTGGCCGCCTGCGAATCCGCGCTGCCTGCGGATATCGCGGTATGCGCCGCAGCCGTGGCCGATTGGCGTCCCGAACTTCAGGCTAATTCCAAAATGAAAAAGCAGGGCGGCGAACCACCGGCGCTTAGCCTGACCGAAAACCCGGATGTGCTCGCGACGCTTTCGCACCACGCCTCTCGCCCGCAACTGGTCATCGGATTTGCCGCCGAAACCGACGATCTGCTTCAGAATGCCGCTGAAAAACGCCGCCGCAAGGGCTGTGACTGGATTGTCGCCAATAATGTCGGCTTGCAGAGCGCCGTTTTGGGCGGCGACAGAAATCGGGTCCACCTCGTCACGGCAAGCGGAAACGAAGAGTGGCCGGAACTTGCGAAGACCGAAGTTGCCCGCCTTCTGGTCAAACGCATTTCCACTGTTTTCACGAGGGCGGCATGAAGGTTGCGATAAAGCGTCTGCCGCATGCGGTAGATCTTCCTTTGCCCGCTTATGCGACGGAAGGCGCCGCCGGTATGGACCTTCTGGCTGCCGTGGACAGCGATCAGATTCTTCATCGTGGCGATATTGTCGCGGTCCCGACAGGAATTTCCATTGCCGTGCCGCAAGGCGCCGAGGCGCAGGTCCGCCCACGCTCTGGACTGGCGTTGAAATTCGGCCTCACCGTGCTCAACGCGCCTGGCACCGTCGATTCCGATTACCGCGGTGAAGTGAAGGTTATCCTTATCCACCATGGCAAGGAGCCATTCACCATCTCGCGTGGACTAAAAATCGCACAGCTTGTCATCGCGCAATATACGCGCATCGAATGGAATGAAACCGTTGAACTTGAAGCCACCTCTCGCGCGGATGGCGGCTTCGGCTCCACGGGCCTGCGGTAACAGAGAGGGATTTAGGGACTATGCTTCGGCTCTCTCGAAAAACATTGCTCGCTTTGGAGGCGGTCATTGACATCGCCTACAACGCACGGCCGGAACCCGTGCAGGCACGCGAGATCACCGCGCGCCAGGGTGTGCCCCAGCGCTATCTCGAGCAGGTCATGCAGCAGCTTGTACGTGCCGGAATTCTGAAGGGCGTCCGCGGACCGAAAGGCGGCTATCGCCTTGCGCGAGAAAGACGGCGCATCAGTGTCGGCGAGGTGGTGCGCATTGCGACCAGCCTCGATACCGGGGAGGAAGAATTTTCCGGTGGCTCCGAGCTTGGTCGCCGTGTGGTGATGCCCATCATTGCCTCCCTTCAGGAAGAAGTCATGCTGAAGCTCGACCAGATTACGATTGAAGATCTGTGCAAGGCAGCGCGGGAAAACGGGCTTGATTGCGGCGATACGGGGCAGCCGGTAACTCCCGCAGACTTTACGATCTAAAGAAACGGATTTCTGAACAGGGTTCTTTAATCCCTGAAAAAATGGAGAGAAACATGACGGACAAACCGGGCCGCGGACGCATTTATGATTCCATCATCGATACGGTGGGCAACACCCCCCTGGTACGCATGGCGCGCATGCCGAAAGCCGCCGGGGTCAAGGCCGATCTCCTGTTCAAGCTGGAATTCTTCAATCCGATCTCCAGCGTCAAAGACCGTATCGGCGTCGCGATGATCGACGCGCTGGAATCGCAGGGAAAAATCATCCCCGGCAAAACAGTCCTTGTGGAACCCACCAGCGGCAATACCGGCATCGCACTCGCTTTCGTCGCTGCCGCACGCGGCTATCATCTGATTCTGGTCATGCCGGAATCCATGTCGCTGGAACGGCGCAAAATGCTCATGCTGATGGGCGCGCAGATCGAGTTGACGGAAGCGTCCAAAGGCATGCGCGGCGCCATCGCAAGGGCGACTGAAATCGTCGCCTCCACGCCGGGCGCTGTCATGCCGCAGCAATTCGAGAATCCGGCCAATCCGGCCATTCACCGCAAGACGACCGCGGAAGAAATCTGGAACGACACCAATGGCGGAGTCGATGCGGTGATTTCCGGCGTCGGTACGGGCGGCACCATCACCGGAGTCGGCCAGGTTCTGAAACAGCGCAAACCCTCGGTGAAAATGATCGCTGTCGAGCCCGAAGACAGTCCCGTGCTGTCCGGCGGTCCCGCCGGTCCCCATAAAATTCAGGGCATCGGGGCAGGTTTCGTACCCGGCATTCTTGACCGCAGCGTGATCGACGAAGTGGTGACGATCTCCAATGAAACGGCATTCGAGACCGCGCGCGCCGCCGCCCGTCTTGAAGGCATTCCCGGCGGTATTTCTTCGGGCGCAGCCATCGCCGCCGCTCTCGAAGTGGGGGCGCGTCCCGAAATGGCGGGAAAGCAGATCGTGACGATCATCCCATCCTTCGCCGAACGCTATCTTTCTACTGCGTTGTTCGAAGGCCTTTAGTCCCGGAAATATTCTGCCGCTTTCCGCTTTACCACTTTTCTAAAATGTCATGGCCCATCATGGTCCATGACATTTTTGTCGAGTCACATTCCCCGCTTGACTTCATTTGCGCTGCAGCTTAACCACCCGCTCCCTTTCTTTCCGCGAGGACTATTGATGGCGCATCGTCTCAACATTGTATGGCGTTCGGCGAAACCGAACGGCGCCATCGCGCTCAGTACTCGCGGGGGAAAACTTTTTTGATCCGTTAATTCAACGTCTCAGAAGTTTTTGAACCCTTCGGGCCCGGCCGCCGCGAAGGGTTTTTTGTTTCTATTCCCCTTTCAATGCGTGTTCCGGGTCCGCTTCTTACGGACTGACATGTCATGACCGACATTACTGCAGAGAACTCCTTTCCCGACGCGCGGCTTGCGCGCGCCGGGCAGCAAACTTCAGGCTTCGCGCCGTGGGTGGCGGAAGCGCGCGCGCTCGGGACTTTAAGTTTGCCGCTGATCGCTACGCAGCTCGCACATATGGCGATGCCGACGACCGACCTTCTGATGCTGGGGCTACTAGGGCAAAAGGCGCTCGCCATCGCCGCCATTGCGAACACGATCTATATTTTCGTTTGGCTGATCGGGCTTGGACCCGCCTCTGCGGTCGCGCCGGTCGTAGCGCAGATCGTCGGCGCGCACCCCAATGACCGCGCTCGCGTGCGCACGGCGTTGCGCATGGGACTTTGGGCGGTCGCCCTGTTGACGATTCCGTTGTGGACGGCACTCGCCTTCGCGGAACCCGTGCTGGTGGCATTGGGCCAGCCGGAAGCATTGGCCGCCGCAGCAGCGCCTTACATTCATGTACTGGCGCTGGGCCTCCCCTTCTCGCTCGGCTTCACGGTCTTTCGCAATTTTTCGACCGCGCTGGGGCATCCGCGCGCGCCGTTGATCGTCGTGCTCATTGCCGTCGCACTGAATGCGGGGCTGAACTACAGCTTCATTTTCGGTGCGTTCGGCATGCCGGAATTCGGGTTCATGGGCGCGGCCATGGCAACAGCGCTGGCGAATGCATTCTGCTTCTTCGCCATGCTGTCGCTGCTGACCTTCGCCCCGTCTTTTCGGCTTTACCGAATCTGGCGGCGCGGCTTCAGGGCCGACTGGAGCAGGCTTGCGGAAATCCTGCGGCTCGGCGTTTCCATCGGCATGACGATGATCTTCGAAGTGGCGCTGTTCGCCGGCTCGACATTGGTGATGGGGCAGTTCGGCACCTCGGCGGTCGCGGCGCACCAGATTGCGATGAATGTGCCGTCAATCACCTTCATGGTGCCGCTGGGCATCGCGATGGCCGCGACGGTGCGGGTGGGGCGCGCAAAAGGCGCTGGTGACATCGACGCCGCAAGGCGCGCCGGAATTACCGCGCTCTTGCTGGGCACCACCTTCATGCTCGTCTGTGCGCTAGTCCTCGCGCTGATTCCCGGCGTCATCGCGTCCCTCTATCTCGACGCGGCTGCGCCGGAGAACGCGGAAGCCATCTCGCTTCTGGTGTCGTTCCTCTATGTCGCGGCGGCGTTCCAGATCTTCGATGCGTTGCAGGTCATCGCGGCTTTCTCGCTTCGAGGTATGAAGGATGTGCGCGTGCCGATGGTGATCGCGGGCCTCAGCTACTGGGGCGTCGGGTTTCCGTTGACGCTATTGCTCGGCTTTACCGCTGGGCTGGCGGGCTTCGGTGTTTGGCTCGGCCTTGCCGCCAGCCTCGCAATGGCGGCGCTACTCCTGACGCGACGGTTTCTGCACTTGAGCGCGCCTCAGCGGCCGCTCAGAAGCCACTGATCGCAATCACGCCCAGTGCGCCCGCGGCGATCCACAGCGCGACGCGGGCGTGCCGGGTGCGGCGAAGTTGCGAGATCGCAATTGCACGAACTGACTCCGGATGGAGGCGCAGGCCTCCATCCGCGAGCTGGCCGGCGATCAGCTCCGTATCGTGCAGAAGCTGGGGGAAATTCTGTGCGAGCTTTCCAAGACTTGAAAAACCCTCCGCCGCTTCTCTCAGCCTTGCTTCGGGCCCCAGATGATCGAGCATCCATTGTTCGATCACGGGACGTGAGGATTCCCAGATATCGAATTCGGGATCGAGCGCCCGCGCAACGCCTTCGACGATGACCATGGTTTTCTGAAGCAGAATCAGTTGCGGCTGAAGCTGCATGTCGAAACGGCGTGTCGTATCGAACAATTGCTCCAGAAGCCGCGCCATCGACATGTCGCGGGCGCGCAGGCCGAATATCGGCTCGCCGACCGCGCGCAGTGCCTGCGCGAAGGTCTCGACATTGTGGACCGGTGGCACAAACCCGGCATCGAAGTGCACCTGCGCCACTTTGCGGTAATCGCGAGCGAGAAATCCGCCCAGCGTCTCCGCCAGAAACCGGCGCATGGGGAAATCGAGCCGTCCCATGATGCCGAAATCGACCGCATGGATCCGTCCTTCGGCATCAACGAAAAGATTTCCGGGATGAAGGTCGGCATGAAAAAAACCATCCCGCAGCGCCTGTACGAGAAAGCTCTGCAGAATGATAACCGCTAGCGGCTTCGGATCATGGCCCGACGCGGCAAGGTTCGCAGCATCGCGTAACGGCACGCCCTCGATCCATTCGGTAGTCAGCACGCGCGCCGAAGTACGCGACCAATCGGGGAGAGGCACGAGAAAGGCGGGTTCCGTCCGCATATTCTCGGCAAGCTCACAGGCGGCTGCGCCTTCCATACGCAAATCAAGTTCGAGTGCGACCGACGCCGCGAGCGTTTCGACTAACGCGCGTAAACGTAAGCGCCGCGCTTCCCCGGAAACGCCTTCGGCGAGTTTCGCCGCAAAACGGAACGCGTCGAAATCGCGCGCAAAATCGTCGATGATATTCGGGCGCAAAATCTTTACCGCAACATGCCGCGGCGGGACGTCGGTTGTGTAGGCTTCATGCACCTGCGCGATAGAAGCGGCGGCAACGGGCGCGCCAAATTGCGAAAAGGCAGCGTCCAAAGGCCGCCCGAGATCGCTCGCCACGATCGTGCGCGCTTCCGCTTCAGGAAAAGGAGGAAGCCTATCCTGCAGAGTCTCCAATCCCAGCGCAATTTCGGGTCCAAGAATATCGGCGCGCGTCGCCAGCAACTGTCCGAGCTTGATCGCGCTCGGGCCCATTTCTTCGAAAGATTGAGCCAGCCGTACACCGGGAGGAAGCATACGGACGTCGCGTTTCGCGCGCCCGATGCGCCTTGCCATGAAACGGACCGGCATGGGCACACGACTGGCATATTCATGCGGCACGAGCGCATCGTGCTGGGCGAGCGCACGAGCCATGCGCCACAGGCGCCTCATATTGGTGAGCGTCCGGAACATGCGCGTTTAAACCTTCCAGCCCGAATGCATCGCGGCGATCCCACCGGAAAGGTTGCGAACCTTCACTTCGGAAAATCCCGCCGCGGCGATCATGCCGGCAAATTTTTTCTGTGGCGGAAAGCGGCGGATGCTTTCCGCGAGATAGCGATAGGCCGCGCCGTCGCCCGCGACCAATTCACCGAGACGCGGCAAGACACCAAAGGAATAGACGTCATAGAGCTTGTCGAGACCCGGCGCGATCACGCGCGAAAATTCGAGACACAGAAACCGTCCGCCCGGTTTCAGAACGCGATAGGCTTCAGAGAGAGCCTTGTCGATATGCGTCACATTGCGGATCCCGAACGCAATCGTATAGCCATCGCGGCTGTTGGATTCGAAGGGAAGATTTTCCGCGTCGCCGCAAACCCAGCCGATATCAGCGTCGAGCTTCACAGCGCGCGGGACGCCTTGCGCCAGCATTTCATAATTGATGTCGCATACGGTGATCTCGGCTGCGCCCTTGCGTTTGCGCACCCGCTCGGCGACGCGAAAGGCGATATCGCCGGTCCCCCCCGCGACATCCAGGTGCGATGTGCCGGGCTGCGGATTGAGCCAGTCGACAAAGGCATCCTTCCAAACCCGGTGAACGCCCGCCGACATCAGATCGTTCATCAAATCGTAGCGCGCGGCGACCGAATTAAAGACCGAACGGACAAGCGCGGGCTTCTCGTCCTCGGGGACGTCGCGAAAGCCGAAAGAGGCAAGGTTGGGGTCTGGTTTGTTCACGAGGTCCACAATAGCCCGGACGGTATCGATTCAGCTACGGTAACGATTCGAAACCCTTAACCTTTCCGTCATGCCGGAGCTACCCGAAGTCGAAACCGTCCGCCGTGGCCTGATCCCGGCCCTGGAAGGCCGCGTTCTCGCCCGCGTCGAGACCCGCCGGGCGGATCTGCGCGTGCCTTTTTCGCCGCGTTTTGAGCAGCGCCTGACGGGACGGCGTGTAACGGATTTGAGACGCCGGGCGAAATATATCCTTCTCGATACGGATGGGCCCGATACGCTTGTCATTCATCTCGGCATGTCAGGGCGCATCACGCTGTGCGCCGGCGGGCTTTCTGAAAGCCCTGGACGGTTTCACCATCCGGTTCTGCGCAATAGCGACGGCCATGACCCGCATGATCATGTGGTGATGGAAACCGATCACGGTACACGTATCGTCTACAATGATCACCGCCGTTTCGGCCTGATGGTGCTCGTGCCGACGAACGAACTTGATAGCCATCCGCTCTTCAAAAATATGGGACCCGAGCCGCTCGAAGATGCCTTTACCGGCGCGGTATTGAGCGCAGTGCTGAAAGGCAAACGCACACCGATCAAATCGGCCCTACTCGATCAGCGCGTCGTCGCCGGTCTGGGAAATATTTATGTCTGCGAAGCGCTTTATCGCGCGCGCATTTCGCCGCAGCGGCTTGCCTCGACCGTGGCGGGCGTGCGTGCCGAACGTCTCGTTCCAGAGATTAAATCGGTGCTCCGTGAGGCCATCGAAGCGGGTGGTTCTTCGTTGCGCGATTACGCTCATACCGATGGGGAGCTTGGATATTTCCAGCATCATTTTGCTGTCTACGACCGTCTCGGCGCACCCTGTCTCACGCCCAAATGCAGGGGCAAGATCAGGCGTCTCGTCCAGGCCGGACGCTCGACCTGGTCTTGCCCGGTCTGCCAGCGTTAGGTGCATTGCCCCCTTGATTTGTGCACCGCAGCATGGCGGGATGACCTTTGGAACCTGCTCAAAGGACGCCAATGGCTTACGAAAACATCCTAGTGCACAATGAAGGCCCTGTCGGGGTCATCACGCTCAACCGTCCCCAGGCGCTGAACGCGCTGAACTCCCAATTGATGGATGAATTGACAGAGGCCATCGACGCCTTCGAGGCCGATGCGGCCGTGCGTTGCATGATCATCACCGGTTCGGAGAAGGCGTTCGCGGCAGGCGCCGACATAAAAGAGATGCAGGCCAAGACTTTTGCCGACGCCTACAAAGAAGATTTCATCACCAAGAACTGGGAACGCGCGTCGCGTGCGCGTAAGCCGATTATCGCTGCTGTTGCAGGCTTTGCGCTGGGTGGCGGTTGCGAACTTGCGATGATGTGCGACTTCATTCTCGCGGCGGACAACGCAAAATTCGGACAGCCGGAAATAAATCTCGGCATCATTCCCGGCGCCGGCGGCAGCCAGCGACTGACGCGCGCCGTCGGCAAAGCGAAAGCCATGGAAATGTGCCTTACCGGCCGCATGATTGACGCGGCAGAAGCCGAGCGCGCAGGCCTTGTCGCGCGTATCGTGCCGCTGGCCGATCTCATGACCGAAGCGTTGAAATCTGCCAACAAGATCGCGGCCGCCTCGCTTCCCTCTGCCATGATGGTGAAGGAGGTCATCAACCGCGCCTATGAGACGACGCTGTCCGAAGGCCTGCGTTTTGAGCGCCGCATGTTCCATGCGCTGTTCGCCACCGAAGACCAGAAGGAAGGGATGTCGGCCTTCTCGGAAAAGCGCAAACCGACCTTCCAGGACCGGTAAATATTTTCGGGAGGACCTGACCCCTACCTTCAGAACCCGCGTCTCCACCCCCGGGCGAAAGATCGCTCGGGGGAACGCGCAAGGAAATGCCCTTATCTCTCGCCTCATCAACCCTGCCCCCTCGTGCTTCGCATTGACCAACGCGATGGGTCAGGCTATAGGCGCGGCTCGTTTTCAGAGCAGCCAGGATACCCATGCCTAATAAGCCTTCGGCCAAGAAACGCGTTCGCCAGACCGAGCGCCGCACCGCCGTGAATAAGAGCCGCAAGAGCCAGATCCGCACCGCCGTCCGCGGCGTGGAAGAAGCCTTGCAGGCAGGGGACAAGAACGCCGCTACTGCGGCCTTGAAGGCTGCCGAGCCCCAGATCATGCGCGGTGTTTCGAAGGGAGTTATCCACAAGAACACTGGTGCACGTAAGGTCTCCCGCCTCGCGGCCCGCGTGAAGCTGCTTAACAGCTAAGATTCCTACGTTTTCTTGAACGGACCGGTTTTTGACTCGCGAATTCAACGCGAAGACTTGTCTATTGTCCGTGGACGGAAGATTTACACCCTCATTAACGAATTCATGACGGGTTGTAGCGCGCTCGGGGTCTAAGCCCCTGAATCCCCACATTTCCATTCGTCCGTATACGTCCCCCCCCCTAAATTGCCTAGGTTTTTTGGGTTGTCACAACCGCCTCACAAAATCTCCAAGGGCCCAAATTCACGCTTGCGCGCGTTAACCGGCTCTGTATAACCTCTCTCCCTAGCGAGGGGCGACGGACCATGAGAACACCGGATCGAGATGTCTTATATAAGAAAAAGAGCATTTCCGACCGGCAGTTATGGGTCCGACACAGTAATCTCTAAGTAATCACTAAAATGTCTTAAGTTGTTTTATTTGGGGTGCCTTCGCACTCCGCGGTATTCTTTTGTCCTTCGGGAGCTCGCCAATGTCCGGCGCCTCATCATCACAGCAAGGCAACCGGACTTATGCAGGCGATATCGGCCCGCAGGAGGCTTGGGACCGGCTGAGCCAGGATAAGGCCGCCCAGCTCATTGACGTACGTACCCAGGCCGAGTGGAATTTCGTCGGAATACCCGATCTGTCCTCACTTTCTCGGGCCGCCCTCTTGATTGAATGGCAACATTTCCCGCCCGGGACGAACCCCGATTTTACCTCTGAGGCTGTCGCCGCGCTGGAACAGGCGGGCTACAGCAAGGGGACCTCGATTTTCTTTCTCTGCCGCTCCGGGGCCCGTTCGCGGGCCGCTGCGATCGCCCTGACGGCTGCCGGGTTCGGCCCCTGCTTCAACGTCCGGGACGGGTTTGAGGGCGGATTGGACGGAGACGGGCACCGCGGCCAGACCGGAGGCTGGAAGGCCCTAGGACTTCCCTGGGTGCAGTCGTGAAGACATTGGAGAAAAACGAAGAGAACTCGGCAAGCGACGAAGACGAACGAAGTAAAGTGGGCAGGAATACTTCCCACCAACCAAACAAATAAAGCCTTCAGTTAAAAGAGCGCCGGTGCCGTTATCGGCCGGTGCAAATGGGGTCAGGTAATGATGGGACTACCTTTAGAACGCGCATCGGAGCCCGCGTGGCAGGACATTTGGTCGGCCGTGCAGGAACGAGTGAGGCTGGAATGCGGCCAGGGGGTCTACGACACCTGGATCGCCCCCCTAACCCTCGGCGAGGCCGCCGACGGTCAGGTGCGCCTGACGGCGCCGGGCCGGCTGGTCCGCGATTACGTGGCGCTTCACCATGCGGCGCGGATCGAGCGAGCTTTTGCAGCGCTTGCGCCCAGCTTCGACACGCTGGAGATCATTGTCGCCCCGGAATCGCGCACGGCCAGGAAAGCTGTGCCGACCGTCGGCGGCGGACTGGCGCGTGAAGGCCAGCCGAATAGCCGTGAAGGCCTGAAACGGGCAGCAGGCTCTCTGCAGGGTCTGTGGGATCGTCAACCGGACCCGCAACAGAGCTTCGAAAGCTTTGTGGTCGGCACCGAGAATGATTTCGCCTTCAAGGCGGCGAGCCGCTTTGCGGAAAGCACGGAAAATGACATGGGCCTTCTGTTCGTCCATGGCGGCTTTGGCTTCGGCAAGACCCACCTCTTGAACGCAATCGCGCTCGACGTCTCCAATCGCAATGCACGCGTACTGTTTTTGCGCGCCGAAGACTTCATGCGCCGTTTCCTTGCGGCCCTGCGCAATCAGGAAACACTCGCCTTCAAAGAAGAGCTCCGCGGCGCGGATGTCCTTCTGATCGACGATCTGCAGCACATTTGCGGACGCACCGCGACGGTCAGCGAATTCCTTCACACCGTGAATGCCTTCACCGATCTTCGCCGCCGCGTGGTAATCGCCGCCGACCGCCCGCCCGCAGCCCTGGAAGGACTTTCGGGCGATGTCCGTTCGCGCCTGCAAGGCGCGGTCGTGATCGCGCTGCAGAAGCCCGACGCCGTAACCCGGCTCGAAATCCTGCGCGCCAAATGCACGGAAATGGAGCGCAAACGCCCGCGTTCGAGCCTTCCCGATGAAGTTCTCGTTTATGTGGCGAATGAACTGGATGTCTGCCCGCGCGAACTTTTGGGCGTTCTGGTCAAACTCGCAACCTATGCCGATCTGACGGGAAAGCCCGTTACGGTGGAAGTGGCCGAGGAAGCGATCGGCAGCCGGGGCGCCATCCTCGACCGCCGAGTCACGATCGAGGAGATCCAGAAAAAGACCGCCGAGTTCTACAAACTCGACCTACGTGAACTCCATTCTGCCCGCAGAGCCCGCCGCGTGGCGCGGCCCCGGCAGGTGGCGATGTATCTGGCGCGCGAATTGACCAGCCGCTCGCTACCCGATATCGGCCGGCGTTTTGGTGGCCGTGACCATACAACGGTCCTGCATGCCTGCCGCCGGATCGAAGCGCTGTGCGGTACCGACCCGGTGTTTCAGCAGGAAGTCGATTTCCTGCGCAAGGTGTTGGGCCGGGCCGCCCGGAATTGAAGCCTTTCTCCCTCCCCTCGCGTCCTACCTGGCGCAAGGGGAGGAAACGACCCGAAAGCGCCTGTTTTCCTCAGCTTACGCCTTGGTATAGTGGCTTCATCGAGTCGCTTTGCGAGGCCGTGTTCGGTATGATTTCGGGGGCCTGCAAGGCCATCGGAACAGAAACAGTCCAGGTCCGGCTATTTTCGCGCCGGGCGAAGGACGATTATGGTTTTTAAAGACGCATGAAAGCCATTTTGAGCAGAAACCGGGAAGACAGGCGGCCATGAAGATCAACGTCGAACGCGGCGCCTTACTCAAGGCATTGGGTCACGTCCAGAGCGTGGTCGAACGCCGGAACACGATCCCCATTCTTTCCAACGTTCTGATCCAGGCGGCGAAGGGAAAGCTGACGTTGACCGCGACCGATCTCGATATCGAGATCGTTGAATCCCTGCCCTCCGACGTGATCCGTAACGGCGCGGCAACCGCGCCCGCGCACATGCTCTACGATATCGTGCGCAAGATGCCGGACGGCACGCAGGTGCAGGCCGAATTGATCGCCGGTGATTCCGGACGTCTTGCCGTATCGGCCGGAAGCATCCGCTTCGAGTTATCCTGTCTGCCGCAGGAAGATTTTCCGCAAGTCTCCGCCGGCGCCCTGCCGCATCGGTTTCGTCTTGCCGCCAGCGATCTGATGTCGCTGATCGACAAGACGCGCTTTGCCATCTCGACCGAGGAAACGCGTTTCTATCTGAACGGCATCTATCTTCATGCCGCCGAGGAAAAAGCAAAAACATTGCGCGCGGTGGCGACCGATGGTCATCGTTTGGCGCGCTACGAACTGGAACTTCCCGAAGGCGCGGCGGGCATGCCGGGCGTCATCATTCCGCGGAAGACCGTCGCGGAATTGCGCCGCCTGCTGGAAGACGCTGAGGGCGCGATCGATATCGCGCTCTCCGACACCAAGATCCAGTTCATCTTCAACGGCGTCGAACTAACGTCGAAATTGATCGACGGCTCCTTCCCCGAATATCAGCGCGTCATTCCGACGAACAATGACAAGGTGCTGATGCTGGACGCGAAGGAATTCAGCCATGCGGTCGACCGAGTATCGACCATTTCCGCCGACAAGACCCGCGCGGTGAAGCTCAATCTCGACAAGGACCGCGTCACGCTTTCGGTCGTGAACCCCGAAAGCGGCACCGCTACGGAAGATCTGGGCGCCAATTACAGCGCCGACTCGATGGAGATCGGCTTCAATGCGCGCTATCTTCTCGACATCACCGGCCAAGTGGAAGGCAAGGAAGTGCGCTTTCTCCTCGCCGATTCCGGGTCCCCGACCTTGATCGAGGACACCGAGGACGCACGGACCTTGTACGTCCTCATGCCTATGCGGGTTTAATAGGAATTTCGTTGGAAAACACAGCACGGCTTTTGAACGGCGCAATCGAGCGTCCGGTGGTGGCATTACCGGCGGAAACGATTGCCTTGCGAAAATTGCGGCTGGTCAATTTCCGTTCCTACCGCGATACCGTGCTCGACGTATCGCCACGCCCCGTAGTGCTTGCAGGCGCCAACGGCACCGGTAAAACAAATTGTCTCGAAGCCATCTCGCTTCTCTCGCCGGGCCGTGGTCTGCGCAACGCGAAGCTCACCGAAATTCAGCGCAAAGCGCCGCTTGAACCCACGGATCGCGGCTGGAGCGAAGGTTCGCCCTTCGGCGATAGTCTTTGGGCGATCGCGGCCACCGTCGAACGCCAGGATGGAAGCTGGGAGGTCGGTACCGGCCTTTCGCCTATCGCGTTCGGCGCCAACGCCAAACGCACGACCCATCTCAACGGCGCCCCCGCGCAAAGCGCGGATTTTGTCGGCCTAGCGCCGATGCTGTGGCTGACACCCGCACAGGACAGGCTGTTCCTCGAAGCCTCGGGGGATCGTCGCCGGTTCCTCGACCGCCTTGTCTATGGCCTCGATGCGGGCCATGCGACGCGCACCAATCGCTATGAGCGCGCAATGCGCGAGCGCCTGCGTCTTCTTCGTGATGGCTTCCCCGATCCCGTATGGCTCGACAGTCTCGAAACGACGATGGCGTGCGAAGCGTTGGCGATCACAGAGGCGCGCGCCAATATGATTGCGCTCCTCAACGACGAACTTGCCTCGCGGGGCACAGCAGGAAGTTTTCCGTGCGCCCACCTCGCGCTCGAAGACGGTCTCGAACGGGCGAATGACGCCGCTTCGCTCGTATCGAAATTTTCCGGATTGCGCCGCCGCGACGGCGAGAGCGGTCGCACGACGGTGGGACCGCATCTCGGCGATCTATGTGTACGCCATACGGCCAAACGCGCCGACGCGCGCGACTGTTCAACCGGCGAGCAGAAGGCACTTCTCATTTCCATCGTGCTCGCCAATGCCTGGCTGCAGAAGCGGCGCAGCGATGCTGTACCCATTCTTCTCCTCGACGAAATCGTCGCGCATCTCGACGCCCAGCGCCGCGCGGCGCTTTATGAGGAAATCCTCAGTCTTCACGCCCAGGCGTGGATGACCGGGACGGACAAAAGTCTTTTCTCACCCTTAAAAGGAGATGCCTCTCTCGTCACGGTTGAGGCAGGACAATTCATGCAGATTGATTGGTCATGAGCACCGGCACCGGCCCTACACCCGATACCCCGCAAAATGCCTATGACGCGGATTCCATCAAGGTCCTCAAGGGCCTCGACGCCGTTCGCAAGCGTCCCGGCATGTATATCGGCGACACCGATGACGGCTCAGGCCTGCATCACATGGTGTACGAAGTCGTCGACAACGCCATCGACGAAGCGCTCGCGGGTTATTGCGACCGCGTCGATGTCCAGCTGAATGCCGATGGCTCCTGCACCGTACGCGACAATGGCCGCGGCATTCCGGTCGGCATTCATGAAGGCGAGGGTGTTTCGGCCGCCGAAGTCATCATGACCCAGCTTCATGCGGGCGGAAAATTCGAGCAGAACGCTTATAAGGTTTCGGGCGGTCTGCACGGCGTCGGCGTTTCCGTCGTCAATGCGCTGTCCGAATGGCTGGAATTGCGCATCTGGCGCGACGGCAAAGAGCATTATATGCGCTTTCACGACGGCGAGCCGGTCGCGCCGCTGGCCATCTCAGGCGAAGCTGGCGACCGGCGTGGCACCGAGGTTACTTTTCAGCCCAGCACCAAAACCTTCACCCAGACCGAATTCGATTTCGCGACGCTTGAACACCGCCTGCGCGAACTCGCCTTCCTCAACTCCGGCGTCACCGTCATCCTCAGTGACAAGCGCAGCGTCGAGAAAAAGGAAGTCGTGCTGAAATATGATGGCGGGTTAGAGGCCTTCGTTGCCTATCTTGACCGCGCCAAAGCGGGCCTCATCTCCAAGCCAATTCTCATCGGGATGGATCGTGACGGCATGCGGGTCGATGCCGCGCTCTCGTGGAACGATTCCTATCACGAGAACATGCTGTGTTTCACAAACAATATCCCGCAGCGTGACGGCGGAACGCATCTCGCAGGCTTTCGCGCGGCGCTGACGCGCGTCGTCACCAAATATGCCGAAGGGCTGGCCTCCGCGAAAAAGGATAAAGTGGCGCTCAGCGGCGACGACTGCCGTGAAGGTCTGACCTGCGTTCTTTCGGTCAAAGTCGCCGATCCCAAATTCTCGTCGCAGACCAAGGACAAACTCGTGTCGTCCGAAGTGCGTCCGGCGGTCGAAGGCGCAGTGCTGGAACAATTGGGCGCGTGGTTCGAGGAACATCCGACGGAAGCGCGCGCCATTGTCGGAAAAGTCATCGAGGCCGCCGCGGCACGCGATGCCGCCCGCAAGGCGCGTGAACTCACCCGCCGCAAGGGCGCGCTCGATGGCGGCTCACTGCCGGGCAAACTCGCCGACTGCCAGGAACGCGATCCGTCGAAATGCGAATTGTTCATCGTCGAAGGCGACAGCGCCGGCGGCTCGGCCAAACAGGGCCGTAACCGCGCTAATCAGGCGGTTCTGCCTTTGCGGGGGAAGATCCTCAATGTCGAGCGCGCCCGTTTCGACAAAATGCTTTCCAGCCAGGAAATCGTGACGCTCATCACGGCCCTCGGCACCGGTATCGGCCCTGAGGAATTCAACGTCGAGAAACTGCGTTACCACAAGATCATCATCATGACCGATGCCGATGTGGACGGCGCCCACATTCGTACGCTGCTTCTCACTTTCTTTTACCGCCAGATGCCGGCGCTGATCGAGCGCGGCCATCTCTTCATCGCTCAGCCTCCCCTTTACAAGGCGCTGCGCAATCGTACCGAGCTGTATCTGAAAGATGAGCGCGAACTGGAAAACTACCTCATCTCCGAAGGTACGCGCGATGTACGCCTCACGCTGCACACCGGCGAGACGATGACGGGGGCCGACCTTATCCACCTGATCGAACGCGCCCGCGCGGTGCGGACAGCGCTGGATGGCTTCCCACGTCACTTCCCCCGCTTCATGCTGGAGCAGGCCGCCATTGCCGGTGCCTTGAACCCGGAAATCATTGGCGACAGCGCGAAAGCACTGGAAGCCGCCGCCTATATTGCTCGCCGCCTTGATCTTCTGTCGGAAGAAACCGAACGCGGCTGGCAGGGCGAACCGACCGCCGATGGGGGGCTTAAATTCTGGCGCGATGTGCGTGGCGTACGCGAGGCGGTCGCCATCGATGGTGCACTGATCGCAAGCTCCGATGCGCGCAAGCTTGATCGGATGACGACCGAATTACAGGCTGCCTATTTGAAGGTCGGCCAGCTTGGACGCAAGGACGAGAGCCGTGAAATCCGTTCCCCGTCGCAATTGCTCGACGCCATTTTCGAATGGGGCCGTCACGGCCTGTCGCTGCAGCGATACAAGGGACTCGGCGAGATGAACCCGAGCCAACTTTGGGAAACGACGCTCGACGAAAATGCGCGCACTTTACTTCAGGTGAAGGTCGATCATGCCGATGAGGCGGACGATCTGTTCGTGAAGCTGATGGGCGATGTAGTCGAGCCGCGCCGCGAATTCATCCAGGACAACGCCCTGAACGTCGCCAATCTCGACGTTTAGCGCGTCCCAGCCTACTTCGTTCTGCGGCGACGCTTCGCGAGCGTGCGTAAGCGCAGGGCGTTGAGGCGGATGAAGCCTTCCGCGTCCTTCTGGTCATAGGCGCCACGGTCGTCCTCGAAGGTCACGAGGTCTTCGGCATAGAGCGAGTAAGGCGACGACCGCCCGATGACGATGACATTGCCCTTATAGAGCTTGAGACGGACCGTGCCGGTCACCGATTCCTGTGAGAGGTCGATGGCCGCCTGCAGCATCTCGCGCTCCGGCGAGAACCAGAAACCGTTGTAAATCAGCTCGGCATAACGCGGCATCAGATCGTCTTTGAGATGCGCGGCGCCGCGGTCGAGAGTCAGCGATTCCATCGCCCGATGGGCAGAGAGAAGAATGGTGCCACCCGGCGTTTCATAGACGCCGCGCGATTTCATGCCGACAAAACGGTTCTCGACGAGATCAATTCGGCCGATGCCGTTGGCTTTGCCCAGCTCATTGAGCTTAGCGAGCAGGGAAGCTGGCGAAAGTGTCATCCCATCGACGGAGACCGCATCGCCCTTTTCGAACCCGACCTCGATAATGGTCGCCTTGTCCGGCGCGTCC
>CAIOYY010000049.1 GCA_903862715.1 uncultured Alphaproteobacteria bacterium
CAACCTCAAATCTGGGCCATAGGTGCTGACGGGGAACATCGCCAACAAAAATGCTCCCGTATACCTCAAGGTTTCCACTATTTCCGGGCTTCAAATAGACGCCTGTGGCGTTGCTTGCCGCCTCGTTACTTATAGTAGCGTTCACATTATCGCCGTCGGCGTCATATACTTCAGTAGTTACGCTGTTATTAGAGTCGATTGTGACCACAGCCCCAGCTTGGTCGATGGTAACGGAGGCTCCTTCTTCGATGAGGATATCCCCCACCTCCGAGGTCAGAATGGCTTCCGTCTGATCATCGCTAATGGTGAGTTGAGCGCGGGTCGCAGTGGGGACGACCAACAATGCAAGCACCGCCGCGACACAGATTCGGGTGTACAAACGAACACTCAGAGCAGACAGGTTCACGTTTACCTCATGACTTAGCGATGGCCGCACTCCGACGCGCGGCGCGTTGCCGTGAGGCACCCACGCCATTTGTGTTCGAAGTCACCAATTCTCGGAGAGGTTAGTCTCTGATCGCGCGGAACAACGTTGAAGTTATGTTAAGTGATATTGCTCCATAGCCATTTTTTAGAACGGAGCATGATCTGGCTCGGCGACGGGCCGTTTTTCGCAGCAAGATCCGGCCACGCCTTATCCGGTTTTGATTTGAGGTTCGGTAACCTCCGCGTCCCCAATAAGGGCGGCGGGCGGCCGGACAATTTGAAGTAAGCTTTTGGTAAAACAACGCCGGCCTTCTTCCCGTTCGGGAAAAAACGCAGCTGAACGCTTAGAACTGTTTCACCTGCTGCACGCGATCAGGCCTGCGGCGGGGATGAGGGCTGTCCAGCCGGTAGGGCCCGAATATTCGACCGAGGCGGAAGACACGCGCATGCCGTCTTCCAGCACGCCAGATTCATCGGTAGAGAACGAGACGTTCAACGACAGGGCGTCGCGCGCAAAAAACTGTTCGGGAAAATGGCCGGAGACCAGCGCGCCGCTTTCGGACACGCGCGGCAATTCCACAACCTCACCATCAAGAAATACGCGCGCGGTGGCCGGCGTGTCGAAGGCCATCAGAAAACGCAAAGGCGGATTGCCGCGCGACCAAAGCACCAGCGTGCATTGCCCCGGACGCATGGGCTGCGGCGGCAATTCCGATAAAGGTGTTCCGGCAAGCGTCGTGGAGGCAGGCGACGCCGTCTCCGTCATACCGCCCGCACAGCCCGCGAGCAGCGAAGCGGCGAACAGCAGGACGAAACGGACCCGCACGATCACCATCCCAAAACCCCTTCGTCGAGACGCGATAATGACTCACCGTCTCCGGAGAAACCGGCCCTCGTCAGTATATCCTGCAGAGGAGGCGCGACACCGGCAATGCCGGTGCGCAATTCATAATGCCCATCCGCCGCCAGATAGAGACGCATATCGACAGCCATGCCGTCTGTTTCGCCGGTGAGGACCGCAACAGCCCTGTCGCCATCGCAGGCGAGATCGCCCGACAGCATAGGCCCGCCCCATTCGACCTGAAACATATCGCTTGCGATGCGGCCTGAGGCGGAAGCGCAGCGCGCGCCGTCGAACAGGAGCGTGACATCTGCCAGCGTGACGGCGCCGCGCGTAGGGATCGGAAGACGCAACTGCGTGCTGTCAAGGTTGAGGGTCGCGTTCTCGACGCCCGTGGCCGGGCCGCGAACAAGCGTCAGACGCGACAAGGGACTGTCGATGTGAAAGCGCCCGGCGCCGGTCCATAGAAACGAGGGATCGAGCCGCGCATCCGCATCGCCCAGTGCGAGTACGCCAAGGCGGGCGTCTTCCCAATGGCTGTTCCACACCGAACCCGACACAGTGCGGGCCGACACCACAGAGCCCGCGCCGAACCAGGCGAGCGCCACGCGCATGGGAAAGAGCGACAGGAGCGCGACGAGAAAGACCGCCACGAAAAGCGCAATGGTTTTTCCCGCCGTCATGGCGCGCTTCTCGTCAGAACGATTTCGGTATCGAGCAGGCCTTCGCTGTCGCGCGTCGCGGTGAAATTCGTGACGACGACGCCGTGGCTTTCCTGAAGCTGTTTGATCCAGGAAAAGAGCCGCGCGGGATCAGCCGCATGGGCCTCGATAGTGACCTGGTTTTCCGTTTCCGCGCGCGTGTTACCAAGAAGGAGAAAGGTCTCCGCCGCCGCGGACGAAACGATTTCCGCAAGCGGAACAGCCCCCGGCCCGGCCTGCCGCGGTTCGCGCGCGAAGAGGCTCGCCGCCTGTTCGATATCCTGAAGCTCGTGGGCGGCACGGGCATAACGCGCATCCGCGTTTCTTGCCAATCCGCCGAGCGGGGTCAGCACGCCATACCAGAAAAACAACGTTGCAAGGAGTACGCCCAGCAATTGCAGGAGGCGCTGCTCGCGTGGCGCGCGGGCCGACCACCATTGCGTCAGATGGTTCATGAGCGCGGTCATAGGCCAGGCCTCAGGCTGAGGCGCGTCGACAGGCGGTTATTGACGCCTGGCACCGCCGCATCGGCTTCCGCGACAAGGCCGGACGCTGCGAGCGACTGCGATAGTTCATTAATGGCGGTTACGGAGCCATGAAGAACCGAGGCCTGCAATACGCCGCCCTGCAGATAGGTGAGCGATTCCAGTTCCACACCCTGCACCGCGGAAACGGCCTGAAAGAGCGCCGCGGTGGACAGAAGAAACTCCTCATTCGCGCGGACGGATTCCGCGCGACTTCTTAAAAAAGCCACGGGATCATCAACCGTCCGGGGGGAAAGCGCTTCGGCGGCGACTGCATGCGCGCGATAACCGAGCATCACCGCGCCGACCTCATTGCGCAGGAACTGCGCAATGGAAAGAAGCAGCGGCGACACCAGCACCAGCGCCGCCA
>CAIOYY010000050.1 GCA_903862715.1 uncultured Alphaproteobacteria bacterium
GCGCTGCGGGAGCGGTGGGCGGTGGCGGCAATGCGGGCTTTGCGATCGACGTGAGGGGTGAGTTTGCCGGCGGCGCGGGGCTACGCATGACCGGCGGGATGATCAGCTGATCGTTCGCGCGCCTGACGCGATCTTCAAATTCCTGCTGGATTCGCGTGCGGTCGCCTTCCCCGAGCGAATTTGTAATGCGCCCTCTGCATTCGATTTGCTCGGACACGGACAGCCGGATATTTCCGCAAATATCCTGGGCGAGCACCGTCCCGCTCCAGAGGCTCGTGGCGATGACGAAGAACGCCGAACGCATATACATCGCGATCACTTCACAAAGATCGTCACGTGTCTTTCCATATGGTTGCCAGCTCGCGCGCTCACAAGACCGCTCACTTATAGCAAGAACGACGGAAACGATGCGCCGGAGCTTTCGTTGTAACTGTATTGGAGGCGTTGATGGACAAGACCAGAACACGCAGCATGACCTAAGCCATGCCATCGACCGCAATCCGCCGCATGAACTATCGGGACGCGAGCCAGGTGCTGGAAGTGGAATTCACCAGCGGCGCGATCTACGAATATTTCGGCGTGCCGAAGTGGGTCTACAAAGATTTCACCGCATCCTCGTCGCGGGGGCGCTATTTCGCGTATCGATTCCGCGACAAATTTCCCTACCGCAAAAAGAAGCCGCAGGGCCCGCATTGAGTTGTTTCTTATGGCGAGGACACGCCCCAAAGACGCGTTAAGGCGCAACCTCGATGTCAGCGAATATCGGAAGATGATCGGAGGCGCTTGCGCCTGCGGGATCGACCCAACTTGTGATCAGCGCGCCGAGCGGCCGGCAGTAGATGCGGTCGAGCAGGAGCACCGGGCAGTACGACGGAAAGGTGCGATGATGCGTGCGCGAAGGCAGCGACGCCGCCAGCGCGCGGCGAACCGGGCCACGCCATGGCCAATCGTTGAAGTCGCCCAGCATGATCGAAACACGATGTTCGCTCTTGGCGATGTCCGCAAGTTGCCGGGCCTGACGGCTTCGCTCCGTGAACCACAGGCCGAGATGAACGGCCGAGAAGTTTACGGGTCCGAACGGAGTTTCAATGTCGGTCTCGATGGCGAAACGCTTTTCGAAACGGCCATATGACAGGTCGTGGAGCTTCACGCGCGTCAGGGGCCAGCGGCTGATGACGGCATGACCGTAGTGGCCGTCCTCGGCGACAATCGTACGCGCTTCGGCCTGATGTTGCCCCAGGGCTTGGCTGAAATAGGCAAGCGGTAAGGGTTCATCCGGGTGGCGTCCCCGAGAGTCGACTTCCTGGAGCGCGAGGACGTCGGGATTATGCGCCTTGATGACGTCCACGACGCGGGCGAGGTCGCGCTTGCGGTCCGGCCCGATGCCGCCGTGGATATTCCAGGTCATCACTCTGATGTTGCGCGCAGCCGACATCTTCCCTGACATGATCCTTCGCTTCTGTCCGCGACGGACCAATCAGACCGCCTACGCGGTACTATATGGGAAGGGAGGGGCGCGAACCCCAGGGGCTGATTCGACCGACCGCGCTTAGGTCATCGACCAACCGTGGCTGACATTGAGCGACTGGCCCGTCAGCGCGTTGGTCTCGAAAGCGGCGAAGAAGAGAACGGCGTTGGCGACGTCATCGACGGTGGTGAATTCACCATCAACCGTGCCCTTGAGCATGATGTTCTTCACGACCTCTTCTTCTGAAATCCCGAACGTCTTGGCCTGCTCGGGGATCTGCTTATCGACAAGCGGCGTACGCACAAAGCCGGGGCAGACCACATTGGCGCGTACGCCATGGGCAGCGCCCTCTTTGGCCACAACCTTCGCAAGACCCATGAGGCCATGTTTGGCGGTCACGTAAGGCGCTTTCAACGGAGAGGCCTCTTTCGAGTGGACGGACCCCATGTAGATAATCGCCCCACCCGTGCCCTGCTTATACATATGTCGCAGGGCTGCGCGGGTGGTGAGGAAGGCGCCGTCCAGATGGATCGCCATGAGGCGCTGCCAATCCTTGTAAGCAAAATCCTGCAGCGGCGAGACGATTTGAATCCCCGCGTTGCTCACCAGGATATCGATCTTGCCGAAGTGCTGGGCGGCCTGGGCCATCCCTGAATCGACCTGAGACTCGCTGGTCACGTCCATCGCAACGCCCAGCGCATTCGCGCCTAACTCAGCGGCGGTGGCTTCGGCTTGCGCAGCATTGAGATCGGCGATCACGACTTTGGCGCCCGCCTTTACGAAGGTTTGCCCGATGCCACGTCCAATGCCGCTGGCCGCGCCGGTGACGACGGCGACTTTTCCTGCGATGCTCATTTAAATCCTCTTTCGCCGGCCACAGGTCGATTTGAAGTGGCCGATTTGAAGTGGGCCTATTGGAAGCAGGCCGATCAGAATTCCGCTTCGAGTTCTTCCATCTCTTCGGGCTCGGCCAGCGCGCCCTCGGTCCAAAGCACGACAGGCGCCCACGCCAGGATCGTTTCGCAGTATGCCGCACAAACGGCATCGAGCTTCACATCATACGTCTGAAAGCGCGTGCAGACAGGGGCATACATCGCGTCGGCCATGGAAGGCTGTTTCCCGAAAAGATACGGGCCACCGTAGCGTGCGAGACAGTCGCGCCAGATTTCAAACACCCGCTCCATGTCGGCCTTGGCACCCGCCCACACCTTGAATCCGGTGAAACGCGCCTTGAGGTTCATGGGCAGGGCCGAGCGGAGATTATAGAAGCCCGAATGCATCTCCCCGCAGATGGAACGGCAATGGGCGCGCACCTTCGGATCCGTCGGCAGGAGACCGGCGTGCGGCTTGAGTTCAGCTAAATATTCGGCGATCGACAGGGTGTCCCAGACGCTGATCCCATCGTGGTCGAGCTTGGGCGTCAGGAAAGAGGGCGAAAGCAGCAGGAGTTCGGCCCGGGCGGCCGGATCGTCGGCCCCGACCGCTTTTTCCTCGATCTCCAGGCCCGCCATTTTGCATAGGAGCCATCCGCGAAATGACCAGGATGAGTAATTTTTACTGGAAATAGTGAGTGTTGCGGCCATTGACCCCCTCGAGGCGTGGGACGGACCTTCCCCTTAAGGTTGGGTGCGCCCCTGCAGGATCATCTCGCACCGCAACAAATTTTGCACTAGGGTTTTATATGTGCGGGGGCCAGAACGGCCGTTAAGCTGGGTTCAGATGCTTTATTCTCTTTATGAACAACAACGTACGTGGACCGAACCGTTCCGCCGCATGGCGGGGGTGGCGCGGGACGCATTGATGCCCCTCACCGCCACGCCGGCGGGCGCGGGCTTGTCACATTTGACCGCCGGCCTCGACCTCCTATCGCGCACCGCCCTGACGCACGAACACCCCGGCTACAACATCGATCATGTGGTGATTGACGGCCGCCCGGTACCGGTCACCGAAGAAGTGGCCGCGA
>CAIOYY010000051.1 GCA_903862715.1 uncultured Alphaproteobacteria bacterium
CGCATCGACGGAAATGGAACGCTCACTCGAACTGCGCACGCGCGATCGCGCGCGCAAGCTGATCTCCAAGATCGACGCGGCAATCAAGCGTATCGAAGAAGGTACGTATGGTTATTGCGAAGAAACCGGCGAGCCCATCAGCCTGAAGCGTCTCGAAGCCCGTCCCATCGCAACGCTCTCCATCGAAGCCCAGGAACGCCACGAGCGTATGGAACGCACGCACCGCTCGGATTAGGCGCGGCGTCACACGCAGCGGCACGGGGGGCCGATCCAAACACCGCTGATGAAACATCTCCTCGCCCTCATTCTCCTCTTCGCCGCCGTACCGGCGGCGCTCGCTCAAAGCAAATACACCGGCGACACCGGCATCCCGCTCGACGCGCCTTACGTCCCCACCGCCATGCCCGTGGTCAAGGCCATGCTCGATATGGCCAATGTTGGCCCTGCCGACATCGTCTACGACCTCGGCTCCGGGGACGGGCGTCTCGTGATCGCCGCCGCCCAGCACCACAACGCAAAAAAAGCTGTGGGCATCGACATCGATCCGGTGCGCATCAAGGAATCGAATGAGAATGCAAAGGCCGCGGGCGTTGCGGGCCGCGCCCTCTTCCTTGAGGAGGACCTGTTCCGGTCCAATTTCTCCGAGGCCACGGTGGTGACGATGTACCTGTTGCCCGAGATGATCACCCGCCTGCGCCCCGCGCTGCAGACCCTCACACCCGGCAGCCGCATCGTGACCCATACCTTCACCATGGGCGACTGGCAGGCCGATGCCTTCAAGCATGTGGGCGAGCGTACCGTCTACCTCTGGGTCGTGCCGGCGAAGATCGCGGGAACGTGGCGGTTTACCCTTGGCGCGGACACCTACGCCGTCGATCTCACACAGAATTTCCAGAAAATCGCGGGCACGCTCCGTGTGAGCGGCAAGGAAGCGGCCCTTTCGAACGCGGTGCTCTCGGGCGACTCTTTCGTCTTCGAAGCCGAAGGCCTTGCCTTCGAGGGCCACGTTTTGGGCGATGCCATCACCGCCAAGGTCACACGTGCGGGCCAGACCTTCGATGTAACGGCGACCCGCTAGAGCGGTTTTCCACAGCGCGCGTCACGGCTGACGCCGGGGCCGTCGCCGCGCGCGCGAGACAAATCGTCTTCGCCAATTTCGTCGATTTGCAGCAGCCCGCGTCGGTAACACGCCGTCAGCGCGGTATCGCCCACGGGCCGGTTCTCGATCACCACGACGTCCCGCGGGTCTTGACGCGACAGAAGTTTCGCCGTGGACACAGCCGACTGACGGTCGTCGAATGCCGCAATAAAGGCGCGGCCGCCGTCGGCGCTGTTGAAATAAATCGCAAACATTACAAACCTTGCTCATACGTTACGTTACGAAGAACGGCGCTCGGCGAAGTCTGTTCCAATATTTTCAATGACTTGAGCAATACAACTTATCGTAAGATAACGAACGGATTAGACCTGTATAAGCTGCCGGCCCCGTGAGCCTCTTGTCAAAACGGCTTAGACCCTATGGTCTATGCCCACTGATTTATGAGGGTGACTTGCGCCGGCCGGGTCGCCGTTAGTCCTGGGGGAGTTGCCAACATCATGAAGCGTTTCTCGGCCGCGCGAGCGGCTTTTTGCGCAGGACTGCTCGCCGTCCTTCCGCTGACATCCAGCCTAGCCGCCACCGGCAAGTTTGTCGGGGATTCCGGCATTGAGTTGGACGCGCCTTATGTGCCGACCCCTCAGCCCATTGTCGATACGATGCTGACCATCGCCAGCGTGGGCAAGGACGATATCGTTTACGATCTGGGCTCGGGCGATGGCCGTCTTGTGATTTCGGCGGTGCGCGATTTCGGCGCCAAGAAGGGCGTGGGGGTCGACATCGACCCGGTGCGCATCAAGGAGGCCAACGCGAACGCAAAAGGGGCGGGCGTGGCCGACCGCGTGACCTTCTTCGAGAAGGATCTGTTCCGGTTCGACTTCACCGAAGCCACGGTGCTCACCATGTACCTGCTGCCGGACATGATTGCCAAGTTGCGCCCGCAGCTCATCGCCATGAAGCCCGGCACCCGCATCGTCGCCCACGACTTCTCCATTCCCGATTGGGAACCGGTGAAAACCGAAACGGTCGACACCGCGACGATCTATTTCTACACAGTGCCTGCAAAGAAGTAGGCGCGCGCTGGCTTGCTCTTTGCTCATCCTGGGCAAAGCCCAGGATCTGGGGTTTCAAACAACGGCCTGTTGCCCCGACAGCGTGTCCCGCCGCTTATCCTCAGGGGCGCGCCTGTCCTCAGGTGTGGTCGTCGCCTATTGCCTTCGTCCAGATTCTCAACGAGGCGGTGACATTTTCAAAGTGCATCGCAACATAACGGGCAGCTTCGCCCGCGCACGTCGCCAAATCTTCATCAAACCATGCGGACAATGGCCACGCTCTTCCAGTAAACCTCCGGCCGAGATGCGGGGGACGGAACTGGAGACTCATCGCATGCTTGAAGATCACACACGCTGTTACGACCCGGGCTATGCCGCTGGCGCCACGTTGCGCCGGGCGATAGCAAGTCTGACGGAAACCATGTGCGAACAGGGCTTGGCTGTCCGGCTCGAGAGCTGGGCTGGGTACCACTTCGCGCGCGTCGGCGAGCACGACGCGCGTTATAGCCAGGCGTGCCGCGATCACTTCCGCCGCGGATTCCGCGACGGGTACTGGTCCCGCAACCGACGCCGCACCGCCGCGCTGGAAATGGTGGCGTAGTTCTTCTGCCCCGACACCGGCGCGAGCGAAATTATCTCAGATATATTTCGCGAACGGGTCTCTCATCCGCACGCCTGCCGGGCGCGAAAATTTATCTGAGATAATTTCGCGGTTTGTCGGAGCGCGATGGAATGGTTTGCGGCGTGCGCTCCGCGGTCGTGAGAATGCCGCCGTTTCGGCAATTCCCGCTCTCTCCGCGTCTCAGCGCGACCTCTTCGCCTGCGGTTCGCCGCCATTGTCGTTCATCGGTAGGGTGCGCAGGCTCTGCCGGAAGGCCTCTTCCAACGTGCGGGGCCGGTTATGCTTGCGTAAAAGCTCGCGCACCGCGTCGTCGGCAAGGCTCTCGACCGAACAGCCGAAATCCTGGGCCAGCACCGCCAGCGAGCTCATCAGGTAATTATCGATTCCAACTTTCTTACGCATCTCGTCCCCTTTGGCGCTCACCAGACATGCGCCGCTGCGGTGGTGATCATAGCGCAGACCCGCGTGGGAATGAATCCCCCGCGGTTCCTTCACGCGGATGACTCGCCCCAAGCGAAGCCTGACTCATCGCGCAGGCGCAAGTTGCAGCGCGCCAATGTCTCACTGCGGCGCAAGAATGCGCAGCCCTTGGCCATACCGATTGTACGGGCTATCGGGCGCAGAGGGATTTCCCGCGCCGTAGGGATTATTGATGCTATCGGGCGAATAGGCGCTGCCATAGCGGCCATAAGGATTGGAAACCGAGTCCGCATCAAAGGGATTGGCGCTGAGTTTGCCGCGATACCGCCCGGCGCTGTCTTCGAGCGTCGGGGTCGCGGTCGCAAAAGGATTGGCGGCCGACGCCGGGCTTACGCGGCTGCCGTAAGGGCCGTGCGGATTTGTGACACTGTTGGGATCGGAACGCTCCGCCGCATTTGCCGTTGAGCCCGGCGCATAGGGATTGGCGCTCAAAGGGCCTAGCACGTCGCGCGCCACGGCTTCCGTCGCGCGGGCATCTTCGGCGGCCAACGCCGCCCCCATGGTGCAGATCATAACAGCCGATAAGGCGAGGTTTTTCATCCGCGGCCGTCCGCTAGGCCGCAGCCTGGGCTTCTTGAACCTTCTCCTGGTAGTCCGCCACCGTGCTCCACAGGTCGCGCATCACCATGCCGCCGCGGCGCTCTACCAGTTCGGCGTCGATATACTCCAGCACCGCCTGCACACGCGCGAGAGCGCGATCGCCGGCGCCGGCGTAGCGTTCCAAACTTTTCAGCACCTCTTCGGTGCTCATGGGCTGTTCCTGCGATTTGGCCAGGATCTGCCGTACCCAATCGTTCGCCGTTGCCATCAAAGCCTCCTGCCACTGCAGCTGAATGAGATGGGGACCAGCCTAATCCTGCCTTGTGAACAAAACAAGAACAAACTACATCACAGCAAAACCACCGTCATGAGGAGGCCTCGGGTGAGCATTGTGCGCGGTCCGTGGACCGGCGAGCGCGTTCTCCTGACCCTCGAAGACTGCGTCAGGGCCGAGCGCGACCTTTGGGCTTTCTGCCGTCACTGCGGCCACGCCACGCGCGTGCGCACCAAGGCG
>CAIOYY010000052.1 GCA_903862715.1 uncultured Alphaproteobacteria bacterium
CAGGTGCAGGCCTATAGCGTTGCCGCCTTTCATGCCCTCCAGATGCGCGATTACGGACGTCTTGATTACCGCCTGACCGATCAGGGGCGACTGGTGTTTATCGAGGCGAATCCGAATTCGGACCTGACGCCGAACACCTTGGGCCGTGATCTGTGTTTCGTTGGAATCCCGTACGAACAGCTGATTCCGCAGATCGTCGAGACCGCGCTTAAGCGCTACCGTTCACGCCGCTGAAACGACGCGTCTGCGGCCTCGAACGCTGTGCCGTCGTTAGCGCAGACGCTGCTGACGACGCTGCACCACCGGGCGGCGTCTTGTGTGCATGGAAGCGCCGATGCCGGTACCCGCCGGCTGAAACGCCGGTACGAGCTGATGTTTGCCGCTGCCGATCAGATCGGCGCGTCCCATCTCCTTTAAGGCCTCGCGCAGCATCGGCCAGTTCTCCGCATCGTGATAGCGCAGAAAGGCTTTGTGCAGGCGGCGCTGGCGCGCGCCTTTGACGATACCCACGGTTTCCGAGGTCTTGGTGACTTTGCGCAGCGGATTTTTACCGGTGTGATACATGGCAGTGGCGGTGGCCAGTGGTGTTGGCAGAAAAGTCTGCACCTGGTCGAGACGGAAATCATTCTTCTTCAGCCATAACGCCAGTTCCACCATGTCCGCGTCCGAGGTGCCCGGATGGGCGGCGATGAAGTAGGGAATCAGATACTGTTCCTTGCCGGCCTCTTTCGAGGCGCGGTCGAACATTTCCTTGAATTTGTCGTAGCTGCCGACGCCCGGCTTCATCATCTTCGACAGCGGGCCTTCGGAGATGTGTTCAGGCGCGATTTTCAGGTAGCCGCCGACGTGATGCGTGGCGAGTTCCTTGATGTATTCCGGCGACTTCACAGCGAGGTCGTAACGCAGGCCGGAGGCGACGAATATTTTCTTGATACCGGGCAGGGCGCGGGCCTTGCGGTAGAGGCTGATCAAGGGAGCATGATCGGTATTGAGGTTTTCACACACATCGGGGAACACGCATGAGGGGCGCCGGCAGGCTTTTTCGATCTTTGGGTCCTTGCAGGCCATGCGATACATGTTGGCGGTGGGGCCACCGACATCCGAGATCACGCCAGTGAAGCCCGGGGTCTTGTCGCGGATCTCTTCGATTTCGCGCAGGATCGATTGCTCGGAGCGGCTCTGGATGATGCGGCCTTCATGTTCGGTGATCGAGCAAAACGTGCAGCCGCCGAAGCAGCCGCGCATGATATTGACCGAGAAGCGGATCATTTCCCACGCCGGAATCTTTGCGTTGCCATAAGCCGGGTGCGGCGCGCGTGCATACGGCAGGCCGTAGACGAAATCCATTTCCGCCATCGACAGCGGCAACGGCGGCGGATTGAGCCATACGTCGCGTTCGCCATGCGCCTGCACTAGCGCGCGTGCATTGCCCGGGTTGGATTCGAGGTGGAAGGTGCGCGAGGCATGCGCATACAACACCAGATCGCTTTTGACCTGCTCGTAGGCTGGCAGGCGGATTACGGTCTGTGCGCGCTCCTGCATTTTTGCCGCAAGCTTTGCCGCGCGGTCGACGAATTGGATCGTCTGCACATTGCTGGCCGGGGCCGCATCCCGTGGCGGCGTCGCCGGGTTTTTTTCCTTCATCTCGTACGGATCGGTATGCGGCTGGATGGCGCCCGGTGTGTCGACGGTGGTTGAATCGACTTCGCGCCAGCCTTCGGGGCGCCAGCCAGACGGCGCCATAAATGCCGTGCCGCGCAGATCGCGGATCGTGCTGATAGCCTCGCCTTTAGCGAGGCGGTGCGTCAGTTCGATGAGTGCGCGTTCGGCATTGCCGAATAACAGCAGATCAGCTTTCGAGTCGGGCAGAACCGAGCGGCGCACGGTCTCTGACCAGTAATCGAAATGCGCGATCCGGCGCAGGCTGGCCTCGATACTGCCAATCACCACGTTCGCTTCGGGAAAGGCTTCGCGGCAACGATGGCTATAGACGGTCACCGCGCGGTCGGGGCGTTTGTTCGGTTGCGCGTCCGGTGTGTAGGCGTC
>CAIOYY010000053.1 GCA_903862715.1 uncultured Alphaproteobacteria bacterium
AAACGCGAACAGCTCACCGAAAAGATTCTCGACATCAAGCGCGAGAAGAACTGGACCTGGAAATATATCACCGACGAAATCGGCGGCATGTCGCCGGTGCTGGTTGTCGGCGCGCTGCTCGGGCAAATGAAACTCGTGAAGCCGCTGGCCGAAAAGGCGGCGAAACTGTTCGGCCTCAGCGAAGTTGAACAGCGCATGCTCAACGAGGTCCCCTATCGCGGCTCGCCCATGCCGCCGACCGATCCGCTCATCTACCGCTTTTATGAAATGGTGATGGTCAATGGTCCGGCGTGGAAGGCGTTGATCGAGGAAGAATTCGGGGACGGCATCATGTCGGCCATCGACTTCAACATCGAGATGGAGCGCGAACCAAATCCGCGCGGCGATCGGGTGCGAATGGTGATGTCGGGCAAATTCCTGCCCTATAAATACTATGGCAACGAGCAGGGCATTCCGGAATACGGCTACAAGGAAGCCTGAGCATTCTGTCGGCGGGCGGCACCTGGGCGACCAAGGCGCCGCGCGTCCTCTCCCTGCGACAAGCTGCCTCCCGGCTTGTCAAAACGGCCCGAACAGGCCAAATGTCGGGGATCAAAAAATTCGGGAGGTTATCGGCGGATGAATGTGCAGCCCTTGTCCACTGCCATGGGGGTGGAAGTATCCGGCATCGACGCCAATTCGCTGGATGAAGCCGGGTTCAACCGCCTGCGCGATGTCTTTCACGACAACATTGTCTGCGTGATACGCGATCAATCCCTCACGCCGCGTCAGCAGGTGGAGTTCAGCCGCCGCTTCGGCGAACTGGAAACGCATATCTCGCCTGTCTATCAGATGAAAGACGTGCCGGAAGTCATGATCCTCTCCAATGAGGTCGTTGACGGAAAGCTGGTTGGAAATCCCGATGCGGGGAGCGACTGGCATTCCGACCAGTCCTACACCGACCGTCCTTGCGCTTATACGATCCTCCAGTCCGTGCGCGTACCTGAGGAGGGCGGCCAGACGGCGTGGACGAACATGGTCACCGCCTACGAAACGCTCGACGCTGAAACAAAGCAACAGATCAGCGGTCTGGTCGGCGTCCACAACTTCAGCCGCCACAAGAACCCCCGCATGGTTCCACTGGCGCGCCTGAGCAAGGATTATTACGAGAAATATTCACCGCCCGACGCTTTTCATCCGCTTGTTCGGACGCACCCGTTCACAGGCCGCAAGGCGCTTTACCTGTCCCCCCGCTCGACGATCGGCATAAAGGATATGGACGACGCGATCGCCCAGCCGCTGCTCGATCGCCTCTTCGCGCATATTGACAATGTGGAACTGGTCTATCGCCATCAGTGGCGCGCGGGCGATCTGGTCATGTGGGACAATCGCACCTCCAATCACATCGCGCTCGGCGGTGTGAAGGAGCCGGAAATCCGTCGCATTCATCGCACGACCGTGGCGGGCGAAATCCCTTTCTGACGTCCGGGTTCTTCCCCTTAGCCCAAAGATAGTTTCGCGCGCCGCGAGCCAGTCGGGCGCGCTGTCCAACATGCAGGTGCCATCCATGAAACTCTCAGGTCGCCGCATCATCGGTCTCGCGGCTTCGGCTTTCGCGCTTCTCGCCTTCGCCGGATCGAACCGCGCCATGGCGCAGGATTTCTACAAGGGCAAGACCATCTCGATCATCCTCAGCGGCGGTGGCACGTTCGAGAGCTGGGCGCGGCTGCTGGCGAAATACATGCCCAAGTACATTCCGGGCGAGCCCAACATGATCGTCAAGTCGATGACGGGCGCAGCTGGATTGCGGGCCGCGAACTACATGTACAACGTGGCCCCGAAGGACGGGACGGAGATCGCCGGCGTCCACGGGCAGGTGCCGACGCTGCCTTTGTTCAGCCGCCAGGGCGTGCAGTACGAACCGACAAAGTTCGAATGGCTCGGCTCCGTGACGAGCGGTCTGTACGTCGCCTATTCGTGGCACACCTCGCCGGTGCAATCGTTGCAGGAAGCGCTGACGAAGGAGATGATCGTCGGCGGCCAGTCCGTGGGTTCGATCCCGGTCGACGTGCCGGTGCTGGCGAACGCCCTGCTGGGAACCAAACTGAGGATCGTGACCGGCGATCAGGGCGCGCCCGAAGCCAAG
>CAIOYY010000054.1 GCA_903862715.1 uncultured Alphaproteobacteria bacterium
ATGGCCCGGGGTGTCGATGATGTTGATGCGATGATCGTTCCAGAAACAGGTCGTCGCCGCGGAGGTGATCGTGATCCCGCGTTCCTGTTCCTGTTCCATGAAGTCCATAGTGGCGGCGCCATCATGCACTTCGCCGATCTTATGCGAACGGCCAGTATAATAGAGAATGCGCTCGGTCGTCGTCGTCTTGCCGGCATCGATATGCGCGGCAATGCCGATATTGCGGTAGCGACTGAGGGGTGTTGCGCGGGCCATTGACTATGTTCCTAGGGTTACCAGCGGTAATGCGAGAACGCACGGTTGGCTTCCGCCATCTTGTGCGTGTCTTCGCGCTTCTTCACCGCGGAACCGCGATTGTTCGCGGCGTCCATGAGTTCGCCCGAAAGGCGGCCCATCATGGTCGGCTCATTGCGCGAACGGGCGGCGTTGATGATCCAGCGAATGGCGAGCGCGCGCGAACGGTCGGGGCGCACTTCAACCGGAACCTGATAGGTCGCACCACCGACGCGGCGCGAACGCACTTCGAGCGCCGGGCTGACGTTGCGGAGCGCTTCGTGAAAGAGGTGCAGCGGATCCTGCTTCGTCTTCGCCTGCATGGTGTCGAAGGCGCCATAGATGATCCGTTCAGCAACGGATTTCTTGCCCTCATACATGAGGCTGTTCATGAATTTCGCGAGTACCGAATCGCCGTATTTAGCGTCCGGAATAACTTCGCGTCTCTCTGCGCGGCGGCGACGGGCCATGGATCCTAATTCCTCGTCTTTTCCATCGTTTGGTTCCCGGCCTTCGGACACTGCCTCGGCCGGGCTACTTCCTGTTGCCAGGACTTACTTCGGCCGTTTCGCTCCGTACACGGAACGACGTTGCTTGCGGTCTTTCACGCCCTGCGTGTCGAGCACGCCGCGAAGGATGTGATAGCGAACGCCCGGAAGGTCTTTCACGCGGCCGCCGCGAATGAGCACGACCGAGTGCTCCTGCAGATTGTGGCCTTCGCCCGGAATGTAACTCACGACTTCGTAGCCATTGGTGAGGCGGACTTTCGCAACCTTGCGCAAGGCCGAGTTCGGCTTCTTTGGCGTCGTCGTGTAGACGCGCGTGCAGACGCCGCGCTTCTGCGGGCAGCCTTTGAGAGCCGGTACTTTGTTGCGCTTCGCCTTCGAACTGCGTGGCTTGCGGACGAGCTGGTTAACCGTCGGCATTCCGTTTCCTTTTGTCCCCGCCGCGATTTCCGCGGCCATGAATCCTGTGGCTGACGTGCAGCCGTAACAAATTTTAAAAGGCCATCCCCCTTTCGGAGGTGGCCTGCAACGCGGAGGATCCGGACCCATAAGGGCTTGGATCGCGCATGACCCGTTCTTTACTACTGGCTTCAGGCAGCGTTTCGGTGTGACCGACAAGCCTGCCGCGAAGGTGGGGCTGTATATCCACCTGTGTCCTACCCAGTCAATAGCGGAAAAAGGACTATTTTCGAAGGGTTTGGCGACCACTCTGGGGCGACAGAACGATGTCCGTATGGCACGGGCGATTCTTGAGCGCCACCATCTTACCCCCGCCCTGCCCTGCCTCCCGATTGGCTGCGGAAGGGCGTTCCGGGACGGGGGAAGGGAATTTCACCGGATTTCCCAATGCCGCCAGACGGATACTCCTTATCGCGGCGTCCCGACCCGTGACCCGGGTCGGGGGTGCCGCCCCCCTGGAAACCGCCCACCCCGTCCGAAGACCGGGCCCCACTTAGCCATGCGGCACGGATGACGACCTGAAATGCCGGGGGACGCGCAGCGGGGCGCGACCGATATTAATGCCGCAGGCGGACACTCCGGCGGGCACGCCCGTTGAAACCGGTAGAAGCAGGCCTAGGGACGCGCGCTCAGCGTCACCATCAGGACGTGATATTCTTCACCAGCGGGAGATCCGTCGAGACCGAGCATTTCGGTCAGCATCAATGCCCGCCCTGGCATATGCCACTCGGTGTTCCAGTATTGCAGTGCATCATCGGCCACGGGGTAGCGATCCATCACCTTTTGCCCCTGCCTGCCTTCGGCAAAACCGACGATCGACGACAATAGTTCGGGCCCTTCCGCTTCGGTGTAGAGAATGACGAGATCGCATTCGCCATCCGCATCCGGCGGAATCGCGGTGACCTCGTCCTGTGGACCGAAATAATATTCATCAAGTGCGGTATCGAGACCGAAGCCGGCATTCACCGCCGCGTCGCGGAAGGGCGTGCCCGCCAGATAGGTGTCGCACAGCGATGTAATCGCGGTGACGGTCGTGGTGCCCACGGTCTGCGCGGATGCGGGAACGGCTAAAAGAAAACCGACGGCGACGGCAACCGTGAAAAACGCGGAACGCATGACTTCTCCTTATGGTGGGTAGGTATCGATCCGAATATTGATCGCGTTGTATTCGCCGCGCGCGATAGTGCCAAATGGCACGGGACACACGTTTCCCAGAACAGCACACAAAAGAAA
>CAIOYY010000055.1 GCA_903862715.1 uncultured Alphaproteobacteria bacterium
GGTACAGGATGCGAGACAGGGGCTTCTTGAGCGCGGTCTCAAACGCCTCGAGGACGAGCGTGAAGCTCTTGCCCAGACGCCGCGAACACAGGAGGAAGAACTTGCGCTCCTTCGTCGCGGACAGGGAGGCTTTGATTTTGCGCTGGGTCTCGTCCAGCTTGTAGGTCAAGTTGCCACGCGCCCAGAGAGCCGATGCCGCTCGACGGGCCAGTTCCCGCTGAATGTCTTCGGGGCTGAACTGGGTCATCTGGCGTCACCGTCCAGCCACCAAAAGCTCAACAACATGATCAGTATCTGTAGGCAGACCAACGTCCACCGCATGTCCGACGTCATTCTTCGTCGTCTCCCGGCCACACAGCCAGTACCATCGCGATGATGCAGATGACCGCAACGACCTTCATCAGGGTCACGAACGACTGTGAGTTGAAGTCACCCATCGGGTCACCGTAGCACGTTCAACGACGGGTGAGAGGTCAAGAGGCAAGGTCAGAAGGTCAAGGTCAGGGGTTCTGAATAAAGTCTACTTGGTTTGGAGGGGAAAATTTCGGTGGGGGCTAGTGCGTTCTGAATAAAGGCTACTTGGTCTAGGGGGGAAAAATCTCGGTGGGGGCTAGTGCTAGCGCGGGGCGGGCGGAAAGGGTCGGACCCCCCCCTCTATGCCTAGACTTTAAGGTCGCTTTTATCGAGCAACTCCAGCCTTTCTGGTTCCGGCGCGAGCCTCGCGGCCGGCGCTCGAGGGGCGACGATACGGCGTCGCCGTGCCGGGGCAGGGGTCGGAAGGGGGGTTACGGGGTCGGTTGTCACGGGGACGTCCGGCTGTGTAACAGTGGGCGGGGGTCGGAGGGGCGCTTCCAGGGCTTCGGGCGGGGCATCCGGCAGGGCCTCGATGCCGGGAGACAGGGACGCGGCCGGGAGAACGACCACCGGCCGGACCGTGGACGGGGCCAGGGTGGCCGCTAGGCGCTCCAGCTCCGCATCGGCCAGGGCCGATAGGGCTTCGGACTGCGAGGCGTCCACTGACAGGGAAAGCGTGGTCTCGACCGCCTTTCCGAACCCGCGGTCTAGCAAGATGGAGCTGGCAGACACCTTGTCGCGATCGCTCGAGTCCGGTCCGGTGGCAATCGCAACCAGGGTGTCGACTAGCAGGCGGCCGCCGTCCGTGGCCTCACGTACTAACTGTGCGATCCCTTTGACGGGACCTGTGGTTGTGGTGGACTGAGTAAACCACTGAGGGGCCGGACGGCTGGACATGTGAGGGACGATGCCCAAAACGACCTATACTTTCAAGGCCAAAGCGCCTCGAAACCTTACTTTTATAAAAGAGTCACGCACCCCTAAACTTTCTCTTGCGTCGTGCCGACACTCTGTGCGACACAGTCACCACGCCGGACGACGTAGGGTCGGACGGCGAACGAAAGAGGGCCACATGCCGAACGCCGCTATCATCCTCGCCTGTACCGTCTCGCACCTCGTAATCGCGGTCGTTTTCTGCCGCGTGACACGGATTCGCTAACCACAACCCCCTTCCGGCTGTAGGGGCTGGACGGGACACACGCAAGGGCCGCGGTAGCGGCCGGAGGGACACCATGGGCACCCCGCACGCAATCTCGATTCACTTTGACGCGGACATTTTCGACGGCGTGATTGACGCGGACACGCTTGATTTGGTGGCATCCCTTCGCAAGCTCGCGATTCAGACCGACGCTGCACTGTCCGCGCGATACCCGGACGCGCTCGTTGCCGTGACGTGGGATTCTCGCACGTCCGGCCGGAGCCATTGCCACGTCACGGATTCGGAGGGCGCGGACGTCGACACGTGCGAGCGTGACGACGTGCGAGCGACGTGCGGCCGTGTCTGGGAATCCTGGACGTGGGCCGTGTCGACGGAAGGGGCGTGACATGGACGGCCTACTCGCCAACGCTTTCACAACCCTACCCGCTCTCGTGCTCATGAGCGGTGTCGTCTATCTCGTTCGCCGCGGCTTCTTCGGCCCGCATCAGTAGCCCGAACCCGCCCCTTGTCATGGTGCCACCGGACCACCTAGAAGCGGCCGGAAGCGGCCGGAAAGAGGACACAATGGACATTTTCGCACTTCGCCTGATTCGCGAACGAAACGCCGCCAACGGCGGACATTGGTTCGATGCCGATACGCTCCGTTTTTTCCGGTCGCGACTCCCGACCGGTTGTGTGGCCCGCGTCGACAACACTGCTTGGTTCGTCACCTCCGAAGGCGGACCGTTCGGCCGCGGTGCGCGGGCTTACACTGTCCGCCGCGCGGACATGGTCACCGGACACGTCGAAACGGAAGGCACGTTCCGCGGTTACGCAACCCGTTCCGCGGCAATGTCTGCGGCGCGCGCGTGTGTGCGTCAAGCGAAGGCGGACTATCGCGAGGATTCGGAGCACTTCTCGAATCGCGCGGTCGAAATTGACGCGGACGAACAGCGGTAACCAAGGCGAAACGGCCGGACCGGAAACGGTCCGCGCCGTCTAGGCGTGACGCGCCTACTGAAGAGCCCGCTCCGTGACGTGGTGTCACGGGGCCACCTAGTGCGGCCGACGGCCGCGGAGTCTCGAGAATGGCGCAAGAGTACACAATGGTAGAAGCGGGCCTATCTCCCGCCACGTCTGCCGAATATCGCGCACAATTCAAACGCGCCAAGAGGCTCTTCGATGCTTCCCAACGCCGCCCGTCTTTCGCGCAGGGTGCCGCTATCGTCGTATCGGAAGACGTCGAGCCGGGCGCGCCGAAGCGCCCGATTCCGTGCATCTACCCGGAGAAAATGCCGCGGGCTTACGGGCCTTCGACCGGCTTTGACGTCGATCGCGACTATGCCCACCTGTATGACATCGCATGGACGAAAGCCACGCGCGACACGCTGGTTATCGTCTATCGCGGGGCCGATGGTGGCGAAGGTACGGTACGCATGAAAATGCCGATGCCGGACCAGCCTAACGATATTGCCTCATTTAACGAAATGAAAAGCGATTTTCTCAAAAAGCTAACCGGTGGTTCCGGTCCGGTCGATACGCGTTCCGTTGTCGACGCGCTGCGGGAAATGGACACGAAGGCCCCGAAGGTCGCGAAGGTCGCGAAGGTCGCGAAGGCGGCACCGGAGCCGGAGCCCGTGCCGCAATTGACGCGCCTGGCGTACCTGGAGGAGCTCTGCTCCGCACAAAGGAAAGACCTTGATGCGGCATCGGAGGTGTCTGAAATTCGTCGCGAGCGTTGGAACCAGGCTGAGCGGCATTGCGTCTACCTCGAAAGCGTTGTGGTGGAATTGCGCGACGAAGTGATTCGATTGACTAACGAATTGAATGAGGCGCGCGAAGCGGCCGATACCGATGCGGCCGATGCCGTGCGTGCTCGTGAGACGGCCGACGAACTCCGCGCGGAACTCAACACACTGCGGCACCTGCGGCCGAAGGTCGAAGCGCCGCCGGTCGTTCTTTTCAACCCCATCGCGAGGGCTTAACCATGGAAAAGCAGTGCCGATGCGGTGACGATTATGTCTGTCAACCCTGCCTTGACCATTGCCGTGAGACTGAAAGCCGCGACCTACTATCCGCGGCCGCGTCGCACAGAGAAATTGCCGGCAGTCAATTCCAGGCCGGTCGAAAGTCTGCCGCCTTTCACAGTCTCGAAAGAGCGTCCATATTCGATGCCAAGTGGCGCAACCTGAACGGGTTCACTTGGGATGCCGATGATGCCTTCGGATTTATGCTGTCGTATGGGGAGGGTTGGTAATGCCGGCGCATCGCAACCTCGCCGTTCGATGCCCCGAAGAGCTCGTGCAAGCGATAGAAGCCCTACTCGAAAAGAGGCGTGCCGAACGGCCGCATGAATTGCCCTCCCAGGGCGCGTTACTCCGCGAGCTGCTATCGCGAGGGCTCGAAAGCGTAGCGGCCGAACGGCCGCGGAAGTAGACAGTCCACAACCCCCGAACGCACCGAACCCCCGTCGCCTAACCAGGCGGCGGGGGTTCGGTCGTTTCTCCCGACCCGTAAACGTCCGACGACGGCCTCTGACGCATCGAGGCACTCTCTTACGTCCGACGACGGCCTCTGACGCCTCGAGGCACTCTCTGACGTCCGACGACGGCCTCTGACGCCTCGAGGCA
>CAIOYY010000056.1 GCA_903862715.1 uncultured Alphaproteobacteria bacterium
AAGCTCGCCGCCTAACATCAAACCCCAGACGAGGCCGACCCTCCGCTAATCTAAGCTCGGGTCTGCGCCAAATGTTCTGACGACGGACACCGACCGCAGGCGATTCCGCCGTGCGCAGATCGTCATACACATTGTAGAAACCAGACAGGGAAAAGGACAACCCTTCCAGCGGTTGCCCTCTATAGCCGACTTCGTAGGCGGTCAGTCTCTCGGACATAAAATCGGGGCCGCCAGCGATGAGCCCGGTATTGAAGAGATCTCTGTCGAAGCGCGAGGGCGTGCGCACCGCGCGCGAAACCGCGGCCCACAGAAAATCGGTTTCGGTCACCGCCCAGGACAGACGCCCGCTCGGCATATATTCGAGCCCCGTATAACTATTGTGTTCGAGCTTAATGCCTAGCGTAAGCGACAGATTTTCCTGAAGTGCGATCTCGTCCTGCAGGAAGGCGTTGGCGAGCTCTAGCCGGCGCTGCGCCGGCGTCAGGAACGATGTGCCCGGACCAGGGGTGAATTCGTCCCAGTTTGCGCGATAGCCCGCGCCGAGAACGATCTGATGATTTGTTCCAGCGGCTAAAGAAAACTCGCCTTCGACATCGAGCGTTTCATGAAAATCCTCGATGCCGCTGGTGACCGTACGGGCGTTCCAGTCGTAATAGGCCTGCAGATTCAAATTGGCATTGTTCGACAGTGCATGCCGCCAGCGCGCGACGACATTTCCGCCATTCACTTCCCCATCGGTGAGGGTGCCTATCGGCTCACTCCAGCCGCTGTAGACATCGCCGAACAGGGAAACTTCGTTGGACCCTTGCGTGTAATCCATGCGGAACCCGCCCTGCAGCGTTTCCCATTCATCGGCTGTGTCCGCGCCCGTGGCGGTTTGCAATGGCCCGCGCTGAAAACCCATTCCGTAAAAGCGGTAGGTGAGGCCTGCACCTAGCGTCCCTCCGAAGCGGGCGGTGAGTTTGCGTTCGAGATTGCCGTATCCCGCGCGCGCCATAAGGCCCTGGCTGTCGGCGGAACTGCGGGTGATAATGTTGATGACGCCATTGACCGCGTTTGCCCCCCACAGTGTTCCGCCCGGCCCGCTGATCACCTCGATGCGTTCGATGTCGTCGAGGGGGAAATTCTGAATGTCCCAGAACACGCCGGAATAGAGCGATGTATAGACGCTACGCCCGTCGATCAGAACGAGAAGCTTGTTCGAGGTACCCGTCGAATGGTTGAAGCCACGCGCGCTGATGCCATAGCCGTTGGCGCTCATTCGGGCGACCTGAAGATTGGGGGCAAGGCGCAGCGCATCGGGAATGTTTTCCGCGCCTGAACGACGGATGTCGTCGCGCGTGATGACGAAAATCGCCGCCGCCGCCTCATTCAAGGGCTCGGCCCGGCGCGACACCGTCGTGATTTCAAGCGCAGCCAATTCCTCAATGGAGAGACTGCTAAGGTCCTGCGCCTGCGCCAAAATGATCTGGCCTTGGGCCGGGCCTGATAGAGCCGCGGCAAAAACCGCACCGCCTAGCGCCAGTGACCGGATCAGGCGTTTACCGGCGATCATCATGAAACTGTCCCCACGCATAATCCTGGGGCCTGTCCGGCACACCGCGCACGCGGTTTCCCCGCATCGCGGATTCATCCAGACAAAGTTCCACTCGCGGCGGTAACGGCTCAGTTTTAGAAAAGTTCCCCGCGGGTTAGACCGGAGCGGTTTCGTCGGGTTAATGCCTCTGCACCCAAGGCCGTGCGCCACGCTCGCCCGCTACGGTTCGGCGGCCAATTTCCCCGCCCGCAGTGAACAGCGCGATTGCGCCTTCGCGGAAAACATCAAAACGATCAATCACATAGATGGGGTTGTTGCAGGTACGTCGGAGCGGCACAGCGCTGACGATAATGTCGGCCCGGGCGCAATCGTCTGCCAGTGCCCCGGCGCGAAGGGCCAGCGCCACCACCCGCCCCTCACCATCCTGTGCAAGGCAGCCCCATTCGTCGCAGCGCGCGCCCTCCGAGGCGAGCTCTGCGGGCCGCGCGTCGCCATCGCGCAGCAGCCACTGCTCAGCGGTGTAATCATCGAGCTTGCCGAGAAGTATGAAGACACCATCGGTACCGCGGACCGCGGCGGCCGAAGCATCACGCGCGATCAGAATGTCGGGGGCTTTCTCAAAGGCGGCGAGACCAAGGCCCAACACGAGCCCCGTCACGCCGAACCAACGCCAGCGTCTTTGCCAAAGACCGATCCATAATCCTCCGGCGGCGATGAGGACGAGAACCATTCCGGATTTTGCCGGGACGAGATTCACCGCCCCCGGCAGCCCCGCGACCCAATGCGCAATGTCGGTCATCAGGCCGACGCCCCACCCCATGATCTGGAGCGGCACATATTCGAGACCAAAAGGCATCAATGCGACGCCAAAGCAGGCGGCAGGCATGATGACGGCGCCGACGACGGGCGTCGCCAGAAGGTTTGCGAGAAGCGAATAACCGGGCGCACGATCGAAATGGTAGATCGCGAAAGGCGCGGTCGCGAGACCGGCGACCATGCTCGCGCAGATGAGGCCAACAAAATAACGCCGTGTCCAGCGCAAGGCCCCGTCGATGCTGGTTTCAGGCGGCACGCCCTCCAGGGGACGCGCACGTTGCCATTCGGCCAGCGCAATGAGGCCAATGTCGCCGCGAACGACATCTGGAAGCTTGGCTCGATGATGCCTTCGGGCTCGATGGCCAGAAGAAGAAGCGCCGAGATCGCCACCGACCGCATGGAGAGCGCCGGACGGTCGGCAAGAACGCCGATCAGCATCACCAGCAGCATGATGTAGGAGCGCACCGCGGGCGCACTCGCCCCCGATAGAAAAAGGTAGAAGGTCGCGCCGGCAATGGCCGCACAGGCCGACCATTTCTTAATCGGGTAAATGAGCGCGATACGTGGAAACAGCGCGAGCAGCGCACGTACGATCCAGAAAATGCCGAGCCCCGCCAGCGCCATATGGACGCCCGAAATCGACAGCACATGGAAGAGACCGGAATCGCGATAGGCGTTGGTGTCGTCCTCGCTGATCGCGGCGCGCTCGCCGGTGATGAGCGCGGCGGAGATCGCACCGTCAGGCCCCGGAAGGGCTGCCTGTATGCGAGCGCTCATAGTGCCGCGGAGGCGTTCGATGGATGCCGCGAAGCGCACGCGCCACTTTTCGGTTTCGGGCAGATCGAGCTGTGTCGGCGCGCCGAGAACGAATCCGACACCGCCAATGCCCGAAAAGAACGCCCAGCGCGCGAAATCATAGCCGCCCGGAAGCGCGGGCTCCGGCGGCGGACGCAGCATCGCCAGAAGAGATACGCGCAGCCCCGGCTTCACAACACTGACTGCGCGCTCGCCACGAAGGCTCAGGCGTACACGGCGCGGCAATGCTTCCGTATTCTCGCCGATCTGCACCGGCGCTAGCACAATGCGCGCGTTGGCGGCATCTTCGAGAAGAACGGTTTCGATGCGGCCTTCGATGGTCAAGGGTCCCATATCGGACGAGATGATGGGCGCGGACACGATTTCGGTACGGAGTTTCGCGCCCGCAAAACCAAAACAGCATGCCGCAATCAGCGCGCAGAAGAAGCGCATTATAAAACGCGTTGTACGCAGAGCCTTGAATGCCGTGAGCGCGCCCACACCCGCGATGGCCGCAGCGATCCAGTACGCCGGTTCAACGGGCAAGGCGAAATAAAGAAGACTGCCGGAGGCGAAGGCAACGACCGTCCAGGGAAACCTGCGGTCGCGCTCCGCGACGATATCCTTCGCCAGTGCAGCGCTTATGGGGTGAACGCCGCCAAAAAGAGTGGAAAAAAAGCCGCAGCGCTGCCGAAGGCGCGCCCCAACGGAACCGACCACATGATCGGAGAAACAGAAGCCAATGCCCCTGGCGAGGGACGTCAGACCTATCCGCAAGGGGATCACTTTGCTAGAAGCCGTCGTCTCCTCGCGTATCAACCGATCATGTCAAAAAGCAGCCAAATGAACCACAAAACTCCGGTCCTTCGCTTTGCCCCCTCGCCCACCGGCTATCTTCATATCGGAGGCGCGCGCACGGCGTTATTCAACTGGCTTTATGCCCGCCATACAGGCGGCAAATTCCGCCTGCGCATCGAAGACACCGACCGTCAGCGGTCGACGCCGGAAGCCATCGACGCCATTCTGCACGGGCTGACCTGGCTCGGTCTCGATTGGGACGACGAACCTGTGTTCCAGTTCGCGCGCGCCGGCCGTCATCGGGCGGTCGCCGAAGAGATGCTCGCCAAGGGCCATGCCTATCGCTGTTACGCGACGCCGGAAGAGCTCGACGCGATGAAGGCGCAGCAGCGGGCCGAGGGTAAACCAACCCGCTATGACGGGCGCTGGCGCGACCGCGATCCGTCCGACGCGCCAGCCGGTGCACCGTTCGTTGTGCGCCTGAAAGCGCCGCAGACCGGCGAGACCATCGTGAGGGATCTCGTGCAGGGCGATGTACGATTCCTGAACGAAAATCTCGACGACATGGTGCTGCTGCGCAGCGACGGCAACCCGACCTATATGCTCGCCGTCGTGGTCGATGATTTCGACATGGGCGTGACCCATGTGGTGCGCGGCGACGACCATCTGAACAATGCCGCGCGCCAGCTCCAGATCATCAAGGCGATGGGTTGGCCTGAGCCGGTCTATGGCCATGTACCGCTGATCCACGGTCCCGATGGCGCGAAGCTTTCGAAGCGTCATGGCGCGCTCGCGGTCGAAGCCTATCGCGACATGGGCTATCTACCCGAGGCGATGCGCAACTACCTGCTGCGCCTTGGCTGGAGCCATGGTGACGAGGAAATCATTCCGACCGCAAAGGCGATCGAGTGGTTCAATCTCGAGAATATCGGCAAGAGCGCTGCACGTTTCGATTTCAAGAAACTGGAAAGCATCAACGGTCATTACATACGCGAGATGGACGATGCGGCGCTGACCACGGAAGTGGTGGCGACGGCGAAGCGCCAGATGCCGGAAATCCAGCTTTCGGAAGCGGTGCGCCAGAAGCTGACCGCGGCCATGCCGGGGCTGAAGGCCAGAGCCAAGACGCTTCTCGAGCTGACCGACAACGCACAATTCCTGTTCTCCGATGGGCCACGCGCGCCCGATGAGAAGGCGGCGGCCCTTCTTGCGGGGGAGGCACGGGGGCGGCTCGGTCGACTTGCCGCGCGTCTCGATGAGACCCCTTGGGAAGCCGCCGCGCTGGAGGCTTCCGTCCGGGCATTCGCCGAGGCCGAGGGATTGAAATTAGGGGATATCGCCCAGCCCCTTAGAGCCGCGCTGACGGGGAAAACCACGTCGCCGCCCGTGTTCGACGTCCTGGTGGTCCTGGGGCAGGCAGAGGCGTTGAGCCGCATCCGCGCCCATGCCGATTAAGCGGGTATTTTCGGCAGAAACCTGCCAGTTTTTAGGGGCGTGACGGCCTTGCTGCAGGTGCGTATAAGGAAGTCATAAGAACAATAATCGTCATTGGGGGGGTGCGTCCGTCACCCTTGGAGTTCCGGAATGAGCGTCAAAGAGAGCCAAGCCAAATCAGCGGGGACGGCCACGCTGACCTACGACAACAAGTCCTACGAGCTGCCGGCGCTGAGCGGCACCCAGGGGCCGAATGTGATCGACATCCGTAAGCTCTATGGCGATGCGGACATTTTCACCTACGACCCAGGGTTCACTTCGACCGCCAGTTGCGAAAGCGAAATTACCTATATCGACGGTGACGCCGGCATTCTGCGCTATCGTGGGTATCCCATCGACCAGCTGGCGCAGCACTCGAACTTTCTCGAAGTCTGCTATCTGCTGCTCTACGGGGAACTTCCCAGCGCCAAGCAGGCCAGCGATTTCGACCACACCATCACCTTCCACACGATGGTACATGAACAGCTGACCTTCCTGTTCCGGGGCTTCCGGCGCGATGCACATCCGATGGCCGTCATGTGCGGCGTCGTGGGCGCGCTCTCCGCCTTCTATCACGACTCCACCGACATCAATGATCCGCGCCAGCGCGTAATCGCCACGCATCGCCTGATCGCGAAGACGCCAACCATCGCGGCGATGGCCTATAAATATTCCGTCGGTCAGCCCTTCGTCTATCCGAGCAACGATCTCGGCTATACGGAAAATTTCATGCGCATGTGCTTTGCTGTTCCGTGCGAGGAATACAAGGTGAACCCGGTCCTCGCGAAAGCGCTGGATACGATTTTCATCCTGCATGCCGACCATGAGCAGAATGCATCGACCTCGACAGTGCGCCTTGCCGGTTCATCGGGCGCCAATCCGTTTGCGTGCATCGCCGCCGGTATCGCCTGCCTGTGGGGGCCAGCACATGGCGGCGCCAATGAAGCGGCGCTGAACATGCTGAAGGAGATCGGCGACGTCAGCCGCGTGCCGGAATATGTCAGCAAGGCAAAGGACAAGAACGATCCCTTCCGCCTGATGGGCTTTGGACATCGCGTCTACAAGAATTACGACCCGCGCGCGAAGGTCATGCGGGACCAGTGTTATGCGGTGCTCGAAGAATTGGGCATGCATGACAACCCGCTTCTGAAAACCGCGCTAGAACTCGAACGCATTGCCTTGCAGGACGATTATTTCATCGAGAAGAAGCTCTATCCCAATATCGACTTCTACTCGGGTATCACGCTTGCCGCACTCGGCTTCCCGACTACGATGTTCACGGCGCTGTTTGCCGTTGCGCGTACCGTGGGATGGGTCGCCCAGTGGAAAGAAATGGTCGAAGACCCGCAACAGAAGATCGGTCGCCCGCGCCAGATTTATACCGGCGCCGCGGCGCGCGATTACGTGCCTGTGGAAAACCGTTAAACCGGGACGCGCATGACGTGTCCCGTATGCCGCGGAAACGATTTCACGGAACTAGGGGAAAAGAATAACTTTCCCCTCGTTCTGTGCCGCGGGTGTACTCAGCGCTTCGTTCATCCCATGCCGTCTGCGCAAGTGATCGACGATTATTACGCGAAGTACTGGATCAATACGAAAAACATCCGCAATGGCGACAAGAAGATCCGCAAGTTGAAAAGTATTCTTGCGCCGGTCCTCCGCCGCGCGCCGGGCAAGACCTTCCTCGATATCGGCTGCAATACCGGGTTCGGCGTCGAGGCCGCGCGACGACTTGGGCATGAGGCAACCGGCATTGATTTAAGCGCAGAAGCAATCGAGATCGCCGAGCGGCTTTATCCGCGGAACACGTTCATCGCCGGGACAGCGCAGGACTTCGCCCAAAGAGGCAGACAATATGACGCCGTTCTCTGCCGCGAAGTGATCGAGCACATGCCGGAAGTGCACAGTTTCGTCGCGGCCCTCAAAACCCTCATGAAAGTCGGCGGCGTGTTGTGGCTGACGACGCCCGACGCCGGGCATTTTCGCGTACCCAAAGATTTTCCGTCGTGGAAGGAAGTCATTCCGCCGGAACATGTGTCGTTCTTCAATATCGACAGCCTTCGCCGTCTGCTTGGCGAATACGGCATCGAGATTCTGCACAAAACGCTGCTCTGGAAACCCTCGCTGCGCGTTCTCGCGCGGCGTGTATCTTAAGCCCTGGCGCGCGAAGCGATTTCGATGACGGCACGCGCTGCCCTCAAAGAGGGAATTTCCGCGTTCTCGCCCAGCGCCTTCAAGGCTTCCTCGATACCCTGTAATTGCGCTTCGCGCTGAGGGCCGCCCTTCAGAAGAGGGCGCACCGCATCGGCGAATTTCTGCGCGGCGCAATCGGCCTGCAGAAGTTCAGGGATCGCCTTGCGTCCCAATACCAGATTGATCAGCGTGATGAACCGCACATTCATCAAGGGCCGCGCCAGCGCATAGGTCAGCCACCCCGCACGATATCCCGCGACCATGGGCGTGCGCGCGAGCGCGAGTTCGCTTGTTACCGTGCCGGAAGCGGCAATCGCCGCATCTGCCGCATCAAAGGCGGCGAATTTTTCGTCCTCGCCTTCAACCATCAGAAGCGGCGCGGGCCAGTTCTCGGCGCCCTTGCGCACGGCGTCGGCGACATGCGGCACGACCGGGATCACGCAGACGAGATCCGGAAATTCCTTTGCGATAAGTTTCACCGCGCCTTTCAGCGCCGGAAGAATAAAGCGGATTTCATTCCGGCGGCTGCCCGGCAATACGGCAAGAAGTTTGGCATCGGGGGCAATGGTGTGCCGGGCGCGAAATTTCGCGCCGCCCATCATGCGCGCTTTGCGTTCAACAACGGGATAACCGACGAAATGGGTTTCGATCCCGTAACGTTCGAAGAACGGTGCCTCGAAAGGAAGAATGGCGAGGATGGCGTCCATATAGCGCGCCATTTTGCGCGCGCGATAGGCGCGCGAAGCCCAAACCTGCGGCGGCGGGTAATTGACAGTGGGGATAGAAGGGTCGCGTCCCTTCAATCCGCGCGCGATACGATGCGTAAAATCCGGACTGTCGATCAGAACGACGACATCGGGCTTAACGCGAAGCGCGAACTCAATCGCGCGGCGGACACGGCGCAGTATCTCCGGAATGCGTGGAACAACTTCGCGCAAGCCCATGACGGAGGTGACATCGAGCGCGTAGAGGCTGTCGAGCCCTGCCCGCTTCATTGCGGTGCCGCCGATGCCGACAATGCTGATGGGACGTCCATTCTCCGCAGCCAGCGCGTTCAGACTGCGCATCAGCTCGGCACCAAGCTGATCGCCCGAAGGTTCACCCGCCACGAGCATGATCGTAAGCGGACGCGGCTCGTCGCCCGGATGCCCGCTCACGCCGGATAATCTCCGGCGGCAAAACCGAGCAGGAACATGCCGTTTGCATCGGCGGAGGTCACCATCGAATGTCGGTGAAGGATGAGTGAGCTGGCGGCCTGGACTGCGATACCGCCCAAGCCTGCGGCTGCCGCGAGATCGAGCGTTCTCTGGCCGATCACCGGGAGGTCGACCCGGCGTTCCTGCCCCGGTTTCGGGGCTTTAACCAGCACGCCGCGGCGCGCCGAGGGTGTGCCGCGCAAGGCTTCGGGAAGTTCGGCGACACGGCGCAGCATTTCATCGGTGCCCTCCGCTGCCTCAATGGCAAGAACAAGTCCTTCACATACGACCGCCGCCTGGCCGATATCGTGCTGGCCCATGGCGCGTACGACCTTCACGGCCCGGGCAATATCGGCGAGTTCCTGGTCGTCCGGTTCAATGCCGCCGATCAGCCCGCGCGGCACCAGCAGCGCATGCGCGGCTTCGTCCGAACCGATGACGCGAAAGCCTTCTTTCTCAAACAACCCGAGCACCGTGCGCATGAGCGCATCGTCTCCGCGACGCGCCGCGCCGACGATCCAGGGCAAAGCCAGCGCGCCCTTGGCATCAAGCTTGATCTTGCTGAATTGCGGGCGCGGTACGCGGCCTGCAAACGTGACTTCCGTACAATGCGCCTCCTTCAGAAGCTTGATGGCTTTGCCAAGTTCGCCGAGCCCCGCCAGCGCATGCGGAAAGGGCGCGAGAGCGCTCTCGGATGCCATACCGGAAATTCCAAGTACAAATACTTCACGCCCGCCTTCGCGGGCCGCCGCGGCGATAGCGGTGGGCAATTCGCCGCCACCCGCGATAATGCCGAGCGTTGTGTCAGAGCGGGCCGGAGCCTCACTCATCAGAGGACTCCGCAGAACCTTTTTCCGGAACGCAGATCTGCCGCTTCGATTTGGTGCGCATGAAGGCGATGACATCCGCCACTTCAGCGTAGGAGCCAAACTTTTCTTCTGCGGCGCTGACGCGATCACCAAGATGACCTTCGCCGTAAAACATCTGGCGGAAGGCGCCGCGCAACGCGTGAATACGTTCGCGGGGAATGCCCTTACGCTTGAGGCCGATCAGATTGAGGCCGAGCAGATAGGCTCGGGAGCCCTGCACAATACCGTAAGGAATGACATCGGTAGGAAGGCCCGATGCCCCCCCGACAAAGGCGTCGTGCCCGATGCGGACAAATTGCAGAACGGCGGAAAGGCCGCCAATGTTGACATTGTCCGCAACCGTCACATGGCCCGCAAGCGCAACGCAATTCGCACAAGTGGCGTTATTGCCGACATGGCAATCATGGCCGATATGCGAATAAGCCATGAAGTAACCATTGTCCCCAACAGATGTGATGCCCCCGCCCTTCACCGTGCCGCGATTCATGGTGACATGCTCGCGAATGACATTGTTCGATCCGATGCGCAGCGCGCCGACCTCGCCCGTTTCGGCCCGGAACTGCGCCGAACCACCAAGAACCGCGTGGGGATGAACAACGCTGCGCGACCCAAGTTCGGTATCGCCCGATATCACGACATGGGAGAGTAACCTTACGCCGTCGCCGACACGCGCCTGCCTGCCAACAATGCAAAAGGGCCCGACTTCAACGTCGGCGCCGAGCACGGCGCCGTCTTCGACAATTGCACTGGGATGAATGCGGCTCATGCGCCCTTCACGTCCGGCGAATTTTCGCTTCCCGGGAAACCGCGATCGGTCAGCATCGCGCTGTATTCCGCCTCGGCACAAAGCGTCTCGCCGACATAGGCCTTGCCTTCGAAACGCCACACGGGACCACGCTGGCGCACCAGACGCACCGGCATGCGCAGCATATCGCCAGGCCGCACGGGCTTCCGGAAACGCGCTTTATCGATGGACAGGAAATAGACGACGCGACTCGTGGCGCTGACATTCAGCGAATAGACAACAAGCGCGCCCGCCGTCTGCGCCAACGCTTCAACGATCAGGACGCCCGGCAACACCGGATATTCCGGAAAGTGGCCCGCGAAATAGGGTTCGTTGGAACTGACCGCTTTCCAGCCGACCGCGCTTTCGCCGCCGCATACATCGGTCAGGCGGTCCACCATCAAAAGAGGCGGACGCTGCGGCAGAAGTCGGCGCACGCCATCGATGTCGATGTTTTCCGAAACGACTTTGTGTTCATTCATCGGTGGTTTTTTTATGCGGTCTCGCCAGTCTGGCGAGGGTCGCAACCTCTCTGAAAAATGTCCGCGCCGGACGCGCCGGTGCCCCCGCATATTCCTGACCGGGCGCGAGATCGTGCATCACGCCCGCCATACCCGCAACACGGGTGCCATCGCCGATGGCGACGTGATCGGCGACACCGACCCCACCGCCGAGAACCGCGAAATCACCCAGCGTGACACTGCCTGCAAGCCCCACACCACTGACGATAATGCAATGACGGCCAATGCGCGCGTTGTGCCCGATCTGAACCAGATTATCAATTTTGGTGCCTTCACCGATGACCGTATCGACCAGCATGCCGCGGTCGATGGTGGTGTTGGCCCCGACCTCGACGCGATCCTGAATGATCACCCGGCCGAGCTGCGGAATTTTGACGTGACCGCTTCCAGACGAGGCAAACCCAAATCCGGAACCACCGATGCGCGCACCCGATTGCACCACCACCTCGTCGCCGAGATAGGCGAACGCGATGCTGACATGCGCGCCGATTTCGCTGTGACGTCCAATGGCGACGCCGCGGCCAATGACGCTGTTCGCGCCTATACGGGCACCGCGGCCGATTTCGGCGCCGGGCCCGACGACAACGCCCGGCGCGAGCACAACACCTTCGCCGAGACGCGCGCTCGGGTGCACGGCTACATCCTGTGCCGAAACGCCGATTTCGTATTCGGGATAAAAGTGACGCGCGATAGCGGCAAAGGCATGCGGAACGGACGGCGCGGGGAGAGCGATGGTCCCAGACGGCGGTATGTCCTTACGGGTTCCGGAACCGGCTTCGGGAACAAGACACCAGCCGGCATTGGTCGATGGCAGCGCATCGCGCGCACGCGCACCTGAAAAGAAAGAAATGTGGGTTGGCCCCGCGCCCGCTAGGCCTGCAACATCGACGACCTTCTGTGTGCCGTCTACGCCCGGAGGGAGCGAGATTTTCGCCGCGGCGCACAGGTCGGAAAGGGCAAACGGACCGCGATTATCGAAGAACCGCTGGTCCGCCATGTCTGCTGTCTCCCGCCCCTTGCCGGCGCAAAATCTGCGCGCCCGTCAGGCTATTCCCGTTCTCGGCTCAATTCTCGGCAGCAACGGCGCCTTCAGCGCCCGCCGGCGGTTGCGGCGGAGTTTCCGACAGCGTGACGTCGAGCGTCGGAAGCACTTCATTGAGCCGCTGAATGGCGGTCGGCGTGACGTCGACGTCGATGGACGCGAGAATAACGGCTTCCCGGTCGACGAGAAGATTGGCGCCACGTTCGGCCAGAATCTGCTGCAGGATCGGACCAAGGGCGAGATCAAGCTGCTGGCTGGCAATAGCGAAGCCATTCTGGATTTGCGTCTGGCGGTTCTGGATACGGGTCTGAAGCGCATTCTGGCGATTGTTGAATTCGCGTTCACGCTGCGCGACGACATCCGGCGCGAGGATCGCCAATTCCTGCTGCAACGCCTGGCCTTCGGCCTGGAGCGCATTCGCCTGCGCCTGGAATTCGCGGTCGGCCGCCGTACCGAGCGCTTCGGCATCGGTCAACATGGCTTGCCCTGCCGCCGAAAGACGCAGAATCGCATTGCGGTCGATCACGATGATCCGCGGCGCGTTGGGATCCACGGCGCCGGGCGCAACCGGGGCCATGGGTGCGGGTGCGGGCGTCGCTGTCGTCGTACCGCTCGTTTGCGAACCGAGCATAAAGGCGATTCCCCCGATAACCACCGCCGTGACAACGACTGCGCCGATCACTACGGGCAATCCAAAGTTCGAATTCATGGCTCTGCCTATCCCTATCGTTATTTTTTTAGAAGTTTGTGCTGGTGCGGAAAGTAATGGCCTGAACCCGGTCATAATCTTCTTGGATATACGGATATCCGATATCGATGGACACGGGTCCGAAGGGCGAATTCCAGTTGATGGCGATACCGGCCGACGCGCGCGGCGAGAGATTGTCCTGGATGCAGGTGCCGCCCGTCAGGATCTGCTGTCCGGTGATCGGGTTCGTCACCAATTGACCGGTGGGATCGCAAACACGCGAGATGCCGCGCAGATAGCCCAGCGTTCCGAAATCGTTGAACAGCGACAGCGTGATGCCGTAATCCTCCGGAACGATCTGAGGCAGACGCAATTCCAGTGAATTATGCAGATAGAGCTGACCGCCGAGTGCGACGCGTGATGCCGTCGCCAGATCGCGCGGGCCTACGCCGCCATACTCAAAACCGCGGAAGGTCGGGCCGCCACGGAAGAAGCGCTCATTGATGCGGACGGTCTGGCCACCATAGGCGCTGATATAGCCCGCTTCAAACGACGCCATACCGACAAAGTCCCAACCGAACATTTCGATCGGATGCCAATAGCGCGTGCTGGCGATGGTGCGCAGCCAGTTTAACTCGCCGCCGAGGCCTGCAACGTCCTGCGTGAAGGAGAAATACCAACCGCTATTGGGGCGGATATAGTCGTCGCGCGTGTCATAGGTATAGGTGTAACCGATCGATGAGGTGGACGCCGTACCCGCGGACAATGCGACGGCGAGCGGCGCGCCCGGTTCGGTACGCAAGGTTGCGATCGAATAATTGTAGTGCGGCGACACGCGCGCATATTCGGACACCGGAAAACCGAACAGAATGCCGAACGACGTGATATCCGACTGGTAGCCCGCCTGATCGACGAAATCCTGCAGCACCTTATAGGCGAGGAAGCCCGCCTGCAGAGGACGCCCCAGGAAATAAGGCTCTGTAAAGCGAATGTCGTAGTTCTGCTGGAACGAGCTGTAGGAAATACTGGCGCGCAGGAATTGGCCACGGCCAAAAAGATTGCGTTCGGTATAGCTGAATTCGCCGATAATGGAATCCTGAGAGGAATAACCGGCGCCGAGCGACAATTCGCCGGTCGGCTGTTCCGTCACCGCGACGTTCAGAATGGTACGATCGGGGAGCGAGCCAGGTTCTTCGGTAATGGTGACATCGCGGAAGAAGCCGAGAGCGCGAATACGGGTGCGCGAACGATCGACAAGCACGCGGTTGAAGGCATCGCCTTCCGCCAGACGGAACTCACGACGAATGACTTCGTCGCGGGTACGCGCATTACCAAAGATGTTGATGCGTTCGACGTAGACACGCGGCGCTTCCTCGATTTCGAAGAAGAGGTCGATGGTCTTGGTGTCCGGATTGCGCTGCACGCGCGGGCGGATGTCCACAAACACGAAGCCCTGCGTACCGGCGGCGAAGGTCAGCGCCTGGATCGATTCGTCCACTTCCGCGGCGTTATAAACTTCGCCGGTCTGGGCGACGATCAGCGGTTCCAGCGCTTCCGGCATAAGTTCGTCAATGCCGGATACGATTTCGATATTGCCGAAGGAATATTGCTCGCCCTCTTCCACGGTAAAGGTGATGTAGAAGTTAGA
>CAIOYY010000057.1 GCA_903862715.1 uncultured Alphaproteobacteria bacterium
GATCAAACGACAGACCATCGAACATCGACGCTTGCAGCACCGCAAGCTCGCCGCCTAACATCAAACCCCAGACGAGGCCGACCCTCCGCTAATCTAAGCTCGGGTCTGCGCCAAATGTTCTGACGACGGACAACCGATACCCGCTCCGGCGCGCTGGTTATTCCTATTATCAAGAAAGCGCCCAATCCGCCGGAGCTTCTCGGTTCGGTGGCCATGGAACGGTTCATTGCCGCGCTCAGAGCCAGCCATGACCTCGTGATCATCGACTCTGCACCGCTTCTGCCAGTGAACGACACCAAGATTCTGGCGCGGCTCGTCGATAGCGTGGTGTTTGTGGTGCGCTGGGAGCGGACGCCGCGCGAGGCCGCGAAAACCGCCATCCGTGCACTGAAAGACGTCAATGCGCCGCTGACCGGATTTGTGCTGACGCGCGCCGATACCAAGCGTTTCCGCTATTACAGCTACGGCTATCAGAGCAATTACGGCGCCTATAACAAATATTACACCGACTGATATGTGACGGAGTAACCGCTCAGGTGGCGAATTCTCCAAGGCGCGCAACGGCAATCTTAATCGCGGTGTTACTGGTCCTTCCCGCGCTTGCTGTGGGCGCGGCAGCAGTGCCCCGCTTCCTCTCCGGCCTTGCCGTGGATGCGTCTTTCCCGGCTGCGGGTTTCATTCCGCAAAACGCCGTCCTTCCGGAAGATGTCACCTATGCCGACGCCGCCGACGCGCTCTCCGGCGCCGACACGCGCGACGGCGCCGCGCAGATTCTTCGCGCGGAGGCGATGCAGCGCGCGGGCGAAAGGCCGGAAACCTATGTGCCGGTCCTCATCGAGGGACTGTCGCATCATCCGGCATCGCCGCGAGGCTGGACCCTGCTCGCCGAAGCGGAGGCTGCGCACGAACCCGAGCGCGCGGCAAAGGCATTATCCCTCGCGCTTCGCCTCGCGCCGCTGGATTACAGAATTATTTTTCATCGCGCGCGCGCGGGCGCTCCGCTCTGGCGTCTTCTCGATCCCGAAGCGCAGGAGATTCTTTTCCGGCAAACGGCGCGGTTGTGGAGCGAGGAACCGTTGCGGCGGGAATTCCTGAACGAAGTCCTTCTTCTGGAAGGCGGCCCGGAACTGATCGCGCGCGCGCTTGCCGATCAGCCTGAGGAATTGCGCGCGCTGAACAGGCTGACCGCGCGCCGCCGCATGTACAGCAATCCGGGCAGATAAGCATATGCGGTTGAGCGGGGTTTGCCGTGGCGTTGGATAGGTCCGAGACTTTGGTTCGCGGCGGGCTGCAGAGCACATCCGCACCGCCTGCAAGGACCGCAACAGACCGCATGGAAAGCGCGGCGTTCTGGCTGCTGGTCCTGACGCTTGCCTGGGCCCCGTTTCCTCTCGGCAGCAACCGGCCCTGGTCGTGGAGTCTTTTGTCGCTGCTGGTCGCGCTCTCCTGGTGCCTGTGGCTTTTGTCGGACGGCGTTTCGCGCGTCAGCGGCCAGATGATACGCCGCCTCGCGCTGCCCATTCTATTCACGCTGGCGGCGCTGGCATGGGGATGCCTGCAAATGATGCCCGGACTTTCCAGCGGCGCGACATCGTTCCTCTGGATGCAGGCGGGCGACGCATTGGGCCGCGAGCTATCGCCTGCCCTCTCGCTCGATCCCTGGCGCACGGGAACCGAAGTGATGAAGCTCGCCACCTATGCGATGGCGGCCTGGCTCACCTTGGCGCTCTGCCGGCACCCTCAGCGCGCGAAGAGAATGCTCTCGCTTCTGATCACGATTGGCGCCCTCTATGCGGTTTACGCCTTGACCCTCGATGTGCGCGGCGAGGTGCAATTCGAATTTTTCTACGCGGGCGTTCCGATCGGTAATGAAGGCGCAGGCCCTTTCGTCAACCGCAATTCCTACGCAACATTTGCGGGACTTGTTCTCGTCTGTTCGATCGCGCGGCTTGTCGATGTGGCGAGCTGGAGCATTGTCGTTTCGCAGGGGATACGCCAATTCCTGCTGACGCTGGCGCAATTTTTTGTGGGCGCCGGAATGGGCGCGGTACTGACCTTCTTCCTCGCGCTTTCCACCCTGATCGCCTGCGGCTCGCGCGCAGGTTTTGTGAGCGCCGCCGTAGGATTGTGTTTCCTGTTTCTGTTCGCGGCCTTCATCGCTGCGAAGCGTATCTCGCTGTTGCAGGGCGCGGCGGCATTATCGGTGCTGTTGATCGCCATTTTCGGCGTGGTGCTGACGAGCGGCGATTCGCTGGTCGCCGGCCTCGAACGACTTGCGGAAACCGGCGGCGCATTGGAATTACGCGGCGTGTTGTGGGACGCGAGCGCACGCATGATAGGGGATGCGCCGCTGACCGGCTTCGGCCTTGGCAGCTACGAGTATGTGTATCCGTTTTACGCGCAGGAGCATTTCCGCGTGACGATGGACAAAGCCCACAATGATTATCTCGAACTGGCCGCAGGCATCGGGCTGCCGGCGGCGCTGCTCTGGTGGGCCGCTATGGCATGGGCGGTAGGACTTTGTGTGCAGGCTGTGTTCGTGCGCCGCCATGATCGGGTCTATCCGCTGATCGCGCTGGGTGCGACCGCGCTGGTGGGATTCCATTCGATTTTCGACTTCAGCCTTCAAATTCCCGCCATCGCGCTTATGTATGCGGTCATTCTGGGGCTGGGGGTCGCGCAGTCCTTTTCCAGCCGCGCGGCCTGACCCCTTCAAATTGTTACTAAATTGCCACTGTCATGAATATTGTTTCATGAAAACAGTTTCACAGCGAAAGAGTTGAAAGCTGTGTCATTCGTGCATATATTCATCTCGATGGGGCCAGGAAATGCCCGTTCGCAACGCCCCCCCCGCCAGCGAACAGCAAATGGTCTCATGGATATCGGTCATCCCCTCCCGATATCTGCGCTTAAAGGCGCATTCGGCGGCCGGTCAGGAAACTGACCGGCCGCTTATTTTTTGGGGTAACGGGCGGTCAGGAAACGTCAGGTCAGGCCGTGATAGGCCTTGTACCATTCCACGAAACGCGGGATGCCCACTTCGATCCGTGTTTTCGGATGGAAGCCAAGGTCTTTCTCAATGCTGCTGATATCGGCCGCAGTCACGGGAACATCGCCCGGCTGCATCGGCAGCAAATCCAGTTCGGCCTTGCGGCCTAGAGCATTTTCGAGAACGGCAATCATTTCCATCAATCGTTCAGAACGATTGCCGCCGAGATTGTAGATGCGCTGCGGCGCGCTGCCGTCATCCCTTGGTGGTTTTGCGGCAGCCGCTACCACGGTCGGCGCGACATCATCGATATAGGTGAAGTCGCGCTGCATATCGCCGTGGTTGAACACCTTGATCGGACGGCCCGCGAGGATGGCGTCGGTGAACAGCCACATCGCCATATCGGGGCGGCCCCATGGACCATAGACGGTGAAAAAGCGCAGACCCGTTTGCGGCAAGCGATAGAGATGAGAGTAAGTGTGGCTCATCAGTTCGTCGCAGCGTTTCGTTGCGGCATAGAGCGAGACCGGTGCATCGACGCGATCGGATTCGGCAAACGGCACTTTCGTATTGCCGCCATAGACCGAGCTTGAGGAGGCGTAGACAAGATGCTCGAAAGCGTCTGAATGGCGGCAATATTCGAGAACATTGAAATGGCCGACCAAATTCGAGGCGATATAGGTTTCCGGATGGTCGATGGAGTAGCGCACGCCCGCCTGCGCCGCGAGATGAATGATTCGAGGAATTTTATAGGGCTTCACAGCATCGAGAAAAGCGGCACGGTCGGAAAGATCGATTTGATGAAAGTGAAATCCTTTATGGACTTCAAGCGCGCGCAAACGGTCATGCTTCAGCTTCGGCGCGTAATAGTCATTGATATTATCGAGCCCGACGACCTCTTCGCCCTGCTGCAATAAAACGCGTGCGGTGTGAAAGCCGATAAAGCCCGCGGCGCCGGTAACGAGATAGGTCATGCATTTCAGCTCCGTCTCGCCATGCAACAGCTAAACCTTCTGCAACGCAATGAAACTTTTCCCCATGCCATTCAACTGGAGCCATTCGGCGAAGATCTCGGGCGCATAGATTTCTTTCAGCCATGTTGAGATGGACGTACCCTTGCTCGTCTCGCAGACGAATGCCGGAAAGTGCTGCATCCATTTCTGTTCGGCGCGCGGACGATGGAGAAAGGGCCAAAAGGAGAATTGTTCTTCGGCGGCCGCGCGCGCATTCACCCCACCCTGAAGAAGCAGATAGGTCGCGGCCGCGAAGCTTGAACGGTCCTGACCGCCGGAGCATTTCACGAGGAAAGGTTTCGGCGCCTGTTCCAGTGCCTCGGTCAATGCCACCAGCGAGGCGCGCGCCGGCAACATGCGCGAAGACAGGCGAACATCGAAATGGGTTATGCCGAGCGCGGCGGCGCTGCGCGTTTCCTGACGCCACCAGTACCGCGAAGCGTTTTCGCCGCGCAGATTGACGAGACCGCGAAACCCATGCGCTTTCAGAAATTGGGGGTAGAACCCGATATAGGGCTGCGCGGAACGGGCGACATCCGGCGTGACCCAGTGCAGATTATAAAGCCGGTCGAGAAGTGCCGCCATTTCCTGCCCGTCAGAGGATGAATCGGGGGGTGAACTCTACCCGGGTATAGGCCCAAACAGCGTCCTGACAAGGCCCCGGAAGGGAGTGTTATAAAGAGACGCGCGTCAGGGTTGACTGGAAAAGGCCGAAAGCTATATTGCGCCCCTTCCGCGCGGGCTGTCCCGTTGGCGGTAAACTAGATTATCGTAAGGATATCAATATGTTCGCTGTCATCCGCACCGGCGGCAAACAGTACAGAGTGGTCAAAGACGCGCTTCTCGACGTCGAACGCCTTGATGGCGAAGCCGGCGCCAGCGTGACCTTTGGCGAAGTGCTGCTCGTCGGCGGCGATAGCCCCAAGCATGGCGCCCCGCTGGTTTCGGGCGCGTCGGTTCTGGCGGAAATCGTGTCGCAGAAGCGCGCGCCGAAAGTCGTCGCCTTCAAGAAGAAGCGCCGCAAGAACACGCACCGCAAGCGCGGCCACCGTCAGCATCTGACGCGCGTCCGCATTACCGGCATTGAACTCGGCTAGTCCAAATTTTTGAATTCGGAGTAAGACAATGGCGCATAAGAAAGCAGGCGGCTCTTCGCGTAACGGTCGCGATTCGCAAGCCCAGCGTCTCGGCGTGAAGTGTTTCGGCGGCGAGAACGTCAACCCCGGGAATATCATTCTGCGCCAGCGCGGAACCCAATGGCACCCCGGTACGGGCGTCGCCATGGGCAAGGACCATACGATTTTCGCGGTCGTCGCCGGCAATGTGGAATTCCGCAAAGGCTTGAAGCGCCGCACGTATGTTTCCGTGATCCCGGGTTCGATCGCGGCGGAATAGGCGGCAACAAATATCGGGCCGCCAGATGTGATGGCGGCCTTTAAAGGCGAGGGGAGATGGTCCGCCATCTTCCCTTTTTTATTCCCCTCAACCGCGATGCGGAGGGGAATATGTTGTCGATCCTGCTGGAGACGGAGCGTCTGCTCTTACGCCCGCCGCTAGCCGCCGATATCGGGCGGCTGGTGGCGTTGTTGAACGATTTCGATGTGTCGAAGAATTTGGCGGTCGTCCCCTTTCCCTATACCGAGGATGATGGCTGCGCCTTTGTGGTGAAGGCGGCGCGCGAACGCCTGAGGGGCGAGGCCTTCGTCTTTGCGATGGTTGCCAAGGCGGATGCCGGGTTTCTCGGCATATGCAGCGTCCACCCCACGAAGGATTTCATGCTGGGATACTGGCTGGGGAAGCCCCATTGGGGGCGCGGCTACGCGACCGAAGCGGCCGCGCGGGTCGCCGGGTTCGCCTTTGCCGAGTTAAAAGCCGAAAGGCTGACGGCGACCTGGCACCACGACAATCCGGCCTCGGGCCGGGTACTGGAAAAGCTCGGCTGCCGCCCCGACGGAGGAGAGAATAGCCCCTCCCTCTCGCGCGGGACCGAGGTGTTCTGCCATAAGGTCCTGCTGACACGCGCCGATTTCGAGCGCGGGGAATAAAAGATGAAATTTCTCGACCAGGCCAAAGTCTATGTGAGTTCCGGAAAGGGAGGAAATGGCTGCATTTCCTTCCGGCGGGAGAAATTTATCGAATATGGCGGACCCAATGGCGGCAATGGCGGACGCGGCGGCGACGTCTGGGTCGAGGCGGTCGAGAATCTGAACACGCTCATCGATTACCGCTATCAGCAGCACATCAACGCCGAGAGCGGCGAGCACGGCATGGGCAAGGAGATGAGCGGCGCCAATGGCGAGGACGCCATCATCAAGGTGCCGGTCGGAACGCAGGTGTTCGAGGAAGACAATGAAACCCTCATCTGCGATCTCGAAAGCCCCGGCGCGCGCTATCTTCTGTTGCGCGGCGGCAATGGCGGCTTCGGCAACGCGCATTTCAAATCCTCGACCAACCAGGCGCCGCGCCGGGCCAATCCCGGTCAGCCCGCCGAAGAGCGCACCTTCTGGCTGCGCCTGAAACTGATCGCCGATGTCGGTCTGATCGGACTTCCCAATGCGGGTAAATCCACCTTCCTGTCGCGCGTGTCCGCCGCGCGCCCGAAGATTGCCGATTATCCGTTCACCACCTTGAACCCGCAGCTCGGCATGGTGCGCGCGGGTGCAGTCGATTTCGTCATTGCCGATCTTCCCGGATTGATCGAAGGCGCGCATGAAGGCGCGGGGCTTGGAACCCGTTTTCTTGGCCATGCTGAACGCTGCGCCGTGATCCTGCATATTATCGACGGCACGCAGGCCGAAATCGTGCGTGCCTATCGCACCATTCGCGAGGAGCTTTCTTCCTACGGACATGGACTTGGGGAAAAGCCCGAGTTGATCGTGCTGAACAAAAGCGATGCCCTCGACAAAGACGCGCTGTCGCGCAAGCGCCGCGCGCTGGAAAAGGCGAGCAACGGGAAAATCCATGTCATGTCCGGCGTATCGGGCGAAGGCGTTCCCGAATTGCTGCATGAAATTGCCGGCATCGTCGACAGGACGCGCAATGCCGCGAAAGAGAGCGGCAAGGTGCAACGGAGCTGGGCTCCATGAACGGCTCGCTGAAAACCGCCAAACGTGTCGTCGTGAAAGTCGGCTCCGCGCTTCTGGTCGACGGCAAGAGCGGCACCCTGCGCGTCGAATGGCTGAAGAGTCTTGTCGCAGATCTCGCCGCGCTGAAGACCGACAGGATCGACGTGCTTCTGGTGTCGTCGGGCGCGATTGCGCTGGGCCGCCGGACGCTGGGCCTGAAACCGGGCGAACTGCGCCTTGAGGAAAGTCAGGCTGCTGCCGCAGTGGGGCAGGTGCGTCTCGCGCAGGCCTATGTCGATGCCTTTCACACCCATGGGTTCACGGCGGCGCAAATTCTTTTAACGCTGGAAGATTCCGAAGACCGGCGGCGTTATTTGAATGCGCGCGAAACGCTGCGCACGCTGCTGTCGCTCGGTGCGGTTCCCGTTATCAATGAAAACGATACGGTCGCAACCGCAGAGATCCGTTTCGGCGACAATGACCGGCTGGCGGCGCGCGTCGCCGGAATGGCGGAAGCCGATTGTCTGGTGCTCTTGTCCGACATTGACGGGCTCTACACCGCCAATCCGCAACGCGATCCGACTGCGCGGCATATGCCGGAAGTGCGCGCCATTACACCCGAGATCGAAGCGATGGCCGAAGGCCCGGTTTCCGGGGTGAGCCGCGGCGGGATGGAATCGAAAATCGCCGCCGCAAAAATGGCGACGGCAGCGGGCGCCTCGGTCGTCATCGCCGACGGCCATGTGCTGCATCCTTTATCTGCGCTGGAAGGCCCTGCGAAACGCACGGTGTTTGTGCCCATGGTCACACCGAATGCGGCGCGCAAACGCTGGCTCGCGGGCGGCCTGTCGGCGAAGGGCGTTGTCATGATCGACGAAGGCGCGGAGCGCGCATTGCAGTCGGGAAAAAGCCTTTTGCCAGCGGGCGTTCTGTCGGTTGACGGCGCATTCGACCGCGGCGATGTGGTGGTGGTGAGAAACAGAGCGGGCAGGGAAATCGCGCGCGGTTTGATCGCGTATCAGGGCGATGAAGCGCGCAAACTGATCGGGCGGCGCACAGTCGAAATCGAGGCCATTCTCGGTTATCGTGGCCGCGATGAGATGATCCAGCGCGATGACCTCGCGCTGACCGGACATAACGGAAGCGACGAATCATGAGTACGGTAGCGATCAAGGACAGTCTTTCGGCGCTCGACACAACGATGCGCGCCATGGGCACGGCAGCACGCGATGCGGCAGCGGCATTACGCGTCGCTTCGACCGATGCGAAGAACACCGCATTGCTCCATGCGGCTGGCGCCATCCGCGCTCGTAGAGCGGAAATCCTTTCCGCAAACGTGCTCGACATGGAGGCTGCCACTGCGCGCGGAACATCCGGCGCGATGCTCGACCGGCTGAAGCTCGACGACAAGCGCGTCGAGGCGATGGCGCAAGGCCTGACCGATATCGCGGCGCTACCCGATCCGGTGGGCCGCGAGTTGGCGCGCTGGACGCGTCCCAACGGGCTCGACATCCAGCGCATCGCAACGCCGATCGGCGTGATCGGAATCATCTATGAAAGCCGGCCCAATGTGACCGCGGATACGGGCGGGCTGTGCCTAAAATCCGGCAACGCCGTGATCTTGCGTGGTGGTTCGGAATCGGCGCGCTCGTCGGGGGCTATCCATGCGGCGCTTGTGGAAGGCTTGCGCAAAGCAGGGCTTCCCGAAGCGGCCATTCAGCTTGTGCCCACGACGGACCGCGCCGCGGTCGGCATGATGCTGGAAGGGTTAGGCGGTACCGTCGACATGATCGTGCCGCGCGGCGGCAAGAGTCTCGTCGCGCGCGTGCAGACCGAAGCGCGTGTACCTGTGCTCGCCCATCTCGAAGGGATTTGCCATACCTATGTTCACGCGAAGGCGGACCTCGCCAAAGCGCGCGCGCTGGTAATGAACGCGAAGATGCGGCGCACCGGCATTTGCGGCGCGACGGAAACGCTATTGATCGATCACAGCGCGTTGCAGACGCATCTCGCGCCTATTCTCGACGATCTCGCCAAAGCGGGCTGCGAAATCCGCGGCGACAAGGAAATCGTCGCCGCCTGGCCGGCGGCAAAACCCGCAACCGAAGAAGACTGGCGCACGGAATATCTGGAAGCGATTATCGCCGTTCGGGTTGTCGATGGTGTTGCCGAAGCGACAGCCCATATCGCCAAATACGGGTCGCAGCACACGGAATGCATCGTGACCGAAGACAATATGGCGGCAGAGGAATTTCTGAATACGCTCGATTCCGCCATTGTCATGCACAATGCCTCGACGCAATTCGCCGATGGCGGTGAGTTCGGCATGGGCGCAGAAATCGGAATTGGCACCGGCAAGCTGCATGCGCGCGGGCCAGTGGGCGTCGAGCAGTTGACGACGTTCAAATATGTCGTTCGTGGAACCGGACAGACGAGGCCCTGAGCTTTTGCAGCAGGCGAGCATCTGGACGCGTCCGCCGAGGGCCAGTGCAAATGGCCTTCGCATCGGGCTGCTCGGCGGCTCGTTCAATCCGGCGCATGACGGCCATCTCCATGTCAGCCTGAGCGCATTGAAGGCGCTTGAGTTAGACTATGTGTGGTGGCTCATCAGCCCGCAGAACCCGCTGAAACACGCGAGAGACATGGCGGGCTTAAACACACGCCTTGCCGCAGCTCGCCTGAAAGCGCGCCATCCGCGCATTCTTGTCGCCGCCATCGAGGTGGAGCTCGGCACCCGCTACACGGTCGATACGCTGAGGCGCCTGAAAGCGCGGTTTCCGACCCTTCGCTTTGTCTGGCTGATGGGAAGTGACAATCTTCTGCAGATTCCGCGCTGGCGGAACTGGCGTGAGATTTTCCACCTTGTGCCTGTTGCGACCGTCACGCGCCCTGGGACGGCGCTGCGCGCGCGCTTCGGCTCCGCCGTGCAGGTCTTTGCCAAAGCGCGGAAACCTCCGTCAAAGACCTTTCCCGCGCAGACCACGCCCGCATGGACGCTGATTGAGGCCCGCCACCATCCGCAAAGCGCAACGCTTTTGCGGGCACAGGGCTTCAAGCCGTCCTTGTGATAGGCTCATTTTCAACCATCGGAGCGACCCCATGACGCCAAGCGTAAAGCCGTTTTCCAAGAACGAATATGCACGCATGGCCGACGATCTGGAGACCATGGGGGAGGCCATCCGAAAGCATCCCGACATGAATCACCATTTCGCGGAGCGGCTGGCGCTACTGTCGAAACAAATGCGCGAAGACTGCATCCGCGTTTATCCGGCTGAATCACGGTAATCCGCTTATCCGAAGCGGAGCCGGCGCTTGGTGCCGGTATGGTCCCTTTGCGCCCGATATGATAAAAGACAGGGATTGACCAACCTCGCGGTAGGACGGCAGGAGAGGCATGACGGCAACAGGAGTACGGTTTATCCGGTTCTCGCGCCCAGGCGTCTCCTCCCTCCGGCGCCGCGAAACCGACAAGGAAACCGGAAGCTGAGTCCCTCGCGTACCAAGAGCGCCGCCAAGCCAAAAGACACGACCGAGCCGTCTCTGCTCTCGTTCATTCTGACTTCCCTCGACGACAATAAGGCACTGGATATCGTCACCATAGATTTCGCGGGGCGGTCTTCGCTATGCGATGCGATCGTCGTGGCGACCGGCACGTCACAGCGCCATGTCGCGTCGACGGCGGAACATCTTGCGCGCAAATTGAAGGAAGAAGGCTTCGGCGCCGCGAAAATCGAAGGATTGCCACAGGGCGACTGGGTTCTGGTCGATGCCGGAGATGTTATTGTGCATCTGTTCCGGCCCGAAGTGCGGGCCTATTACGACCTTGAAGGCATGTGGTCGGTTGACGAAACGGCGCCCGACAAGGGCGAAGCGGCCAGCGCGCCGGCTCATTAGCGCATGCGCATTACGCTGGTCTGCGTCGGACGCGCGGCAAATGCTCCCGAACAGGAAATCTGCGACGCGCTGCTGAAGCGCGGCCGCGGCGCGGGAAAAAGCCTTGGATTCACCGACATCGCCTTCCTTGCCGTCGATACGTCACGCGCGGCAACCCTGCTTGCGCGCAAGGCGGAAGAAGCCGAACGGTTGACGAAACACATCCCGCCCGCCGCACACCGGATTGCGCTGGATGAGAAGGGCAAGGCCTTCGGCAGCGAGGATTTCGCGAAACGCCTCGGTACGTTACGCGACAATGGTGTCCGCGACCTTGTGTTTCTGATCGGCGGCCCCGATGGATTTTTGCCCGCTTTCCGTGACAATACCGAGGAGCGTCTTGCCTTCGGCCCGCAGACTTGGCCGCATCTTCTGGTGCGCGCGATGCTCGCCGAGCAGATTTTCCGCGGGATCGCCATATTGGCCGGGCACCCTTATCACCGCGGGGGATAAGTCCGCGGCGCACCGACTGCCTAAATTAAGTGCTTGTTCCGACATTGTTTCTTCATGGGGTCCCTCGATATTCCTGATTGCCGGGCGAGCGCGACGCAGCTATAACCCCGCCCGAATTGGACCCTCCTTGGTGAGAGTGAGCGTATATGGCGACCGATCTGCCGCACTCCTATAAGCCGACGGAAAAAGAGCCGTTCATGAATGAACGGCAGCGCGAATATTTCCGCCGCAAACTCGTAAGCTGGAAAGAAGAAATCTTACGCGAGTCGCGTGAGACGATTCAGAATCTGCAATCGGAGCCGACGCCGAACGCCGATCTTGCCGATCGCGCGACGACGGAATCCGAGCGCCAACTGGAACTGAGGACGCGTGACCGTCAGCGCAAACTGATCGCGAAGATCGACGCGGCGTTGCGCCGTCTCGAAGACGGCTCCTACGGATTTTGCGAAGAAACGGGCGAGCCGATCTCGCTGAAGCGCCTCGATGCGCGCCCGATTGCGACGTTGTCCATCGAAGCACAGGAACGCCACGAGCGGCGCGAAAAAGTGTATCGCGACGATTAAGCGTTGGCTGAAAGAAAAGAAAAAGGCCGGATCATCTCCGGCCTTTTTCTTTTGAGTTGCTCTCAACGTCCGATCAGCGGGCCGAATTCCGCGAAGACCTTTTCGTAGATCGCACGCTTGAACGGCACGATGATGTTCAGAAGCGTGCCGGCATCGACCCATTTCCATTCCGAAAATTCTTCATGCGCGGTTTTCAGATTGATTTCGGAATCTGCGCCCAGAAAACGCAGCGCGAACCATTTCTGAATCTGGCCACGAAACTGCCCTTTGAGCGCGACGCCGATCATGTGCGCGGGAAGGTCATAGGTGAGCCAGTCAGGATGCTCGGCCAGCACCTTCACATTGCGCGTGCCGATTTCTTCTTCCAGTTCGCGCAAGGCGGCATCGCGCGGGGCTTCGTGATCGTCGATGCCGCCCTGCGGCATCTGCCAGGCCTCGACGCTTTGATCGATGCGCTTGCCGACAAAGATGTGGCCTTCAGCATTCAGCAGCAGCATGCCTGCGCAGGGGCGATAGGGTAGATCGGGGACCGTCACGGCGCGGCCTCGGCCACGGGCGCGGGGACACGCGCGACGGCGCTGATAGGAGCGAGCACCGCGCCACGTTCGCCGAGCCCCATTGCCCAGCGCGCAATGACATCGGCGGTCTCGATGAAGGGGGCGGCAACACCGACCGCATAGCCTTCCGTGCGCGCGGCTTCCTCAAGCTGCTGCAGGCGCAACTGAATGGAATCGGCCTGCTGCACCGTATCGAGCACCATCGTGGCACCCGCACTGGTGGTTTGTGTGCGCGCGGCGACATCCAGCGCAATCGAGCGTGGATAGCTGCCGCCATCGAGAAACAACAGGCCGCGATTCGTCAGCGTCGTCAGAAACGGAACCATGGACGTTTCTTCTTCCAAAAATTGCCCGCCCAGCAGATTGGTGACGCCGACATAGCCGGTAAAACGCGATAGCGCCCAATTGAGCCGACGCGTGTTTTCTTCCTCATTCGCACCGAGAAGGAGAACGCCGAGGCCCGGCGCGGTATTCGCCTCCTCTTCGGTTTCCATCGGGACTTCGACCAGCACTTCGTGACCGGCCCTGCGGGCGGCGTCGACGATATCCTGACCATTGGGAACTAAAGGGGCGACAGCAATCGAAACCTGCGGCGGAAGGCGGGACAGCGCAAGCGCCGAGCTTACCGGATCGATGCCGACGCCGAGCACCACAATGGCAATGCGCGGCCTCGTTTCGGCTGGATCGAATGGATTGCCATAAGCTTCGATCGCGGTGCGACCGTCGGCGGTGATGCGCGGAACAAGACCTTCTTCAGTGGCTTCGAGCAATGCGGGATCGGCCACCAGCGTTTCGCCGGCATAACGTCTTATGCGCGCATTTGCCGACAGCGACTGGCTTTCAGGAGAGGGTGCAAGCGCTACGATGTCGAGCGAAACCGAAGGTTGTCCATCGCCGGGCGATCCGAAAACCGCGATCACCGCGATCAGCGCCGTGATGCCGGCAAGGGTTGCGAGAAACGCAACACCGAGCGCGCCGCCGCCGGAGCTTTTCTCTCTGTCGCCGGACCGGGCGCTCATGCGCCGGTTCTCAGAGTCAGGACGATCGCAAGGAGGCGAAGAGATTTCCCGAACATTTTCCTGCCGCTGCCGCCGAATATCTGTGGCATCGATGGTTACAAGCCACGCGGGCGCTAGGCAAGCAATGCTGCTTGCCTAGCGCGTCCACGAGGGAGGCGGATTCGAGGCTAGTTCGGTACCGCCGGCGGCGCGGATTGCGCAACCGGAGGAACGACACCGCGCAGACGATCCATCGCATAAGCGAGCTGGAAATCGTCATAGGTGGTACCCGGTTCCGGACGGATGACCGGCATCGAGGTATCGCGCTGCGCACCTTCGGCATCGAGATGCCCGGCAAGGCTCGCCTCGCTGCGGATCATGAACTGATCGCGCTGCGCCTGATCGGCGGCGGAGAGATTCGACACCGCAATATCCGGTGCGATACCCGTGGCCTGAATGGACCGGCCCGACGGCGTGTAATAGCGCGCTGTGGTGAGACGGAGCGCCCCGCCTGCCTGACCGCCGAGCGGAATGATCGTCTGCACGGAGCCTTTGCCGAAGGACGTGATGCCGACCACGGTGGCGCGGCGATGATCCTGCAATGCGCCTGCGACGATTTCGGACGCCGAGGCGGAGCCTTCGTCGATCAGAATGACAATCGGCTTTCCATCCGCGATATCACCCGCTTTGGCGTTATAGCGTTGCGTGTCCTGCGGACGGCGTCCGCGCGTGGAAACGACTTCGCCGGTTGTCAGGAAAGCATCCGACACGCCGATGGCCTGATCCAGCAGACCGCCGGGATTGGCGCGCAGATCGAGCACATAGCCCCTCAGCTGTCCGCCGATTTCTTCTTTCAGTTCCGCGATGCCCTGTTCGACACCTTCGACGGTGCGTTCGTTAAACGAGCTGATGCGGATGTAACCGATATCGTCCTTGGGCTCCCAGCGTACAGCCTGCACGCGAATGACGGCGCGCGTGATCGTAACCTGGAAGGGTGTCTTTTCGCCCTGGCGAAGGACCGTGAGGCCGATCTGCGAATCCGGCGGGCCGCGCATGCGGTCCACCGCTTCGTTCAGCGGCAGGCCCTGAATGGAAATGCCGTCGATGGCGGAGATGAAATCGCCGCTGAGGATGCCGGCGCGTTGCGCGGGCGTATCGTCGATGGGCGCGACAACTTTCACAAGGCCGTCTTCGGAGGTGACTTCGATGCCGAGGCCGCCGAATTCACCGCGGGTCTGCACCTGCATGTCTTCGAAATCGCTCGGGTCCATATAACTGGAATGCGGATCGAGATGCGTGACCATGCCGTTGATCGCGGCATTGATCAGTTCTTCATCTTCCACTTCGCGGACGTAATTCGCGCGGACGCGTTCGAACGCGTCGCTGAAAAGATCGAGTTGACGATAGGCCGATAATACATTGGGCGCGCCCGCTCCCTGAGCGGTCGAAAACAATGCAAATGCACCGGCGAAACCGACTGCAACACTAATGCCGGCGATGGCGAAGCGATTCTTCATCCTCATGGTGCCTTTCTCAACTCGGCGCTCATCCACGGCGCGGCGTCGATCGTTCTATTGTTACGACGGAGCTCGAAATAGAGCTGCGGCGCCACTGCCTCGGGCAAAACCCCGACCGGTTCACCGGCCAGGACCAGGTCCCCGATCCGAACGTCGATCCGGCCGAAACCCGCCAGAAGCAAATGGTAGCCGCCCGTCATTTCTAATATCAAGACTTGGCCAAATTTTTGGTAGGCGCCAGCAAAAACGACTTCGCCATCGCCGGGCGCGACAGCCTGTGCGCCGCCCGCCGCTTCATACCAGAAACCCTGAGGTTCGTCGGTTCCGGGGGTGCGGCCTGGTCCCGCAGGGTCTCCCGCCACCATGGTTCCGACCACCGGCCGGAGCAGGGAACCCCGCTGAAGCTCTCCACCGCCGCCGGATTGCGGCGTAACCACGACCATTCCCGCGTCCGCGCCCCCTTGGGCGCGCAACACCGCGATACGGTCGAGCAGCGATTTGAGGTCGGTCGTCTCGCGTGTCGCCTCGTCGGTCAGAAAACGAATTTGCTCGAGCCGGGCCTCGGCCGCTTCCGCCTCCAGGCGGCGTTGGTCGAGAAGCGTTCCCAATTCACCGCGCGCCGCATTCAGCGCCATGGTTTCCGCCCGCGCCTCGGTGCTTTTGGTTTCCAGTGCCGCGCGTGTCGCCGAGAGCTCGCGCAATTGCAGCCCGAGTTCGGCCGCCTGGCTGTAAACGGGCGGCAACATGGTGCCGAGCATCATCGCGCCGCGCGCCGCCGCAAGGGAGTCGTCGGAGCGCACCACGAGGGCGGGCGGCTTATCGGCGTCGAGACGCTGGATCACGGCGAGAAGACGTCCGACGGCTTCCCGGTTTTCGGCAAAGGTCACGCTGATTTCGCGTTCACGCAGCGTAAGAACACGAATGTCCTCTGTGGTTGCTGCGAGCGACGTTTCCAATTCCTGGACGCGCGCCGCATTGGCGACGAGGCGTTGCTGCAGCGTTTCGGCTTCGCCCGCGAGGCGGTCGCGCGCGGCTTGCACTTCCAATGCGTTGGCGCGTTCCGTTTCGAGCGTCAGGCGGGCGCGTTCATAGCGTTCGGCCAGCGTTCCGCCCTCATCCGGCGCCGCGGCGGCGAGGAGGAGAAAACTGACCAGCGGAAACAGAACGCGTTTCATGCGGCGGGACTTTCCGCCTCTCTCGTTTGTCGCGCGCCTGGCGCTACGAGAAGGAGCGAATGACCGGTCATCGCTGGGGGTTTCGCAATCCCTGCGAGATCTAGCAATGTCGGCGCCACATCGGCCAGACGCCCATTGCCGAGTTTCACCTGACGCCGCGTGACTTCAGGTCCCAGTACGATGATCGGCACGTCGAGCAGCGTATGCGCAGTGTGCGGTTCACCGGTTTCGGGATCTTTCATCTGTTCGATATTGCCGTGATCGGCGGTAACGAGCAAAACGCCGCCCGCTCTCTCCACCGCTTCGCGCAAGCGCCCGAGGCAGACATCGATGAATTCGACGGCCTGGATCGCCGCCGGCATCAGGCCGGTATGACCGACCATATCCGGATTGGCGTAATTACAGATGATGAGATCATATTTGCCCGAGCCCACAGCTTCGACCAGTTTGTCGGTGACTTCGGCCGCCGACATTTCGGGTTGCAGGTCATAGGTCGCGACATTCGGGCTGGGGACGAGAATGCGGTCCTCATGCGGGAACTGCGTTTCACGCCCGCCATTCATGAAGAAGGTCACATGCGCGTATTTCTCGGTTTCGGCGATCCGAAGCTGCGAAAGGCCGTGGCCCGCGAACACTTCGCCAATGGTTTCGGTGATGTCCTGCGGCGGAAAAAGCGCGCCCATGAAGGCCCGCAAGGGTTCGGAATAAACCGTGAGACCGGCGGCCGCAGAAAAGCGCGGCAGGCGTTTGCGGGCAAAGCCGGAAAAGGCGGGATCGAGCAGCGCCAATGATATTTCGCGGGCGCGGTCGGGACGGAAATTGCCGAACAGAAGCGCGTCGCCGTCGGAGACCCCCTTATATCCTTCCATAACCGAGGGGAGCATGAACTCGTCGGTGACGCCGTTCGCATAGGACGCCTCGATAGCGGATCGGGCATTTGCGCCGGGAACACCTTCGCCATCGGTGATGGCGGAAAACGCCTTCGCCACGCGATCCCAGCGCTTGTCGCGGTCCATGCCGTAATAGCGGCCGGAGACAGTGGCGATCGTGATATTCGGAACGCCCGCAATATCGGCAAGAAAGGCCTCAAGATATTTCAGCGCGCTTTTCGGCGGCGTGTCGCGGCCATCGAGGAACGCATGAACGCGCACCTTGAGGCCTGCCTCGGACAATGCGCGCGCCAGCGCCGCGATATGAACCTGATGGGAGTGGACGCCGCCCGGCGACAACAGCCCCATCAGATGCACGATCTTCGTGCCCGTCTTCGCGCCGGCGACGAAGCTTTCAAATTCGGGAATGGTTTTCAGTGTGTCCTGCGCGACGGCATCGTCGATGCGCGGAAGATCCTGCATCACAAGGCGGCCGGCGCCGATATTGGTATGGCCGACTTCGGAATTGCCCATCTGTCCATCAGGAAGACCAACCGCGCGACCCGACGTCGCGAGCAGCGCATTCGGACATTCGCGCAGCATGCGGTCAAAATTCGGGGTGTGCGCGAGGGCAATCGCATTATCGGTCAGTTCAGGGCGATAGCCCCAGCCGTCAAGGACGCAGAGAACCGCCGGGCGCGGGGCGTCTTTATGGGCGCGAGGGGGCGCAGCATTCATCTAAGGACACAAAGCTCCAGAATCGAAACCACATGACGAAAATAGGGAGCGCGCCGACACCTGTCCACGCGCCGCGGCGCCGGGAGTAGGGTTCATGGGCACGGCATCCCTAAAGTTAACACAAGACCCTGAAAGACCTGGTTTAATTTTATTTCAGCCGCCGGGCGGTGCCGCGCAGCTGCAGCAGGTAATCCCACCGCAGGAAAAGCGCTCCCGAGCTAAGAAAAAATTAGGCGTGTCCGGGTCAGTATCGACGGCAAGAGGACGCGGGGGCGCCTCTTCTCCTCGCGCTCCCGGCCTTTATCCGCCGGTCTCTATCTCGAAAGCGCCCATGACCCTTTCCTGCGATCTCTGCCGCGCCGACGCCGCCGAGCCGATCTATCGGACGCGCGAAAAGTCGTTCACCGTCTTTGTCTGCGCCTGTTGCGGACTTCTGCAGAGCATTAACCTGGACACGGGTCTTTTTGCCGAACCCTCCCCGGTCCTTGCCTTTCCGCCGGAGAAAGACGCGCGCCCACCCGCGAGCCTTGCGCTGATCCGCGATCATGCCGATCTCAGTCAAAGACTGAACGTGCTGGATGCCGGGGCAGGACGCGGCGCTTTCGTGCGCGCCTTCCTTGGCGCGGCACCCAAAGCCGAATTGACCGCCGTGGAACCCGACCAGGGCAAAGCCTGGGCCTGCGCATTCAAGGAGCGCAGCACAGTGGTGACCGCGCGCCTCGAGGATACGAAATTCGCCGATGCCAGCTTCGACATCGTGCACTCCCGTTACACGCTGGAATATCTGGCGTCGCCGATGGCGGTGCTTGCCGACCATTGGCGCGTGCTGAAGCCCGGCGGGCTTCTGGTGATCGAAACCCGCAATCTGCGCGCCATCCGCGAAGACGACATTCTCGAGGAATGGTTCACGCCGAAGCGGCGCTTTCATTTTTCCGCCGTCACACTGGCGAACATGCTGACCGCGACGGGCTTTATCCTGGCGGATGGTCCCGAGGAGAGCGACGCCGGTACGCTTCTCGTGGCGGCGGTCAAGCGCCGTGCGCCGAAGCGCATGGCATTGCCGGACCCGCTGGAAGCGCGTTCGGCGCGGGCGTTGGTCTCCGGCTACAAAGCCGTGCGTGAACGCAATCTGGCGGCGCTTGCCGCGGTCAGCGCAGAGCTGACGCGGCTCGCCCCGCGCGGCGTTGCGCTGTGGGGCGCGGGACGCCTTCTCGATATGCTGGTGCGTCATGGCGGTCTCGATCCGCAGATCTTCTCGGCGCTGATCGACAGGTCGCCCGTAGCGAAAACGAAACTTCCCTATGGCGAACTTCTATCGGGGCCGGAAATCCTGAACGAGGCAAGGCCCGGCGTGATCGTGGTGATGTCGGATGCGCAGGCCGGAGAAATTCAGCGCATTGCCGCTGAATGCGCACCCGGCGCGGAAATCATTCACTATTCCGATCTCATCTTCCGCGCGCTGGACCGGGCGGCGTAGCGCCATTCAAGGCGCCATATCAGGCTGTCTTGCCAAGGAACGCCTGTAGCGTCATGACAGAGGGTACGCCGCAGGCGACGCGGCATATCCGTGGACGAGAAAGACGTGGACGACAGATACAAACGCGCGCTGGAGACGGTAGCGAAAATCAACGAAGCCGGTTCCGACCGCATCGCCGAAGCGATGGGCGAGATCGCACCCGATTTTCACCGGCTGATCATGTCTTTTGCCTATGGCGACATCAATTCGCGGCCGCAGCTCGATCTGAAATCACGTGAGATCGCAACCATCGCCGCACTGACCGCGATGGGAAATGCGCGCCCGCAACTGGAAGCGCATATCATCGGCGGATTGAACACCGGCCTGACGCGTGAAGAGATTGTCGAGATCATCATGCAAATGGCGGTCTATGCGGGGGTTCCCGCCGCGCTGAACGGCTTGATGGCCGCGCGCAAAGCCTTCCAGGTTCACGACGATGAAAAGAAGACGTCTCAGCCGCGCGGATAGAGCGAGCTGACCGGCAGGCAGGGCGATTTCAATCGCCCGGCAAAAGCCGCCGCGATCAGAATGCCGCCGATGGCGAGCCCGTCGGGATCGATGCCATGGCCGAGACCGCTGGCCATGCGCCATTGCACCGGAATGCCCACCGCGCCCAAAGCCGTCGCTGACAGAAACAGCGCCTGCACGGGGATCACCTGATCTTCGTCGCCATGCTGCAGAAAGACGGCGGGGCCGCCTTGCGGAAATTGAGGCAGTCTCTCGGGCGCGACGACCATGCCGGAATAACCGACAATCGCGGCGGGCGAGATTTTGCGGCGCAAGCCGACATGCAGCGCCATCATCGTGCCCTGGCTGAAACCGACCAGCGCCAACCGATCATGGCCAAGGCCCAGACGCGCGAGTTCCGCATCGATAAAGGCATCCAGTGCAGGCCCTGCGGCTTCGGTGCCGCGCGTCGTTTCCTGCGGATCGATGCGGGTCAGCGCGAACCATTGATGGCGGCCGGGCGCCTGGGCGCAGGGCTCGGGCGCATTGGGCGCGACAAAAGCGGCATCGGGCAGCAGCGCCCGCCACTGTTTGCCGAGCGCGATCAGATCGTTCCCGTCGGCGCCATAGCCATGCAGCAACACCACCAGCTGACGCGCCGGACCATGAGCGGGATTGAGGCGCGGTCCGTCGATCGGGGGCATGGAAGAAACCTCGGGTGGGAAACGAGACAGGACAGATTTCGGCCATCGTTATAGTTTCGCTTCATGATTGTCACCCGTTTCGCACCGAGCCCCACGGGGCTTCTCCATCTGGGCCATGCCTTTGCCGCGCTCACCGCCTTTCAGACGGCGCGCGAGAAGAGCGGGCGCTTTCTGTTGCGGATCGAAGATATCGACGTGACGCGTTGCCGCCGGGAATTCGAAACCGCGATCTATGAGGACCTTCGCTGGCTGGGCCTTGTCTGGGAAGAACCTGTGCGCCGTCAGTCGGCGCATTTCACCGACTACGAAAATGCGTTACGGAAACTTGACGCGATGGGCGTCCTCTATACGTGTTTCTGTACGCGCAAGGACATCGCCGACGAGATTGCCGGCGCGTCGGCGGCACCGCACCTGACATTACAGGGGCCGGAGGGGCCGCTTTATCCTGGCACCTGCCGGAATTTGAGCGCGGAGGAACGTAACATCCGTATGGCGCGTGGCGAGCGCTATGCGCTGCGGCTCGATGTGGGACGCGCACATGAAAGCACCGGCATTCTAACCTTCGTCGAGGAAGGACGCGGCCCCGAGGGCGAGCACGGCTTGCAGACGGTCGAGGCCACGTGTCTCGGCGATGTGGTGCTGGCGCGCAAGGAAATGCCGGCGAGCTATCATCTCGCGGTCGTGAATGACGACGCCCTTCAGGGCGTTACATGTATCACGCGCGGGGAGGACCTTTTTCACGCCACCCATGTGCAACGCCTGTTGCAGGCGCTGCTGGGTTTTCCTCAACCTGTCTACGCTCATCACCGGCTGCTCACCGATGAAACGGGCAAGAAATTTTCCAAGCGCGATAAAGCCGTGACGTTAGCGAAATTGCGCGCGAACGGCGCGACGCCGAACGATATCAAGCGCAGAATAGGATTGGCCGCATGAAGCGATGCGCGATCCTTTGCCTGGCCGCGCTGGCGCACTTTTTCGCGGCGACCGGTCCCGTCTTTGCTGCCGCTTCGGATGATCTGACGGCGCTGACAATGGCGCGCGACGAAGACATGTTGCGGATTTATCCGTCTGCTGCGATCTCGCGCGGCGACCGGCGCTATCTCGACCGCTATGAAGAAGACCTGAAGGCTGCGCATCTCGCCAACGGACGCGATCTCAACGAAGCCTATCGCGCGCGCATTGCCGCCATTCCCCGCGACGGCCTTTCGGAATCAGAACAGATTTCCTACGATATTCTTTCCTGGGAACTGGAGCGCGAACGCATAGCGTTCGATGAGGGTTTTGCGGGGATCGAACAGATGCTGCCGCTCGATCACATTTACGGGCGGCATCTGGCTTTTGCCCGCGACATGCAATGGGCCAGCGCCTACCCCTTCAATACGGTCGAAGATTATGAGCGCGCCATCGCCAGGATGGGCGGCTTCGCGCGCTGGATCGATCGGGCCATCGCGAACATGCGCGAAGGCGCGGCACGAGGCATCACACTGCCGCGCCTTGTGACGGCCCATCTTGTGGAGCAGCTGCGCCCGCTGGCCGAAAGAAGCGCGGTGGATAGCGGGTTTCTGGGCCCCGTTACGAACATGCCCTCGGAAATCCCCGAGTCCGAGCGCGCGCGGGTCGGTGAAAACTATGCGCGCGCCGTTTCGGAGGTGGTGCTGCCCGCCTATCGGCGGCTCGGCGACTTTCTTGCGGGTGACTATTCGGCGGCTTCACGCGAGAGCATCGGATTATGGGCGCTGCCGGGCGGACGGGCTTTCTATCTGTACAAGATAAAAGAAGAGACGACTCTTTCGCTGTCGCCGGAGGAAATCCACGCCATTGGACTTGGCGAGATTGCCCGGATCGAAAGGGAAAAGGCACGGCTTGTCGCCAGCCTTGGATTTACCGGCACGGTGGACGAGTTCCAGACGGCGTTACGGAACGACCCGCGGTTTCGTTTTGCGAGCGCGGACGCGATGAAGGCCGAGTTCGAACGTGTGCGAAGCGTGGTGGAAGATCGCCTTCCGGATTTATTCGGACGGCTGCCGAGAACGGACCTGGAATTTCGTTTCGTTGAGGACTTCGCCGCCCCTTTCGGCGCGGCGGCGTATTACACCATGCCGTCATTTGATGGCGCGCGTCCCGGAATTGTTTATCTGAATACCTATGACTTGCCCTCGCGTCCCGGTTACGCGACCGATGCACTGGAGCTGCATGAGGGCGTTCCAGGCCATCATCTGGCGCTGTCGCTGCAGATCGAGAACAATACCCTTCCTGGTTTTCGCCGCTTCCGTGATGAAACCGCGTTTCACGAAGGCTGGGCGCTCTATGCCGAAACGCTGGGAGACGATCTCGGGCTTTACACCGATCCCTATCGCGCCTTCGGACGGCTTTCCTTCGATGCCTGGCGCGCGAGCCGCCTTGTGATCGATACCGGAATTCACTGGTATGGCTGGTCGCGCGACGACGCCCTTACCTATCTTCGTGCGCACACCGCGCTGACCGAGACCGACGCCGTTGCGGAGGTCGAGCGGTACATCGCGCTGCCCGCACAGGCCCTGAGTTATAAACTGGGCCAGAGGGTCTTTCTGGATATACGGGCGCGTGCGGAGAACGCATTGCAGGAACGCTTCGATATCGGGCGCTTTCACGACGCGTTGCTCATGGAGGGGGCGATGCCACTTCCCCTGCTGGACGCCAGAATGACGCGCTGGATCGCGCGCGAACAGGCTCCATAGGCCAGCCGATTGCCAACATGCCGCAGGGCGGTTCAAAATACGAAAATGACGACTCATCCACTCGACCGGCTGTTTGCCACCATCGCCTCCCGCAAGGGCGCCGATCCCTCGTCCTCCTATACGGCGAAGCTGCTTGCCAAGGGCGAACTTCATTGCGCCAAGAAGATGGGCGAGGAAGCGGTGGAGACAGCGCTGGCGGCCGTTGGACAGGATAAGACCGCGCTGACCGCCGAGTCCGCCGATCTGCTTTATCATCTGATGGTGTTGTGGACAGCCTGCGACGTCACGCCCGAGGATGTGTATGCGGTGCTTACTTCACGCGAGAGCCGTTCGGGTCTTGAGGAAAAAGCCTCCCGTAAAGGCTGAGCCTTAAACAGGCATCCCCTCTTCGGTATCGTGATGACGCCGAATGCGCGCCGAGGCGCGTTGATCCACGCATAAATCCCGCATAACGGAATTTACGTTGCGCGCGCCGCTGCAGCAGCGATCGCGGCCTTAAGGGACGATGTCGTCCCCTTCAGCCAGCGAGCGCACGAGATCGAGAATCTTGCGACGGACCTTCACGTCCTTCACACGCATAAAGGCCAAGCTTAGCTGGATGCCTTCGCCGGAGGACATGAATTCCATAACCGGGGGAGGTTCCTTTGCTTCCGCAAAGCCAGACGCTGCATCACTCGTCGTGGTGAGGTCTTCATAGAAGAAGCTCACCGGCACGCCGAGAATGCCGCCGATCTCGAAGAGACGGCCGGCACCGATGCGATTAACGCCTTTCTCGTATTTCTGCACTTGCTGAAATGTCAGACCCAGTAGCTCCCCCAAGCGCTCCTGGCTCATCCCAATCAGCATACGGAGCAAACGAACGCGATGTCCGACATGCGCATCTATTGGGTTTGCCTGCTTCTTCGGCACGGCCCCATATTTCCTTTCTTCCACGCAACACAATTTCGATGAATAACGGATAGAAAGCCGCCGCGAACGCTGAGGTCAAGCCCGATTCACCCGATGCGGAAGGAATGCCGCACCAAGCGTGAGGAACACAAGCACAAAGAATATGATCTCTCCGAAGCGTGCATAGAGCGTGGGCGGCAATGCAACGGGAAGCGGACCATCGAGCATGCCGCGTTCACCGAGTTCCAAACGATTGCGAATGCGTCCATAGCTATCGACAATGACGGAAATTCCGGCATTCGCTGCCCGCGCAATGGGCAAACCTTCCTCGATAGCACGTACACGCACGATCAAAAGATGTTGAAGCGGCCCTGCATTGGGACCGAACCATGTATCGTCTGTAAGGTTGATTAACCAACCAGGCCGCGGTGTTCCGGTCACCGCATGCGGGAAGACGACCTCATAACAAATCAGCGGCGTGACAGGCGGGGCACCGGGCACGGCAAACGTCTGCGGCCCCGGACCTTCGCTGAAACCCGATACGCCACCGGCGATTTGCGTTAGACCCCATGACTGTAAGGTACGTTCGAGCGGCAGATATTCACCGAACGGAACCAAATGAAATTTGTCCGAGCCCGCGAGCAGCGTGCCATCGCGGAACATATAGAACGAATTGAAATAGGCGCGGGCCGTCGCGTCCTGGGTGATTTTGACCGCACCCGTGAGCAATACGCGCCCCTGCGCCGAAACCCCTGAAATAATTTCCTGGCCTTCGAGGTCTATCCGCTGCTGGCCATCGCTCTCGCCGATAAGACCGAAAACGGGAACCGCCGCTTCCGGCCAGATGATATGCGTCGGCGCCACATCGGCGGGCGCGGTGCTGAGATCGACAAGGCGTTGCCAGTTCTGCGCGCGCAATGCCGGGTCGTATTTTTCACGCTGCGATGTTGCGGGCTGCACGATGCGCAATTGCACGTTCGGAACGGTTGCGTCATCGGCACCGGAAAGACGCGCTGCGCCGCTGCTCCAGAAAATGAGGAACAGGACGACCATGGCGAGCGGCAGTGTACGCACGCGTTCGCGTGGCAGCAGAAGAACGAGCGAAGCCCCGAGAAGAAGCGTCAGCAGTGAGAGACCGTAAACGCCGATCAAGGATGTGGTTTGCAGCAGCGCCGAGGAGATGCCCCAGCCATAACCAGGTATATTCCAGGGAAAACCGGTGAGGATATTTCCGCGCAGCCATTCGGTCAGTGCAAATGAAAACGTAAACCAGTACACGCGCTGTGGACCGGCGCGCCGAAGCGCCACATAGAGCATCGCCGCGAAGGCAAAGAAGAAAGCGAGACCTGCAGGGAAGAGCACGATGGCGAACGGCATCTGCCAGGCATGCGCTTCGGCATTCACGAGAAAGGCATAACCGATCCAGTGCAGACCGACGAAGAAGAGACCGAATCCATATCCCCATCCGATGGCGGCGGCATGGCGTAAGGGACGCGGTTCTTCCGCCGCGCCGTCGAGCAGCAGCAGCAGAACGGGGTACCCGGCAACAAGCAGCGGAAAAAGATAGAACGGCGGAAAGCCAAGCGCGCCCAGCGCGCCGACAAGGATGGAGAGCCCAAGCCGCCGCCAGCCGCGCAACGCCCGTAACCGATCGGCAAACCGTTGCAGGGGAGCCAAGATGCTTTTTTCCGAATTTAGCTCGCGGCGGAAACGCGCGCGGCTTGTGTGGGACGAATACGAAGCCGTTTTACGCGCCGGGCGTCGGCTTCCAGCACTTCAAATTCATAGCCTTGCGGATGGACGATGATTTCGCCACGCGCAGGAACGCGGCCCAGCTCGGCGAAGACGAGTCCGCCGAGCGTATCGACATCCTCGTCGGTTTCTTCGTCGGACAGATCGATGCCGGTTTTTTCCTTGAAGTCGTCGAGATCGGCCCGCGCATCGGCATCAAAACTGCCATCGCCCTTGTCGATGATCTGCGGTTCTTCATCGACGTCATGTTCGTCGTCGATATCGCCGACGATTTCCTCGACCAGATCCTCGATCGAAGCGAGCCCATCGGTGCCGCCATATTCGTCGATGACGAGGGCGAGATGGATATGGCTGGCCTGCATCTTGAGAAGAAGGTCGAGCACCGGCATAGCGGCGGGAACATAGAGAACATCGCGTTTGATCTTGGTCAGTGGCGCCTGCTGCCAGCGCATGCCGCCTTGGCCATCCACCTCCAGAAGCGCGAGCACATCCTTGATATGGACCATGCCGAGTGGATCATCGAGCGTTTCGCGATAAATCGGAAGACGCGAATGCTGCGCTTCGCGGAAGAGATCGAGCACGTCGTGCAATGAGGTGTTTTCCTCGACCGCGATGATGTCGGCGCGCGGTACCATGACATCCTCGACGCGCAATTCGCCGAATTTCAGGAGATTGGCCAGCATCATCCGCTCCTGCGAGCTGATGTCCTGGGTCTGACGCGCGCTTTCCTCGATCACTTCTTCGAGGCTTTCGCGGATGGGAGACGAACCGCGCAGCTGGCGCAGCGCCTGAGCGAGGCGCGAGCCGATTTCGCTCAGAAGCGGACGCGGAGCGGATACGCCCTGCGCGCGCGACGAGGCGGCTTGTTCGGAAGCTTCTGGCGCGGAGGAGGGAACGGCGGGGGAGTCGGAGGCGGCCATGGCGGATATTAGGCTGCTTTGCCCGGCAGCGCATAGAGCGTTGCGCGATAGGGATCTTTGAGACCGAGAAGACCCAGTATCTGGGTTTCCAGCCCTTCCATTACCAGAGCATCGGCCTCGATTTCATGGTCATACCCCAGAAGGTGCAGGACGCCGTGCGCGGCCAGGTGGGCGGCATGGGCCTTGATCCGCTTCTTCTGGGCCCGCGCCTCACGGGCGACGACGCCATAGGCTATGGCGATATCGCCGAGATAGGTGGGGTCGGGCGACGGAAACGACAGGACGTTGGTTACTTTCGGTTTACCGCGAAACCGTGTGTTGAGCGCCTTCAGCCTCGCGTCACCGGTAAGAAGAATCGTGAGACCCGCTTTGGGGGCATTGGTGCGTTTCAACGCCATGCGGGCGGCACGACGCACGAGCTGCAGCGTTTCGGGATTGCGGCGCCATTGCGGATCGTCGACGGTGATGACGATAGGCGGCGCTTTTCTGCGGGCCGGGTCTTTCGCTGGCGGCGCAGCTTTGGCTTTATTTGCCACGGCCGCGCTTCGCTTTTTCATTCGTGTCATAGGCGTCAACGATGCGCGTGACCAAAGGATGACGCACGACATCTTCCTTGGCGAAGCGGGCAAAGCCGATGCCTTCGACGCCATGAAGATAGCGCAGGGCTTCGTCGAGACCTTCCGGCCCATTCGGCAGATCACTTTGCGATGGATCGCCCGTGACCACCATGCGCGAATCCTCACCAAGGCGGGTCAGCACCATCTTCATCTGCGCGTGGCTGCAATTCTGCGCTTCGTCGAGAATGACGAAGGAACGCGACAATGTGCGTCCGCGCATGAAGGCGAGCGGCGCGACTTCGATGATTCCGCTTTCCATCATCTTGGTCGCCTGTTCGCCGATCACTTCGAACAGTGCGTCGTATAGCGGCCTTAAATAAGGATCGATTTTCTCGCGCAGATCGCCGGGAAGAAACCCTAGACGTTCGCCCGCTTCCAGCGCGGGCCGCGAAAGAATGAGACGTTCGACGCGGCGTTCAAAAAGAAGATGCGCGCCATAGGCGGCGGCGAGATAGGTTTTGCCGGTTCCCGCAGGACCGATGCCGAACACAAGCTCGTGCTGACGCATCATATCGAGATAAGCGAGCTGCGCCTTCGAGCGCACTTTCGTGATCTTACCCGAGGCAGTGCGGATCGCGCTGGCGCCCTGTTCCTTCAACGCGATGCTGTGAGGTGCGTCTTCGGCAAAACGGATCTCGGCATCGACTTCCGCCGTACCGATTTCATCCCCCGCTTCCAGCCGCGCATAGAGCGCCTTCAGCGCGGTGGACGCAGCGGTGCGTCCGCGAGGCCCGCCTTCGATGGAGACGAGATTGCCGCGCATCGCCAGCTTCACGCCGAGCTTCTGTTCGATGCGGACGAAATGACGGTTGTGTCCACCCGCCAGCGCGGGCAGAAGCCCGTTGCGTTTGAATTCGAGCATGGTCTGCTCGCGTGCGGGCGGTGCTTTCTTACGTTCGGTCAATGCGCCATTTCCCTGATGCGCACATCGTTCTCGGCCTGAAGAACGCCGGTGAGGCTACCCTGGGAGGCCGCCGCGATCCGAACCGGACGCAATGCGCCGATCAACGATAAGGCATTCTCGACATGAACCGGCTGCAGATAGGGACTGCGCCCAATAGCCTGACCTTCCTTGCGGCCCGGCTTTTCGAACAATACCGGAAAGACCTTGCCTTCACAGCTTTGGTTGAAGGCTTTCTGCTGCGAAAACAAAAGTGCCTGCAGGCCTTGCAGCCGCGCATCCTTCACGTCTTCCGGAATCTGCTTTTCGACCGCCGCCGGCGTACCGGGACGGGGGCTGTATTTGAACGAGAAGGCGCTTGCGAAACCGACGCTGCGCACCAGATCCATCGTGTCGTCGAAATCCTTGTCGCTTTCGCCAGGAAATCCGACGATGAAATCGGAGGAGAGCGCGATATCCTTGCGGACGGCGCGAATGCGGGCGACGACGTTGAAGTAAGCATCTCGTCCGTGTTGCCGATTCATTGCTTTGAGGATTCGGTCCGAACCCGACTGCACCGGCAGATGCAGATAGGGCATTAGTTGTTCCACTTCGGCATGTACGTCTATCAAGGCATCGTCCATGTCGCGCGGATGGCTGGTGGTATAACGAAGACGTTCGACGCCGCCGATCTGCGCCAGCCGGCGGATAAGCTGAGCGAGACCCCACCTCGTTCCGTCCGGGCCTTCGCCGCTAAACGCGTTGACGTTCTGGCCAAGAAGCGTGATCTCGCACACGCCCGATGCCGCAAGCCGTTCGGCCTCGCGCACCACGTCACGCACGGGACGGGAATATTCCGCGCCGCGCGTATAGGGGACGACGCAGAAGGTGCAGAATTTGTCGCAGCCTTCCTGCACGGTGAGAAAAGCTGTCGCGCCGCGACCGCTGCGTTCTTCGGGCAGCGCATCGAATTTTTCTTCCGTAGGAAATTCGGTCTCCAGCACCGCGCCCGCACCGCGCGTCACGCGCGCGATCATCTCGGGCAGGCGATGATAGGATTGCGGGCCTACCACCATGTCGACCGCCGATTGGCGTTTGACGATTTCGGCCCCTTCGGCCTGCGCGGTGCAGCCCGCCACCGCGATCAGCATGCGTCCGCCGTTTTCGGCTTTGGCTTCCTTTAACTCACGCAGGCGGCCCAACTCGGAATAGACCTTGTCGGTCGCCTTTTCGCGTATATGGCAGGTATTGAGAATGACCATGTCGGCGTCTTCCGGCCCATCGGTCATGCCATAGCCATGCGGCGCCAGGAGATCCGCCATGCGCGCGGAGTCATAGACGTTCATCTGGCAACCATAGGTCTTGATGAAGAGCTTTTTCATCGTTCCTTCGCGGGGGCCGGCCGGAGCCTTTTTCGCGCGTAACTTGGTCCCATACCAGCGTCTATCGAGACGGGGCTCAAGGGGCGCGTTTATCGTCGAAGCCCCTGCCGAATTCAAGCAAAGGGGCTATTTGGGTGGCCGCCCTCCGTGCCCCATCCCGGTGGACGACCCTGCCCGTACATTCTACAAGGCCCACCAGCTAAATAGCGTCAGGTCCATCGACCCTCAACTATCGCCCTTTTATTCGGAGGATACCCCCATGCGTGCCGCTTACCTGCTTTCCGCCGCCCTGTTGACCTGTGCCGCCTTCGCCGCCGCGCCTGCCAAGGCCCAGATCGAGCAATTCGTCGTTACAGGCGATGCCGCCCTCCGGACCCAGGAAAAGAACGAGATTTCGCTCGATACCGCCCGGCGCATCGCCCAGCATTGCGAAGCTGCGGCCCGCGAGGCCGGCGAAGCCGCCTCGATTGCCATCCTGAACCAGTTCGGCGAGCAGGTGTATTATCTGCGCATGGACGGCCTCCGCGGCCCACGCCAGCTGGAGGCGCCGGTTTTAAAGGCGCGCGCAGCGATCATCACGCATGAACCTTCGAGCGTGACCAATTACCGGATCAACAATGGCGATACCGACAAATTCCATCAGGGCTTCTTCTGGAACATTTTCCCGACCGGCGGCGGACTTCCTATTGTGGTCGATGATCAGTTTATCGGCGCCATTGGCGTCGGTGGATCGAGCTTCAATGAACGCTGCGGCTATGACGCGCTGACGGCCGTGCTTGGCCCGCAGCCGCCGCTCGACCCTACCGTCCGCACCGGCGACTAAACCCCAAATGCACAGACCAAGACCCGCTCGGGCGCTCCCCAGCGGGTCTTTTCATTTCGCAGGTCCACGTCACTTTTTTGAAATCAGGGAGAGCCACATGCTTCGTAACGCCAGACATCTTCTGGGATCGCTCGCGCTTCTTGCCGGCGCGACCCTTTCCGCAGGCAGCGCAACGGCGCAGCTCGACGAGTTCATCATTCAGGGCGAGAACGCGGAACGCATACTGGAACGCAGCGCGATTTCGCTCGATACCGCGAAACGCATTGCCACCGCCTGCGCCGATCTCGCACGCGCAGAGGGCTCGCAAGCGTCCATCGCCATTCTCGATCAGTTCGGGCTTCTGGTTTATTTCGAACGCATGGACGGCATTCGCGGCGTGACGCAGGTGGAGGCCGCTATCCGCAAGGCGAAGACCAGCATCGTCACGCGCGAGCCGAGCCGGGCCGTGTTCAATCGCGTCGAATCCGGCCAGTTCACCGATTTCCACTGGGGCTATTGGTATGACGCGTTCAAAACGCCGGGCGGATTGCCGATTATCGTCGATCATCAATTGCTGGGCGCCATCGGGGTCGGCGGTTCGGGCTTCGACGAGCGCTGCGCGCATGAAGCGCTGACCCAGGTGCTGGGACCGCAACCGCCGCTGCTGGAATCGCCGCAATAAGAAGGAACGAGCGAGGCGGCTTCACGCCGCCTCTTCTTCGTCCTCGTCCTCGGGATGCGCCTCGGCCAGAAGCGTCGAGGGCATCAAGGCGCCATGCAGCGCATGCATGAGCCCGGCGCGAACCCTCAGTTCGGCATGTTTCGCCAGTTGTTTGCGTCCGCCGACATCGTCGACCGTCACGGGCGGATGAAATTCGATCACGACATCAAGCGGCCCGGTGGCGAACACACCCCAGAGATGGGGAAGCAGGTCCATGTCGCCATACCAGGCATAAAAGGGGCGCGTTTCACGCCCCATCGGAATGCCATAGGACGCGACATAGGCGATGCTGACCGGCTGCACCGGCGGGTGCCGCGTGGGACCGGAGTTTTCGAGCGGGAGTTCCGCCGCGCCGACCAGGGCGCTTTTGAACGGCAGTACACGATTGCCATCGCTCGACGTGCCTTCGGCAAAGATCACCAGAATCTCGCCCGCCTTGAGTCGGTCGCGAATGATGTCACGGTCGGAGACGGTCCGGCGCTTCTCACCCCGGCGAACGAAAATCGTCCGCTGCAGCCGCGAAAGAAGACCGAAAAGCGGCCACTCATTCACTTCGCTTTTTGCCACAAAGGAGAGGGGGCTGAGGCTGGAAAGCAGGATGATATCGACCCAGCCATTGTGATTGGCGAGCATCAGGCCGCCTTCCTTGATCGGCGTGCCGACCACGCGGATGCGAATGCCGATGATACGGCACAGCATGCGGTGATAGAAAACCGGAATGCGCGCCCGTGCGGGCAGCGCCAATTTCAATGCCACCCATTGCGCCGGCAGGCAGACAAGCGTCAGCAGAAGAAATCCGATGAAGATGGCTGGCGCGCGCAAGGCGTCCACTTGGGGAGCCTATGCGCCGGGTTTCTTGTTCGTGATAGGGCGCCCGTATAATTCCAGACGGTGATCGACAAGTTCGAAGCCGAGTTCCAGCGCCACGCGCCGCTGCAGCTTTTCGATTTCCTCATTGATGAATTCGATCACCTTGCCGGATGAAACATCGATGAGGTGATCGTGATGTTCGCTGATTTCCTCATAGCGCGAACGGCCGTCGCGGAAATCGTGGCGTTCCAGAATGCCCGCATCCTCGAAAAGCTTCACCGTGCGATAGACGGTGGCGATGGAGATATTGGGATCGGCCGCAACCGAGCGGCGATACAATTCTTCGGCGTCAGGGTGGTCATAGGCCTCGGACATCACGCGCGCGATGACGCGGCGCTGATCCGTCATGCGGAGGCCTTTGTCGACACAGGCTTTCTCGATGCGATTCACGATGCAACTGCCCCTTCAACAGGCTGGGAGCCGGACCCGAGCCTTGCTTGCGGGCATTTTCATACCCGGCGGCATCCGGCATAGGAAGCAAGTCTAGCGGAGTAAGCGCGCTTGCCCAAGCCTTATGCCGGGATTTCCATCCCTGTGAAAAGACGGCTCTTGGCTATGCCTCGCATTCTCAAGCCGATCATCGCTGCGTTGCGGGCAGCGGCAGCCGGGCGCTGAGGACCAGCGCATCCACCGGCCCAGCCGCCGAGCGATAATAACCGCGCCGTCGTCCAGCCTCGGTAAACCCAAGCCCGCTATAAAGCGCGAACGCGGCATTGTTGCCGACCGCGACTTCGAGAAACATCTCCTCTGCTCCCATCGCCTCGGCCTCGCGGGCGCCCGCACGGACCAGCGCACGCGCGCAGCCCGAACGCCGCGCCCCAGGCACGGTGCCGATGGTCAGAATTTCCGATTCCGAAGCGGCGGTTTGTATCGCCACAAAACCATCGACCTCGGAGGAGCCGGGTGCCGAGGCGAGCAGCGCAAAGGCCTTCGGATGGGCGAGAATGTCCCGGAAGCTTTCCGCGTTCCAGGCGTCATCAAAACAGGTGCGATGGAGGCCCGCGAGCAACATCGCGTCTTCCGGGGTCGCGCGCGCGATATGAAGGCCCGTGCTCATCAAGATTCCCGCTTACCGGATTGGGAGTTTGGCATCGGGGGCCCGAAGATAAAGCGGCGCGGGCGGATGGTCTTCCGGACAGAGCGCAAGCCCAAGGCGCGCGACGAACACCGCATCCGGTTGCAACACGGTGGTGGTGACGGCTGACAGGCCGCGTGCGGAAAGAAGCGGCGCGAGCAATGCTGCGCCCGTTCCCGCAAGAAGGGGTGCAGCAAACCCGCGCGCATTTTCGACAATGCGCTCAACCGCATCCTCCAGCGGCAGGACCATCGGCGCGAGGCACGTCTCGCCCTTGCGGGTGCGGGCGCCGAGATAGAATTCGCCGCGTTTCGCGTCGCAGAGCGTGACCGCCCAGCCGGCATCGCCCAGCGTCAGCGCTTCCTCCGCCATTGCATCCAGCGTGGTGACGCCAACAGCTGGAATACCGAGGCCGAGCGCCAGGGCGCGGGCGAAAGCGAGGCCGACCCTTTGTCCGGTGAAGGTGCCGGGCCCCGTCGTCACCGCGATGCGATCGAGAGACGCGAACGCCGCCCCCGCTTCTCGCATCACCGCTTCGGCCATCGGCGCGAGGGCTTCGGCATGGCCGCGCGGCATGTCCGCATGCGCCTGGGCGAGGACAATACCCTTATCGAGCAGCGCCACCGAACACGCGCCGAGCGCGGTATCTATTCCCAGAATTCTCAAAGGAGCGGTCTCAAAACCTCCTCAAAGGAGGCGATCAAATTATCTTACACGCTTCGTCGAATGAAAGGCGTGGCGCGCGCGGACGCATCTCGGGATCCTCGCCATAGCCGAGATTGCACAGGAAGTTCGACTTCCAGGACGTTCCCGCAAAAAATTCGCCATCGACACCGTTATTGTCGAAGCCCGACATCGGCCCGCAATCGAGGCCGATGGCGCGGGCGGCGAGCATCAGATAGGCGCCTTGCAGGGTTCCATTGCGAAAAGCGACTTCGTGCAGGGCCGTCGCACTTTGCGCCATCATGTTCTCGCGCGCATGCGGCCGTGTGGGGCGTAGTTTCGGCAGCTGATCGTAGAAGGCGAGGTCATGGGCGATGATCGCCGTGGCGGGCGCGTTCATGGTCTGCTCGACATTGCCCTTGTCGAGATGCGGTCTCAGGCGTTCCTTCGCTTCCAGCGACGCGACGAACATGATCCGCGCCGGGCAGCAATTGCCCGAAGTGGGACCGAGACGCAGCAGGTCATAGACCGCCATCAGCATTTGCGGCGTCACCGGATCGGGACGGAATTTGCGGAAGGTGCGGGCGCGCCGGAACACAAGATCGAGCGCTTCGTCATTGATCGCGTGATTCAAGCGGCGCTCCTTTCCTATGCGGACGGACCGCATCCGGCGCTTCTAGTGCGCTTCGGGGAGGGCCGCAATCGGCCAAGCCCCTATGGCCCGCCGTTAAACGGCTTCGACGCCGGAGACTTCGGGGACGTAATGGCGCAGCATATTCTCGATGCCGTTCTTCAACGTGATGGTCGAGGACGGGCAGCCGGCACAGCTTCCCTGAAGATGCAGAAAGACCGTACCTGACCCGGAATCGAAGCCCTTGAAGATGATATCGCCGCCATCATTGGCGACGGCCGGGCGTACACGCGTGTCCAGAAGCTCTTTGATCTGGGCAACGATCTCGCCGTCTTCGCCTTCGTAAACCGTTTCCGCCTCGGCGGTGACTTCGGCTCCGGCGTCAAAAAGCGGCAAGGCCTTGGTGAAATGCTCCATGATCGCGCCGAGGATCACCGGCTTGAGGTGACGCCAATCATTGTTCTCGCCGTCGCGCTTGGTCACGGTGACGAAATCGCCGCCGAAGAACACGCGCTCGACTTCCGGGATGGCGAAGAGGCGCCGGGCCAGCGGTGAATGCGCGCCCGCTTCGGCGTCGGGAAAATCGGCGGTGCCGTCGCCCATGACGGCGCTGCCCGGAATGAATTTCAGCGTCGCCGGATTCGGCGTGGTCTCAGTCTGGATGAACATGCCCCATAGATGGCGCGGCGCGCCTTAAGGATCAAGCCCGTTGCACGGGGCGCCGCTAATCGAGCGTTTCGCCCCATTTTTTGCGCGAAACGGCGCGGTAAGCGGGTTTGTCGCGTTTGGGAACCAACACATCTTCAAGGCCATCCGTAGTGCAGAGCTTGAAGCGAAGACCCGCCTTTTCGGCTTTCGGACGATCCAGAATGCGCGCCGAGGGCAGGGGTAACGGCAGATCGCGCATTACCGCGAGATAGGAAAATTTCTCGTCCTCGAAGGGGACGGCGCCGCCCTTGGCGCGCATATGATCGCGCGAGCGCGGAAGGCGCTGGGCAAAATGACACCAATCCGGTGCAGTAAGGGGACAGGCGGCATCATGCGGGCAGGGTGCGGCGACACGGGCCCCGAGCCCTAAAAGAAACCCGCGCGCCGCCAGAATGCGGCGATAGCCTTCGGGCGTGCCGGGCTCGACGATCAGCAGCACAGACGCGGCGCCGCGCCATAATGCGGACAGCGCCCCGGCCCATCGGGCCTCGGGAAGTTCGGCCAGCGCATAGGCGAGAACGACGAGATCATGCGGTTGGGCAGGCAGATGGTCGGGAACGCCACCCTTTATAATAGGTGCACCGCGCAGGGCCTCAGCACCGGAGAAGGTCAGAAGTTTGCGCGCTGCGCCGAGCATCGCGTCGTTTTCGTCCAGGAGTGTCATCTGTTTAATGCCGTCCCAGCATTCGAGCGCCGCCCAGCTTGCGGTCCCCGGCCCGCACCCGGCATCGAGCACGGAGCGTGGCGCAAAATCCGGCATGCGGGCCTTTACTGCCTCCATTGCGGCGAGTGTTGACGCATAGGTCGCCGGCAGCCGCGTGACGAGATAGGCCGCGACGTCGGCCTCGGTTGTAACCGCAATGCGCGAGGACGCGCGGGCGCGGTAGAGACCGGAAAGCGCCGCCGTGCGCGCGGCAATATCGCGGTCGGAAATCTCGCTTATGCTTTCTTCTATGCCGCGCTGAAGCGCGTCGGGCAGCGCGAAATCGCTCACGCCGACGCCATTTAAGCGAGCGCGTCGATGGTTTCGTCGGCGAGGTCGCCGGGAACGACCGTCACCGGAATGGCATAACCGCCATTGCCCGGCCCGGCGATGGCCGACACGAGGGGGCCGGGGCCGTCTTTCGACGTGCCCGCCGCGAGAACCAGAATCGAGATCGCACCGTCTTCCTTGATAAGCGCACGTATTTCGTCGGCGGTGCGGCCCTCGCGCACGATCAGTTCGGGCGTATTGCCGGTGATGTCGTTGACGGCCTTGGCCGCTTCATGAAGAAGGCGTTCCGCTTCCTGATGGGCTTCCTCGCGCATCATGCGCTCAACGCCCGCCCATTGCTGAAAATCGGAAGGGCCGACCACGCAGAGAAGGGTGACGATGCCGCCGGTGTGCTGGGCACGGCGCGCGGCGAAGCGCAGCGCCACCCGGCCTTCGGGCGAAGTGTCTACAACGACAAGGAATTTTCGTCGGGGGGTGGTCGAGGAGGCGGTTGCAACAGGATCGGTCATGGCCGACAATGGTGACATTGGACGCATATCCCGGCAAGCCGAACGGCCAAGCTTAAATTTGCTCTGACCTCGGGGAACCATGGAACCCGAACGGAACTTTGTCGTTCACTATGCGAGGACTTAACAACGGAACCTTATCATGACGATGAACAAACTCGCCCCCATGCTTGCCGTTCTCTTTGCGCTTGGCGTGACCGCCTGCAACACCGTGGAAGGTGTCGGCGAAGACGTTGAAGCTGCCGGTGGCGCGATCGACGAAGCCGCAGAAGATGCGGCGCAATAATCTAGTTGCTTAGGGTCTAATCAGTCCGGCAGCATATTTCGCAGCCGGTAGACCAGTTCCAAAGCCGCTTTCGGTGTCAACCCGTCCGGATCGCTTGACCGCAAGGCATCGATCACCGGGTTGGAGGCCGGGAGCGGTTTTGCATTTTGCGAGAACAGCGGCAGATCATCGATCTTGGCGAGCGGCTTATGCCCCTCGCGTCCCTCTTCCAGCGCACGCAACACTTCCTGCGCCCGGCCGATAACAGCGCCGGGCAGCCCCGCGAGTTTCGCCACCTGGATGCCGTAAGAGCGGTCGGCCGCGCCGGGCGCGACTTCGTGCAGGAAGACAATATTGTCCTTCCATTCCTTCACCCGCATGGTGGCGCAGGCGACATCATTGAGACGCGCGGCGAGCATCGTCAGTTCGTGGTAATGCGTTGCGAACAGCGCCCGCGCTTTATTGACATGATTGAGATGTTCGACCGCCGCCCAGGCGATGGCGAGGCCGTCGAAGGTCGCGGTGCCGCGCCCGATTTCGTCGAGAATGACCAGCGAATGCTCGTTCGCCTGATTAAGGATGGCGGCGGTTTCGACCATTTCGACCATGAAGGTCGAGCGTCCGCGCGCCAGATCGTCGGCCGCGCCGACGCGGCTGAAAAGCCTGTCGACAATGCCGATATGCGCGTCTTCGGCAGGGACGAAGGAGCCCATCTGCGCGAGAATGGCGATCAGCGCGTTCTGCCGCAGAAAGGTCGATTTACCGGCCATGTTGGGGCCCGTGACCATCCATAAGCGCCCGGGTCCCGTGGCCATCGCGACGGGCGACAGATCACAGCCATTGGCCGTGAAAGGTCCGCCATTCGAAGCGAGGAGCGCGGCTTCCACCACAGGATGACGCCCGCGCACAATTCGGAAGGTGAGCGAGGCATCGACCTTCGGTCGCGCATAAGAACGCTGGCTGGCGAGTTCGCCAAGGGATGAGGCCACATCCAGCAGCGACAGCGCGTCGGCGATGGCCGAGATCGCACCCGACGAGGCGAGCACTTCAGCGACCATCGTGGCAAAGAGTTCGAGTTCGAAGGCCAGCGCTTTGTCCGCCGCCTGCGCGATGCGCATATCGAGATCAGCAAGTTCGTCGGTGGAAAAACGCATCGCGCCCGCCATAGTCTGGCGATGACGATAGGCGCGGTCCGCCGTCATTTTGTCGGCGTGATTGGCCGACACTTCGATGAAATAGCCGAGCACGGCATTGTGCCGGATCTTGAGCGAGGAGATACCGGTCGCGCCGCGATAGCGCGCTTCCAGCGCGGCGATGACGCGGCGGCTTTCGTCGCGCAAGGAACGCGCTTCGTCGAGCGGCAGGTGCGCGCCGGATTTGATGAAGCCGCCATCGCGCGCGAAGAAGGGCGGCTCGTCGGAGAGAAACCCTTCCAGCCGGGTTTTGAGACCATCCGTGGCCTTCAGACCGGCGAGCAATTGCGCTTCTGCCTGATCCCATTCCCCGCGCGCTGCGCCCAGGGGCGAAACGCCCCGGCCAAGCGCGTGATGCAAGGCGGAGGCGGCATGGAGACCCGCGCGAATGGCGGCAAGATCGCGCGGTCCGCCACGGCCCAAAGACAGGCGGCCCAGCGCGCGGGCGATATCAGGGGCCTGGCGGAGCGCCGCGCGGATATCCTCGCGCAGATCGGTTTCGCCTTTGAAATAGCCGACGGCATCGAGCCTTTGGGCAATCGCTTCGGGATCCGTGAGCGGCGCGGCGAGGCGCGCGGTGAGGAGACGCGCGCCGCCCGGCGTCTGGGTCAGATCGATCACCGAAAGAAGGCTTCCGCGACGCTCGCCCGACAGCGTTTCGACGAGTTCGAGATTGCGTCGTGTCGCGGCGTCGATACTCATATGGGCTCTGGCGGCTTCGCGACGGAGCGGTTTCAGCGCGGGGCGCTTGCCCTTCTGCGTCAGATCGAGATAGGCGATCAGCGCACCCGCCGCCGACAGATCGGCACGGGAGAAACTGCCGAACCCGTCGAGCGCGGACACGCCATAGGCGGCTTTCAGCAACCGTTCGCCGCTATCGGATTCGAAGCTCGACGACGGGCGCAGGGTCAGGCGGGGGCCAAGTTCGTTCAGGATGGGCGCGAAGGCCGGATCGGCGAGAAGGGTATCGGGGGCGAGCACCTCACGCGGGGCAAGGCGCGCCAGGATTTGCGCGACATCGTCGGCATGAACTTCCTCGACCGCGACATCGCCGGTGCTCATATCAGCATAGGCGAGCGCGAAGGCCCCGCCGGAACGCCCGAGCGCCGCGAGGATATTGGCCGAGCGGGCGTCGAGAAGGGATTCTTCCGTCAGCGTACCGGGTGTCACCAGGCGAACGACGTCGCGCCGAACGGGCGACTTCCCGCCGCGTTTCCTGGCTTCCGCCGGGTCTTCCATCTGTTCGCAGACCGCGACCCGAAAGCCCTTGCGGATGAGCTTTTCCAAATAGGCCTCGGCGGCATGGACCGGCACGCCGCACATCGGAATGTCGTCGCCGCCATGTTTGCCCCTTTTGGTCAGGGCGATGTCGAGCGCGGCGGAAGCCTTCACCGCATCGTCGAAGAACAGCTCGTAGAAATCCCCCATCCGGTAAAACAGAAGGTAGCCCTCATGGGCGGCCTTGGTCTCCAGGAACTGGACCATCATGGGAGTCGCGCCGGTGGTATCCAGATGGACAGGCACCGTGCCGTCGGGCGGCTGGGTTTGAGTGGAATCGAGCTTTCCCATGGACCGAGGCTAACAGATCGGTCGGGGCATGGGATGCAACGCCAAAGGTTTGTCCCCAAGGCACATTTGATCTATCTACTTTCCCCCAATTCACCCGCCCCTTTCCGGAGCTCTCCCGCCCAAATGGCCTCGAACATGTCCGACAAACCCTCCTTCACCGATGAGGAGGCGCTCGCTTTCCATGCCGGGCCAAAACCGGGGAAGCTCGAGATTACCCCCACCAAACCGATGGCGACCCAGCGCGACCTGTCGCTGGCCTATTCGCCGGGCGTTGCGGTGCCGGTTCGGGCGATCGCCGAGAACCCGGACCTCGCCTATGAATATACGGCGCGCGGGAACCTGGTGGCGGTGATCTCGAATGGAACGGCGATTCTGGGCCTTGGCGATCTCGGCGCGCTCGCCTCAAAGCCGGTGATGGAAGGCAAGGCGGTGCTGTTCAAGCGCTTCGCCGACGTCGACGCCATCGACCTGGAAGTCGACACCACCGATGTCGAAGCCTTCATCAATTGCGTGCGCTATCTGACGCCCTCTTTCGGCGGCATTAATCTCGAAGACATCAAGGCGCCGGACTGCTTCGTCATCGAAGAACGCCTGCGCGAGCTGATGGACATTCCCGTCTTCCACGACGACCAGCACGGCACTGCGATCATCACTGCGGCCGGCATGGTCAATGCCATGCATCTGACCGGCCGAAACTTGCGCGATCTCAAGATCGTGGCGAACGGCGCGGGCGCAGCGGGCATTGCCTGTCTCGATCTCCTCGTCACCATGGGTTTGCCGCGCGCCAATGTCATTCTCTGCGACACCAAGGGTGTTATCTATCAGGGCCGCACCGACGGCATGAACCAGTGGAAATCGGCCTATGCCGCCGACACAAAAGCGCGCGATCTGGCGGAAGCGCTGGTCGGCGCCGATGTGTTCCTCGGCCTTTCGGCCAAGGGCGCGGTGACGCCCGAAATGGTGAAGACCATGGCGCCAAAGCCGATCATTTTCGCCATGGCCAATCCCGATCCCGAGATTACGCCGGAGGAAGTGAAATCCGTCCGTCCCGACGCCATCGTCGCCACGGGCCGTTCGGATTACCCGAACCAGGTGAACAACGTCCTCGGCTTTCCTTACATCTTCCGCGGCGCGCTCGATGTCGGCGCGCGCACCATCAATGAAGAAATGAAAATCGCCGCCGTGCATGCCATCGCGGCGCTGGCGCGCGAAGACGTGCCGGACGAAGTGGCGCAAGCCTATCGCGGCGCGCGTCCCGTCTATGGCGCGAACTACATCATTCCGGTGCCCTTCGATCCGCGCCTCATCGCGCGCGTGTCCTCCGCCGTCGCCGAAGCCGCGATCAAAAGCGGCGTCGCACGGCGCGAGATCAAGGATATGGAGGCCTATCGCTATCAGCTATCGGCCCGTCTCGATCCTTCCGCCATGCTGTTTCACGGCATCACTGCGAGCGTAAGGGCCAATCCGCGCCGAGTCGTGTTCGCCGAAGGCGAGGAAGAATCAACGATCCGCGCCGCCGCCGCCTTCCAGAATTCGGGACTCGGCAAGGCCATTCTGGTCGGGCGCGAAGAAATCATCAACGAGCGTATCCAGAAGCTCGGCATCGAAACCTCGCCGCCCCTGCAGGTGCGCGTGCCCCATTCGGCCGTGGAAGCGACGCCCTATATCGATGCGCTGTACCGTCGACTGCAACGCCGCGGCCTTCTGCACCGCGACTGCGTGCGCATGGTGACGAATGACCGCAATATCTATGCGGCGTCCATGGTCAGCGCGGGAGATGCCGACGCCATGGTCACCGGTGCGACGCGCAACTATTCCGCAGTGCTGGGGGACGTCCAGCGCGTGCTGGAGCCGCGCACGGGACAGCGGCCCATCGGTGTGTCGATGATTTTCTCCAAAGGCCGCTTTGTCTACGTCGCCGATACGACGGTGCATGAAATGCCGGACGCGGAACAGCTGGCCGATATCGCGGTGCAGGCCGCGGGCGTTGCGCGGCGGTTCGGCCATGAACCGCGCGTCGCGTTCCTTTCCTATTCCACCTTTGGTTTCCCGCGCGGCGAACGCGCCGAACGTTTGATCGAGGCGGTGCAGATTCTCGACCGGCGCAAGGTCGATTTCGAATATGACGGTGAGATGAGCCCGGATGTCGCGCTCGATCCCGAACGCATGGCGCTGTATCCGTTCTGCCGTCTTTCCGACGTGGCCAATGTTCTCATCATGCCGGCGATTCATTCCGCCGCGATTTCGACGCGCCTGTTACAGCAGATCGGCGGCGCGACCGTGTTGGGACCGCTACTGGTCGGGCTGGAGAAATCGGTGCAGATCGCTCCGCTCGGCGCCAAGATGAGCGAAATCTACAATATGGCGGTGCTTGCCGCCTATGACATCAACCGCCGGCGGGTAGGGTCTTAACGCACGGCGGAAACGGGGAGCATAACGATGGCCGAAAACGGCACGAAGGAAATTGTCGGCATTGTGGGCGTCGGGCGCATGGGGCTTTCCATGCTGAAGCACATGATCCGCCACGGTTATGAGACCATCGCCTGCGATATCAGCGACGACCAATTGCAGAAGGCGCGCGAGGCCGGCGCGAAGACCGTCGCGAGCCCCGCCGAAATGGCGAAGACCGCGAGTTTCATCATTCTCGGCGTCGGCTATGACGACGAGGTGAATGAAGTTGTCCTCGGCGAGAACGGCCTTCTGAGCGCGTTAAAACCCGGATCGCTGATTGCGATTTCCTCGACCGTCGCGCCCGACACCGTGAAGAACATCGAAGCGAAAGCGCGCGCGAAGAATATCGACATCATGGATGCGCCGATCTGCCGGGGCCGCTGGGCCGCCGATAATGGCACGCTTCTGGCGCTGGTCGGCGGACGGCCTGAAGTGATCGAACGCGGACGCAAAGTCTATTCGACCTTTTCCTCCGATATCGCCCATCTGGGCGACGTCGGACATGGCCAGGTCGGCAAGGCGATGAACAATCTCCTTCTGTGGATCAACAGCATCGGATTGATCGAAGCGGGCCGCATTGCCGAGAGTACCGGCATCGATCTGCAAAAACTGCGCGATGCTTTGCAAATGAGTTCGGGCAAGAGCCAGGCGCTGGAAGACTGGGACATGACCAGTTTTACCTGGGCGCTGAAGGACATGCAGATCGTGTCGCAGATGACCGACAAGGCGAATCTGTCGCTGCCCGTCACCGGCATGGTGAAGGAGCTGGTAAAGGAAGCGAAACGCGTGAAGCGCGAAAACCCGCCGCTCTGGACCGGACCGTTAAAGCCGTCGCATTAAATTTTCCGCGGCTCCCAATTTCATGGCCCCCAAAAGCGGGCCATGAGGGCGAGGGCAAGCTACTTCGCATTCTTCTCGATCCATGCCGCAAAGGCGTCGAGGAATTTCTTCATGGACGCGCGCGTCGATTCATCCGTGAGTTTGCCTTCTGCGTCGAATTTCTGCGCGGCGCCGCCGACATAGGCTTCCGGCTGCGCCATCATCGGAACATTCAGAAACACCATCATCTGGCGTAGATGATGATTGGCGCCGAAGCCGCCTATGGCGCCGGGCGACACCGTCACAACCGCGCCGGGTTTTCCGTCCCAGGCGCTTTTGCCATAGGGCCTTGAGGCGGCGTCGATCGCGTTTTTCAAGGCCCCCGGAACCGAGCGATTATATTCCGGCGTGACGAACAGCACCGCGTCCGCCGCCAATATGGTTTCCTTCAGCCGTACCCATTCGGCGGGTGGGCTCGCCTCGACATCCGGATCGAAAAGCGGGAGATCTCCGATTTCGACAAGGTCGAGCTTCAGATCCGGAGCGGCCATTTCGGCGAGGGCCAGCGCCATTTTGCGGTTCAACGAGTCTTTACGAAGACTACCGACGAGTACGGCAACGCTCCGACTTTGGGTCAAGGAAGGCTCCTTCAAGGTGGGTTCAGGTGAGGTGGGGCGTTCTTCAAGGGAACGCATGGGCCGATGGTTCGGTCCCCCGCCCCTGTAGATGATGCCTTTTGGTTTGACCCTATAGGTAGAGACTAAGGCCCCTTGCGCCATAGAGAGGGGGAAATGCCGCACTTCTCGCGAATTTAGACCATGAAGGCCCGCGTCTCGCCGCTTGCGGCCCCTAGAAGGCCTACCTATATACCCCCCGGACAGCATTGGATTGTTCGGCAAAAGCCGATGGAAACGGGCCAAGCGGCCGCTGCATTTAGGGCCGCGAAAAGGACCGTTTGCCGTAAGGAGGAATGAATATGGCGAAAGTCATTGGTATCGACCTTGGAACCACGAATTCCTGCGTCGCGGTCATGGAAGGGCCAGCCCCGAAAGTGATCGAGAACGCGGAAGGCGCGCGCACCACCCCTTCCATCGTCACCTTTACCGGCGACGGCGAACGGCTGGTAGGACAGCCGGCGAAGCGCCAGGCGGTTACCAACCCGGAATATACGTTCTTCGCGATTAAGCGCCTGATCGGCCGCCGATTCGAAGACCCGATGACCCAGAAGGACATCGGCATGGTCCCCTACAAGATCGTTAAAGCCGACAATGGCGATGCCTGGGTGCAGGGGCGCGATTCCAAGCGTTACGCCCCGTCGGAAATTTCCGCCTTTATCCTGCAGAAGATGAAGGAAACCGCCGAGGCCTATCTCGGTGAGAGCGTCTCGCAGGCCGTCATCACCGTTCCCGCTTATTTTAACGACGCCCAGCGGCAGGCGACGAAAGACGCCGGCAAGATCGCGGGCCTCGAAGTGCTGCGCATCATCAACGAGCCGACCGCGGCCGCCCTCGCCTATGGCATGGACAAGAAGCAGGCGGGCACGATCGCGGTGTACGACCTTGGCGGCGGCACCTTCGATATTTCGATTCTCGAGATCGGCGACGGCGTGTTCGAGGTGAAGTCGACCAATGGCGACACCTTCCTCGGCGGCGAAGACTTCGACATGCGCCTCGTCAATTATCTTGCCGACGAGTTCAAGAAGGAATCGGGCATTGATCTGCGCGGTGACCGGTTGGCGCTGCAACGCCTGAAAGAGGCCGCCGAAAAAGCGAAGATCGAGCTTTCCTCGGCGATGCAGACGGAAGTGAACCTTCCCTTCATCACCGCCGATGCTTCGGGCCCCAAGCATCTGACCATCAAGATCACGCGCGCCAAACTGGAAGCCCTGGTCGAAGAACTGATCCAGCGGACCGTGAAGCCCGTGAAGGATGCCCTGAAGGATGCCGGCATTTCCGCCAGCCAGATCGACGAAGTCATTCTCGTCGGCGGCATGACGCGCATGCCGAAGGTGCAGGAAATCGTGAAGCAGCTGTTCGGCCGCGAACCCCATAAGGGCGTGAATCCGGACGAAGTCGTCGCCATTGGCGCCGCCATCCAGGCGGGCGTGTTGAAGGGCGAAGTGAAGGACGTGCTTCTGCTCGACGTCACTCCGCTTTCTCTCGGCATCGAAACCTTAGGCGGCGTGTTCACACGACTGATCGACCGCAACACGACCATCCCGACCAAGAAGAGCCAGATCTTCTCGACCGCCGACGACAATCAGACGGCGGTGACGATCAGGGTCTTCCAGGGCGAACGCGAAATGGCGGCGCACAACAAACTGCTCGGCCAGTTCGATCTGGTGGGCATTCCGCCCTCGCCCCGCGGCATGCCGCAGATCGAGGTCACCTTCGATATCGACGCCAATGGCATTGTTAATGTCGGCGCGAAGGACAAGGCCACCGCCAAGGAACAGACGATTCGCATCCAGGCCTCAGGCGGCCTATCCGACGCCGACATCGACCGCATGGTCAAGGAAGCGGAAGCGCATGCCGATGAAGACAAGAAGGCGCGTGAAGCCGCCGAGGCGAAAAACCAGGGCGACTCGCTGATCCATTCGACGGAGAAGGCGCTTTCGGAACATGGCGACAAGGTCGGCGCCGAGGAAAAGACCGCTATCGAAACCGCCATTGCGGCGCTGAAAGAAGCGATCAAGACGGGCGATGCCGAAGACATCAAGGCCAAGACCACCACGCTGGGCCAAGCGTCGATGAAGCTCGGCGAGGCGATGTACAAGGCGCAGTCCGGCGCTGCGGAGGGCGGCGACGGCGGCGACGCACCCAAGCAGGACGACAATGTCGTCGATGCGGAATTCTCGGAAGTCGACGACGAGAAAAAGGGCGCGGCGTAATTATTTAAGGAACGGCCGAAGAGCGGGGCGGAATGAAATGTTGCTGGCTTCGCTTTTCGGCTTTCCTCCGGTACGACTTATGTCTGGTCCTTCGCATGAGCCTGCCGCATGAGTAAGCGTTGTTATTACGAAATCCTCGGCGTCGAACGCACCTCCTCGGACGGCCAGCTGAAAAGCGCCTATCGCAAGCTTGCGATGGAGTGTCATCCCGACCGCAATCAGGGCGATGCCGGTGCGGAAGCCAAATTCAAGGAATTAAGCGAAGCCTATGACGTCCTGAAGGACGGCGAGAAACGCGCCGCCTATGACCGTTACGGCCACGCCGCCTTCGAAGGTGGACGCGGCGGACGCGGGGCGCAGGGATTCGATTTCGCCTCGTCCTTCACCGATGTGTTCGACGATCTGTTCGGCGATCTGATGGGCGGCGGACGGCGAGGCAAACGCGCGGCGCGCGGTGCGGACTTACGCTATGACATGCAGATATCGCTGGAAGACGCCTTCAAGGGTCGTTCGACCGAGCTTCGCGTCCCCAGCCAGGTCGTGTGCGAATCCTGCGGTGGCACGGGCACGGAAGAAGGCTCGAAGCCCGAGACCTGCGGCGGCTGTTCCGGCCACGGCAAGGTGCGGGCACAGAACGGCTTCTTCACCATCGAACGCACCTGCCCGAAGTGCCGAGGCACCGGGCGCATCATCAGCCATCCCTGCCGCGCCTGCCGCGGCGCGGGCCATGTGAAGAAGGAGCGGACGCTTCAGGTCGATATTCCGCCGGGCGTCGAGGAGGGCACCCGCATCCGCCTCGCAGGCGAGGGCAATGCCGGACAGAACGGCGCGCCCCCGGGCGATCTCTATATTTTCCTGTCCGTCGCCCAGCACCAGATTTTCCAGCGTGACGGCAATGATCTTTACTGCCGAATCCCGATCTCGTTCGCGACCGCCGCACTGGGCGGCAGCATCGAGGTTCCGGTTCTGGGCGGCGGATCGGCAAAAATCGACGTGCCGGAAGGCACGCAGACCGATCATCGCGTCCGCGTTCGGGGCAAGGGCATGCCGGCGTTGCGCGGCGGCGGGCATGGCGATCTCTATGTCGAGGTGCGTGTCGAGACGCCCACCAAACTTTCCAAGAAGCAGAAGGAATTGCTCCGCAGCTTTGCCGAGAACGACAAGGGCGCGCAGCCGGAAGCGGAAAGCTTTTTCGCTAAGATGAAGGACTTCCTCGCCGGCAGCGGCTCGGCCTGACGGCCAGCCGCCCTTTATGAACCTGCCGCGCTATGCTGCGCGGTAAGATATTGATTTCAAAAATATAATGACCTCTCGCACGGAGCGCGTCTCAACGCTCAGACGTGACCGCGACGCCGCATGCTGCGCTCCATATTGCGCAACATAAAGCAGGCGTTGTTGCGCAGCATAAATTTCATGCTGCGCGGTAAGCGCCTGTAAAATATGTCTTTTTTCGCCCCCGGCCGCATTTTAATTCGTCAGTCGGTTTTTCGCTGTTTCCGCCGGATAAAGAGGTATCGGGAAGACCATCGGCGCAAAACGAAGGGCCGGATTTCCCGCGAGATATAGTGCCCAAATCCGTCATAGCGGTCGTAATTGATGGCATAGCGCAGGAAGAGGACGGTGATCGGAAGATCGAAATATTTCACCACAAAACGAGGGAGGCGGCCCTGTTTCGGATATTGACGCAGGAGCTGGTTGCGACCGCTCTGAAGCGTCGATTTTTCGTGATGATGATCCACGATGAAGGGCTGGGCGACGTAGAAGACCAGCCTCGAAACCCGCAAGGGCCAGTCCGCCACCGATTGAATGGGTTTCCCGGCTGCCGCGAGCTTCCTGGCCCCGTCCAGGGAGATCAGGTAGGCGACGCTGCACGTGGAGCGCCATTCGGCGCGATGAAACCCGACTCCCGCCAGTTCGGCGGAGGGCGCGCGCCGGACAATCGCGTGGTCGGTAAAAAAGCTGATGAGGTCGAAGGGCCAGGAGATATCGCCGAACGGAAAGTCGAAAAAGGCCGAACTGAGGACCGCGTCGTCCTCGAGAATGAGGGCGCGAGGAATACCCTCCTCCTCCATGCGCCGGTAGATGGAGGCATGAGAGAGCGCCGTGCCGATTTCACCCTTCGACATAGGGCGCCCGATTCGGCGCAAGGTACGCTTTTCGTCGTAGACGCGGTTCAATTCTTCGGCGCTTAGCGTTCTCCCATCCACCGCATCGACGAATGACCAGCGGCCGCCCCAGCGCGCCATTTGGCGCGTCATGGTCTCGCGCCGGGGGGAGCCCGGAAGCGAAATCACAAAGATCGGAACGTTCATATCCACGGATAATGCTTTCTGCCCCGCACCGCGCGCGAGGCGCATAGAGGCCTGTCACGCGTTCGGCGGCGCCGCCTTCTCTGCCCCGGCGCTACCCCTCAGGAAAAGATAGCGCGACGGAAAGCGGCGCAGAAAAGAGGGTCGGATCTCACGGTAAATGTAGTGGCCGATGCCGTCATAGCGGTCGTGATTATAGGCGTAGCGAATGAAGAGCGCCGTGGCGAGGCCATTGAAATGGCGATGTAGAAAGCGCGGCATCCGCCCGTGCCTGGGATATTGCGCGCGGAGCAGGCCGCGGTCGCGCTCGATGGTCGAGCCTTCGCGTGCGTGTTTCACCAGAAAGGGCTGCGCAACGAAGAAGTCCATCTTCACGGGGGACACGGGCCAATCGGCAACGGTCTGAATGCGCACCGTCGCGGCCGCCATTTTCCGCGCGCCTGCCAGCGACACCATGTAGGCCGCCGCGCAGGACGCCCGCCATACGGGACGGTGAAAACGGACGCCCGAGACTTCCGCGAAAGGTTTGCGTTCCGCGATCGAGTGGTCGGTGAAAAAGCTCACCACATCGAACGGCCAGTCCACCGCATCGAACGGAAAGGCGAAGAAGGTGTCGTTCAGCACCGCATCATCCTCGAGGATGATGGCGCGATCGATGTTCTCGTCGATCATCCGCCGGTAAATCGAGGCGTGCGATAGCGCCGTGCCGATTTCCGAAGGGGACAATGGCCGCCCCACACGCCTCGTCGCCCGGTCCTGGTTGCACTGTTTATCGATGTCGGCAGGCGTCATCGTCCGCCCATCGACCGCATCAACAAAGGACCAGGTTCCGTCCCAGCGCGCGAGCTGACGCGTCATCGCGTCGCGGCGCGCCGCGCCCACAAGCGAGATCACGAAGACAGGGATGTCCGCACTCACTTTGAATTGGTCTCCCTGCCTTTGCGGACTTCTCCCATCCGGTCTGGAACCAAAGAGCCCGACCTTAAACATGCGCGCAGGCGCGCCGCAATTTCCGTGGCGCATCGACGGCGGTAAAAGAAAAGGCCCGGAAAGTTCCCGGACCTTTTCGCATTTCGAGTTTCAGGCTTGGCTTAGCCCGCGGTCCAGACCTCAGGGGCATCGCGCAGGCGGCGGATGAGATCCTGGCGCTCCTCCTCCATCTCTGCGGGGAGACGCGAACCGAAGCTCTGGAACAGGTGCTTCTGGTCTTCCGCTTCCGCGAGACCTTCCGCACGATCGACGTCGGCGATGGTGCGATACTGGTCTTTGGAGAATGCGAGACCATTCCAGTTCAGGTCTTCGTAACGCGGCATCGGACCGAACGGGCTTTCGGCCCCTTCCGGGGCGCGGCCATGTACGCGATCGACGATCCATTTCAGCACGCGCATGTTTTCGCCGAAACCCGGCCAGATGAACTTGCCGTTCTTGTCCTTGCGGAACCAGTTGACGCGATAGATGCGCGGCGGCTTCGCCACCTTGTTCTTGATACCCAGCCAATGACGCCAGTAATCGCCCATATTGTAACCGCAGAAGGGCAGCATCGCGAACGGATCGCGACGGATCGCGGCCTGGCCGACGGCAGCGGCCGTCGCTTCCGAGCCCATCGTCGCAGCCCAATAGACGCCGCTCTGCCAATCGCGTGCTTCGAACACCAGCGGGAACGTCTTCGACAGACGGCCACCGAAAATGAAGGCGGAAATCGGCACGCCTTTCGGGTCGTCGCCCGCCTTGTCGAAGCTCGGGCATTGACGCGCCGAAACGGTGAAGCGCGCATTGGGATGCGCCGCCTTCTGGCCTGTGCCCGGCGTCCAGTCGTTTCCCTGCCAGTCGATCAGATGCGCGGGCGGCGTGTCCGTCATGCCTTCCCACCACACATCACCATCGTCGGTCATCGCGACATTGGTGAAGATGACATCATGCGTCAGCGTGTTGATGGCGTTGGGATTGGATTTCAGGCTCGTGCCCGGCGCGACGCCGAAAAAGCCCGCTTCCGGATTGATGGCGCGGAACGTGCCATCGGGGCTCGGTTTGATCCAGGCGATATCGTCGCCGACCGTGGAAATTTTCCAGCCGTTAAATTCTTCCGGCGGAACGAGCATCGAGAAATTCGTTTTGCCGCAAGCCGAAGGAAACGCCGCCGCGACATAGGTTTTTTCGCCTTGCGGATTTTCGACGCCGAGAATCAGCATGTGTTCGGCGAGCCAGCCCTGATCGCGGCCCATCAAGGACGCGATGCGCAGCGAGAAACATTTCTTGCCGAGCAGCGCGTTTCCGCCATAGCCCGAGCCGAAAGAGACAATCGAATAATCGTCGGGGTAGTGGACGATGTATTTGTGTTCGGCATTGCACGGCCAGGGGACGTCTTTCTGTCCCGGAGCCAGCGGCGCACCGACCGAATGCAGGCAGTGAATGAAATCGCCATCGCCGAGATGATCGAGCACGTCCTGGCCCATGCGCGTCATGATGCGCATGTTCACCGCGACATAGGGCGAATCGGAAAGCTGCACGCCGATATGCGAGATGGGCGAACCGATGGGGCCCATGCTGAAGGGGACAACATACATGGTGCGTCCGCGCATGCAGCCGGCGAACAATCCGTCCAGCGTCGCGCGCATTTCATTCGGGTCGGTCCAGTTATTGGTCGGACCGGCGTCCTCCTTATTGGCGGAGCAGATGTAGGTGCGGTCTTCGACACGCGCGACATCGGCGGGGTCGGAACGGCAGAGATAGGAATTGGGGCGCTTCTTCTCGTTCAGCCTGATGAAGGTACCCTTCTTCACCATCTCGGCGCAGAGGCGGTCATATTCTTCGCGCGAGCCATCGCACCAATAGACGCGGTCGGGCTGACACTTCGCCGCGACTTCCTCCACCCAGGCAAGAAGCTTCCTGTTATGCGTCGGGCTCGTGAGCATCTGGCTCGCAGTGACGTTCATTCCTAAACCTCTTTCCATCCCGCCTGTCGCACACCTTTTGCGTGTCCAAGATGTGTGCGAGTCATTCGCATGCATCGACGACATAGCCCGGTGGCATCCAAACCTTGCGGCCTTTCACCTTGCAGAAACGGCAAGTGCCGCCAGTACACGATTCCGGCGGAAGGCGCGCGTGACTTCCTGGTGGCTTTCTTTGTCTCGGCCGCGAAAATCAAGCTTGCGCGGAGCGGCCAGGAAACGCAACCAATCAAAAAGCAGCCAATTGGGCCGCTTTATGGGGTTTCCGCCCCTTGTCCGCAAGGACAAATAGGCCGATTTATGAACCTGCTAGCCACCGCTGGGCGCGGTTAAAAACCGCAGCGCCGCGGGAAACCTCGTCACCCAGGCGAATGGGCAGCAAAAGAGACAGATAATGCAGCTTGAAGACGAACAGCTGGAACGTTACGCCCGCCACATCATCCTGCGCGAAGTCGGCGGCGCCGGGCAGGCGAAGCTTCTTTCGTCTCGCGTTCTGGTTGTGGGGGCCGGCGGCCTAGGGAGTCCTGTTATCCTCTATCTGGCCGCCGCCGGGGTCGGAACCTTGGGCGTGGTCGATTTTGACACCGTCAGCCTGTCGAACCTTCAGCGCCAGATTGCCCATGGGACCAGCGATGTCGGACGGCTGAAGACCGACTCTGCCGCCGATGCCGTGCGGCATATCAACCCCGACACGAAGCTCATCGCCCATCCGGCACGGATCGATGCCGCAAACGCGATGGAGCTGATCTCCTCCTATGACGTCATAGCCGACGGGTCGGATAATTTCGCCACCCGGTTCCTGATTGCCGATGCCTGCTTCTTCGCAAAGCGGCCTCTGGTCTCGGCTGCGGTCACCCAGTTTGACGGGCAGCTTGCCACCTATAAGGGCTATGAGGGGGTCTCCCCCTGTTACCGCTGCCTGTTCCCCGCGCCGCCACCGCCCGACGCGGTGCCGAATTGCAGCGAGGCCGGGATATTGGGCGCGGCAGCGGGCGTGATGGGCACGCTGCAGGCCCTCGAAGTGATGAAGGAGATTATCGGCATCGGCGACAGCCTTGCCGGAAGGCTCGTGATTTACGATGCGCTCGCTACCCAGTTCCGTACCGTCAAGGTGCCGAAGGATCCGGGATGCGCGCTGTGCGGCGACAACCCGTCGATCACCGATCTCGGGCCGCACAGGATTTAGTGCGCTTCGTCCCAGTTTTTTCCCGCGCGGGCATCAACCACCAATGGGACTTTCAGCGCGGCGGCGGGGAGCGGCGCGCGCTCCATCACCTCGCGGGCGATCTGGCAAACCTTATCGCCATCATTCTCGGACGCTTCGATCACCAATTCGTCGTGTACCTGTAACAGGAGACGCGCATCGAGACCGGCATCCTCAAGCGCACGCGGAAGACGGATCATCGCGCGGCGGATGATATCGGCGGCAGAGCCCTGTATGGGCGCGTTGATCGCCTGTCGTTCGCCGAAGGCGCGTTGGGCGGCGGCCTTGGACTGAACATCGCGGATATGGATGCGGCGACCGAAAATGGTTTCGACAAACCCGTGTTCGCGCACGAACACGCGCGTGGCGTCCATATAATCGCGGATGCCGGGGAAGCGCTCGAAATATTTCTTGATATAGGCGTCGGCTTCGCCGCGTCCAATGCTCAGCTGGTTGGCAAGGCCAAACGCGGAAATGCCGTAGATGATTCCGAAATTGATCGCCTTGGCGCGCCGGCGGATTTCAGGCGCCATGCCTACGACCGGTACGCCGAACATTTCGGACGCCGTCATCGCGTGAATATCGATGCTTTCGGCAAAGGCTTTGGTAAGCGCAGGCACATCGGCGATGTGGGCAAGGAGGCGCAACTCGATCTGGCTGTAGTCGGCCGAGATCAGGCACCGGCCCTTTGGCGCGATAAAGGCGCGGCGGATGCGGCGGCCCTCCTCGGTGCGGATCGGGATGTTCTGCAAGTTGGGGTCGATGGAGGAAAGCCGCCCCGTCGTCGTCGCGGCCAGCGCAAAGGAGGTGTGGACGCGTCCCGAGCGGGAATCGATGTGAAGGGGCAACGAGTCCGTATAGGTGGATTTCAGTTTGGCAAGCTGACGCCATTGCAGAATGCGCGCCGGAATGTCGTGCCCCTGCGCCGCCAGTTCTTCCAATATGTCGGCATCGGTTGACCACGCGCCGGTTTTGGTACGCCGCCCGCCGGGAAGCGAGAGCTTGTCGAACAGAATTTCGCCGAGCTGCTTGGGCGAACCGAGATTGAATTTTTCGCCGGCCAGCGTGTGCAGCTCGCCCTCCAGACGCTCCATATCGCGCGCGAAATCATTCGACAGTTTCGCCAGAAAGCCGGGATCGACCATGATCCCTTTCAACTCCATTGCGGCAAGAATGGAGATGAGCGGGCGCTCCAGCGTTTCGTATACGGCGACACGCTTCGCCTCGATCAGCTGAGGCTTCAGCAGCGCATAAAGGCGAAGGGCGATATCGGCCCGTTCGGCGGCATGATTTTTCGCGGCCTCGACGGCGACACCGGAGAACTCCATCTTCTCGCGGCCCCTTCCCAGAAGGTCCTGCAATTCCTGCGGTTTATGGCCAAGATGGATCTGTGAAAGTTCTTCCAGCCCATGACCGTTCAAACCGGCGTCCTTCACGTAGGACATCAGCATGGGATCGTCGGACGAACGAAGGATGATGCCGCGCGCAAGCAAAAGCAGCGCGACGTATTTGATGTTGTGCCCGATTTTCAGAATGGAATCATCTTCGAGAAGCGGGCGCAGGCGATCGAGCGCATCGTTCTCGGACAATTGCTTCGCGCGCTCCGCAAGTTCGAGACCGCCGCCTGCGCTTGAATGGCCGAGCGGAATATAGGACGCCTTTCCCGGCGCGATGGAGGCAGCGATGCCGACAAGCGTTGTGCGCGCGCCTTCGGATGAGCTTGCTTCAAAATGAAGCGAGACAAACCCCGCCTCGCGCGCGCCTGCGATCAGCGCGTCCAGCGGTGCCACCTCGGCAATGGTTTCGTAGCGCGCATAGTCGATGGCCGCGCGATAACGCTCGGCGTCACTGACCGTACCCGGCGAGCCGCCCGTGTTTTTGGCATCCGCCAGCGCTTGCGCCGTTACAAGCGGAGCTATGTCGGACACAGGCTTTGCAACGGCAACAATTGCGGATCCGCCGTCGAACGCGTCGTAATCGGCAATGCCCAACGCCGCGGCGGCACGTTTGCCGAGAGCGGTGAATTCCATTGTTTTCAAGAAGGGCAGGAGCTTATCAGATTCTGGCTCGCAGACACCGAAGGCCGACAGCGGCACTTCGACCGGCACGTCCTTGTCGAGTTGGACAAGACGTTTGGAGATGCGCGCCTTTTCGGCGTGTTCGATCAGGGATTCGCGGCGTTTCGGCTGTTTGATCTCCGCCGCGCGGGCGAGCAGCGTTTCGACATCGCCGTAAATTCCGATCAGTTCGGCCGCCGTCTTCACGCCTATGCCGGGGACGCCGGGTACATTGTCGCTGGAATCGCCCGCCAAGGCCTGTACATCGACCACCTTGTCGGGCAGTACGCCGAACCGTTCGACGACTTCGGCCGGGCCGATGCGCTTGCCTTTCATCGTGTCGAGCATCTCGACCTTGCCTTCAATGACAAGCTGCATCAGGTCCTTGTCGGACGACACGATGGTGACACGCACGCCCGCCTCGACGGCGAGGCGCGCATAGGTTGCAATCAGATCGTCGGCTTCGAAACCTTTTTTCTCGATGGCCGGAACACCGAAGGCGCGCGTCGCGTCGCGCACCAGCGAGAATTGCGGAACGAGGTCTTCGGGCGGATCGTCGCGGTTTGCCTTATAGTCGGAATAAAGTTCATTGCGGAAGCTGATGCGCCCGGCATCGAAGATCACCGCGAGGTGGCTTGGCTTATCGCCGGCCTTGGTGTCCTCGAGCAGTTTCCACAACATGTTCGAGAAGCCCGCGACCGCGCCGGTCGGCAGACCATCGGATTTGCGCGTAAGGGGCGGAAGCGCGTGATAGGCACGGAAAATATATCCCGAGCCGTCAATCAAATAGAGATGATCGCCGGATTGCAGCGGGCGTGTGCAGCCCCCCTCGATCAATGGCCGTGGCCCCCGGCGCTGCCTGCGGGAAGAAGGAAACGGCGGTCGCAATAGGGGCACTCAACGAAGCCTTCATCGCCGATCTGCAGATAGACTTTCGGATGACCGAGCGCGCCGCCACCGCCATCGCAGGCGACGCGGGCTTCGCTGACGGTGATCGTTTCGGGGGCTTCGTTGCTCATCGGCTTTTCCGTCTGGATTTGGCGCGGGATCATAGCGGGCCAAGGCCCTGCCGCAACATGTAAGTGACGGATTTCATGCGTTCCGCTAGGCTTACGCATGGTCAAATTGAATCGCATCTACACCAAAACCGGCGATACCGGCGAAACGACACTGGGCGACGGCAAGCGCGTGCCCAAACAGGCCTTGCGGATTGCCGCCATGGGCGCGATCGACGAGGCGAATGCCGCCATCGGGGTCGCGCGGCTGCACGCGGACGTGGAAATGGACCTCATGCTCGCGCGCATTCAGAACGATCTGTTCGATCTCGGCGCCGATCTCTGCGTACCGGAAGATGGTTCGCTGTCGGAAAGCGCATTGCGCATCCTGCATACGCAGACGCAGCGTCTGGAAAAGGAGATCGACGCGATGAATGCGGATCTTGCGCCCCTGAATTCCTTCGTCCTGCCCGGCGGCACACCGGTTTCGGCCTATCTGCATCTCGCCCGCACCATTGTAAGACGCGCCGAAACGGTGATTGTCGCCCTTGCGGCGTCGGAGAAGATCAGCGTGGAACTGATCCGCTATGTGAACCGGCTGTCGGATCATCTTTTTGTCGCCGCGCGTCATGCCAATGCCCAAGGCAGCGGCGACGTGCTGTGGACGCCCGGTAAAAACCGCTGATCTTTAGAGCCGCTATTGCGGCTTCCGCCGTCCGGCGGAAAGAAAGGCGAGCAATACGCCCAAAACACCGGTCGATAACCAGCCTGGAAGATGACAGATCGCTATCAGGATGGACGCCATCGCGGCCGGGAAAGTGGCTTCGATCCACTCACTGAGGTTAACGCCCGACAGCAGAACGACAATCGTTTCCAGGCTGCGGGTCACGAACTGCCCGCCAAGTTCGAAGGTCGAAACAACATCCGCGCCCAGCAGAATCAGCGCGACGACCAGCAGAATCAGTGCGAACAGGCGAAGGACGACCAAAGGCTTTCTCCCGGACGAGCCCGCAAGAGGAAAACGAGGTATTTCGCGCCGATCCTACAACAAGTCCGGACGACAAGCACCGTTCTGCAAAACCGGGTCATCCGGCGACATCGCTCAAAGAAAAAGGCCGCCCGCGCCTGACGCGCGGACGGCCTCTATTTGCAATAATCCCGCTTTAGTTCGCGGGCTGGGCGTCATTCGCGCCCTCATTCTTTTCCGGAACGATTTCTTTTCCGGTTTCCTGGTCGACGACCTTCATCGACAACCGCACTTTGCCGCGGTCGTCGAGGCCGACGAGTTTCACCTTCACGATGTCGCCTTCTTTCACCACATCGGTGACTTTGGCGACGCGACGCGGGGCAAGTTCGGAAATGTGCACGAGACCATCACGCGGGCCGAAGAAGTTTACGAAGGCGCCGAAGTCCATGACCTTGACGACCTTGCCTTCATAGATTTCGCCCACTTCGGGTTCGGCCACGATCGACTTGATCCATTTCAGCGCGGCGTCGATGGCCTTGCCGTCGGCGCTGGCCACTTTCACGGTACCGTCATCGGAGATGTCGATCTTCGCACCCGTCTTTTCGACGATTTCACGGATGACCTTGCCGCCCGAACCGATCACTTCGCGGATCTTGTCGGTGGGAATGCGGATCTGCTCGATGCGCGGCGCATGTTCGCCAAGTTCGCTGCGGGCAGAGGTCAGGGCCTTCGACATTTCGCCGAGGATATGCAGACGGCCGTCTTTCGCCTGATCGAGCGCGACCTTCATGATTTCTTCGGTGATGCCGGTGATCTTGATGTCCATCTGCAGCGACGTGACGCCGACTTCGGTGCCCGCCACTTTGAAGTCCATGTCGCCGAGATGGTCTTCATCGCCGAGAATGTCGGAGAGGACGGCAAAATTGCTGTCTTCCTTGATGAGGCCCATTGCAATGCCCGCGATCGGACGGGTGATGGGAACGCCCGCATCCATTAGCGCAAGAGAGCCGCCGCACACCGTCGCCATCGACGAAGAGCCGTTGGATTCGGTGATCTCGGACACGATGCGGATGGTGTAGGGGAAATCCGCTTTGGCGGGGAGCATCGGATTGATGGCGCGCCAGCCGAGCTTGCCATGTCCGATTTCGCGCCGTCCGGCGCCCATCATGCGGCCCACTTCGCCTACCGAGTACGGCGGGAAGTTATAGTGCAGCATGAAGTGTTCTTTGTAATTGCCCTCAAGCGAGTCGATCATCTGCTCGTCTTCGCCCGTACCCAGCGTGGTCACGACCAGCGCCTGGGTTTCGCCGCGGGTAAAGAGCGCGCTGCCATGTGCACGCGGCAATACGCCGACTTCGCAGGTGATGGGACGAACCTTTTCCAGCGTTCTGCCATCAATGCGCTTGCGGGTTTCGAGAACCGAAGACCGCATGACGCGGCTTTCCAGGCCCTTGAACAATTTACCGAACTTCGCGGTTGCGATCTGACCTTCGTCTTCGCCGACCAGTTTCTCGACGGCCGCATTCTTGATCGCAACGATGCGATCATGCCGGGCGCCCTTTTCGGCAACCTGATAGGCGGTTTTGAGATCGGATTCGCAAACCGAGGCGAGCAGTTTTTCTTCCGAAGAATAGTCTTCTGTCTTCACTTCGCGCGGTTCTTTCGCGGCCTTTTCGGCGAGGCGAATGATGGCGTCGATGACCGTCTGCATTTCACGGTGGCCGAACATCACGGCGCCGAGCATGATCTCTTCGTTCAATTCCTTGGCTTCGGATTCGACCATGAGAACGGCGTCCGTGGTACCTGCAACCAGGAGTTCGAGCGCGGAATTTTCCATGTCGTCGACCAGCGGATTGAGCCGGTATTCGCCATCGAAATAACCGACGCGCGCCGCGCCGATGGGACCCATGAACGGAATGCCCGACAGCGTCAGCGCCGCGGAGGAGGCAACCATCGCGACGACATCGGGATCATTTTCCATGTCATGCGACAGAACGGTGATGATGACCTGCGTTTCATTGCGATAGCCCGGAACGAAAAGCGGGCGGATCGGGCGGTCGATCAGGCGCGAGATCAGCGTCTCGCGTTCAGTCGGACGGCCTTCACGGCGGAAATATCCGCCCGGGATTTTGCCGGCCGCGTAGAATTTTTCCTGGTAATTCACGGTGAGCGGGAAGAAATCGATTCCGGGCTTCGGCTCTCTCGCTCCTACCGCGGTGGCGAGAACAACAGTTTCGCCGTAAGTGGCGAGAACCGCGCCGTCGGCCTGACGCGCAATGCGCCCTGTTTCGAGGATGAGCGGACGACCGCCCCATTCAATTTCTTCACGATGGATCGTAAACATTTTTTGTCCTTCCTGATCCCGCCGCCGGATTGCGCGCGGGCCTCAAACTTTGTGTCGGGGTTTAAGAAATGCCCGATGGGCATGCCGCGCAGCAACGATTTGCGCGCGTACATGCATGCGCCGGACGGAAAGCCCGGCGTGACGGGCGGCATTCGGAAATGCCGCCCCGATGGCTGAGAGAAATCAGCGGCGCAAGCCCAAACGCTGAATCAGCGCTTCATAGCGCGGATGATCCGTCGACTTGACGTAATCGAGAATGCGCCGGCGTTGCGAAACAAGCTTGATCAAACCACGGCGCGAGTGATTGTCCTTCGCGTGCGTCTTGAAATGCTCGGTCAAATTGGTGATGCGCTCGGACAGCACCGCCACCTGTACTTCGGGCGAACCTGTGTCGCCCTCTTTCAGCGCATATTCCGAGATAAGCGCTTTCTTACGTTCTGCCGTTACCGACATCGGCTTTATTCCTTTTCAGCGGATCAGGCGTTACCCGATCCTAAGTTGAAAACGCGAAACGGCCTTAGCTCTCCCTGCGCCACTTCGGCGAGCGCGACCGGCTCGCCTTTGGTCGTGGAAAGAAAGACCGTGAGGCCTTGTATGTCCGTCCCGTCACCGGCAGTCCCGGATATGTCTCTCGCTTCCGTGAGCCGGGCAAATTGCGCGGCGCGGATGAGAATAGGATTGCCGCTACGGAGACGCACCGAGTCCGGGTCGCTTACGGCCAGAGCCGGGATGTCGTCCAGCGCGGTCGCAATTGGCCTTAGGTGCTCCAAAGCGGCGGCACTATGGCCCAAGGCCTCCAGTGTTTCCAGCGAAATTGCCGTTTCCGCTGAGAAAGAACCGACCTTAAGGCGCCTTAACGATGTGACATGGGCGACGGTCCCGAGGGCGAGGGCGATGTCGCGGACCCAGGCCCGGACATAGGAACCCTTGCCGCAATCCATCTCGAAGACGGCGTGGTCGGTGTCCGGCATCTCGGTCAGGGCCGCCTGCCGGACCGAGATCGTCCGCGGCTCCAGGGCGAATTCTTCACCCTCGCGGGCAAGATCATAGGCCCTGGCGCCATCGACCTTGATGGCCGAAAAACGGGGGGGAACCTGTGTTATTTCGCCAATAAAGTCAGGAAGAACGGCCAGAATCGCCTCTCGCGTAGGGCGATGGTCGGAGGAAGCCACCGGCGTTCCTTCGGTATCGTCCGTGGTGGTCGCGGTCCCCCAGCAGGCGGTGAAGCGGTAGCGTTTTTCGCCGTCCATCACATAGGGGACGGTCTTGGTAGCTTCGCCCAGCGCGACGGCCAGGACCCCGGTCGCCAGCGGGTCGAGTGTTCCGGCGTGTCCGGCCTTCTGGGCATCGAACACCCGGCGGACCCGGCTGACCGCCTGCGTGGAGGTTACACCTTCAGGCTTGTCGAGTACGACCCAGCCGTGAACCGGCGTGCCCTTTTTCCTACGTCCCATCGCCGCCGCTTTCATCGTCTGAAGCGGCATCGGTATCGTCATGTCTCTGCAGGTCGCGGGCGACTTTTTCGGAGCGCAGAATACCCGCAATGCGCTCGGCCTCGGCGAAGGTCTTGTCTTCGACAAATCTAAGATCGGGCGTGAATTTCATTTCGATGCGGCGGCCCAGCTGACCGCGCAGAAAACTGTGGTGGCGATTGAGCGCCTTTACGATGGCGTCGGCATTCTTGCCGCCCAGGGGTTCCACGAAGGCCGTCGCGTGGCGCATGTCGGGCGACGGCCTGACTTCGGTGACGGTGACGGAGACGCCGTCGAGATCGGGGTCGCGGATTTCATCTGCCCGCAGAATTTCCGAAAGCGCATGGCGCAGCATTTCGCCAACGCGCAATTGGCGTTGCGAGGGGCCTTTGCTGTTCGGCCCCCTGTTGCTGGAAGGGCGTTTACCCGTTGCCATACCCGCTCCTTACGCGCCGCCGAGACGCGAACGCACAATGATCGCAAACCGCGATGCTTCCTCTTTCGACGAGAAACACCGCTTGGGAACGATAATGGCCTGCGCCGCGTCAGTATGAAGAATCAGATGCGTGTCGGTTTCATTGAGCGACAGAAACGCGGCCCAGCGAAAATGCGACGTGGAATTCTGGCTGGCGATATGAAGACCATCCGGCGCGGCGGTAACCGTATAACTGCCGAGAAGAAGGCCCCGCGAATCGGCGCGCGGCCGGACGCGCCGGCGCCCGAATACGTTGAGAACCAGAAGGAAGAACAAAAGCCCCGCAATAGAGGCCATGGTTGCCGCGACGGCAAAGGGCACTTCGAAAGAATTATATAGAAAATCTCGGCCGAAGGTGACAGTGAGCCCAAACAGTACCGTCGCTAGAACCAGCGGAATGCGCGCGGACAGCGCATTCTTATTGACCGGCGCCGGTGACAGCGCGCGCCGGTCTTCCGGAGCGCCTTTCACCTGGACGGAAACGCTTTCGCCCTCGAACATGATGTTACCTCTCTCCCGCAGATATGAGCTTCACATGCTGACGAAGGAGCCCGGAAAATGCGGCGGCTTCCGCAGCGGAGCTAAAGGCGCGCTTCGGCACCAGATAGGCGAGGCCGGGATCCATAAAGAGAAGATAATGGCTGGCGGTTTCCTTCGCCTTCTGAAAAGCCCGCCAGGACAAATCGGACTTGGCGTGTGTACTTTGTACCGTCATGCCTTTGGACGAGAAGGTGAAATCCTGCGGTGTAAAAATCGGCGCATCAGGCGCTGCGGAAGGCTGCCGGACATAGGCATTGATCTTCAACGTCGCCGCCAGCGCCATGGCGAGGACGAAAACACTGATGATGACGCCGAGCAGATAAGGGCCCGTAAATTGCGCGAACCAGTAGGGCCCCAGAACAAACGCGACAAAGACCGAGAGGAGAACCGGAATGGCGACAATCGCCATCCCCCGGCGATCCGAAGCGGCATCGCCGATATTCTGCTGAAAATGCGCCAGATCTTCCGGTGTGTATTGGACACGGATGACGAGCGTATGGTCTTCCGGCATGGCGCGATCCAGCAGAAATCGACTACAGCGAACGCTGAATGGTCTCGACTTCGAAGCACTCGATGACATCGCCCTTCTGGATGTCCTGGTGATTCGTGAAAGCCATGCCGCATTCCTGACCGGTCTGCACTTCCTTCACTTCATCCTTGAAGCGCTTCAATGTCGAAAGTTCGCCTTCGTGCACGACGACATTGTCGCGGATCAGGCGCACTTTTGCGCCGCGCCGGACAAGGCCTTCTGTGACGCGGCAACCCGCGACCTTGCCGATTTTCGAAATGTTGAACACTTCGAGAATTTCGGCGTTGCCGAGGAATTTTTCGCGCGTTTCGGGCGCGAGCATTCCGCTGAGGACCGCTTTGATGTCGTCGACGATATTATAAATGATGTTGTAATAGCGAATTTCCACGCCGTCGCGGCGGGCGCGATCACGCGCCTGCGCATTGGCGCGAACATTGAACCCAAGAATCGCAGCGCCCGACGCCTGGGCGAGGATAACATCGGATTCGGTGATGCCGCCGGCACCCGCATGCAACACCTGCGCCGCCACTTCGCCGGTGCCGAGCTTATCGAGCGCACCCGCAATGGCTTCCACGGAGCCCTGCACGTCGCCTTTGATGACGAGCGGCAGAAGGCGGCGTTCGCCGTCCTTCCTGTTCTGCAGCAGCTGATCGAGCGTGACGCGGGAAATATTTGTATGACGCGATTCACGGCGCTTGCGGGCGCGATATTCGGTGACTTCGCGGGCGCGCGCTTCGGAATCGACGACGACAAAATCGTCGCCTGCTTCCGGCGCACCGGAGAGGCCCAGCACTTCCACCGGCTCTGCCGGACCTGCAATGCTGACCTGTTCGCCGCGTTCGTTCATCAGCGCGCGGACACGGCCCCATTCGGAGCCCGCAACGATGATGTCGCCCGCTTTCAAAGACCCGCGCTGCACGAGAACCGTAGCGACGGGACCACGACCCTTGTCCAGCTTCGCTTCGACGACCGCGCCTTCGGCGGAACGGTTCGGATTGGCTTTGAGATCAAGAAGCTCGGCCTGAAGGAGAATAAGATCTTCGAGCTTGTCGAGGCCCGTGCCTTTGATCGCCGAAACTTCGACCGTCAGCACATCACCGCCCAGATCTTCGACCTGGATCTCATGCTGCAGCAATTCGGTTTTCACGCGGTTCGGATTGGCCGACGGCTTATCCATCTTGTTGATCGCAATGATCATCGGAACGCCTGCCGCTTTGGCATGCATGATCGCTTCGACGGTTTGAGGCATGACGCCGTCATCGGCCGCGACCACGAGAATGACGATATCGGTCACTTTCGCGCCGCGCGCGCGCATGGCCGTAAAGGCGGCATGGCCCGGCGTGTCGAGGAAGGTAATCTTGGCGCCGGAGCGCAAATGCACCTGATAGGCGCCGATATGCTGCGTAATGCCGCCCGCTTCGCCCGACGTAACGTCGGTCTTGCGCAAGGCGTCGAGCAGCGAGGTTTTGCCATGGTCGACATGGCCCATCACGGTCACGATGGGCGCGCGGGATTCGAGATGCTCGCTCTCGTCCACATCGCCGCGCAAGCCTTCCAGCACGTCGGATTCGGCAACGCGCTTCACGGAATGACCGAGTTCGGTCGCGACCAATTCGGCGGTGTCGGCATCGATGATGTCGTTCACGGTGACCATCATGCCGCTTTTCATCAGCACTTTGATGACTTCTACGCCGCGCTTGGCCATGCGGTTGGCGAGTTCGGCAACCGTGATCGTTTCCGGGACAATGATTTCGCGGGGACCTGCGGGCAATGCCGCCGGCTGCTGGCGATGGGCCCGATTGAGCTGACGGCGGAACGAGGCGACCGAACGCATACGGTCTTCATCGCCCGACAGCGCGCGCGTAATGGTGAGCTTGCCGGAGCGGCGTCCGCCCGGTGTGACTTTGCGGGCCGGCGGCGGCGCCTTTGCGGGGCCTTTGCCTTTTTTCGCAACAGCCTCGTCGTCTTCCTCGGCGACGATCTTGCGCTTGATGCCCGGCGTTGCTTCTACAGGAGCAGCCTCGACAATTTCTTTCGGTTTTTCGAGCCGGCGCGCAGCTTCCAGTTCCGCTCTGCGGCGGGTTTCGTCTTCGGCCGCCTTGCGGCGGGCGGCGGCTTCACGCTCAACCTTCAACCGCTCATCTTCGATGGCGCGACGCGCCGCATCGATTTCGGCCTGCTTGCGCGCTTCGACTTCGGCATATTTCGCATCGGTCAGCGCGCGGGTACGGGATTCCTTTTCCTCGGCCGTCAATTCGCGCAGCACCACGCCGCCACGCGCCTGATTGCGGGATGGGACTTCGGGAGCGCGACTCTGTTGCGCGGGTTCGACCGCAGCCTCCTTCACGCTCGGCTCAACGGGCGCGCGCAGCGGCGCCGCCGCATCGGTCTCACCCTTGCCGCCCGGCGCAACGCGCGTGCGCTTTTTCTCGACCACGACCGCTTTCGTGCGGCCATGGCTGAAGCTCTGGCGTACCGTCGAGGTTTCGGTCCTTTTCAGAGACAATGTCTTGCCTCTTCCGGCGCCCTGCGCCGAGTCCGAACCGTTATCGTCCCTCTCGCTCATTCCTATCCTTCAAATCGTGCTAAACTCTATTCCAGTGCCGAAGGGCCGCGCGCGCTGATGCCGTGCGCAGCCTCCGATGAAAAACCAGCCCATATCCAGGGTCTTAGCGGCCTGAACCCGGCAATCCGTCCGGCGTCGAAAATGAGCCGCTCCGCGATCCGCCCCGGTCTGAGGGCTGCATGTACCACATTTGCCCTTCCAAGGGCCAAACCCAAATCGGCGCCCGAGAAACATCCCACTACGAAAGGGGCGACCCCATTCGCCAGCGCCGCACCCTGCAATTTCCGCCGTCCGTCGGGGGCCGCCTCGGCCGCTTCGACGATGACCGCGGGCGGTTTGCCGCTGCGCAGCGCCTTCTCCACCGTATCGAAGCCGAGAAGCAACTCCCCTGCCCGCAAAGCGAGCCCGAGGCGTCCAAGCATCCGCGCCGCAAGCTGGGTTTCAGCCATCACGGCAAGATTTTCATCGGCTTCCAGCGCGGCCTTGGCCGCCCGCGAGAAAAGTCGCTTCTGGACCGCGCGCAACACATAGTCCTTCTCGGCCCGAATCCAAAGGCCGCGGCCGGGCAATTTTGCCTCGACATCAACCACGATGCGGGAGGACGGATCGGCTACAAAGCGCAAAAGCCTTGCCTCGGGCAATATTTCGCCTGAGGCAATGCAGCGCCTGGTGCGTGTATGGCGCGACCCCGCATCCCCGCCGGACGCGGGCCCACCGGGTGCGGGTTCATCGCCTGTCACGATATCCAGGGCAGTATCCGTTTCTATGCGCCGGCCTCCGAGCCTTCTTCCGCATCATCGTCCGACGCGGTGGCCAGATCTGCTTCCGAGATCCAGCCCGCTTTCACGCGCGCACGCATGATCAGCGAGTTGATGTCGTCGGCCGACAGATCGAACCCTTCGAGTGCACCCGGAACGCGCACACGTTCCTTGTCCTTGGTCTCGACATAGCCGATCAGATCGTCGCTGGCGCAGCCCGCGAGGTCTTCAGTCGTCTTGATGCCGTTCTCGCCCAGTGCAACGAGCATGGTAGGCGTCAGCTCCGGAAGGTCGGCCAGTTCGTCGGCAACGCCGAGTTCGCGACGCTTGGCTTCCAGCGCTTCGTTCTTCTTTTCTATATGTCCGAGTGCACGGCCCTGTAATTCTTCGGCGGTTTCCTCGTCGAAGCCTTCGATTTCGGCCAGTTCGTGCAAGGAGACGTACGCAACGTCTTCGACCGTTGCGAAGCCTTCCGAGGCAAGCAACTGGGCAATCGTTTCGTCGACATCGAGGCTTTCAATGAAGAGCTGCGTGCGTTCCGCGAACTCCTTCTGGCGGCGTTCGGATTCTTCCTGCTCCGTCAGAATGTCGATCTGCCAGCCCGTGAGCTGCGAGCCGAGGCGGACATTCTGTCCGCGGCGGCCGATGGCCAGTGAGAGCTGGTCGTCGGGAACAACGACTTCAACGCGATGGGTGTCTTCATCGAGCACGACCTTCGAGACTTCCGCCGGCGCGAGCGCGTTGACGATAAAGGTTGCGGGTTCGCCGGACCACGGAATGATGTCGATACGTTCGCCCTGCAGTTCCTGCACAACGGCCTGCACGCGCACGCCCCGCATGCCGACGCAGGCGCCAACTGGATCAATGGACGAATCCTTTGAGATGACGGCGATTTTTGCCCGCGAACCGGGATCGCGCGCAACCGAACGGATTTCGATGATGCCGTCATAGATTTCCGGCACTTCCTGCGCGAAGAGGCGCGCCATGAATTGCGGATGGGTGCGGGAGAGGAAAATCTGAGGTCCGCGCGCTTCGCGGCGGACGTCGTAAATGTAGGCGCGGATGCGATCGCCCGTACGGAAGGATTCACGCGGGATCATTTCATCGCGGCGCACGACGCCTTCGGCGCGGCCAAAATCGACCACGACAGAACCGAACTCAACGCGCTTGACCGTGCCATGCACGATTTCGCCGATACGGTCCTTATATTCTTCAAATTGGCGCTCGCGCTCGGCGTCGCGCACTTTCTGCACGATGACCTGCTTCGCGGCCTGCGTGGCGATGCGGGAGAATTCAATCGGCGGCAGCGTTTCGGCGATGATGTCGCCGGTCTGCGCGGCCGGGTTGCGGCGGCGGGCATCGACGATGGAAATTTCCGTCTTGTCGTTCTCGACCTGCTCTACGACGTGGAGATAACGCGAGATATGCGTTTCGCCGGTCTTGACGTCGATCTCGACACGAATTTCGTTTTCAGAGCCGTAGCGCGATTTGGCGGCGCGCTGCATCGCCTCCTCCATCGCTGCGATGACGACCTGCTTGTCGATTGCCTTTTCGCGCGCGACCGCATCGGCGATCTGCAGAAGCTCGAGCCGGTTCGCGGCAATTCCCGTAGCCATGTCTTTACTCCGCATTGCGTGCGCTGTTCGAAAGGGTCGAAGCGCCGCGTGGTTTCTCCCCTTGCCCTGGAACTTTCCGGGCGCGGGGGATTTCGGTTACGTCTTGTCTTTCGACTGCAAATCTCTCGCCTTCAAACTCTCTTCGATCAGTTTGTCGGTGAGCACCAGTTTCGCTTCCGCGATTTCATGAAAGGGAAGCCGCAGTCTTTCACTTCCCTTGCCCTCACGTCCCGTGACATCGACAAGCACATCTTCCTTGTCGAGACCGATCACAACGCCCTTCAATCTCTTGCGGCCATTGATCGCCGAAAAGAGTTCGAGCCGCGCCATATGCCCCGCAAAACGCGCATAATCCTCGGGCGCGGTCAGCGGGCGGTCGATCCCCGGCGACGACACTTCCAGGTCGTAATCGTCGGTAATCGGGTCGGCGGCATCCAGTATTTCCGAAATATGTCGCGAGAGCTTCGCACAATCCTCGACATCCATCTGTCCATCGGCGCGTTCGGCCATCACCTGCAGCGTCTTCCGCTTGGCGCCGAGCAGACGCAACCGCACGAGCCGGTAGCCCGCCGCTTCAACGGCAGGCGCTACCAGGGACTCGATCAGTTCCGGACTGCCCATCGGGCCTCCAACGCTTAAGATCAGGACAGGGCACAAAACAAAACCGTTCCCGGCGCGGCGATCTATTACGACCGCCACACAACAGTTTTCTGTTGTCTGGGATGGCGGCTATCTAGCCCTTTATGTCCGGCGGCGCAAGTTCTTGCCGGGCGCAAGCCACCGCTGTTCTATGAAGGCTTAAGGGAATCAGCCCGTTTGCGGTCAGGAGAATTCCAGCGTTGAGCGCCGACCCGTCCTATGGATTGCAGCAGGAACTGAAGCCCAGACGGCCGCGTTGGGGCTTCTGGAGCACGCTGGCTTGGGCAGTAGTCTTTGCTATCGGTACAACGCTGGCGCAGACGGCGCTCGCGCTTCTGTTCATCATCTGGTGGGGGGAGGCCCATCCCGAGCAGCCCCTTAATTTGATGGATCTGGGTGCGAATGGCGCGCTGTTCGGCGTCATTGTGGTTTTTTCTACCCCCTTGTTGCTGGCGCTTGTAGCCCTAGCGGTGCGTTTGTCGCGCGTCTCTTTTCGGGACTATCTCGCCTTGCGCTGGCCCACCCTGCGGCAATTTCTGGTGGGCGTACTCCTCATTGTCGTTGTGCTCCCCGTGAGCGACCTTATTACGGTGCAATCGGGACGCGAGGCTGTCCCCGATTTTATGACCGACACCCTTTCGACCGCGAGCAATGCCGGGCCCTTGTTCCTGTTTCTTTTCGGCGTAGCCCTGGTGGTCATGGCGCCACTCGGCGAAGAGATCGTCTTTCGCGGTTTTCTTTTTCGCGGGCTTGGCGCCAGCCTCGGCCCCGTCGCGGCGGTCATACTCACCTCGCTCGGCTGGGCCGCGCTGCATGTGCAGTACGAGGTCTTTTTCATCGTGCAGATTTTCGTGATCGGGCTGATCTTTGGCGGCTTGAGATGGTGGAGCGGTTCCCTCTATCTCGTCATCCTGCTGCACGCATTGATCAACGCCATCGCCTTCGTGCAGGCGATCTATGCGACACCGGTTCTTGCCTAAGCCGAATGGTCGCGCATTTATTTTTTGATGAGGGCGCGCACAAGCCCATAAAGGCTGATCGCCAGCCAGAAGATTTCCATCACGAAGGCGGCGAAGTTCCATGCCGCCGTCAGCGACAGAAGAATAAGCACCGCGCCCACCAGATTAGTGAGTGAAAAGCGCCAGTCGCGCGCGTCGACCCAGCCCTGCTGGGTCGAGAAATAGGCGATAATCACGATCAGCGAACCGAACCCGCCGAGAAGATCGTAAGCGGTTAAACCCGACATTTAAGCCTTCGCCCCCCGATAAAGCGCCATGCCGCCCTCCATGAGGAGACAGTCTACGTCTTTCAGGCCGGCTTGCACGAGCGCAGCCGCCTGTTCATCGCGCGGCAGATACAGCTGCTCGTTATTGCCGCTTCCCGCCTCGGCATAATGATCCGAGTAAAGAAACAAACCACCCACGCGCAATGTATCGCGGGCCATGACAAGAAACCCGGCAGATGGCGTTTATGGCGCGTTTCATGCGCGGCCTGCATGGTTACGACGGCATCGAAATCGGCAAGCCCGTCCGCCCAGTCGGCGCGGCGAAAATCGCGTGTGAGATAGCTCACTTTGTCGGTGAAGGCTTTGAGGTTTTCCCGCGCGATGCCGTGCATCGCGTCGGAAAAATCGAGCGCGGCGTAGTGCGACGCGGTGCAGTTTTCCAGAATGTGTTTCGCAAGATGGCCCGGCCCCGAACCAAGTTCAAGGATGCGCAAAGGTTCTGAACGCGTGTGGACGTTCAACGCATGGGCGAAACTTGCGAAAAATGTTGACCGATAGGGGCGCCGGGCCACGGTATCGGCTATCGAGGCGCGCGCTTCTTCCGGATTGTGAAAGTCGATCGGACTTGGGACGTCGTCCTTTGCTGTACTCATCGGCGTATCAACCGCAAGTAAGCCGGCCTTCGTCCCGCTTTCAGCGCCTTGGCTTCGTAGCGCGTCGGAGGCCAGCCTTGCGGACGCAGGTGCCAGTCGGAAGCTTCTTCCGCCGTCCAGTGAAAGGCGTCGTGCGCCATAAAGCGCTCAAGCGCCCAGGTGACGTAGTCCTCGGCATCGCTGGCGAAGCGCAATTCTGCGCCCGGCTTCATTGCCCGCGCTAGCGCATCCAGCATGTCTTTCTGTATCAGGCGACGTTTGTGGTGCCGCGTTTTCGGCCAGGGGTCGGGAAACAGAATGAACACTTTCGAGAGCGCGGCATCAGGCAGCGCCGCCAGAATATCGCGGGCGTCGTCGGTATAAAGGCGGACATTGCGGATGCCGGTTTCGTCGATCTTGCCGAGAAGCTTCGCCATGCCCGCGATGAAGGGTTCGGCCCCGATGATGCCAACGCCGGGGTGGGCCTCGGCCTGGGCAGCCAGATGTTCGCCCCCTCCAAAACCGATTTCGAGCCAGACTTCATCTTGCGGGGGATCGAAATAAGTGTTGGGCGCGCGCCCCGCCTCAAGACGGAGGGTAAGAGAAGGCAGCAGATTTGCGAGCAGGCCCGTCTGGCGATCCCCGAGCTTCCAGCCCTTGCGTCGGCCGAAATGGCGGCGGGAAAATTCTTGTTCTTTCATGGGCTTGGCCCGTATACCTGAACCGTGAAGGGCTGACTTGAGAAACAAGGCTATCCTCTACCCGTTTCCCATTTCGGCCGCTATCCGCCTAAATGGGCGGTGTGGGCGTCCTCCTTGCCGTTTCGGCGTCATTCCTATAATGACGATATATATTATAGAGTTTATAGAATAACCGCCTGTGCCGGGGGCCTTCTTGGAAGAGTTCTTTCTGTTTGCTTTGGTCGGCTTCGCCGCGCAGCTGGTCGATGGCGCACTCGGCATGGCCTATGGCCTCATCTCCGCCACCGTGCTGCTGAGCGTCGGCGTCCCCCCTGCGCAGGTCTCCGCCAGTGTTCATGTCGCCGAATTGTTCACGACGGCCATTTCCGGCACGTCGCATCTTGCGCATCGGAATGTCGATTTCCGGCTGTTCTGGCGGGTGATGCCCGCCGGCGTCATCGGCGGAATTATCGGCGCCTATGTGCTGACCGGCATTTCCAGCGACATCATTCGCCCCATCGTGATCGGCTATCTCGGCATCATGGGCGCACTCATTCTCTATCGCGCCGCGCTTCCTCACGAAGAACGCAAGATCGGCGACAAGTCCGCTGCGGGCTTCGGCTTGCTCGGCGGGTTCAGCGACGCGATCGGCGGCGGCGGCTGGGGCCCGATGGTCACGAGCGCTCTGCTGGCACGGGGTGGTACGCCGCGCTTTGTCATCGGCACCGTTTCTTCGTCCGAGTTTGTCGTGACCCTGGCGATTTCGGCGACCTTCGTGTGGGCATTTATGAGCGGACATTGGGAAGACGCCGGCGATCTTTCGCAACATCTCATCACGATCGGCGGACTGATCGCAGGGGGCGTCGTCAGTGCGCCGCTGGCGGCCTATCTCGCGCGCTATGTACCGTCGCGCGCGCTGATGCTTGCGGTGGGCCTTCTCGTCCTCGGCCTTTGCCTCTATCAGGGCTGGCAATTGATCGGCTGACAGCAAAACGCGCGCAAAGCCTTTCGGCCTTACGCGCGTGGCATTTCAAGCAATCGTCAGAATGCGCGCTTCAGCGCATCGACGAGATCGGTATTTTCCCACGAAAACCCGCCTTCGGCATCGGGCGTGCGCCCGAAATGGCCATAGGCGGCGGTGCGCGCATAAATCGGCCGATTGAGCTTCAGCTGCTCGCGAATACCGCGCGGCTTAAGGCTCATCAATTGCTGTAGCACCTCTTCGAGCTTCGCCGGATCGACTTTCCCTGAATCATGCAGATCGACGTAGAAGGACAACGGATCGGAAACGCCGATAGCGTAGGAGATCTGGATCGTGCACTTGTCGGAAAGGCCGGCCGCAACGACGTTCTTCGCGAGATAGCGCGCGGCATAGGCCGCCGAACGGTCAACTTTGGTCGGGTCTTTACCGGAGAACGCGCCGCCGCCATGCGGAGCCGCGCCGCCGTATGTGTCGACAATGATCTTGCGCCCGGTCAGGCCGCAATCGCCATCAGGACCGCCGACCACAAACGCGCCGGTGGGGTTCACATGCCATTCGGTTTTCGCCGATACCCATTCTTTCGGCAGCGCCTGACGCACATAAGGCTCGATCACTTCGCGCACATGCACTGATTCCATCGCCGGATCGAGATGCTGTGTCGATACGACGATCTGCGTCACTTCCCGAGGCTTGCCGTCGACATAACGGATGGTCACCTGGCTCTTCGCGTCAGGGCCGAGCGTCGGTTCCTTACCGCTTTTGCGTGCTTCCGCCATCAGGCGAAGAATGAGATGGCTGTAATGCAGCGGCGCTGGCATCAGCGACTCGGTTTCGCGGCAGGCATAACCGAACATGATGCCCTGGTCGCCCGCGCCTTCGTCCTTATTATCTTTGGCATCGACGCCCTGCGCGATATGCGCGGACTGCGGATGCAGCAGCACTTCGATATTCGCATGCTGCCAATGAAAGCCGTCCTGCTCGTAACCGATGTCACGAATGGCCGCGCGCGTGGTGTCGATCAGCATTTCCTTGGTGATCTGTTCGGGACCGCGCGTTTCGCCCGCGATGACAACACGGTTGGTCGTGGCCAGCGTCTCGCTCGCAACACGCAGGTCCTTCGGGTCCCAGCCATATTTGGGTCCAAGGCGGAAAAACGTATCCACCACTTCGTCGGAAATCCGGTCGCAGACCTTGTCGGGATGGCCTTCGGAAACGCTTTCGCTCGTAAACAGATAGCTGGGACGCTGCATAACTTGCCCTTCTGCAGAAATTTCAGGACGGGTTTGGAGGCGGGGGGTTTCTTGCAAAGATTCGGCAAGGGGTCAAATTCGGTCGGTGGAATGGCGGTTTGGGCCAAAAACCGCCAGCTTCGCCGACGGGCCGCGTCATGGATCACCGCCGCCAAAACCGGGAAAGCCATGATGCCGGGGCGGGCCGTTGTCTGGCCCCCGCGTTCAAAGCCTCCTGGACATAGGCGCGGGTCAGCGCGTCGGGGCTCTCAAGACCTTTCGCCACCTGCGCACGGAGCGGCTCCGCAACGGCCGCAAGGATACAGGCCAAGAGCTCCTGCGCCTTTGCGACATCATCCTGTGCATCGCCATCCCATGCAGGCAGTGCGTTCTTCTCGGCCGAGAGGTGCTCCATTTCGACGAGGATGTCGGCGATATCCGTTGCCTCGCATTGCCGCGCGATGCGCGCGATGGCTGCCTCGGGGAACGCGTCCCATGGTGACGGCCCCAAGCGCGCGTCAGAAATCCATTGCTGGAAACGTTTCATTTTTCGTTCCGGGAAATTCTAGGCCGACCCATCCTCGGGAAAGCCGAAGCTCGCCAGCGTCTCCTTCTCGGTGAGTCTCACATGACTTCCGGCGAGGGCGTAACCCGGCGGTTTGTGATCGACGAAGATCTCCCGCGCCAATTGAAAATCGGCTCCGTCGTCAAACGCCCCGACCGAGAGCATGTACGAATCCGTCGGTTTCAGATGGTAAAAAAGATGCGATCCGCATATCCGGCAGAAGCCCCGCGACGCCCACTCCGACGACTCATAGCGGGCTGCATGGTCTAGCCCGGCGAAGGTGACGCGTTCGGCAGCGGCGGCGAAGACCGGACCGCCCGCCCAGCGGCGGCACATGCCACAATGGCAGGCATGGTGATGCATCTCGACATTGTGCGCAGTGAATGTCACCGCGCCGCAAAGGCATTGCCCGGTTTTTTCCATAGAGGGTCTCTTTTCTCCCGTCACGGGGTGGTTATGCCGATCTTACCCCATCGTTTCGGCGGACGGTATTGCGGCCCGTCGATGCCATGTTAAAGCTCGTTTATGAACCCTGGTACCGCCGAGCAGCACCCGCTTTCCGACAGGGGAAAAACGCCTCCCCTTCCGGCAGTGCCAATGAAGAGGGCGGATATTCTGGCGCCTCTTTGCATCGGCGCGGTTGCGATCCTGCTTATTGCTGTCGCTGCAATACGTAGCGTCGATCTGTTCAGCCCCGATGCTGTGTCGTATCTGCGTGTCGCGCAATATTATGCGCAGGGCCGATGGGATCTGGCCGTCAACGGCTACTGGGGACCACTTCTCAGCTGGTTGATGATTCCCTTTTTATCCGAGGCCGACAAAGGCCTTAGCGCGGCGCGCATCGTGATGGCGCTGTCCGCGATAATTTTTCTCATCGCATCCATCCGGATATTGTTCGTCCTCGGTCTGTCGCGCGCGCAGATCGCGGTGGGCACCGCACTTGTGTCGCTGTTTACGGTCTTCTGGGCCGTCAACATGATCACACCCGACCTTCTCATGAACGGTCTTTTTCTCGGTGGTCTTGCGGTGACGCTTTCCGCCTCCTCCTCACCACGTCTGCATTTCGCAGCCGGGCTTCTTTATGGAATGGCCTACCTCGCGAAGAGTGTAGCGCTGCCGATGACGATCCTGGTGATCGTGGGCCTGTATGGCTTTCGTGTCTTGATCCGCAGGCTGCCCGCGCGAGCAGCCCTTCGCGCCACGGGCCTGACGCTGGCGGGCATGCTGCTGTTGGCGACGCCGTGGATCGTCATCATTTCGCTGCAACAGGGCGCGCCGACCTTTTCCACCAGCGCCGCCGTAGCACATTCACTGGTGGGACCGGGCGAAGAATTCAGGACACATCCTTTGTTCCGCGACTTCGATGTGCCGCCGGATGGACGCCTGACCTCCTGGGAAGACCCCTCCACGCTCGACTATCCCGAATGGTCGCCCCTGGCCGACAGCAGCATGTTCCGCCATCAGATCACTGTATTCGTGCGCAATATCCTGCGCATCGTGGAGCTGGTGAGTGGCTTCGACGAGTTGGGTCTGGGCGTGGTCGCCTGTGTCGCCGGGTTTCTGTTTCACCATCCCTGGCGAGAGAGATTCGCGCAGCAACCCTGGAGATATTCTCTCCTCATCGTCGCGCCCGTTTCCGCCCTCTATGCGCCGGTCTTCGCTGACGAGCCGCGTTATTATCTGCTTTTCTATCCGCTGCTGGTCGGATCTGCCCTCGCCTTTTTCGGTGAGCTTGCGGACGTCGGCCGCCGCCGGTCGGAAAGTCTGCGCAGCAGCAATTTACCGGCAATGCTGGCGGTCGCCCTCGTCACGCTGAGCTTCAGCGCTCCCTTCCTTCCCGGCGTGGCGATCGCGCTGACCTGTGGCAGCCCCACGCCGGAATTCCATGTGGCGCGCGGCTTCAGCACGCAACTTCAAGGCGCGCCGGAGGGACCGATCGCTGCGGTCGGCCAGAATGATGCACGCCACATCGCGTTCTATACCGCGTACCTTTCCGGCAGGGCCTTTTACGGGACCCGGATGGGCGAGGCATCCGTGGAGGACATTCTCGATTCCGGGACAGCCTTCATCCTTGTGACCGTGGATTCAGCGGTAGACCGCACACTGGCCGCTGACGACAGATTTGCCTCATTCCCCGCGCTGACGGGGCAGATAGCGGATTATCGCCTCTATCACGTCATGGCGGAGTAAGGCCCTCTACCTTGCCTCGCAATCGTGATAACGGACATGCGGCCCTCTGGAGCGCGCTTCCGTCTCATGTCCATTGTTACACCCGACCTCGAGCTCACTATTCTCATGCCCTGCCTCAACGAGGCGGAAACGCTGGCGCGCTGCATCGACAAGGCCCAGGCCTATCTTTCGCGCCATAACATCAGGGGCGAGGTCGTTATCGCCGATAATGGCAGCACCGACAGCTCTCAGGCCATCGCAGAAGCGCATGGGGCGCGTGTCGTTCCCATTCCCCAGCGCGGTTACGGCAGCGCCTTGCTCGGCGGCATACGTGCCGCGCGCGGAAAATTCGTCATCATGGGCGACAGCGACGACAGTTACGATTTCAGTGCGCTCGAGCTCTTTGTCGCAAAGCTGCGCGAGGGCTATGACCTCGTTATGGGCAACCGTTTTCGCGGCGGCATTCAACCGGGAGCGATGCCGCCTTTGCATCGCTATCTCGGAAACCCAGTGCTGACCTTCATCGGCCGGCTTTTCTTCCGCAGTCCCTGCCGAGATTTTCACTGTGGCCTTCGCGGCTTCAGCCGCCGCGCCATTCTTTCGCTGGACCTTCAGGCGCCGGGCATGGAATTCGCCAGCGAGATGATCGTCAAAGCGACGTTGAAAAAGCTTCGCGTCACGGAAGTTCCGACTACGCTATCTCCCGATGGGCGTTCGCGCCCCCCACATCTGCGCAGCTGGCGCGATGGCTGGCGGCATTTGCGCTTTCTTCTTCTGTTCAGCCCGCGCTGGCTGTTCTTCTATCCGGGCGTTGCGATTTTTGCGCTGGGCCTTGTCGGCATGCTGTGGCTGCTGCCGCAACCGCAGACCATCGGGGGTTTTACGTTCGACATTCACTCCCTGCTTTATGCTTCCATGGGCGTGGTGGTCGGTTCGCAAATCGTGATGTTCTGGGTCTTCGCCAAGGTTTATGGGATGCGCGAGGGTATCGTTCCGCAGGATCCCAGTTTTCACGGCCTGATGAAGCTTTTCACATTGGAGCATGGGCTGATCGCGGGCGGCCTGCTGCTTCTGCTCGGTCTTGGCATCGGTTCCTATGCCATGTCGTCGTGGAATTATGCCGGGTTCGGTTCGCTGCAACCCACCGACACGATGCGGTTTGTGATTCCCTCTGTCACGGCCATCATATTGGCGTTCCAGATCACCTATGGGTCGTTCTTCATCAGCGTGCTGGACATTCGCGGCAGCAATCCGGAAGCGATCGACCCTTTGGAATGACGATCAGCCGTAAACAGCGGTAACGACCAGGCCGATCAGGATGATACCGATTCCGGCCATGTGCATCGTCGACATATGCTCGTGAAACAGGAGCACGCCGGCCAGCGAAACGATGAGAATCGACGTTGCGATGAGAAGCGGGTAGGCAAAACTGAGGCTCGCGTCCCGCAGCACGGCAATCCACAACACCGTCGCCAGAGCGTAGATCGCGAGTGCGGGCCAGAGCAGTGGTTCGGCCAGCACGCGGCTTAGACCGGGCAACGATGCGTCTGCCGTCTTCAGATTATTCGCCACCATCTTGAAGAGAATCTGCCCGCTGGCCATCAACGCGATGACAAGCACCATGAGCATTGTCGACGAGACTTTCATTTCGTTTCCTGTATCCGGTATTCCCGGGACAAACTGGGCCAGCGGAACCCGGATGCCAAGGGTGAAGGTGGTGTTCAAAGGACAGAAATAGTGCGTCCCCGTTCCGGGCCCCGCCTGTGTCTTATTTCCGCGGCTCGTTACGCATGCGCGCGTCCGGGTTGCTGGCCGTCAGGCACGGGGCCGCCTGCCGCAAAATAGCGTTCCTGCCTCCTTGCGAAGAGCCCGATACCATTGCGTCCCGCAGGCAAGAATGCCCCGGCGGGGCGAACGCAGCATCATGTTCATCTGCCGCTCGCCGCCGAACTGTTCCTTGAACCGCGTCACCGGCCCTACGGAAACATCCGTAAGATCGTTCGCGGCATAGCCGCGCGCGCCCAATTCGGTAAAGGCGCGCCAGCGCAGAAGATAGGCCGCGCCCGTCGGTAGATGTTCGGCATGAGATCCGGCACACACTGTATGGCTGCAGGAATGTTTGCCCAGCAAGACCAGTTGCGACGCGGCAGGCGCGCCACCGGCGACCCGCGCCGTAAAGATAACGCCGAGACGCGCCGCAATAAGTTCATCGGCATAGCTGCGGAACGCCTGTCTGGGCAGATAGAGCGGCGCATTCTTTCGGCGATGGATTTCTTCATGGGCAAAGTAGAAGGAATCAAAATCATTATCCGCGTCTACGGTGCATCCGGTACTTTCCGCGCGGCGCACGAGACGGCGGGCGTTCTTGTCGAACCTGGTCCATAGGCGCGCGGTATCATGGGTGGGTACGACGATGGTTTGCGACGGGCGCGCCCGCCATCCGGCCTCAGTGAACGGGCTAAAATCCTGCGCCCCGTTGCGGCAATGAAGATTTATGGCCGGCGCCCTCTGACGCCGCAGAACGCCATTCAATGCGGCCAGAACCTCGGAACGTGCCGAGGTGGCGCTGTCCGGCAGATCATCGCGCAGCACGATGCCGTTATAGTAGAGCAGCCTTCGATTCGTGATGGCGTATCCCGCCCCGTTCCCTTTGCGGTAAAGGGCGATTCCGCCGACAAGGGAGCCACCCTCCTCTACGGCGACGATGGAGAACGTACCGCCTGCCGCGCGGCACAGGATGTCGAGATATTGTGCGGTGCTGTAGATCGAGCCTGTGCGTTCCTGACGCACGACGAAAGCATCCCAGGCATCGTAACGGTCATCGCTGACGAGATGCGCTTCCAGAGAACCGGCGGAGGTCATTTTCCCACGCCTGCGGACCGTCGCGGGTTCCCAGCAATCATTGCGACGTGTCCACCAGACCGAGCATGCGCATGTCCTTCAGGCATTTATGTATGAAGGCCTCGGTAATCCTTGGCGCGTCGTCCTGCGAAAGCTGACGTGGATTATAGACCGCGTGGCGGCGTGGGGAGCGAACGTCTTTCGGCTTTTCCCAGGTATGAAGGAGAGGCAGGAGTGATTGCTGACGCTGTGTCCGGCCGAGCGAATCCAGACGGCTACGGAAAGCGCTGTGCCAGACTCCATAATCATCGATCCGTTCGACATTATATCCGGCCGACGTCACCCATTCCGTAATAACATCGAGGCTGACATCGCGGTGCGTATTCACGATGTCGTACTCGGCATAATGGGGACGCCCCCCCTGTCCCATTACGCTCAATGCCGCGATCGAACGGGCGACGGCGTCCACCGGCAGGCCGTTATAGTGCGCGCCCTCGGTCGCGTGTCCCTCTGCATAGAAGGAGCGCGGCGCGAGCGAGGTCAGCACGATCCCCTGAAGAAGGCGCGTGAGCGTATCCTGCGCATTGATCTGCCCAGCGGCCTTGCTATGCGCCATGATGTGGCTGGGCCGATAGATGCGCACGGGGATTCGGATTTCGTCGTGCAGTTGCTTCAGCAGTTTTTCGCTAGCCCATTTGGTGGCGGCGTAACCGGCGGCGTGCCCCCCATTACCAGGAGAGAAAACCTTTTGCGCAAGGCCTCTGGCGGCAATGGTCGAGATGTAATTGATCGGTTTGATGCGCTGCGCCACGGCAAAACGTATCGTTTCGACGGTACCGAGAACATTGGGCGCAAAGAGATCGCGGTAGCCCAGTACATGATCGACGACCGCGCCATTGTGGACGATGCCCTCGACCTCGTCGCAGAGGCGGTCATAGATATCTTTGCGTAAACCGTACCGGGTTTTTGTCAGATCACCTTCCAGAACGATCAGGCGGCCACTCGCCAATTGCCGGTCGAGCCCTTCCAGAAGATTCGGGTCGGAGATGTAGGCGCGCCGTAATTTCTCCACGCCGCTTGAATCCGCCGACGCGCGTACGAGGCAATAGAGCCTGCCGTCCTCCGGCAGTTTTTCGAGAATTTCGAGCACAAGAAATCTGCCGACGAAACCATTCGCGCCCGTAAGAAACACGCATTGTACGTCGCGCGAAAGATCGCTCGCCGGCGGCAGCCCACGCGCGACCTGAAGGTCAGACGATGAAAGATAGGCCCCGAGGTGAAGGGCTTCAGGTAATGGGCAGGGGGGCACGACATCGGCAGCAACGACGGAGCCGATGGAGGCCAAGCCGAGACTTTCCAGAAGGAAAGCGCATACCGCGTCGATGTTCGGATAGGTGTAAGTGAGCGTTGCGGGAACCGGACGGCCGATCGCCTGACTTAACGTGTGCGACATCTCGACCGCGCCGAGTGAATCGAGGCCCATGTCCTGAAAGCTCGCTGCCGCCGCCGCGCCACCCGCGCCCGCCTCTCTTAGCACTCGGAAGAGAATGCGCTGAACCTCTTCCCGCATCAGACCCTGCCGCGCGGCAGCGGGAGCTGCCGCAAGGCGTCGGACGAAATCAGTTTCGTGCACGGCGTGGCGCGCCGCCTGCACGGCTTCCCGAAGTTCGCTGTTCCGGACCTTGCCTGCCTCGTTGCGCGGAAGGGCGGGGAAGAACGTAACGCTTGCCGGTACGGCACGCGTTTCGAGATGTTTGCGGCAGTGCGCGATGATGTCGGCAGCGGTGAGACCGGCGCCGCCATGGAGCGCAACGCATGCGGCTACATCCTGCCCGAGATAGTCGCTAGCAACGCCGACGACGGCGCATTCCCTAACCCCGGAAAGCTGCTGAATGATTTCGGCGACCGCGTGCCCGTGAATATTGTGCCCGCCCTGGATAATGAGATCGTCGCTGCGGCCCAGTATATAGAGCTCTCCATCCGCGTCGAAATGCGCCATGTCGCCGGTGCGATACCAGCCTTCCCCATGATCGGTGGCGGACTCGGAACTGTCCCGGCCCCAATATTCGACCGGCTTGTTTTTGCGTGGACAGAGCATGAGCTCGCCCACTTCGCCGGGCGCAAGCGCGCGGCCTTCGCCATCGACGATCTTCACCAGAAGGCGGCTATTGGGCCGGCCCACGGAGCCGGGCTTGGAATCGCGCGAGGTCCGGCTCACCGCGCCGACCCCCGTTATGCCATACTGAATTTCCATGCTGATTCCGAACGCGGTTTTGAACCGTTCGATGAGCGCATCCGAAACCTTTGCGCCGCTGCAGACAACGCTGCGCAATGACGATACGTCGAATCGCCCCACATTTGGCACCGCAAGCATCGCTTCGCACATGGCCGGCACGAGATGGAGCCGCTGGATCCGGTGCCGCGTGATCATTTCGAGCGCGCGTTCCGGATCGAAACGGTCGAGAAGGTGATGCGTACATTTTCTCGCGAGCCCATCGAGTAGAGGCGAGCTGCCGAAGGAGCTCGACATGGGCAGCACGCATAAATGTCGCAGAGAATGCCGCCACCCCGCGAAACGTGTTCTGGATTTGCGCAGCCTGCGACCCAGCGCGCCATGCCGCATCGCGACCCCTTTTGGAACGCCCGTGGTGCCGCTCGTGAATTCGATGCAGGCCACATCGCGGTCCGCTCGAAGAACGGGTTCGTTCAACGGAGGATGCTCCGCCACCATGCGGCGCATACTGGTCCAGCCGGATACGTCTTCGTCCGCACCCACATGGATGCGATAGCGCACGGAATCCTTTAGCGGCGCGGTCGGCGCAAAACGTGACGCCGAACTTATGATCGCCGCCGGTTCGGTCTGCGTGGCCAGCTGCTCGATGCGTTGCAGTGGTGAATCGTGATGGGCAACGACAGCGATGCCCCCGGCGCGCAAAACAGCGCGCCACACGATGACCAGTTCGGGGCTATTCGGCAGCCATAGCAACACGCGGTCTCCGGGTGCGAGTCCCATCGCCACCAGCCCTGCTGCCATTCTCGATGTCTGGTCGTAGATGGTGGAGGAGCGCCATATCGCGTCGCCGACGACAAAGGCGTCAAAGTCCCCCAGACCCTTAAGCGTTCGATCTGCCCAACACATCGCATTCATGGGGCGGACAATCCGGCAGAAAGCTTTTGCGAGACGGCCGGTCTCGTTGCGGTGACCGCCGTCCATCACCCGCGAATGTCCGTTGCGCCACGCCTGGGCGCACGTCATCCCTGCGGGTAAGGCAGAAGCCTGACCTCAACAATGCCGAAAATGACGCGGTAAATGAAGGAATAGATTGGATTTTAGGTAAATGCGTTAATTCGCCCGCCGGAAGGAGCAAATTGCGCCCGACGACCCAAGGCGTGCCGCTTTAGAGAAATGGCGCACCCGACAGGATTCGAACCTGTGACCTCTGCCTTCGGAGGGCAGCACTCTATCCAGCTGAGCTACGGGTGCATGCGCGTAAACGCGGATGTCGCGAACCTAAAGCGCAAAGGGCCGAAGGGAAAGCGGCTTTGCGGGGCGATTTTGGGAAATCAGGCCGGTTTGGCCAGCCTTGCCGCGAAAGCGCGGTCCGACGGGCGTAAGCCTCCAGGCCAAAAAAGAAGGCCCGGGAAAATCCCGGGCCTTCTCTGCAATATCAAACTGCGAGGGTCTTAGTTGACCGCGAAGCAGTAGAGCTTGCCGGCGCCGCCGGTGGCGTTGAGGTCCGGCAACGAGCAGCTGCGGCTCGGATGCGCCGCGTTCCACGACACATTGTTGCCGCCGCCGCTGCGGTCGTAATGACCCAGCATCGCAGAACCGGCCCCGTTGGACGTCCAGTTGTTGCAGGTACGGTCTTCGCCCGCGGGGAACGCCATGCCGAGCGAATTCGAACCCGTCATGATGTCATGCTTGTTGGCCTCGCCTTCGGCGCGGCCCAGACGGCCCGGAACCGCATTGCCGTTCTCGTCGAGACCGGTTTCCTGGATGATGTAGTTGCTTTCTCTATCCACATCGCCGTGAAGGTCGGCCACGTTGTCTGCAATCTTGACGCCCATGGCATTGTGCCAGGGACCATTGCCGATGCGGTCACGCGCATTCACCGCGCCTTCGCCCTGCGTGCTGAGATAGGCATGCCAGGTCGTGGTGGCGGGCGAACCTGCCGCCTGCGCGAGGCGCGTGCAGAGTGCGTCGGCACCTTCGAGGCCACCAAGATTACCGTCCTGGTCGGTGCTGGTGATGAAGAACGACATCGGCGGCGGCGGTCCCTCGGCGTCGGCGGCCTGCGACTGGGCCACGAACATTGCTGCGCTCATCGCGGCGGCCGCAACGGCGGCCGTAAGGACATGTTTCTTATTCACAGTGGGATCTCCTCTTCCTGAATCGGAATGAAATTTGCCGGCCCCCAACCCAATGCCGGGAGTTACGGAGTGACGGCCGGGACTACAGGGCAAAACTGTAACAGAACTTTGCCGGGCGGCGGATCAACCCCAAAGGGTTGAGGGCGCAGGGCGAACAAGGTCTCCGTCATAGTTCAGGCCGGGATCACGATCCCTCTCCAGAAGCAGCGGGCCATCAAGGTCTACATAGGTAGCAAGGCTGCCGAGAAGCAAGGCGGGCGCCATGGCGAGAGAGGTCGAAACCATACAACCGACCATAAGATTCAATCCTTTTTGCTGCGCCTCCAGCGCCAACGCCAGCGCTTCCGTGAGGCCGCCCGCCTTGTCCAGCTTGATGTTAATGGCGCTATAGCGCCCCAAGAGGCGCGGAAGATCGTCCCTGGTGTGGCAGCTTTCATCGGCGCAAAGGGGAACCGTGCTCACGAAGTCTTGAAGCTCGGCATCCTCCGCAGCGGGCAGAGGCTGCTCGATCAGAGTCACACCCAGCGCGTTCAGCGCGGGCGCGAAGATCTCAAGTTCGGCGAGAGACCAGCCTTCATTCGCATCGACAATCAGCTCCGCTGACGGCGCGGCGCGGCGCACCGCCTCGACCCGTTGCAGATCGCCCGCCCCCGCCACTTTGAGTTTTAGAAGACGGTGCCCGCGGCCGGCGGCTGCGGCTGCGGCCAATGCCATCTGGTCGGGCGCATCAAGACTTAGCGTGAAGGCGGTTTTGAGCGGCCCCGGAGCAGGAAGTCCCAGCAGCGTGTGCGCGGGAATTCTACGTGTCTTCGCTTCAAGATCGATCAGCGCGCAATCGAGCGCGTTGCGCGCGGCGCCCGCTTTCATTCTTCCCTGCAACGTTACCCGGTCCATCCCCTCACGGACGTCGGCCGCAGCCTCTTCCAGTTCGCCAAGCACGCTATCGACGGTTTCGCCGTAGCGCTTGTAGGGAACGCATTCGCCGCGTCCGGCGAATCCGCGCTCGAAAATTTCTGCGACAACGACTTCCGCATCCTGCTTGGACCCGCGCGCGATCCGAAACCCGCCGCGAATGGGCCAACGCTCAGCGGCAATAGTGAGCGTACGAACCATGGATCAGAACGCTGGCGGACGGAACACGCCGTCCCAGCCGTGTTCCGGCGGATGCGTTTCGAGAAAGGCAATCCGCTTCAGATAAGTCTCGTAGAGGCGTTCATTGGCGCCCGACAGCGCACGGCATTGCTCGATCAGCGCGCGTGCTTTCTTCCAGTCTTCCGCGCGGTAGGCGCGAAAAATATGTTCGTGGAACGCCTGCAGCGCGCGGAATTTCGGCGAAGCGCGCATTTGCGGATTACCGAGCAGCGCATAGACCGGCCGAGGGGCGACTTCGGAACCGGCATCGCTGTCGCCGGGCAGCAGGTCGATGTCCAGAAAAGCAAAGACGCTTTCCGCCGCGAGCCTTACGGCGCCGCCCGTATAAATGCCGGGACCGAATTTTTCCGAAAGCTTTTCGAGGCCGCGCGCGCGAATCCCCGCGCGCCCCGCTGCCGCATAATCGGGATTCCCCTCGCGCCCGAAATCGCCCGCGATGCAAAGGCCCGTCTCGATGCCGATGGTGAGCTGGACCGGAAGTCTGTCGACGGTGGCGCCGCGCATGTCGCGCGCTTCGTTCATCCCCTCTACGGCTTCGTCCATGGCAAGCGCGGCGGCGCAGGCGTGAAGCGCGTGTTCGGCATCGTCCAGCGGTGCATTGAAGAAGGCGACGAGCCCCCCCGGCGAAATGCGCTCGATGGTGCCCTGTTGGTCGAGAACCGCCTGAATCAACGGCGCCATCACGCGCATGGACCATGCGCGAAGCCCGGCGGCGTCAGCGCCGAAACGATCGGTGTGCGCAGCATATCCGTCGATGCTGCAGACGAGCACCGTCATCATGCGCGGCTCCCCGGTCAAAGGTAACAGATCGGGGTTCAGTGCGATCTTCTCCATCACTGCGGGGGAGAAATGTCGCCCGTGACGTTCCTTGAGGCGCGCGCGCATATCGGACACATCGGCCCTGTGCAGCCCGAGGCCGATCAGAAAGACGGTGGCAACGCCTAGCGAAGGATAGGCGGCATCAAAAAACAATCCGGCATCCACCGCCATGCGCCATGACAACAGCCACGCGACCGCAATGGCTGCGAGGGCGACGATGGCGGCCCAAAAAGCTTGCGAGCGGATGATCAGAAGAATGACGGCAAGGCCTGCGCCGGCCAGTAAGGCCAGTTCCGACTGAAACATCAGCGCCGGGCGCTGAAGACCGAGAAGCGTCATGCCGAAACGGTTTTCCACCGCATAGGCTGCGAGTTCACGAATGCCGGGCGCTATCGCACCCCAACCGCTTAAGGCCAGCGCCAGAAACCCCAAAAGAACAAAGAGGGGAATAGCCAAGGTCAAGATAGGGAAGGGGCGCTCGTTCATGGAAAATCCGTTCGCTCGCCGTCCCCGAACTCTAGATACCGCCTGCGGCCTGACAACAGAATCATTCTATGCCCTTCGGCGCGTACGCGCGAGGCGCGACCCCAAGGCTGGCCTCGCCGTCTGGTTATTTCTGCGCGAGCCGCGCACCGAAACTCGCCAACACGAAGATCGCCGCCGCCGCGAGCACGATCGAAGGCCCTGCCGGTGTATCGAACTGAAAAGCAGCCCATAATCCCAGCGGCGCCGAGAGTGCGCCGATCACCGCCGCGATCACCGCCATGCCCAGGGGCGTGTGCGCGAACACCCGCGCCGCAGCGGGCGGAATGATCAGGAGCGCGACCACCAGCAAGGCGCCGACGATCTGCAGGCCGAAGGCGATCAGACCCGCGACCAGGATCAGCAGGACGGCGCGCGCGCGCGGCCCCTGTTTCGGTCCCTGTTCGGCGGCTAGAATATCGGGGCTGACCGTGTCGGCGAGGAGCGGTTTCCAGATCGCAGCAAGGATGCCGAGCGCCACGACCGAGACCAGCGTGATCAGCGCGACATCGCTGCGCCCCAGTGCCAGCACATCGCCGAAGAGATAACCGAGGAGGTCGGCGCGCACGGATTCCATGCTTGCCAGCACGACGAAGCCGAGCGCGAGCCCCGCATGACCGACAAGCCCGATACGGGTATCGGTCGGAATAAGCCCGTCGCGTCCGCCGTTGGCGCGCCCATTGGCATCCCAGGGCCGCGCGAGAATAAGCGCAGCGGAAAGGCTGACGGCCAGTACACCGACAATCGGGGCGACGCGCAGCAAAAGGCCCAGCGCCACACCCAGAAGCGCCATTTCGGCAATGGAGCTTCCCAGATAGGCCATGCGCCGCCACAGGATGAAACAGCCGATAGGACCCGCAGCAAGACCGAGCACGCCAGCGCCGAGCGCGGCGCGGATCAGAATTTCATCCATGACGGTGATCTCCATCATGGTGATCATGGCCGTGATGATCATGACCTTCGTGATCATGCGCCTTGTGATCATGCCCGTGGGCATCGGGCGCAGCCGTGCCGTCCACCTCCGAAAGGACCGCGCCGGAGGGCGCATGACTGTGATCGTGGTGATGGGTGTAGAGCGCGAGCTGCTGCGCGAGGCGCGGACCGAAGAGAGAGATGAAGGCGGGGTCCTTCACGACGTCGCGCGCATCACCCTCGCAGCAGACATGGCCATTCAGGCATATGACGCGGTCGGCGGCGGCCATGACGATATGCAGATCGTGGCTGACGAGAAAAATCGCCACGCCGGTTTCGTCGCGCATTTTCCCGATCAGTTCATAGAGCGCCGCCTCACCCGCGAGATCAACGCCCGCCAGGGGTTCGTCGAGCACCAGAATATCTGGACGGCGCAGTAATGCGCGCGCGAGGGCCACGCGGGCCATTTCACCGCCCGACAGCGAGGCCATGTGGCGGTTTGCGGCCTGATCGGCTCCCGTGCGCTTGAGCATAGCCAAGGCGTCGGTTTCGGAACCGCCGCCGAAATCCGCTACGAAGCGGAGTGCGTTTAAAGGAAGGCTCCAGTCGCGGGCAAAGAATTGCGGTACATAGGCGACGCGCTTCGCGTTACGCAGCACCCGGCCCGAACTGGGCGCGACAAGACCGAGAAGTGCGCGCACCAGCGTCGTCTTTCCCGAACCGTTCGGACCGATAAGAGTTACGATTTCGCCCGGCAGAACCGCCAGATCGACGGCTTCGAGAATCCGCTTGCCGCCCAGCGTAATGCTTAAAGTATCCGCCGCGAGGAGCGGCGTTGTGTGCGGGAGCGTCAGTGCCATCGGCGTATAGTAGAACGTCCTTGCGGGGCGCGGATAGCGCCGACGACGAATGCCTGACAAGAGCGTGTCCGGCAATGGCCCTTCGCCTGCGGGACGTGTAAAAAGGAGCCGGAAGCGACGCCCGACGCCGTTCGGCCTCAAGGGACGCGCTTACCGCAAGGAGGGAGCCCGCCATGTCGCGTGTTTTGCTTTCGCGTCTTCTGTTCTCCGCCGTTTTGATGGCGCCCTTTCCGACTGTCGCCGCGGAGGGCCCGGCGGAAACGCCGGGGCAGCAGTTCCATTTCACTCCTGCGGATTTGCCGCCGCCGTTTGCGACGCCCGCATCACAGGCGCGGTTTGAAGCCCTGAGCCGACCGGTGGGGGTCGGGCTGGAACTGCCCGAAGGGTTCGAGGCGAACCTCTTCGCGGAAGGATTGGAGCATGCGCGCTGGATGGCGGTTGCGCCCAATGGTGATGTTTTCCTGGCGCAGTCGAATGTGGGAAAAATCACCATCCTGCGCGATGCCGATGGCGATGGTACGGCCGAACGGATCGAGACCTATGATGAGGGCTTCGAGCGGCCACACGGTCTCGCCTTCCATGACGGCGCGCTTTATGTCGGCGAGCGCCGCGGCATCTGGCGCATTCCCTATGCAGATGGTGACACGGAAGCCGCCGGGCGCGAAATGATCACGCAGCCCAATCCCTTTGTCGGCGGCAGCCGCGAAGGCCATTGGACGCGCAATCTGGTGGTCAGCCCCGAAGGCGAATTGCTCGTCGCGGTCGGCAGCGCCGACAATATCGAGATCGAGCCCGAAGTGCGCGCCACCATTCAGCGCGTCAATGAGGACGGGTCGCTGACAACCTTCGCCTCCGGACTGCGCAATCCCGTCGGTGTCGCCTTCTATCCCGGCACCAATGATCTCTACACCGTCGTCAATGAACGCGACGGCTATGGCGACGGTCTGGTGCCCGATTACCTGACACTGGTGCAGGAGGGCGGATTTTATGGCTGGCCCTATTCCTATATCGGATCGCATCCCGATCCCGAATTCGGCGCCGCGCGTCCCGACCTTGTTGCGGCGGCCATCGAACCCGATGTGCTGTTCCGGCCCCATTCGGCGGCGCTGGGCCTTGCCTTCTACGATGACGATGCGTTCCCTGAACATTATCGCGGCGGCGCCTTTGTCGCGTTTCACGGCTCGTGGAATTCGCTCGCACCGACGGGATATAAGGTCGTCTATGTGCCCTTCGAAAACCAGCGCCCCACAGGCGGCTATGAGAATTTCGCGCTCGGTTTCTGGCTGGCGACCAGCGACGGCGCCGACGTCATCGGACGTCCGGTGGGCGTTGTCGTTGCGAATGACGGCAGCCTTCTGATCGCCGACGATGTCGGCCAGGCGATCTGGCGGGTCAGCTATACGGGCGACTGACGGCGGGTGGGGAAAAGGTCGGCCATCCTTTCAGCACGACGGCGGGAAGGATGGTGGAGCTGAGCGGAATCGAACCGCTGACCTCCTCATTGCGAACGAGGCGCTCTCCCAACTGAGCTACAGCCCCAGACGGCCGGGAATGGGAATAAAGCCCCCGGCGCGGGAGGCGTATCTAGAGAGTGGCCTCCCAAGCTGTCAATGCGCATTCGGGGCGGGATTGCCGGTTTTCGCATGCTTCCCCCGCCGCGCACGGACGGCTACAAGGCTTCCAACCGCTAAAAAATCCCGGGCGAGGCCCGGATGAGGCAATGACATGATTGGTGCCCTGTTAAGCGTAATTTACCTGCTCCTCGACCTGTATGCCTGGATCATCATCATCGCCGTCGTGATGACATGGCTGGTGAATTTCGACGTCATTAACCTGCATAACCAGTTTGCCCGGTCGATCTATTACACCCTCTATGCGCTGACAGAGCCGGTGTTCCGGCAGATACGCCGCGTGGTTCCCGCGATCGGAAATCTGGACCTGTCGCCCCTGATCGCCTACTTCCTGATCGTCTTCCTGAAGATATGGATCAGCCGGACCTTGAGCGGGCAGCCCCTTTTCTGAAGTGGCGGATCTGCAATCCCGGATCAGGGTCATCCCCGGCGGGGTAAGCCTCGCATTGCGGCTGACGCCGCGCGGTGGGCGTGACGCGCTGGAGGGATGGGAAACGGATGCCTCGGGCCGCGCCTTTCTGAAAGCGCGGGTCCGGGTTGCGCCGGAAGACGGCCGGGCGAATGACGCGCTTGTGGAGCTTTTGGCGCGGGCGCTGGATGTGCCGCGTTCGGATGTCGCAATTTCGAGCGGCGCGAAAGCGCGACTGAAGATCGTCACCGTCAAGGGCGATCCCGAACATCTGGCGAGACGGTTGGAAACGAGCGGAAGCAAACCATGAGCGCGCGCATCATCGACGGCAAGGAATTCGCAGCCCGTTTGCGGGCGCGCGTGGCGGCAACAACCGCCGAGCTGAAATCCGCGCATGGTATTACCCCGGGCCTTGCGGTGGTTCTGGTCGGCGAAGATCCAGCGAGCGCCGTCTATGTGAAAAGCAAAGGCAAGGCCGCGCATGAAGACGGCCTTCGCGCTTACGATATCCGCCACCCGGCGACGCTATCGCAGGAAGCGCTTCTTGCGCAGATCCGCGACTTGAACGCCGACGCTTCGGTGCACGGCATATTGGTGCAGATGCCGTTGCCATCGCAGATCGATCCTCAGGCGATCATCGCCGCCATCGACCCCCTGAAAGATGTCGACGGCTTTCATCCGCTGAATGCGGGTCGCCTGATGAGCGGCGAATATGGCGTATCCCATGGCCTGGTCGCTTGTACGCCTTTGGGCTGCATGATGCTGCTGAAAGATGTGCTGGGGGATCTGACGGGCAAGGACGCGGTCGTGATCGGGCGCTCGAACATTGTCGGCAAACCGATTGCGCAACTTCTTTTGCAGGAAAGCTGCACCGTCACCATCGCCCATTCGCGCACCCGAGATCTGGCCGCGCTTTGTGCCAGAGCCGATATTCTGGTCGCCGCCGTGGGCCGGGCCGAAATGGTGCGAGGCAGCTGGATCAAACCGGGCGCCACCATCATCGATGTGGGCATCAATCGCATTGAAGTAGATGGCAAGAACAAGCTTGTCGGCGATGTCGCTTATGCGGAAGCCGCGGAGATTGCAGGCGCGATCACGCCAGTGCCGGGCGGCGTCGGGCCCATGACGATTGCCTGCCTGTTGCGCAATACGGTAGTGGCGGCGGCTCTGCAGGCCGGACTGAATCCGCCCGCGATCTAGCCCTCGGCTTCGAGCCGCTTGCGCAGATCGGCGGCAATCGCATCGGGGCCCATATCGAGCGCATAATTGGTGAGAAAGCGTCCGTCGCGGTCCATCAGATAAACAACGGTCGAGTGATTAATCGTGTAGTCCTCACCCTCGCCATCGACCTGGTAGTACGCGCGATAGGCCCGGACCGCGTCGTCAATGTCATCCTGACTTCCCGTTAAACCCACAAATTGCGGACCGAAGGCGGAGAGATAGGGCTTCAGCATTTCCGGCGTGTCGCGTTTAGGATCGACCGTGATCAGCACCGGAACGATGTCATCCGAAAGCGGTCCGATATCCTTGAGCGCCGCGGACAGAATGGCGAGCGTTGTCGGGCATACGTCCGGGCAATAGGTAAAGCCAAAAAACACCAGCATATATTTGCCGCGGAAATCTTCGTCACGGCGCGGCATCCCGTCCTGGTCGATCAGTGCGAATGGCCCGCCGATTTCGGCCTCACCGGATACAACCTGGGATGCGCCGTTCACCGCCTGCTGCTGATTGCCGAGACCCCAGAGATAGCCGCCAGCAATGATCGCTGCGAGCAGCATCGCGCCGAGCGCGAGATAGGAACCTAAAGGCGATTTCTTCGACATCTATTCACCGAGTTGCAAAAGCGTACCGCGTTCGCGCGCAGTGCGGAAGAAAGCAAGAAAGGCCGCCATACCCAGACCGATCCAGGCGATGTTCAGTGCACCCGCTATCGCGAGAAGATCAAGCCGTATCCCCCCGGTCAGAAGCGCCGCGCGCATACCATCGAAGATATAGGCCGCGGGCAACCCCGCGCTCAAGACCTGCATCCATTCGGGCAGGATCGTCGTAGGATAGTAGACGCCACAAAAAGGCACGAGGCCGAAGATCAGCGCCCAGGCAAAGCCTTCGGCCCCAAGGCCATAGCGAAGAACCAGCCCCGACACCAGAAGGCCTATGCTCCAGCCGAACAGGATGAGGCTGACGAAGAATGCGGCCAGCACGAGACCCAGCGAATAGATCGAGAAGCCGAAAAAGAAGATGGCGAGAATCGTTGCAGGAAAAATGCCGATGGCGGTGCGGATCAGGCTGACGGCCATCAACGCCAGGACATATTCCCAGACGCGCAGAGGCGTAGCCAGAAGATGACCGAGATTGCGCGAGTAGATTTCCTCGAAGAACGACAGCGAAAAACTGATCTGCCCGCGAAACAGAAAATCCCAGAGAAGAACCGCCGCGATCAGAAGACCGGCGGCCTGCGCGAAGAAGCCGGACTCCGCCATCAGGAATTTCTGGATGAAGCCCCACAACACCATTTGCAGCATGGGCCAGTAACACAGATCGATAATCCGGGGCGGCGAGCCGGAGATCAGATACCAATGGCGCAACGTTACCGCGCCGACGCGGCGGAGCGTTCCGGTCATGGCGCTCGCCTGTCGCGCGCGACATCGAGAAAAACGTCTTCCAGATTCGTGCGCCCATATCTAATCAGCAGCTCTTTCGGCGAGCCGCGATCAACGATGCGCCCAAAGCGCATCATCAGCACCTGATCGCAGAGACGTTCGACCTCCTGCATATTATGCGAGGCGATGAGAAACGTGGCGTTCGCATCGCGCGCATATTGCGCGAGATAGGTACGTACCCAGTCCGCGGTATCCGGATCGAGCGACGCGGTCGGCTCATCAAGCAGAATGACGCTGGGCGTATTGATGAAGGCTTTCGCTATCCCCGCGCGCGTGCGTTGCCCGGCGGACAATTCGCCCAGCGGCCGATCGAGCAGCGTTTTCAGATCGAGCGCGGCGGCAAGCTCGTCGATTCGCTCCCTGATATGGCGTACGCCATACAGCCGCCCATAGACGTTCAGATTCTGCCGCACCGTGAGACGGCGAGGCAGATCGGCATATGGGCTCTGGAAATTCATGGCGCGCAGCGCAGCGTGCGGCGCGCGCGCCAGATCGTGCCCCAGAATTTCGATACGCCCCGCGCTGGGCTGCACGAGGCCGAGCAGCATCGCGATGGTGGTTGTCTTTCCCGCGCCATTGCCGCCCAGCAGGGCGGTAAACGAACCAGCAGGCACCGCGAAATCGATGGCATCTACCGCAAGCACTTTATCAAATCGCTTGCTCAGTCCTTCGACCTTGATGCGCACAGGGGAGGGCGCGGTATGCGCCGCCGCCGCGACGTCCGGCGGCGCCTGTTCGGTAGTAACAAGGGTCATGTTTTTCAGCGTTTGTTGTGCTGCCGTCCTGGTGCGGGAACTCTATCGCGGCGGACCCATTTCCATCAAACGGGCGGGCTTGCGGCACTTTCGCGCCGCACAGGAAAGGGAACAAAGCCGCAGCCGGGGAGTTGTTGTGGCGAGGAACCACGGAGTCTTAATCCATGTCGTATCGCAAATCATCTCTTCGCAGTGCCTGTCTGGGCTCAGTTGCCGTGCTTTCACTTGGTCTTTTGGCGGCATGTGAACAGAATACCGCGGAAGTTCCCGCTCATACCGCGATTGTGGACTCGGATGCAGCAGTTGAACCGGGAGAGAATAACGAGATCGTCAGCGATGTCGAAGACGCGACCGCCGGTGTGGTCGGCGCGGTGACTGCTGAATTTACCGAGACAACCCAGGGCTTCGCTGAATCGGTCGCGATTCATACGATGTTTGAGATCGCAGCCGCTGAAATCGCGTTGGGCCGGTCCACCTCTCCGGAGGTCCGCGCCTTTGCGGAAGACACGCTGGCCGCCAACAAGCAGGCGTCGGATGAACTCGCGGCCGTGGTTGCTGCTTCGAATATTCCGGTCGAAATGCCGGTAGAACTCGACGCCCGCCATCAGGGCATGATCGACAATCTCACAGGTGCGGCGGAAGCTGACTTCGACGAGCGTTTCGTGGAACAGCAGGTCAATACGCACAACGAGGCGCTGACCTTGTTCCAGGATTATGCGGAAGATGGACGAAGCCCGCCGGTACGCGATTTTGCCATCGCGGAAACGGCGGATATCCAGCAGCGGCTCGCTACGGCGGAAGCTCTGGACGAATCCTTTTCGGAGGAGCCGGCGGCAGGAGCGCTCTAGGCGCTTTCATCGTCGATCCTGAGTGATCCCTGAGAACCGGCGGCCCGCACAGGCCGCCGGTTTTTTGGTGCGCTGCCGTCCTGTCACCTCCCGGTCCATTTCGCGAAAACGTGACGGGTCTTCCTCTGCTATGGTGACACGCATTTTCGGGATTCGCGCACATCATGGCGACAACAGATATGGTCGGCGCCGCAGCAGACACCAACCCCGCACCGCGGGCGCGTCATTCGCTCGGACGCGTGCGTCTTGGCACGCTGAACAATCTGCGATGGATGGCGATTGGCGGCCAGTCGGCCGCGCTTCTTTTGTCCGGCAGTATTCTCGATCTCCAATTGCCGCTGCTTCTTTGCGTTGCCCCTATCGCGGCCAGCGCCGCGCTCAATCTCGTTCTCGCGGTCGCCTTTCCGGCATCGAAGCGGCTGACCGCGCGCGAAGCGACGGGCTTTCTTGCCTATGACATCGTACAATTGACGATGCTTCTCTATCTGACGGGCGGCATCCAGAATCCCTTCGCGCTATTGTTCATCGCGCCGGTCGTCGTCGCCGCCGCGACGCTTGATGTTGCAAGTACCGTTATCCTCGGTGCATTGAGCTTTGTCGCGGTATCTCTGCTGGCCTATTTTCACATGCCCCTTCCCTGGCATGAGGGGCAGTCGATCGACCTCCCGCCGCTCTATCAATCCGGCATCTGGGTCTCGCTGCTGCTCGGCATCGGCTTCACGTCGATTTACGCATGGCGCACCGCCACCGAATCAGTCCGCATGTCGGCGGCACTTGCCGCCACGCAACTGGCCCTGTCGCGCGAACACCGGCTCGCCGCTTTGGGCTCGCTCGCCGCCGCCGCCGCCCATGAACTCGGGACGCCGCTGGGCACCATTGCGCTGGTGGCGCGGGAACTCGAACGTGATGCGGCCAAGGATTCTTCCCACGGCGACGATTTCCGGCTGCTGCGCGCCGAAGCCGAACGCTGTCGCGCCATTCTCACGCGGCTCGCTCAGCCAGAGGAAGCGGTGCTGGGGCAGGCCGAACAACTTCAGCTGGGAGCCCTTCTCGACGATCTCGCATCTCCCCATCGTGGCGTGGACATCGCCATCTCGATCGATATTCAGCAGGGTTCGGCCCCACGTGTCTGGCGGGTTCCGGAGGTGTTACATGGGCTGCAGAACCTGATTGAGAACGCTGCGGATTTCGCCCAGCGCGAGGTCGTTCTGAAGGCGCGCTGGAACGACACGCGATTGACCGTGGAAGTGATGGATGATGGCCCCGGCTTCTCCCCCCAGATTTTTGAGCAGATTGGTGAACCCTATGTTACCTCGCGGCCCCGCAAGGGCGGGCTTGCGGAAACAGGCGCCGACGGGAAACAGGAAGGCATGGGGCTGGGCTTTTTTATCGCCAAGACCCTTATCGAACGCACCGGCGGGCGGGTGACGCCCAAGAACCGGACGGGGGGTGGCGCGATGGTAACCGCGAGCTGGCCCAGGGGGGCCATCGACGGCAAGACCCCGCCCCGGCAACAAATGGACCTCGGCCACTGACGCAATGGGTGGCATTGCGCGCGGGCTCGCTGTAAGGAAGCCCCGCGCTGGCCTAAGGCGACGGCAAAGAGCGAGAGATGACCCAAGCACCCCTTCCCGAGGATCGTACCCTTCTCATCGTGGACGACGACCGACAGTTCCGCGAACGGCTTGGCCGCGCGATGGAGACACGCGGCTTCGATGTCGTGATCGCTGAGACCGTGCGCGAGGGCATTGCCGCCGTGCGCGAAAAGCCTCCCGCTTTCGCGGTCGTCGATCTGAAGCTCGAGGATGGCAACGGTCTCGATGTCGTTGAGACGCTCCACGAAAAGCGGCCGTCCTGTCGCGTCGTGGTACTGACCGGCTTCGGCAATATCGCCACCGCCGTCGCCGCCGTGAAATTCGGCGCGCTCGATTATCTTCCCAAGCCCGCCGATGCCGACGACATCATGGCGGCGCTTCTTGCACCACCCGGCGCAAAACCGACGCCACCGGAAAACCCGATGTCGGCCGACCGCGTCCGCTGGGAACATATTCAGCGCGTCTATGAATTGTGCGGTCACAATGTTTCGGAAACCGCTCGCCGCCTCAACATGCATCGCCGCACCTTGCAGCGCATTTTGGCGAAGCGCAGCCCGCGTTAAAAAATATTCGGATCGCGTAACCGTGCCAGACGCAGGACCGCGCATTGCGCGAAGCGCAGGGTCACCGCACGCCGTCTCGCGGGCGCGATAGTCTCGACGCGTGAGGGACGAAGAATCGCGCCGCCATAGGAATCCGCAACGATGAGACCTGCATCCTGCGAGACTTCCTGTTGCGGAAAGTCCGGCGGCACCGCGAAATAAAACCGGTCGCAATAACCGATATAATCCAGCCATTTCCGATCGCTACGAAGATCGGACCGGCTCACCTTGATTTCGACGCCGAGGATTTGACCTTTGGGTCCGAGCGCCGCAACATCGAGCCTGCGGCCATTACCGAGCGTGAATTCGATGAGAGGGCTATAACCTTCGGCCATCAAAAGGCGTGACACGCCGCGCGCGACATCTGCCGCGCAAAAACTCGTCACGAGCGGGGAGGATTCGCTGTCGCAAAGCCCGCCCCCCCTCGCGCCGTTTTCTTCATCGCAATTACATATCGTCGGTGAGCGTGCCCTTGGTGGAGGGCACGATGCCTTCCATGCGCTCGTCTATGGCCACCGCTTCGCGCAATGACCGCGCCGTGCCCTTGAAACAGGTCTCGACGATGTGGTGCGAATTCTCGCCATAGAGGTTTTCGATATGGAGACAGATGCCGCCATTCTGCGCGAGAGCCTGAAACCATTCGCGGAACAATTCGGTATCCATCTCACCGAGCTTCGGGCGCGGGAAGTTCACTTTCCAGATCAGATAGGGACGGTTCGAAATATCCACCGCGACGCGCGTCAGCGTCTCATCCATCGGAATGAGGGCCGAGCCGAAACGGCGGACGCCCGCGAAATCGCCCAGCGCACGCTTGATCGCCTGGCCGATGACGATGCCGGTGTCTTCGGTCGTGTGGTGAAAATCGACATGCAGGTCGCCCTGCGCGCGCACTTTGAGGTCGATCAGCGAGTGCCGCGAGAAGCTCTCCAGCATGTGATCGAGGAACCCGATATCGGTGTCGATATCGTAGGTGCCGGTACCGTCGAGATCGAGCGAAACGAGAATCTCGGTCTCGCGGGTCTTGCGTTCAATGGTTGCGGTGCGCATGGGCGTGCCGTCTTGCCTTTAAGGGTCCTAGGTCCCCCGCGTCATATCGCAAGAAATCCTCCCCGTCGAAGGATTTACCGCCTCCGGGCTTTCAGGGGCGTTAAAAGGGGTGGCATCGCCCCCATATCAGGCGGGTTGTCCAAGGCGGGCGCGCCGCTTAGATCATCGACGGCATGGGAAAGAGGCACGAATGAGCGAAGCGATCTGGCATGGAACGACGATCCTTTCGGTACGCAAAGGCGGCACGGTGGTTATCGCCGGGGACGGCCAGGTGTCGATGGGCGCGACGATCGTCAAGGCGAATGCGCGCAAGGTCCGGCGCTTGGCCAAGGGCGATGTGATCTGCGGCTTCGCCGGGGCGACCGCCGACGCTTTTACGCTGTTCGAACGGCTGGAAGCCAAGCTCGAGACCCATCCCGGAAACCTGACCCGCGCCTGTGTGGAGCTCGCCAAGGACTGGCGGACCGACCGCTATCTTCGCCGCCTTGAAGCTATGATGGCGGTGGCGGACGCAAAGACCTCGCTGATTCTCTCGGGCACCGGCGATGTGCTGGAACCCGAAGACAGTCTGATCGGTATCGGCTCGGGCGGCGCCTATGCCCTCTCTGCGGCTAAGGCGCTGGTCACCTTCGACCTGTCCGCCGAGGAGATTGCCAGACGCGCCATGAAGATCGCCGCCGGCATCTGTGTTTACACCAATGAAAACATTCTCATCGAAAGCCTCGCCACGACATGACGTCTTCGTTTACGCCGCGTGAAATCGTCTCCGAACTCGACCGCTATATTGTCGGCCAGCACGAGGCCAAGCGCGCCGTCGCCATTGCGCTGCGCAATCGCTGGCGCCGTCAGCAATTGCCCGAATCCCTGCGCGAGGAAGTTCTGCCAAAGAACATTCTGATGATCGGTCCCACCGGCGTCGGTAAAACGGAAATTTCGCGGCGGCTGGCGAAGCTTGCACAGGCGCCGTTCCTCAAAGTTGAGGCGACGAAGTTCACCGAGGTCGGCTATGTCGGGCGCGATGTCGAACAGATCATCCGCGATTTGCTGGAGGTCGCCATCGGGCAGGTGCGCGCGCTGAAGCGCAAGGATGTCGAAGCCCAGGCGGAAGCGCAGGCCGAAGAACGCGCGCTTGATGCGCTGGTCGGGGCCAAAGCGGCGCAGGGCACGCGCGACGCCTTTCGCAAGCGCCTGCGCGCGGGCGAGCTGGACGACAAGGAAATTGATGTTGAGCTGCGTGATTCCGGCACGCCGTCTTTCGAGATTCCCGGCATGCCGGGCGCGCAGGTGGGCATGGTGAATATCGGCGATATTTTCGGCAAGGCCTTTGCCGGGCGCACCAAATCGCGCCGCATGACGGTCGGGCAGTCGCACCAGATCCTGGTCGCGGAAGAGGCCGACAAGCTTCTCGACAATGATGCCATCATCCGCGATGCGATTCACGCGACGGAGAACAATGGCATCGTGTTTCTCGACGAGATCGACAAGATCTGTGCCCGCGCCGAAATGCGCGGTGGCGGCGATGTCTCACGCGAGGGCGTGCAGCGCGATCTGTTGCCGCTGATCGAAGGCACCACCGTTTCGACCAAGCATGGGCCGGTGAAAACCGACCATGTGCTGTTCATCGCCTCGGGCGCATTTCATCTCGCAAAGCCCTCGGACCTTCTGCCGGAATTGCAGGGGCGGCTTCCCATTCGCGTGGAACTGCGCGCGCTGACGCGCGAGGATTTCAAGCGCATCCTGACCGAGACGGAAGCGAGCCTCATCAAGCAATATATTGCGCTGCTTGCGACCGAGAATGTGACGCTAGAATTCTCCGAAGACGGCATCGAGGCCATTGCCGAAATCGCCGCCGAAGTGAATGCACGGGTCGAGAATATCGGCGCGCGCCGTTTACAGACCGTGATGGAGCGGGTACTGGACGAAATCAGTTTCGCCGCCACCGACCGCGCCAATGAAACGCTGCTTATCGACGGCGAATATGTACGGACCCGCGTCGCCGATCTCGCCAAGGATCAGGATCTGTCGCGCTTTATCCTTTAGCCCATTCGTCCTGTGCGGGACGGCCGGCTCTGCGGCACCAGTTTTCCCAGGCGCGATTGATCGTGTAGGACGCGGTGCGTTCGAGAATTTTGTCGACTTCGCCCTTGCTTAGGAATTTCACTGGCCCCATGCGCATTGCTTCCATCTGAAGCTTCGCACCCGCTTCGAGATAGATGGAAATGTGCACCGCCTGGCGGATGTCGGTGCCGGCGATGACCGAGCCGTGGCCGCGCATCAGCGCGGTGCGCCCCTTGCCGACAAATTGTGCGAGGTCTCGGCCCATCGCTTCATCGGCGATCAGAAGATTGGTGTCGCCGAATTTCGTCTGCGAATCCCAGATCGGCACTTCATGGCCCACTGAGGCGACCATGTGCATGATCGGTTTGATGATCGTGCCGGTAGCCCCGAAGGGAATGACGCTGGGCGAATGATTGTGCACGACCGAGTGGATGTCGGGGCGTTCGTTCAGCAATGAGCCGTGAATGAAGCGCTCGAGATAGGGCACGCGGCCGCGAGGATTAATCGGCTCGCCCGCCAGCGTGAATTCCATGATGTCCTCGACTTCGACGCAATCGGGCGCGCGGGCGCGCGACATCAGGAAATGGTTCGAATTGTCGGGATGGCGCACGCTGATATGGCCAAAGGAATCGACGATGCCTTCGCGCGCCAGAATGCGGTTCGCGGTTACAAGCTCTTCGAGCAGATAATCGAGACGGGTCAAATTTCCTCCCAAGGGCCTTAAGGCCGCTTTTCGTTGTCGCCAGCGCGCGCGGACGTAACGCGCGTTACGCCTTCTTGCTCAAGGAATCGCGAATTTCGCGCAGGAGCAGAATGTCTTCCGGGGTCGGCGCGGGTGCTGCTTCGGCGGGTTTCGGCGCGGTCAGGCGGTTGATCTGCTTGATCAGAATGAACAGCGCGAGGGCAACGACGAGAAAGCGGATCACCGCATTGATAAAGAGGCCGTAATTCAGTGTCGCGGCGCCTGCGGCCTGCGCATCGGCAAGCGTCGCGAAAGGACCGCCGCCCGACATCACGACAAAATAATTCGAGAAGTCGGTACCACCGAGCACCGCGCCGATCATCGGGTTGATGAGATCCGTGACGAGCGAGTTCACGATCCCTGTAAAGGCCGCGCCGATCACGATACCGACCGCGAGGTCGATCATATTGCCGCGCACCGCGAACGCTTTGAATTCCTGTAAAATCTTCATGGCCCCTGACCCTCAATCTGCGAAAGGGAATCATAGCGGCGGCGAAGCCGTTCGACGATAGCCCTAGCGAGGGTGCCGCCACTTGCCACGCCACAGGCGTTGGCGAGGGCGTCGGCCCAGGACATATCGCGCCCGGCATAGAATTGGGCGATTTCCACCACCCCGCCGAGGACAACCAGTCCGAGAAGAGCGGGCACCAAACGCCTCCGGTCCTTTAGAGCAATGGCCGCCATGCCGGCGAGTCCGCCATAGGCCGTGAAATGGACGATAAGGTCCTCGAAGCTCATGCCAAGACCGAGAATGGGGTCGGAAATCGCCGCGAGAGACCCCCAGATGACCAATCCCAGTGCCGGCCAGAACAGAAAGGCAACGCATATGCGGAGGGAATGAAGGACGTTTCGGACGTGAATCATGGGGCCATTTGGCGGAAGGGGCCCTGCGCTTGCAAATCCGGCGGCCTCGGCTATAACGCGGCCCGTTCAATGGAGAACCGGCCGGCGAAAGGGCATGCCGAGGCGGTTCATGCACGCTACGGAGGCGACGGGTTTTACCCTAAGTGCCTCAAAGGAGATGCGAAATGCCCAAGATGAAGACGAAGTCGAGCGCCAAAAAGCGCTTCCGCTTCACTGCCTCCGGCAAGGTCAAACATGGCCAGGCCGGCAAACGTCACGGAATGATCAAGCGCTCCAACGAGCAGATCCGCGAACTTCGCGGTACGCGCGTCATGTCGGCGTCGGAAACCCAGCGGATCAACCGCTGGATGCCCTACGGCGATTGAGAGGAGATAGATAAATGTCCAAAGCTCCCCGCGCAGTACCGTCCCACGCCCGTCGCAAACGCGTCTTTAAAGCCGCGAAAGGCTTTTCCGGCCGCCGCAAAAACACGATCACCTCGGCCAATGCCGCGGTCGATCGTTCGATGCAGCACGCTTATGTCGGGCGCAAGCTGAGGAAGCGGAATTTCCGCGCCCTCTGGATCCAGCGCATCAACGCCGCCGTGCGCGAGCACGGGCTCACCTATAGCCGATTTATCAGCGGCCTCGCTGATGCCGGAATCGAGATCGACCGCAAAGTGCTGGCCGACCTCGCCGTGCATGAGCCGGAGGCCTTCAAGGTTCTGGTGGATCAGGCGAGCACGGCGAAAGCGTAAATCCGGCTTTTCCCCATCGGAACCCTACGGACCCGGTACGCCGGGTCCGTAACTCTACCGGTTTCGGCTTCGGGGATTGTGATGTTGGATATAGCTTACGTCCGGAAAATGGCCCGCTACAATCGCTGGCAGAACGCCAATCTTTACGGCTGCGCCGCACGGTTGACGGAGGAAGAACGCTGCCAGGAACGTGGCGCGTTTTTCGGCTCCATTCAGAAGACTCTCCTTCACCTGATCTGGGCGGACGCCATGTGGCTGTCGCGCTTCACTACAGCACCGAAACCTCAGGCGAGCGCCAGGGAAGCCATCGCGGCGATTGTCCCTTGGAACGACCTGGTCCGTTCGCGCGACCACATGGATTCGCAGATCGAGAATTGGGCCAAAGCGCTGGACCCTTCATGGCTTGCGGGCGATCTCACCTGGGTTTCGGGAATCACGGGGCGGGAGTTCGTCAAGCCGAAATGGGTGCTCGTCGCCCATATGTTCAATCATCAAACCCATCATCGCGGTCAGGTGCATTGCATGCTAACGCAAGCGGGCGTGAAACCTGATGACACCGATCTGTCTTTAATGCCGGAGTAAGTCCTCGTGTCCGATCTGAATGCATTGGAAACACGTCTGTCGGAAGAGATCGCCAACGCGCGCGACGAAGCGGCGCTGGAGGCGGTGCGCGTCGGCGCGCTCGGGAAAAAGGGCGCGATCAGCGAGCTTTTGAAAACATTGGGCAGCATGAGCCCCGATGAGCGAAAGGCACAAGGTCCGCTGATCAATGGGCTGCGCGACCGTGTGGCGAACGCCCTCGCCGCGCGAAAGAGCGAAATCGAAACGGCGGCGCTCGACAACCGCCTTGCCAGCGAACGCATCGACATCACCCTTCCGGCGCAGGACGTTCCCCGCGGCACGGTGCATCCGGTTTCCCAGGTGCAGGCCGAAATCACCGCGATCATGGCGTCGCTCGGTTTTTCGGTTGCGGAAGGCCCCGACATTGAAAGCGACGATTACAATTTCACGCGGCTGAACATTCCGGCGGAACATCCCGCTCGGCAGATGCATGACACGTTCTATATGAAGCCGCAGGCGGACGGATCGCGTCCGCTGCTCCGGACGCATACAAGCCCAGTACAGGTGCGCACGATGCTGGCGAACAAGCCGCCCATCCGCATCATCGCGCCGGGGCGCACCTATCGCTGCGATTCCGATGCGACCCACTCGCCGATGTTCCATCAGGTCGAAGGGCTCGTGATCGACGAAAGCACGCATCTGGGGCATTTGAAGTGGGTGCTGGAAGAACTCTGCAGCGCCTTCTTCGAAGTGCCGCATGTCGCCATGCGCTTGCGCCCGTCCTATTTTCCCTTCACCGAGCCTTCGGTCGAAGTCGATATCCAATGCGATCGCTCGGGCGGCAAAATCAAATTCGGCGAAGGAAAAGATTGGCTGGAAATCGCGGGCGCCGGTATGGTGCATCCGCGCGTCCTTGAGATGTGCGGCATCGATCCTGCGCGTTATCAGGGCTTCGCCTTCGGCATGGGTCTCGACCGGCTGGCGATGCTCAAATACAGCATTCCGGACTTGCGTCCCTTCTTCGAATCCGACTTTCGCTGGCTGAAGCATTATGGTTTCGCCGCCTTCGACATACCCTCGATGGAAGGGGGGCTCAGCCGATGAAATTCACCCTCTCATGGCTGAAAGCCCATCTCGAGACACAAGCCGGTGTCGAGACCATCGCCGATACGCTGACGCGCATCGGCCTTGAGGTCGAAGGCATCGAAGACAAGGCGAAAGCGCTGTCAAATTTCATCGTCGCGGAAATCGTCACTGCCGTGCCGCATCCCGATGCCGACCGTTTACGCGTGTGCCAGGTCAACACGGGCACCCAAAGCCTTCAGGTCGTTTGCGGCGCGCCGAATGCGCGCGCCGGATTGAAGGGCGTGTTCGCACCGCCCGACACCTATGTGCCCGGCTCCGGCATCACGCTGAAAGTAACAAAAATTCGCGGCGTCGAATCGAACGGCATGATGTGTTCGGAGCGCGAGCTTGAACTCTCGTCCGAGAGCGACGGCATCATCGAATTGCCGGACAGCGCCCTTGTCGGCCAGAAGGCCACCGACGCGCTGGGACTGAACGATCCGGTGATTGATGTCAGCCTCACACCGAACCGGGGCGATTGCGCGTCCGTCTACGGCATTGCGCGCGATCTCGCGGCGGCAGGTCTCGGCAAACTGAAGGACGGGCCGGCCGCATCCGTCGCCGGGACATTTCCTTCGCCGGTCAAAACCGGTCTCGATTTTTCAGACGAGGCGAAAGATGCCTGCCCGATTTTCGCCGGACGCCTTGTGCGCGGTGTCAAGAACGGCCCCAGCCCCGAATGGCTGCAGCGGCGTCTGAAGGCCATCGGCCTTAGACCCATTTCGGCGCTGGTCGATGTCACCAACCTTTTGTCGCATGATCGCGGACGGCCGCTGCATGTGTTCGATGCTGCGAAGCTCAGCGGGAATTTGCGCGCGCGCCTTGCGAAGGACGGCGAGAAGCTTATCGCGCTCGATGGCCGCGAATATACGCTCGATTCCGAAATGACCGTGATCGCCGATGACGCGAATGCGCTTGGCATTGCCGGCGTGATCGGCGGCGTCGAGACGGGATGCACCGAATCCACCACCGACGTCTTCATCGAATCAGCCTATTTCGATCCGATCCGCACGGCCCGCACAGGACGCACGCTCGGGATCATTTCGGATGCGCGTTACCGCTTTGAGCGCGGCGTCGATCCGGATTTTGTTATCGGTGGCCTTGAGCTTGCGACCAAACTTATTCTCGAATTCTGCGGCGGCACGCCCTCCGAGATCGTTGTTGCGGGTAGCGCCCCGGAATGGAAGCGCAGCATTGCGTTCGATCCGTCCGCGGTGAGGCGGCTCGCGGGTCTCAGCATTGCAACCGAGGAGATGGTAGCGATCCTGAGAGCGCTTGGTTTCGCCGTCGAGGGCACAGGGCCGCTGACCGTCATGCCGCCCTCGTGGCGACCCGACATTCATGGTTCGGCTGATCTCGTTGAAGAAATCGTCCGCATCAAGGGACTGGATGCCATTGTCGCCACGCCGATGAGCCGCCCGGAGACGCTGGGCGGAACGGTGCTGACGGGTGCGCAACGCCGCGTCGGGATTGCGCGCCGTGCGCTGGCCGCGCGCGGACTGAATGAATGCATCCATTTCTCGTTCATCCCGCGCGCCCATGCCGCTTTGTTCGGCGGCGGCGATGACGCGCGGCAATTGGAAAATCCTATTTCCGCCGATCTCGACGCGATGCGACCAAGCCTAATCCCGTCAATGCTCGCAGCCGCTCAGCGTAATCAGGCACGCGGCATCGCGCATCTTTCGCTGTTCGAAATCGGCGCGGAATTCTCTGGTGGTACACCTGGCGCGCAGACGAGCGTCGCCTGCGGCTTGCGCGCGGGAACGCTACCGCGACATTGGATCAAGGGCGGCGAGATCAATGCCTTCACTGCGAAAGCCGATATGCTGACCGCGCTGGAAGCGGCCTGGGGACAGACCGTCAATATACCGGCCATGCCAAGCGCGCCCGCCTGGTATCATCCCGGCCGTTCCGGCGCGTTGACGATGGGGCCGAAAGCGCTGGCCTATTTCGGCGAGCTGCATCCTCGCATTCTTGCGGCGTTCGACATCAAGGGCCCGGCTGTCGCGTTCGAGATTTTTCTCGACCGCATCCCCGAGCCTAAAGCACGCGACGGCAAGAACCGTCCACCGCTCGACAGTTCGAGCTTTCCCGCCGTCGAGCGCGATTTCGCCTTCCTGCTTCCCTCCACGGTCAGCGCCGAAAGCGTGATCAAGGCCGCGAAGACGGGCGACCGCAAACTGATCGACGATGTGACCGTGTTCGATGTCTATGAGGGCAAGGGTATCCCTGAGGGCCAGAAATCGCTCGCGATTTCGGTGCGGCTGCAGCCGAGGGAAAAAACCCTGACCGATGCCGAGATCGACGCCGTCGCGGAAAAGATCGTCGCGGCCGTCACCAAGGCGACCGGCGGCAGCCTTAGGGGCTAAGCCGGCGCGGCTTGATAGCGCGGGGGCCCTCTGGTCCAATTAACGGGCGAATGCGTATAGGCTGGGTGACGCTCCCGGCGGGTAAAGCCCGCCGTGCTTCAAGGAATGTCTTCGCCCATGCTCTGGCAGGATAGACGCGGTCATTTTTCGTCCCTTCGAGCCATTACCCTTCTGGCGCTGCTGGCCCCTGCCTTTTTCGCGATCTATTACACCGCGACGAGCAATTGGGGTCCGCGCCCGTTTGATGCGGTCACACATTTCAGCGGGCTGTGGGGCGTGCGCATTCTGGTCGCCACTCTTCTCGTCACGCCATTCCGCCGTCTTGGGCGCTGGCCGAAACTGGTCGATGTCCGCCGCATGATGGGTGTCGCCTGTTTCTGCTATCTCGTTTTCCACGTCTCGCTCTATGTCGTCGATCAGGCCTTCGATATCGTGACGGTGATCACCGAAATCGCCCTGCGGATTTACCTCACCATCGGCTTCGTCGCCTTTACGGGCATCACGGCGCTCGCCATGACCTCGAACGATTACATGGTGCGGCGCATGGGCGGCATGCGCTGGCGCAAGCTCCACTGGCTGATGCACCCCATCGTCATTCTCGGCGTCATTCATTATTTCCTGCAGGCGAAGCTCGAAATGTTTCAGCCCACCGTCATGGCGGGCGTTGTCGCCTGGGCCTTCGTCTATCGTCTTGCCCACTGGAAACTGGCGCGCAGCTTCAAAGGTCCTTATGGCGAATTGCCGCTCTGGTTCATCGGCCTTCTTGGCCTCGTCATCACCACGCTGACCTTCCTGATCGAGGCCGTCGCCTTCTGGTGGGGATTCGGCGTTTCGCCGCTTCTGGTGCTGCAGCAGGATTTCAGCTTCGAGGCGGGTATCCGCCCCGGCTGGTATGTGCTGATGGCGGGTGTGATCTTCTTCCTGGTCGCGGCGATCCGGCAGCGACCGGGCGAGAAACCCGATGGGCGGAAGACGGAACTCGCGACGGCCTGACCGGCCAGGCTGCGACGCACTGGACGGCGCGGGGGCCCATCGCTATTCAGACGCCCATGCCCGAACTTTCCCAGATCCGCAATTTCTCCATCGTCGCCCATATCGACCACGGCAAGTCGACACTGGCCGACCGCCTGATCCATTTCTGCGGCGGCCTGACCGACCGCGAAATGAAGGAGCAGGTGCTCGATTCCATGGATATCGAGCGCGAGCGCGGCATCACCATCAAGGCCCAGACCGTCCGCCTGAGCTATAAGGCGAAGAACGGCGAGACCTATGTACTGAACCTGATGGACACGCCGGGCCATGTCGACTTCGCCTATGAAGTCTCGCGCTGCCTCGCGGCCTGCGAAGGCGCGCTTCTGGTCGTCGATGCCAGCCAGGGCGTCGAAGCCCAGACCCTCGCCAATGTCTATCTTGCGATCGATGCCGGGCTCGAGATCGTTCCCGTACTGAATAAGGTCGATCTGCCGTCCGCCGAGCCGGACCGCATCCGCCAGCAGATCGAGGATGTTATCGGTATCGATGCGACCGACGCCATCGAGGTGTCGGCGAAAACCGGTCTTAACATCGATCAGGTACTGGAAGCGGTCGTCCTGAAACTTCCCGCGCCCAAAGGCACACGCAACGCGCCGCTGAAAGCGCTCCTCATCGATTCCTGGTATGACGCCTATCTCGGCGTCGTCGTGCTGGTTCGCGTCGTCGATGGTGAGCTGAAGAAAGGCGACCGCATCCGCATGATGGCGGCGGACGCTTTCTATCAGGTGGACCGCGTCGGCATTTTCACACCGAAGCAGGAAGCGATCGACAAGCTTGGCCCCGGCGAAGTCGGCTTTCTCACCGCCGCGATCAAGCAGGTGGCCGACACGCAGATCGGCGACACGATCACCAATGAACGAAACGGCACCAAGGACGCGCTTCCCGGATTCAAACCCGTGCAGCAGGTGGTGTTCTGCGGTCTGTTCCCGACTGACGCCGCCGAATTCGAAGCGTTACGCGAGGGCCTGGGGCGCCTGCATCTGAACGATGCGAGCTTCACCTATGAAATGGAAACCTCGGCCGCGCTCGGCTTCGGTTTCCGCTGCGGCTTCCTCGGTCTTCTCCATCTTGAGATCGTGCGCGAGCGCATTGACCGCGAATTCAATATCGACCTGATCGCGACCGCGCCGTCCGTTATCTATCGGCTGCATCTGACGAACGGCACGATGCTGGAATTGCACAATCCCGCCGACATGCCGGACCCGGTCTATATCGATCATATCGAGGAGCCCTGGATACGCGCGACGATCCTCGTTCCGGATGAACATCTCGGCGCGGTGCTGAAACTCTGTCAGGACCGGCGCGGCGAGCAGGTCGAACTGACCTATGCCGGCAATCGCGCGATGCTGATCTATTTCCTGCCGCTGAACGAAGTCGTGTTCGATTTTTACGACCGTCTGAAATCGGTCAGCCGCGGTTATGCGAGCTTCGACTACCACATCGAAAGCTATCGCGAGGGCGAGCTCGTAAAGCTCAGCGTACTCGTCAATGCCGAGCCGGTCGATGCGCTGTCGATGATCGTTCATCGCACGCGCGCGGAAATGCGCGGACGTTCAATGTGCGAAAAACTGAAAGACCTCATTCCCCGCCACATGTTTCAAATACCGATTCAAGCGGCTATCGGCGGCAAGGTCATCGCACGCGAAACCTTAAGCGCGCTGCGCAAGGACGTGACGGCGAAATGTTATGGTGGCGACATCACCCGCAAGCGCAAGCTCCTCGACAAGCAGAAGGAGGGCAAGAAGAAGATGCGCCAGTTCGGCAAGGTCGATATCCCGCAGGAAGCCTTCATCGCTGCCCTGAAGATGGACGCCGATTAGGCGACGTCCTCCGCCCTTTCCCGCCCCTAGCCCCGCAAAGCCAAGGCCGCTATACGTCCCGGCGAAACGAGGGACCACCTTTGTCCAACACGCTCGCCATCATCGATTACGGTTCGGGGAATTTGCGTTCCGCCGAGAAGGCGTTGCAGCGCGTAAGCCGCGAGGGCGCGACCGAACACGAAATCCTTGTGACGTCCGATCCCGAGCGCGTGGCCGCCGCCGAACGGATCGTGCTGCCCGGCGTCGGTGCCTTCGGCGATTGCATGGGAGGGCTCAGCGCCATTCCGGGCATGGTCGAGGCGCTGCATGAGCGGGTCCTCAAGAAAGGCGCACCCTTTCTGGGAATCTGTGTCGGCATGCAATTGCTGGCTACGATCGGCCGCGAACATGGCGATCATAAGGGCCTTGGTTGGATAGACGGCGAGGTGGTGCGCATCGCACCCACCAACCCCGATCTGAAAATTCCGCATATGGGCTGGAACGAGCTGCAGCAAACGCGCCCGCATTTTCTGCTCGGCGATCTTCCCGCTGGTGCCCATGCCTATTTCGTCCATTCCTTCGGCTTTAAGCCGAAGGACGAAGCCGATCTGTTTGCGACCACCGATTATGCCGGGCCCATTTCGGCGGTGATCGGGCGGGACAATATTGCCGGGACACAGTTTCATCCGGAAAAGAGCCAAGCTGTGGGCCTCGCCTTTCTCAGCCGTTTTCTGAAGTGGCGACCCTGAAGATGATTTTGTTTCCTGCCATCGACCTGAAGGACGGGAACTGCGTGCGTCTGCGCCAGGGCGACATGAATCAGGCGACCGTGTTCAATAATAATCCCGCCGCACAGGCGCTCAGCTTTCAGGAGGCCGGTTTCGAATGGCTGCATTGCGTCGATCTGAACGGCGCCTTTGCCGGGCGCTCGGCCAACACGCCGGCGATTGCCGCGATCCTCAAGGCGCTCACCATTCCGGTGCAGCTCGGCGGCGGTTTGCGGGACCGCGCCGGAATTGATTCCTGGCTGGAGGCCGGCATTTCGCGCGTCATTCTCGGGACCGCGGCGGTTCGCAATCCGGACCTCGTTAAACACGCCGCCCGCGACTATCCGGGAAAGATAGCTGTCGGCATCGACGCGCGCGACGGCATGGTGGCGGTCGAAGGCTGGGCCGAGGCGTCCACGCTTTCCGCCGTCGAGCTGGCAAAACGGTTTGAAGATGCCGGTGTCGCGGCAATCATTTTTACCGATATTGCGCGCGACGGCATGATGCAGGGTGTGAATGTCGAGGCGACGGCGCATCTCGCGCGGGCGGTATCGATCCCCGTCATCGCCAGCGGCGGTGTAAACGGCGTTCAGGATATCAAATTGTTGCGTGACACGGGGGCCGGAATTCATGGCGTCGTGATCGGACGCGCGCTTTATGACGGCCGCATGGAGCCGCGTGATGCGCTGGCGGCCTCGAAAGCTGCCTAAACGTTCCGACCTTAATCCACTTCCACGAAGGTACTGAGCCGATGAATGATGTCATCGAGCTGCTCCAAGTTCTTATACTGTATCATCACTTCACCGCCCTTTTCACCGCGATGGGCGATCGCTACCTTCATACCTAAGCTATTGGAAACGCTGAGTTCCAAGGCTTTTGTATCGGCATCCTTGGATTTGGGCGTCGCTGCGGAAGCGGGCTTCGCTGCCGCTTTCGACTTCTGTTCGGCCTGCCGAACATTGAGCGATCCTGAAACAATTTCCTGTGCGATTCTTTCAGCGTCCGGATTGCCGACAAGCGTTCGGGCATGCCCTGCCGTCAGCTTGCCTTCGATCATCAGCGTCTTGATGCTTTCGGGTAGCTTCAAAAGACGGAGGGTATTGGCGATATGGCTTCGGCTTTTGCCGACGACTTCCGACACCTTTTCCTGCGTGTATTGAAACCGGCCCATCAGTTCCTGATAGGCGGCGGCCTCTTCGACCGCATTGAGGTCGGCCCGCTGGACGTTTTCGATAATGGCGATTTCGAGCGCTTCACCATCGCTGAATTCACGCACCGACACCGGCACTTCATGCAGCTTCGCGAGCTGCGCCGCGCGCCAGCGCCGTTCGCCTGCGACGATTTCATATGAATCGGGAGATCCCACAGCGCGCACGACGATAGGCTGCAGAATGCCCTTCTCGCGTATGGATGCCGCCAGGTCCTGAAGATCTTCTTCGCGGAAACTGCGCCGGGGCTGGAATCTGCCCGGCCTGAGAAACGCGATGGGCAGCGTGCGTGGCTTTTGCGGTATGGCGGGCTCACCGGCCGGCGCAGGCTGCGGCTTATGTTGGGGCTGCGCCTGCGGCGGCGGAGAGTCATCACCGAGCAAGGCCGAAAGACCCCGGCCCAATCCGCGATGCCTCATATCGGAGCGCGCTTCGTCTGCCATGCATTCCGCTCCTTACGCTGCGATAGAAGCGGTGCGAACCCGCTCGCGCTGAATAAGCTCGCCCGCGAGCTTGATGTAGGCCTGACTGCCGGGGCAGCGAAGATCATAGACGAGAGCGGGGAGGCCGTGACTCGGCGCCTCGGAAATCCGCACATTACGTGGAATAACGGTCTGATAGACTTTATCACCCAGATGCGCGCGCACGTCCGCCGCTACCTGATCCGACAGGTTGTTTCTTTTATCGAACATCGTTAGGATAATGCCCTGTATTTCCAGCTTGGGGTTCAGGCCCGCGCGCACGAGTTCCAGGGTTTTCAGAAGCTGGCTGAGGCCTTCTAGCGCAAAAAATTCGCATTGGAGCGGCACCACCGCGGCATCGGCCGCTGCCATTGCGTTGACGGTCAGAACGTTCAGCGAGGGCGGGCAATCAATCAGCACATAATCGAAGTCAGAGCCTTCTTCGGCCATTTTCGCCAAGGCATCGCGGAGCCGGAAATTGCGCCTGGGTTGCCCGACAAGCTCAAGCTCCGCACCCGAAAGATCGACCGTTGAGGGCACGACCGAAAGACCGGGAATCCGCGTCGGGGTCACGGCGTCCTTGATAGGGGCACCGCCCATCAGAACGTCATAGGAGGTAAGTTTCCGGTCGGCCTGATAAATGCCAAGACCGGTTGACGCATTGCCTTGAGGGTCGAGGTCGATAACAAGCGTGGGTTTACCGACGGCGGCGAGTGCGGTCCCGAGATTGATCGCGGTCGTGGTTTTACCGACGCCGCCTTTCTGATTGGCGACAACCAGAATGCGGGGAGCGCGTTTCTCCGCTTTAACGGTGGTTGTTTCGCTCGGCACGTTTAAGCTCCCGCACTTCCAGAACGACCCCATCCGGGTCCGACATGCTTGGGTGCTGCCTTTCCTTCAGTGTCCAAGATTTATGGGCTTCCGTCAATTCTGACCCCAGATTTCGGCCCTTTGGAAACAAGGCGATTGTTTCGCTGCCCCAGAATCTTTGTGCATAAGCCAGCAGTTCCGGTAGCCCCGCGAGGGCCCGGGCTGTGACGACATCAAAAATCTCGCGGTCCGCCGCCTCCGCGCGGGCATTGCGGATATCGACCCTGAGCCCCAATCGCTCTGCTACCGCGTTCAAAAAACTGCATTTTTTGGCTGTCGATTCATAGAGAACGGCCCGGAATCCTGCGCGTTCCCGCAAGACTTCCGCCAGTACAAGGCCGGGAAACCCTGCGCCCGATCCCAGGTCGATGAGCGAGCGTGCCTTCAAGGGAACGAGGGGGGCAAGCTGGGCGGAATCCAGGAAATGCCGGCGCCAGAGATCTGACATGGAGTTGCGAGACACGAGATTATGGACAGCGTTCCACTCAGCCAGCATATCGGCATAGGTCTTCAGGCGACCCAATGTTTCATGTGAAACATTCGTGGCGGCCGCGAAGTCTTCCGCACCAAAGGCCTGGCTCTCAGCCGGCATGACGCCGCGCGTCTCGCCCTGCGGATTTCGCGGCGGCTTTTATATGGGCCAGGACGAGCGTCAGCGCCGCCGGTGTCATGCCGTCGATCCGCGCCGCTTGCCCAAGCGTGCGTGGACGCACCTTGGACAGTTTCAATCGACACTCGTTGGAGAGGCCCGCCACCGCCGCATAATCAAACGCATCGGGAAGCATCAGCGACTCGTCGCGCTTGAAAGAGACGATGTCCGCCTCCTGCCGGTCGAGATATCCGGCATAATGCGCATCGATCTCGAGCTGCTCGACAATGTCCACACCGAGACCCGAGAGCTCCGGCCAGATGCGTGCAAGGTCGGCAAATGCCACGTCAGGGAAGGCAAGCAGCTGAGCCGCTGTACGGCGTACGCCGTCCTGACGCACATGGACGCCGTGCTTCGCCGCTTCGTTCGGCGTTAGGGTCAGTGTTTCCGCCCGCACGCGCGCTGCATCGAGCTGCGCATGCTTCTCCGCAAAGACTTTGCGCCTTTGTTCGCCGACAATCCCGATTTCATCACCCCGCGCAGTCAGACGCTGATCGGCGTTGTCCGCACGAAGGGTGAGGCGATATTCGGCGCGCGAGGTGAACATGCGATAGGGCTCGTTGACACCCCGCGTGATCAGATCGTCGATCAACACGCCGATATAGGCTTCCGAACGATCGAGCACAAAAGCGTCCGAACCCCCTGCCTTGCGGGCGGCATTTATGCCGGCGATCAATCCTTGCGCGGCCGCTTCCTCATAACCTGTGGTGCCATTGATCTGCCCGGCGAGAAAGAGACCAGGCGTCTTCTTCGTCTCCAGTGTCGCCGACAATTCGCGTGGATCTACGTAATCATATTCAACCGCATAGCCGGGCCGGATCATCGCCGCCTTCTCAAGACCCGGAACGGTTTTTAGAAGTTCGCGCTGCACGTCCTCGGGAAGCGAGGTGGAGATGCCATTCGGATAGATCGTATCGTCGTCGAGACCTTCCGGCTCGAGAAAGATCTGGTGACCTTCCTTGCCCTCGAAACGCACCACCTTGTCCTCAATGGAGGGACAGTAACGCGGGCCAACGCTTTCGATCTGCCCCGAATACATCGGCGCGCGATGGAGATTGGCGCGGATGATTTCATGCGTGCGCGCCGTCGTCCCTGTCAGGTGACAGGGAATCTGCGGCGTGGTGATTTTCGTTGTGAGGAAAGAAAATGGCACCGGCGGATCATCACCCGGCTGCACCGAAAGACCGGTCCAGTCTATAGTCCGCCCATCAAGACGCGGCGGTGTACCCGTCTTGAGACGGCCCATCTTAAGGCCCATTTCATATAGGGTTTTGGAAAGGCCGAGCGCCGGGCCTTCGCCGACGCGACCCGCCGCTATCTTTGTCTCGCCGATATGGATGAGGCCGCGCAAGAACGTGCCCGTCGTCACAACCACGCATGGCGTCGCGATCTCGGCGCCCGTCACGGTTCTGACGCCGGCAACCGAACCGTCCTTGAGGACGACATCGTCGGCTTCATCGGCGAGGATCGTAAGGTTTGCCTGGGCCTGAAGGGCTGCTTGCATGGCATTTCGATAGAGCTTGCGGTCGGCCTGCGCGCGGGGTCCGCGCACCGCCGGACCCTTGCGGCGGTTGAGAAGGCGAAACTGGATACCCGCGGCGTCCGCCACGACGCCCATGACGCCGTCGAGCGCATCAATCTCGCGCACCAGATGGCCTTTGCCGAGGCCGCCGATCGCCGGGTTGCAGGACATCTCGCCGATGGTCTCGAGGCGATGGGTCAGAAGAAGCGTCTTCGCTCCGGCGCGCGCGGACGCCGCCGCAGCTTCCGAGCCCGCGTGTCCTCCACCGATCACCACAACGTCAAAGCGCATCATCATGTCCGCTCCAATAATCGCTCCTGTGGATGGTCTCAAGGGAAACCGAGTGTTTCACGTGAAGCAGTGCCTCACTTCCCGATGCAGAAATCTCGAAAGACCACGTCAAGGAGCTCATCGAGATCGACCCGGCCGGTGATGCGCCCGATGGCATTGAGTGCCCGGCGAACATCCTCCGCGGCAAGATCGACTTCGCCGGGAGGCTGCATTAACGCACGCGAAAGCGACAGCTCGGCTTCATCCAAAGCGTGGCGATGCCGGGCGCGGGTCAAAACCGGCGTATCGCCCTTAAGGCTCGTTTCGGCTTTGCCCGCTATAAGATCGACCAACGCATCGATCCCTTCGCCGGTCGTGGCGGAGAACCAGTGGCCGGGCGGGCGCGCGGTGACGAGATCGGCCTTGCTGAAGGCGATAATGTCGGCGTCGTCGCGGGTGGGCACAGAATCGGGCGCCATTCCGTCGACCACCAATAGCCGGACATCGGCGTTGTCCGCGCGTTCCTTTGCGCGGCGCACGCCTTCGCGTTCCACGGCATCGTCTGTCTCGCGAAGCCCGGCCGTGTCTGCCAGGATGACCGGATAACCCCTGAGGTCGAGCCGGACTTCGATCACGTCGCGGGTCGTGCCGGGCATCTCGGAAACGATGGCCACATCGCGGCGGGCGAGGGCGTTGACCAGTGAGCTCTTGCCCGCATTAGGCGCCCCGATGACCGCAACCTGAAGGCCTTCACGTAAAATCTCACCCCGGCGCCCATCCTTCAGATGGACGGCAATGGCGCTGCGTATGGTGGCCAATTCGTCGCAACTGGCCTCAAGCGCGCCTTCCGGAATTTCCTCATCCGGAAAATCGATCGCAGCTTCAAGCCAGGCCGCCGCACGGATCAAGCGTGAACGCCATCCTTCGTAAAGCGCAGACAACGCCCCATCATACTGTTGAAGGGCTTGCCGGCGCTGGGCGTCCGTTTCCGCATCGATCAGGTCGGCGAGGGCTTCGGCCTGCGTTAGGTCCAGACGGCCATTCTCGACCGCCCGGCGGGTAAATTCACCCGGCTCTGCGGGCCGAAAGCCGTCGATCCTCTGGACCGCACCAAGAACAGCGTCCACGACCGCACGCCCCCCATGGCATTGCAGCTCCATGGTGTTTTCGCCCGTAAAGGAATGGGGTGCCGGAAACCATAGGACGAGGGCGGAATCTATCCGCTCCTCCGTCGCAATATCGAACAATGTTCGGAACACGGCTCTGCGAGCCTTAGGCAGAGGTGCCTGGAAAAGCTTTGCCGCCTCCGCAGCCATAGGTCCCGATATACGGATGACGGCGACGCCGGCACGGCCCGGCGCGGTCGAAAGCGCAAAAATTGTGTCGCGTTCCGGCCTCAAAGTCTCATGCGCCTTTCACCTCGTTCGTCCCGCGTACCCTCTGACGCCGCAACACCTCATCCTTAGCCTTGTGAGAACAAGGAAAGAAGCGGTAGGAAACAAGGGTCCGCACCAAAACACTTCAATGATAATTCCTGCGGATAGCCCTTTCTCGAAATCGTTTTCACGGAAAAGCCATGTCCGGAAATTTGCTCGCCTCCGAAACAAGCCCCTATTTGCTGCAGCATAAAGACAACCCGGTGCATTGGCGTCCCTGGGGCGCGGAAGCGCTCGACGAGGCGAAACGCACCAACAAGCCGCTGCTTGTTTCGGTCGGCTATGCCGCCTGCCATTGGTGCCACGTGATGGCGCATGAAAGCTTTGAGGACCCCGAAACCGCCGATCTGATGAACGAGTTGTTCGTCTCGGTGAAGGTCGATCGTGAAGAGCGCCCCGATATCGACGCATGGCTGCAAACCGCGATCACGCTGACGAATGAAGGGGGCGGCTGGCCGCTCAATGTCTTTCTGACGCCGGAAGGAGAACCCTTCTGGGCGGGAACCTATTTTCCGAAGAACGATAATTTCGGGCGACCGGCCTTCAAATCGGTGCTGCGCGAAATCGCAACGCGCTACCGCGAAAATCCGGACAGCATCAAACCGAATACGCAGCGCATTCAGCAGATCATGGACCGCGCCTGGTCGCAGAACCGCTCGGGCAAAATCGATCCCTTAATGCTGGAACAGCTTTCCATCGCCACGGCGCAACGCTTCGATATTTTCTTTGGCGGCATTCAGGGTGCGCCTAAATTTCCCAGCCTTCCTTCCTTGAAGCTTCTGTGGCGCGCTTATTTGCGGACCGGCACGCCGCAATTCTTGCAGATCGTCATGACGTCGCTCGATGCGATGAGCCGCGGCGGCATTTATGATCATGTCGGCGGCGGTTTTGCGCGGTACGCAGTCGATGAACGCTGGATCGTTCCGCATTTCGAAAAAATGCTGTCCGACAATGCGCAGTTCATCGACATGCTGACGCTGGCCTGGCAGGCCAGCCGTACGCCGATGTTCCGCAGCCATGTTGAGGACACGGTCGCCTGGCTACTGCGCGAAATGCGCGTCGACGGCGCGGGCTTCGCCACAAGCCTCGATGCCGACACGGAAGGCGAGGAAGGAAAATATTACACCTGGACCGAGGCGGAACTCGACACCGCGCTGCAAGGAACCATGATCCCGCGCTTCAAGCAGGTCTACGGTGTTTCCACGGAAGGCAATTTCCACGGCCGCAATGTTCTGCACCGTTACATCCCCGTGCCGAATCTCAGTCAGGCCGATGAAAATCTATTCGCGACCCAGCGCAAAAAGCTTCTCGCGGTGCGCGAAACCCGAGAGAAACCTTTCCGTGACGACAAGGTGCTCGCCGACTGGAACGGCATGATGATCGCGGCGCTCAGCTTCGCCGGACCCGTAATGCAGCATCCCGAGTGGACAGACGCGGCGGAAAAGGCTTTTGCCTATGTCTGCGAAAAGCTCGGCGATGGCGACAGGCTGTTTCACACCTATCGTGCAGGCAAGCGCCAGCATGCGGGCTTCTCAGACGATTACGCGAACATGGCGCTCGCGGCCTTGATGCTCTTTGAAGCAACTCAGAACAGATCCTATCTTGAGCGGGCCATCGCCTGGACGCGCGTTCTCGACGAGGATTACTGGAACATCGCGCAAGGCGGCTATGCGTTCTCACCGAACCGGAACGAGCCGGTGGAAATCAAGATCCGCACGGCGCTCGACACCCAGACGCCGGCCGCCAACGGGCTGATGCTCGAGGTGCTGGCACGCCTCTATTACCTTACCGGTGAACAGGCCTATGGCGACCGGATTACCGCGCTCGCCAATGCGTTCTCGGGCGACGTCAATGGCGCCTATCTGCAGATGGCGACCTTCCTCAACGGAATCGAATTCTGCGCCAACGCGGTTCAGGTCGTCATCATCGGTCCGAACACCGACACGCGCACGCATGATCTCATCAATGCGGTTCTGGGGCGCAGTATTCCGAATCGTCTTCTCACCATCATCGCGCCCGACGCCATCTTGCCGGCAACCCATCCCGCGCATGGCAAGGCGATGCAGAACGGGCAGCCCACCGCCTATATCTGCCGCGGCAATATCTGCTCCTCTCCGGTTACGAGTGCCGTGACCCTGTCGCAGGCGCTGCAAATGCCGAATACCAACCAGGGTGCCGTGCAGGCGGCGATTGCGCCGCGCCGAGGACGATAGATCCAAATTGAAAGAGAGCATCCTAGCGCGCCAAAGAGGAGAAAATCATGAGCGGAAAGCAAGTCACGATAACGAGCAGGGACGGCGCGTTCGGCGGCTATCTCGCCAGCCCGAAAACGGGCACCGGCCCCAGCATCCTCGTTATCCAGGAAATCTTCGGCATCAATGAATTCGTGCGCGAGGTCTGCGACTATTACGCGGCGCGCGGCTATTTTGCTTTGGCGCCCGATCTCTTCTGGCGCATCGAACCGGGCGTACAGCTTACCGATAAAACCGAGGAACATTGGAAGCGCGCCTTCGCGCTGATGCAAGCCTTCGATATCGACAAGGGTGTCGGGGATATCCAGACCAGCATTTCCTATTTGCGCAATGTTCCGGGCTGCAGCGGAAAGGTCGGTACTGTCGGCTATTGCCTCGGCGGCCAACTCGCTTTTCTTTCCGCAACCCGCACGGATGCCGACGCGGCGGTCGGTTATTACGGGGTCTATATTCAGGACCGCCTCGGCGAGGCGAGCCATATCAGCAAGCCGCTCCTTCTCCATATCGCGGAGAAAGACCAGTTCGTACCGAAGGAAGCCCAGGATAAAATCATTGGTACGCTGTCGGGCAATCCGAACGTCACGCTCCATACCTATCCGGGAATGGACCACGCCTTTGCCCGTACCGGTGGCGCGCATTACGATAAGGCGAATGCCGATCTCGCCAATTCGCGCAGCGATACGTTCTTCCGCGAAAAGCTCGGCTAAACCCGCTCGTCCGATGTTCTGAGGTTTTTTCCGTGAAAGCCATTCGTGTTCATACGCCCGGCGGCCCGGAATCGATGGTCTTCGAAGACATCGATCTTGCGCCGCCCGGCCCCGACGAAATCCGTGTCCGCCATACGGTGATCGGCGTCAATTTCATCGACACCTATCATCGCTCCGGTCTGTACAAGCTTCCGCTTCCCGCCCGTATCGGCTCGGAAGCGGCGGCGGTCGTCCAGGCGGTGGGCGCGAATGTAACGCGCGTGAAACCGGGCGATCGCATCGGCTATGTGAATGTCGTTGGCGCCTATGCGGAAGAGGCCAATATTCCCGCCTGGCGCGCGGTCAAGCTCCCCGACTGGATCTCCAACGAAACCGTCGCCGCGTCTATGCTGAAAGGCTTCACCGCACAATATCTCCTGAAGCGCACCTTTCCGGTGCAGGCGGGCCAGACCATTCTCGTCCACGCCGCCGCTGGCGGGGTGGGTCTCATTCTTTGCCAATGGGCAAAACATCTCGGCGTTACCGTCATCGGTACGGTCGGGGCTGACTCAAAACGCGAACTCGCGCTCGCCAATGGCTGCGCCCATGTCCTCAATTCCCGCACCGACGATATCGTGGCGAAGGTCAAGGAACTGACAGACGGTGTCGGCGTCCCGGTCGTCTATGATTCCGTGGGCAAGGATACCTTCGAGTCCTCGCTCGATTGCCTCGCCGTACGCGGCCTGATGGTAACCTTCGGCAACGCGTCCGGACCGGTACCCGCCTTCGAGCCTCACAGGCTCGCACCCAAGGGCTCATTGTTCCTCACCCGCCCAACCCTCGTGCATCACATAAGAACCGCTGAGGAGACGCAGGAGACCGCTGACGACCTGTTTGCCGTCATTCGCTCCGGCGCCGTGAAGATCGCGGTGCATCAGCGCTTTGCGCTGTCTCAGGCGCGCGAAGCCCATGAGGCGCTTCACAGCCGTGCCACCACAGGCGCGACCGTTCTCATTCCGTAAGAAAGCCGCATCCAACAAGCGATCCGCGGACCCATGCCCGGATCATTTTCGGGTAGACAGGCGTTTTCAGGAAGGGCCAACTGGAAGCATGTTGGCCGATGAACGCCTCGCACTCGCATTGATCTCGTGGGTCACCACGCTGATCGCCTTTATTGCCGGCGTTCTGGCCTATCCGGCCGGCTCGGCGGCTCTTCTCGCCCTCAGCTTTATCCTGGTGCAACTTTCGGTGGACACGACCTTCGCCTTTCGCGCGGCGCTGGGTCTGCCGGCGCGTAAGAACTGGAGCGTGCGCCTTCAGGGCGTCGTGATGATCATTCTCGGCGCGCTGGTCTGCGCCGTTGTCGCAAGACTGTTCCTGCAAGGAAGCTTTCCCCACCCACGCTTCATCATGGCGGTGGGCGTACTCGCACTGTTCGCCAGTCTGGTCTCCTGGGCCATCCTTCTCAAATATCGGGGTGAGCCCGCCGACGCCGCTTCCGCCTGGCGGGCGGGGCGTCCCGATGTGGTGAACAGCATTGCCGTCGTCGCCGCTGGGCTCGCGGTCGCGCTGACGGGCTCAAACATTCCCGATCTCGTGATCGGGGGAGGCATGGCCGCAATCTTCGTGCTATCGGGATGGCGCATTGCGGCGAGCGGTCGCCTCGACGCGGGACGGCCGGGTTGAGTTAGAATTTTTCAAGTGTCTGGGGGAGTGTATGTCGAAATCGAGTGGGGCCGAACGCGCATTGGAGGCGGTGCTGTTCGCCAGCCGTTGGCTCATGGCCCCGTTCTATCTCGGGCTGGTCGTCGCGCTCGTCGCGCTGATGTGCGTCTTCGTGCACGAACTCATCACCCACGTCCCGGACATCCTGGTCCTCAACGAAACCGAGGTCATCATCTGGACGCTGTCCCTGATCGATCTCTCGCTGGCGGGAAATCTCCTTTTGATGGTGATTTTCGCCGGTTACGAGAATTTTGTCTCCAAGATAGACACCGAAGGACATCCCGACCGTCCGGACTGGATGGGCAAGATCGACTTCTCCGGGATGAAGCTCAAACTCATCGGCGCCATCGTCGCGATTTCCGCCATCCATCTCCTGAAGGCGTTCATCTCGATTCACGACTACGAGTACAATGAGCTGGTGATGCTAGTCGTAATCCATATGGCCTTCGTCGCGTCCGGCGTTCTTCTCGCGCTGATGGACTATATCTCCGGCAAGGCAGCGCATTAGACGCGCTTCAGCGCACGATCTCAGGCGGGATGGGTGCGCGCCGTGACGGAATGGTCATGGCCGCAACGCCCGCAATAACACACGCCATGCCGATCGCGTCGCTCAGATCTAGACTCTCGTCGAGAAACACGACCCCGATGGCAACGCCGATGGGCACGCGCAGATAAGACTGCGCGGTGGTTCCGACCGAACCCAGCGTCTGAATGAGACGGAAATAAATCACATAGGCGAGCGCGGTCGAAAATATCGCCAGCACCAGCATGGCGATCAACGACATGCGGGAAGGCGCCGCCGTCCAGGGGTGCTCAAGAACAAGGCTCGCTGGAATGAGAAGAAGGGCCGCAGATAATGTCGTCGTCGCCGCCGTCGCCAGCGGATCGATTTCTTTCAGATTGCGGCCATAGATTGCGCCGCCCGCATAACAGGCGCTGGCCGCAACCACGGCGAGCTGAGCTACGACATCACGTCCCACTCCGTTAACGGCCTCAAGTCCAACGAGAAGACACACACCGGCCATCCCGATGACGACACCGAAAAGCTTCCCACCGGTAATGGCCTCATGCCGCGTGACGATGACCGTCAGAAGGGTCGCGAAAATCGGCGTCGTCGCATTCAGGATCGATGCAAGGCTGGCTTCGACCGTGATCTCCGCCCAGGCAATGAGCGCGAAAGGACAAACGATTCCGAGAATTGCCTGCGTCCAGATCTTGCGCCAGATCACACGGCCCTTGGGCCATCTCGCGCCCCACATCCGCATGATGACGAACAGCAGCACACCCGCAATCAGCGTGCGTCCGCCCATTAAGGCGAGAGGGGGAATGGTCTCAACGCCGATACGGATGAAAGTGAAGGAACTGGCCCAGAAGCAGGCAAGTACGCCGAGAAGCGCGAATTCCGTCATCCGGCTCTCAGACCGAATTTCGAACCCCGCCATATCCGACTTCCGCCCGCAGCCGAGACGGATCAGGTGTTCATGCTGTCGAAGAAATCATCGTTGGTCTTCGACTGGCGAAGCTTGTCGAGCAGGAATTCGATCGCGTCGATCGTGCCCATCGGCGCCAGGATGCGGCGCAGGACATACATTTTCGACAGCGTACCCTTGTCGACAAGCAGCTCGTCCTTGCGCGTACCGGAACGCAGGATATCGATCGCCGGGAAGACGCGCTTGTCGGCCACTTTGCGGTCGAGGATGATTTCCGAGTTACCGGTGCCCTTGAATTCTTCGAAGATGACTTCGTCCATGCGCGAGCCGGTATCGATCAGCGCCGTCGCAATGATGGTCAGCGAACCGCCTTCCTCGATATTACGCGCCGCACCGAAAAAGCGCTTCGGGCGCTGCAAGGCATTGGCGTCGACGCCGCCGGTCAGCACCTTGCCCGAGGACGGGACGACAGTGTTGTAGGCACGGCCGAGGCGCGTGATGGAGTCGAGCAGAATGACGACATCGCGCTTGTGTTCGACAAGGCGTTTCGCCTTTTCGATCACCATTTCGGCAACCTGCACATGGCGCGTCGCCGGTTCGTCGAAGGTCGAGGAAATGACTTCGCCCTTCACCGAGCGCTGCATGTCGGTCACTTCTTCGGGGCGTTCATCGATCAGCAGCACGATCAGATAACAATCCGGATGGTTCGCGGCCACCGCCTTGGCGATGTTCTGCAGGATCACGGTCTTGCCGGTACGCGGCTGGGCGGTGATCAACGCGCGCTGGCCCATGCCGAGCGGAGCGACGATATCGATTACCCGGCCGGTCTTGTCCTTCACCGTCGGATCATCGGTTTCCATAATGAAGCGTTTGGTCGGATAGAGCGGCGTCAGATTGTCGAAATGCACCTTGTGCTTGGTCGCTTCCGGGTCTTCGAAATTGATCGTCGAAACTTTCAGCAGTGCGAAATAACGTTCGCCGTCCTTCGGGCTGCGAATCGTGCCGTCCACCGTATCCCCGGTCCGAAGGCCGAAGCGCCTTATCTGAGAGGGGCTGACATAGATGTCGTCGGGGCCCGCGAGGTAATTCGATTGCGGCGAGCGCAGGAAACCGAAGCCGTCCTGCAGAACTTCCAGCACGCCATCGCCATTGATCTCGACATTGCGCTCGGCGAGTTCCTTCAAAATCGCGAACATCATGTCCTGCTTGCGCATGGACGATGCGTTCTCGATTTCCAGTTCCTCCGCGAACTCCAGAAGATCGGTGGGGGATTTGGCTTTCAGTTCCTGAAGCTTCATGGCCTTGAGGCCGGACTGCACGGTCATAACGCGTACCTAAATGCTGGTTTCTAAAGGGGAAAAGGGGGCTGGTGTGACGTGTTGGGACGAACCTTGGGCCCTGATTGGTCCTACGACACGGAGCGGTCACTAGCGCCCCGGCCGGAATTTCAAGGAGAAGAAGGGACGCCGTGGCTTACAAGCCGGGCCCGCCGTTTTCCGGCGGGTTCCCTTTGGCGTCTTTTGAGAGACAATGAATCCTACAAGGATTCTGGCGGCTTGCAAATCCCTTCTTTTCTGCAGGGATTAAAACGGTTTAACGACCACCAGAAGGACGATGAGGATCATCAGGACTGCCGGAACTTCGTTCATCAGCCGGTAAAAGCGCTGCGAGCGCTTGTTCGCATCGGCGGCGAACTCCTTCGTCCAGCGCGCGAAGACACCGCTGAACGCGCTCATGGCGATAACCAGGGCAAATTTGCCGTGCATCCAGCCATCGTCCCAGAAGCCCCCTAGAAAAACCAGAAGAAGGCCAAAGAGCCAGGCCACGCCCATTGCCGGACGGATGATGATTCCCAGAAGGCGCTGTTCCATGCGCTTGAAACGCTCGGCCTCCGCAGATCCCGGCGCCACCTCGCAGTGATACACGAAGAGCCGCGGCAGATAGAGCAGACCAGCCATCCACGCGATCACCGCGATGATGTGAAACGCCTTGATCCAGAGATAGAACGGAATCAGGAGATCGTAGAACATCGTCATCAAATGATCTCCTGGCCGCAGGATTTGCCCAAGGGACATAGACGGCGCGGTACGCAGCAAACGGTTTTCTGCGCGCTCACGCTGACCGAGACCAGCCCCGCCAGCGCGGCGATATATTCGGGGTGGTCACGAACCGTCGCGGCGCGAATGTAGTCCGGGACGCCCGCGTGCTTGGCCAGCTCGGCATACTCGATATCCAGCTCAACCAGCGTTTCCGAATGCTCCGATACAAAGGCGACTGGGACCACTATCAACCCTTTGCCGTCGGCACCCGCCCGCTTGATTTCGGCATCGGTCGCAGGACCAATCCATTCCAGCGGACCGACCCGGCTTTGATAGCAAATCGTGAAATCCGTTTGTTCATCGCCGAGTTCACCGACGACCGCGGCAACGGTTTGTTCCACCTGCCACTGGTAGGGATCACCGGCATCGACGACACGCTTCGGCAAACCATGCGCCGAAAACAGAATGCGGTATTCGGTACCTGGCTTTATCTTCGCTTTGGCTTCACGAACGCGCTCGGCCAGCGCCGCAACAAAACCACCTTCTGTCGGATAACAGCAAACCTCCGTCGTCGGGACGACGAGTTTCAATTGCTTCACCGCTTTCACCCACGCATCGCGCGAGGATTGCGACGTAGCCGTCGAATATTGCGGATAGAGTGGCAGCAGGACGATTTTATCCGGCCCATAGGCCTTCACTTCTTTAGCCACATCTTCGGTAAAAGGATGCCAGTAACGCATGGCAATAAAACATTTCGCGTCATGCCCTTTGCGCTTTAGCGCCGCTTCCAATGCTTCGGCCTGCAATAGGGTCTCCGGCAAAATCGGCGAGCGTCCACCGATCTTGGCATAGATCTTCCGCGCTACCGGCGCGCGCCGCGCCGCGATGAACCGCGCCAAAGGACCCCGGATGAAAGACGGCGCCCGAATAATCGCCGGATCTGAAAACAGATTCTGCAAAAAGGGACGTACCGCGTCGAGACTGTCAGGGCCGCCAAGATTGAAAAGGATGACAGCCGTCTTCAATGCGCGATTCCTTCCGCGGCCCGGATGCGTGACACGACATGCGCCACATGTTCGGGCGGCGTCTGCGGAACGACGCCATGTCCAAGATTGAAAATAAAGGGTGTGTTTACGGTCGCGTGCAAAATGTCGTCGACAGCGCGATCGAGTACGGCTCCGCCCGTGACAAGCGCCATTGGATCGAGATTGCCCTGAAGGATCGCCGCTTTACCGAGCGCCGAAGCAGCCCACTCCATCGACGTTCCGGTATCTATGCTGACACCATCGACACCCGTTTGCGCGACATAACGTTCAAGGCCCACCTGCGTCGCCTGACGCGGAAATCCGATGATGCGTGCTTTGGGGAACGCCGCGCGCACTTCCGTTACCACATGTCTGGTCGGCGCGATCACCCATTCGGCAAAGCTGCGTTCGGGCAATCCACCGGCCCAGGAATCGAAAATCTGAACGACATCCGCGCCGGCTTTCAGTTGCGCGATCAAATGCTGCGCCACCGCATGACACAAAATATCGAGAAGGCTCGAAAACAATACAGGATTGCGGTATGCGAAAAGACGCGCACTCGCCTGATCCTTCGTCCCGTGCCCTTCGATCATATAGGCGGCCAGCGTCCAGGGTGCGCCCGCGAAACCGATCATCGCCTTGTCGCACGCCAGTGCCCCGCGCACACGGGCCAGTGCCTCATAGACAGGATCCAATTTCTCCGCCCAATGATCCTCGTTCAGATCGAGTTCGGCCAAGGGCGGAAGCGGATCGACAACCGGGCCAATCCCATCTTCAAAGCGCACGCCCTGTCCGAGCGCATGCGGGATCACGAGAATATCGGAAAACAGAATGGCGGCATCGAGATCGAAACGGCGGATCGGCTGAAGAGTTACTTCCTCCGCCAGATCCGGCGTCATGCACATGGTCCAGAAGGATCCGGCTTTTTTCCGTGTTGCCTGATACTCGGGCAGATAGCGCCCTGCCTGCCGCATCAACCACACAGGCGCAGGATTCACCGCCTTCTTATCGAAGACCGATAGAAACCGCGCTTTAGGTTCACCTTCCGTCATCTCTATAATAAGACTCTTGAACCTTATGTTGTAGAAGTATGGGCCGGTACAGTGTGGAGTATTACGCCCGAAGGAGGCTGCAATACGCTCTCTGACGCGGTTTCAGCAAGGGAGATTTCTCCACGGGCGCTGGGGATAAGCGGGGATACTATCCACGGCGGCTAACCCGCCCGCGCCGAACTCTGTCAAGCTGTGCATGAAACAAGGGTTTATCCATGCCGCGTGTGTATCATTTGCATCTTGTTTCCGACGCCACCGGCGAGACGCTCAATACCGTCTCCCGCGCGGTCAGCGTCCAGTTCGAAGGCATGGAGGCGAGGGAACATATTTACGCCCTGGTCCGCAATAAAAGGCAGCTTGCCCGGGCCATCAGCCATATTGCCGCCAATCCCGGGGTCGTCTTCTTCACGCTGGTAAATCCGGTCTTGCGGGAAATTCTCGAAAAGGAATGCGAACAGCTTGCAATTCCCTGCGTCTCGGTGCTGGACCGGGCGGCGCAGGTCCTGCGCGAATATCTCGGGGCGGAAGAAAGCCATCGACCAGGCGGGCAGCATGAGGTTGATGCCCGCTATATGGAACGGGTCGAGGCCGTGAATTACGCCATCCACCAGGATGACGGCCAGGGCGCCGAACACCTGGCATCCGCGCAGGTCGTTCTGGTCGGTCCCAGCCGCACCTCGAAAACGCCAACCTGCGTCTATCTCGCCATTCGTGGAGTGCGCGCGGCCAATGTGCCCTTCGTTCCTGGCGCGGAACTTCCCGAACAATTGTTCCGGCTGACCAATGTTCTGATTGTCGGGCTCTGGGCGAGTCCCGAACGATTGATGCAGGTCCGGCGCAACAGGCTCACCACTATGGGCGAAACCCGCGGCACTGACTATGTAGATGAAGACCGCGTGCGCGATGAAATCGCGGCCGCCCGCCGATTGTATGAACGCTATGACTGGCCGTCTATTGATGTCACGCGTCGTTCCATTGAAGAAACATCCGCCACTATTCTCAATCTTATGGCCGATCGGGAAGACCATTCGTGACTACGCGACTCGTTCTTGCTTCGGCCAGTCCGACACGGCGCGAGATGCTGCTGGCCGCGAAAATTCCGTTCGAAAGCTTGTCACCGGAGGTCGATGAAGAAGCGATCAAGGATATTTCGTTGAAGAATGGAGCGTCGCCAGCCGCCATCGCCGATATTCTGGCCGAATATAAAGCACTCCATATCGCCGCGCGGGTTCCGGGCGCTGCGGTGATCGGCGCGGACCAGGTGCTGGTCTGTGAAGGAAGCCTGTTCAGCAAGGCGCGCTCTCTTGATGAGGCCAGAGAAACACTGAAACTTTTTCGGGGACGCAAACACGAATTGGTCAGCGCGGTTGTTCTGGTCCGCGACGATGTTGTTCTCTGGCGCCATACCGAAAGCGCCCATCTTTCGGTGCGCGATTTCTCTGATGCCTTTCTCGATTCCTATCTTGCGGTAGAAGGGGAAGATATTCTGGGCTCCGTGGGCTGCTACCGCATCGAAGGCGCCGGCGTGCAATTGTTCGACAAGGTCGAAGGCGATCAGTTCACGATACGCGGGCTCCCTTTCATCGCGCTTCTGGGCGCCTTGCGCGAATACGGGATCCTCATTCCATGAGCGCACCGGTGAGCTTCGCGGGTGTCGTTGGCTGGCCCATTTCGCAATCGGTTTCACCGACGATGCATAATTTCTGGATCGCGCAATATGGTCTGGACGCCGAATATATTCCGCTCGCCGTAAAGCCGGAAGATTTCGCGGAGGTGATGGCGCGTCTTCCCGAGAAGGGCTTTGCGGGCGTCAATGTCACCATCCCGCATAAGGAAGCAGCTTTTAAGCTCTCCACTACCCTGGATACGAATGCACGCGCCGCCGGCGCGGTAAATCTGCTGGTGTTCGATCAGGGAAAAATCCATGGCCGCAACACGGACATTCCCGGTTTCTCAGCGGCGCTGACCGAATCCTTCGGTCCCGGCATCGCACGCGCGGCACCGGCCGTTGTTCTCGGCGCCGGGGGCGCCGCCCGCGCCGTCGTGCTGGCATTGATACATCAAGGCGCGTTCGACATACGCATCCTCAACCGCACAGAAACGCGCGCGCGCAATCTCATAGATCTCGTACAGGATAAGGGCACGAAGCTCTCGGCTCCCGATTGGGGGGATTGGAATGCGGCGTTCGAAGGCGCAGGACTTCTCGTCAACACCACCAGCCTCGGCATGATCGGTAAGGACGCGCTCCATATTCCACTGGAGCATTTGCCACGTGGGGCCGCTGTCGCCGATATCGTCTATAATCCGCTGGAAACCGCACTCCTTGCCGATGCGCGCGCACGCGGTCATCGCACCATGGATGGTCTCGGTATGCTGATGCATCAGGCCGTCCCGGCTTTCGCGGCCTGGTTCGGTGTTACGCCGCAGGTGACGCCCGATTTGCGTGCGGTGCTCGAGGAAAAATTGCGCGGCGTGAAGCCGTGAGCGCTGCGAAAAAGCCTTTTTTGATTGGTCTTACCGGCTCCATCGGCATGGGAAAATCCGAAACCGCGAACATGTTCGCGCGCGCCGGAGTGCCCGTGTACGACGCCGATGGCGCAGTTGCCGCGCTCTATGCTGAGGGCGGTGCGGCTGTAGAGGCTATCAGCAACACCTTTCCCCATGCCGTCGTCAACAATGCGGTGGACCGTGCCCGCCTTTCTAAAATCGTATCGGACGATAAAGCCGCCTTCGACCGTCTCGAAGACATCGTGCACCCGCTCGTTTTTTCGAAACGGCAGGAATTTCTAGAAAGAATAGCAGCAGAAGACGCACCCCTCGCCGTACTCGATATACCGCTTCTGTTCGAGACGGGAAGCGAAAAGGATGTCGACGCTGTCGTCGTCGTATCGGCGCCGGCGGAAATACAACGCGCCCGGGTTCTCGCCCGGCCGGGCATGACCGAAGAAAAATTCGCCGCGCTTCTCGCGCGTCAGGTGCCGGATTCCGAAAAGCGTGCAAAAGCCGATTTCGTCATTGATACCGGCAAAGGCTTGCCCCACGCTGAGGCACAGGTCGCGGCCATCCTTGCGCGCCTTAAAGCACGCCCTATTTAAACAAGCGCTTTCACGGAAGACCCATGCGGGAAATCGTTCTCGATACGGAAACGACAGGCCTCGATCCGGGGCAGGGCCATCGAATCATTGAAATCTGCTGTCTCGAACTTGAGAATCATGTTCCGACCGACCGCGTCTTTCACCAGCTCATCCATCCTGAGCGCGACATTCCGGAAGAAGCCGCGCGGGTGCATGGCATTACGATCGACAAGCTTGAAGGCGCGCCGTTCTTCGCTGCGATCGCCGACGAATTTCTTGCCTTTATCGGGGATTCACCGCTCGTCATCCACAATGCCGAATTCGATCTGAAATTTTTGAACGCCGAACTCGGGCGCCTGTCGAAGCCTTTGCTCGTTCCGGGGCGCGGTATCGACACGATCCAGCTCGCCAAGCGTCGCTTTCCGGGTGCGCGCTATTCGCTCGATGAACTTTGCCGGCGCTTCAGCATCGATCTGTCGGTGCGCACGCTGCACAGTGCCAAGGTCGATACCGAACTCCTCGCCCAGGTCTATCTGGAGCTCCTTGGCGGGCGACAGGCCCATTTGCAGCTGGCGCCCTGGGAAGGACGCGAATCCCGCGAAATCGGTACGGAAAAGCGCGCCGCGCGCCAGCGCCCCGAAGCGCTGCCGTCCCGTCTCGGCGCAGACGAGCGCGAAGCGCATGCGCGCTTTGTCGCCGCCGAGTTGAAGAATGATCCCGTATGGGGATGGGGATGAAGGCTTAAGACGCCACGCGCTGACCGGCGGTTTCCGCCATCTTCTTGCGGTAGAGCGCGACGAAATCGATCGGCTCCAGCATCAACGGCATCATGCCGCCGTCGCGCGTCACATCGGAGATAATGCGGCGGGCAAACGGGAAAAGCTGGCGCGGAATCTCAATCATCAGAACCTGCTGGAGATAGTCTTCCGGCACGTTCTTCAGAATGACATAGGCGGCATAGGCCAGTTCGATGATGAACATCGGCTTGCCGTCATCGGTCGCGGTGATGCGGAGCTTCATCACGAGTTCGTACTGGGTCGGATCGCTGCCGCGACCCGCCTGCAGGTCAACCGCAAGCTCGACCTTAGGGCTTTTAACCTGGCGGCCGATGCCCGGATTTTCGAACGAAAGATCCTTCACATACTGGCTGACCATCTGAATCTGGGGTTCCGGCGTCGCGGTGCCTGCGGGCGGAGCGTCTGCCGGAGGGGTGGTTTCGTCAGCCATGTTCGTCGCCTTCTCTTGCGGGTCTCTTCTCGTTTTCGGGGCCCGCCGCTACCATGAATGAAGGGAATTTTACAAGCGATGGACCGTGCAGCACAGTCCCAGCCCATGCCCGGCGGCCGCTTTTGCCGCAGAATCCTAAATAGAGGTTAGAAAATGCACGTGTTTGAGTCTGGACCCGGATAACGTGGGGTACTAGGCTGCATTGAGCTTGCGGCGTGCGACGGGACCCTCGCTGACAAGATTTGATTTTCCGCGCCGGACCCGAAGCCGGGGAGGGCAGAAAAGGCGCGGATGTAGGGTTAACGATGCCAACGCCGTATATTGATATCATTCTCCTGGCCATGATCGCGGTTTTCATCGCGTTTCGGCTCTATAGTGTTCTTGGCCGTCGCACTGGAAACGAGCGCGCGCCGGAAGAACGCGTCCGCGTCCCGGACGCCAGGGCCAAACAGCCGGTCGATGACAATGTCGTAAAACTTCCCGACCGTGCGGGCACCGCCGCGGTACGGAACGACCCCGTGTCGCGCGGGCTCATGGATATCAAGCTTGCCGACCGCCGGTTTGACGACGCTGGATTCCTTGAAGGCGCGCGTTCCGCTTATGAAATGATCGTCTCGGCCTTTGCCGATGGCGACCGCGATGCGCTGCGCCCGCTTCTGGGCGACGACGTCTACAAGGCCTTCGAGCGTGCGATTACGGAACGGGAACGGCGCAACCAGCGTATGGAATTCAAATTCCTCGGCTTGGAATCGGCCAAGATCACCGCTGCGGAATTGAACGACCGGACCGCTGAAATCACCATCGCATTTGTCAGTGATGTGATCGAAGCGCTGCGCAATGGAACGGGCGACCTGATCGAAGGCGAATCCATCGCCCCTAATCGTGTCACCGATGTCTGGACCTTCGCGCGCGATGTGAAGTCGCGCGACCCCAACTGGGCGCTGGTCGCGACGTCGAGCGCGTAAGATTTCCGGCAAAGTGGCCCGGCGCGCTTTGCGTATCCCTCGAGAAAAATCTTCGGCCTTTGCCCGGCGCATTCGCGCTCGGCTCGCGGGCGTTGCCGCCTGTCTTGCGGTCGCCGCGTGCATACCTCCCGATGTTCCCGTACCTGATGCGGACGGGCCCCTCCGCCTCACACAGATCGGATTTGCTGAACTCGATGGCTGGAGAGAAACCCCCCTCATATCCGCATTGGACGCCTTTCGCCGCTCCTGCGAGATTTTCATCGCAAAGCCGGACGATGCCACATTAACGGGCGCAGGCTATGGCGGCGCCGTCAGTGATTGGCGCCTGCCTTGCACGCGTGCCGTCATGGTCGCGTCGGGAGACGCCGCCGCCCATGCGTTTTTCACGAGCGAATTTACGCCCTACCGCATATCGGAAGGTGATAACACCGAATGCCTTTTCACGGGCTATTACGAGCCTGAACTTCGAGGAAGCCTCATCAGGCAGGGCGCGTATCAGACACCGCTTTATGCCCTGCCCGACGATCTCGTGAGCGTCGATCTTGGTCTCTTTCGCGAGGCACTCGCCGGACAGCGCCTTGCGGGCCGAGTGGAAGACGGCAGGCTCGTCCCCTATGCGCCGCGCGCCGATATCGCGCGCAACGGCCTCGCCACCGCCGAGCCGCTTGTCTTCATCGATGATCCTGCGGATGCCTTCTTCCTGCAGGTCCAGGGCTCCGGCCGCATTGTGCTGGAGGATGGCCGCGTATTGCGCGCCGCCTATGCCGGACAGAACGGCCACCCTTACACCGCCATAGGCGCGGTGCTGATCCGGCGCGGCGCATTGACCCGCGAAAATGTCTCGATGCAGTCGATCCGCGCCTGGCTGACGGCCCATCCCGATGAGGCTCCGGCGCTGCTCGATGAAAATGCGTCCTATGTTTTTTTCTCCCTCCAGCCCCTGGACGATCCTTCGCAGGGCCCTCGCGGATCGCAGGGCGTGCCGTTGACGGCAGAGGCCAGTATCGCGGTCGATACCGGGCGGCATCCTCTGGGTGCGCCGCTATGGATCGAAACAACCGCCCCTGCTTCTGCCGAAACGGCGCCCGACGAAATGTTTCACCGGCTCCTGATCGCGCAGGACACCGGCGGAGCGATCCGCGGGTCCTTGCGCGGCGATGTGTTCTGGGGATTCGGCGAGGCGGCCGGACATATCGCGGGCCGCATGCGCGGCATGGGAAGCATGACGGTTCTGCTCCCCAACGCTCTCGCGGCGCGTCTCGGGGCCCATTTCGACGCCGGTGCAACCCCGCCATGAAAAGCGGCAAAAAGGATATCAGCGAAAGCGATGCCGCGCTCTTCCGCGAAGTGCTGAAGGATGCACGGCCGCTGGACTCCAAACCGCTTCACCGCGAACCATTGAAGCCGCGTTCACGCAATGCCCCGATAAACCCGTTTCCCGCAGCGACCCCGCCACCGAAACCGCCGGTCTTTACACAGGCACATACGTCCGAAATCGGTGGGCACCGTGAGGCGCATTTTCGTAAAGGGCGGCTGGAACCCGAAGCGCGAATCGACCTGCACGGTTACACTCAGGATGCCGCCTATCGCGCGCTTCATCGCTTCGTGCTGCGCGCCCGGTCGCTCGACCAGCGTCTCGTGCTCGTAATCACCGGCAAAGCAGGGGTGCTGCACAACATGCTGCCGCGTTGGCTCGGCGAAAGCGATTTCCGCGAGCTCGTGGTCGGCGCGAGTGCGGCCCATATCAAGCATGGTGGCACAGGCGCCTATTATGTCGCGCTGAAACGCGCGCGCGAGAAATAGATGCTGCGCCAGGCATCCACGACACGGGTGGTTACGGCACAGGGGCCACGTCTGACGGATATCACCCGTGACGCGTCCGCGTTCGTCTCGCAATCAGGCATAAAGGAGGGGCTTCTCACCCTCTTCCTGCGTCACACATCGGCGTCGCTGGTCATTCAGGAAAATGCGGATACTGATGTGTTGCGCGATCTGGAAGATTTCTTCTCCCGGCTGGTCACGCGCGACACCAGGGTCTATCGCCACACGACGGAAGGCGCGGACGACATGCCCGCTCATATACGCGCGGCTCTTACGCAAACATCCCTTTCGATCCCGGTGACAAAGGGCGAACTCGCGCTGGGCGTCTGGCAGGCGATCTATCTCTTTGAGCACCGCGACGCGCCGCACCGGCGCGAGGTGATGATGCATGTGGTCGGGGAATAATTACGCTTATGGCTGCCGGTTCGCGCCGACATTGCGCGCGATGCTCACAACTTCGATAAGGGTCGCGTCTCCATTCATTTGTTGGGCAACATCGTCGCGTGCGGCCGCATCACCGCAGGCAAAAATCGCCGCACCTCCGATATTGAATTGTGGCGGCAGCGGCTTCGCCTCTTCGTGCTCCAGACCCGTCTCCGCCGCATTACGCGATGCCCGCCTTCGCCGCCAGCACGCTTAACGATTGCTCGGGCCGCGCGCCATAATGCGAGATGATTTCGGCCGCCGCGATTGCGCCCAATCTTCCGCAGTCGCGCAGATTTCTTCCACGCGCATGGCCGAACAGAAATCCCGCGGCGAACTGGTCGCCGGCTCCGGTCGTGTCGATAACTTGCGAAATTTTCTCCGCCTCAAGCACATGAACCTCGCCGCTAGGCGAAGCAATCACACAGCCCTTGGCCGAGCGCGTCATGGCCGCAAGGCCGTGCCAGGCGCGCGCCCTTTGTAGGGCATCGTCGAACGCATCGACCTCGTACAACGCTTTGATCTCGTCTTCATTGGCAAACAAAATATCGACGTCGCCCTGCATGAGCTGAAGAAATTCGCTGCGAAAACGCCCGACGCAGAAAGGGTCCGATAGCGTGAACGCCACCTTGGCGCCCGCCTGCTTCGCTGCGGCTATAGCCTTTCGGATCGCGGCCTTCGACTCCTCCGCGTCCCACAGATAGCCTTCAATATACAAAATTCCCGCATCGGCGATCGATGCCGTATCGATATCGGCAGGCGTCAATTCGCGGCAGGCGCCGAGATAAGTGTTCATACTGCGCTGGCCGTCCGGCGTCACCGCAATGATGCAGCACGCGGTCGAAGGACCGCTCAAGCCCATTGCCGTATCAAAATCGACGCCGATGGCGCGAAGATCTTCCGAGAAGCTCTGCCCCAGCCGGTCATTCTTCACCTTGCCGACGAAATATCCGCGACCGCCAAACGAAGCAAGGCCCGCCATCGTATTGGCCGCCGATCCACCCGAACTCGTGCGTCCTTCGCGCAGGGCAGCGACAAGCTGCTCGGCCCGAAATTCGTCGATCAACGTCATCACGCCTTTGGCTATATTGTGTTCGAGCAGAAACCCGTCACTCGCCGGATGAATGACGTCAACAATGGCGTTTCCAATTCCGGCGACGTCGTAGCGCTTGCTCACGCGGCTTCCCTTCCTGGCTCGTATGTGTATGTCTTGCGTCGGCGCAAAGATTGCCCGCAACTGGTCCAAATCGCATAGGGACGCCGGAACGTGAATGCAAGAGCAAGCATGCGGTTCGCCGCGGGCGCGGCGTTTGCGCTGTGCCTTACGGCGTGCGCGACCTCTCCGGCAGCCGACGGAACACCTGCGCCAGCCCTCATCGGCAATATCTTCCGCCTCCCTTCCCGCCAGCCCGCGCCCGCGCCGGTTAATCCGCCGCGCATAGGCGAGGACGAAACGGCTTTGCGCGCCGAATATGGCGAGCCCGATTTCGTCCGCAATGAGACGGAATCGGAGCTCTGGCGTTATGACGGCGAGGCCTGCGCGCTGTTTCTGTTTCTCTACCGCGAACAAGGGGCGCTCAAAATGCGCCATGCCGAAACCACGCCGGCGGGCGAAAACGGCGCGATGGATATTGATTGTCTTCGCAGCGTTATGAACGGCGTGTCGCCGAACTCGTAATTTTTTTCGTCCCCGCGGGGGCATCGGGGGCCTCCGCCGGAGTCTTTTCCTTGAACCGGCAAAGATCGGCGACCACGCATTCCGGGCATTTCGGCTTGCGCGCGATGCACACATAGCGTCCATGCAGGATCAGCCAGTGATGGGCATGAAGCCGGAATTCTTCCGGCACGATCTTCTCCAGGTTCTGTTCCACCTCATAAGGTGTTTTGCCGGGCGCCAGCTTCGTGCGGTTGCCAACGCGGAAAATATGCGTATCCACCGCCATGGTTGGCCTGCCGAAAGCTACATTCAACACCACATTAGCTGTTTTGCGCCCGACGCCCGGCAAGGTCTCAAGCGCTTCGCGGTCCTGCGGCACATGACTTTCATACTGTTCGACCAGTGCCTTGGACAGCGCGATGACATTCTTCGCCTTGGTCCGAAACAGTCCGATCGTCTTAATCGCCTCGCGCAACCCGTCCTCTCCCAGCGCCAGCATTTTCTCTGGCGTATCGACGGTTGCGAACAAGCCCCGCGTCGCTCTGTTCACGCCCTTATCGGTCGCTTGTGCAGACAAAACGACCGCCACCAGTAATGTGTAGGAATTTGAGTATTCGAGTTCGCTTTTTGGCTCGGGATTCCGCGCCTTCAAGCGCGTGAAAAATGCGCGCGCCTCGGCGGCAGAGAAGGAGGATTTCTTTAACGCCATCGAACATTGCGACCCAATTGCGGCAAGGTTTAAGGCTATGCGCTCATGAGAAAAGCCGCCATTCCAGCCGCATTGTTACGCCCAAGTTTTTTCGGGAACGATTCATGTGGTGCCCCGTTTCCATGTCGGAACCCGAGTGGGAAAAGGAAACATCCATGACACTTCGAAACATTGCTTTAGGTGCGGCGCTCGCCGCAACGATGGGACTTGCTGCTTGCGGTACGACGACCGCTGACCGTGCGGGCTCCGGCGCGTTGCTCGGCGCGGGTGCGGGCGCGGCCATCGGGTCACTTTCGGGTAATGCGGGAACGGGCGCCATCATCGGCGGTCTCGCGGGCGGCGCCGCGGGCGCACTGACCGACCCGTGTACCGTGAACCTTGGTCATCCGATCTGGCGTGATGAACAGGCAAGCCGCGAAGACTATTACTATCGCTGCGGTCACTATCCGCCGAACTAAGCATCCGAATCGGGATAATTTGGTTCGACGACCGGAAAGACCCGCGCCGCAAGGTGCGGGTCTTTCTGTATCTGCTATGTCCGTCTAGAATTCAAAAAATGAGCGACCGCCCACCGCACGCGCGCGTTCTCTTCGACGCGATCCTGGAGCCGAACCGGCCGATGCCGCCGGCGCGCATTTTTGCCGTGCTCGGTTTCGTCGCTCTTTTCAGTTTTTCGGCGGGCATTCTTTTCATGCTGCAGGGTGCGTGGCCCGTTGTGCCGTTCATTAGGTGTGGATGTTCTTGTCCTTGGGATCGCATTTGCGGCGTGTGGCCGCGCTGCCCGCAAGCGTGAACATCTGGTCCTGACGCCGGAGCGTCTTATTATTGAACGCATCGCGCCGAACGGACAAACCTCGCGTGAGGAAATCGACCCCTATTGGCTTAGGGTTGAACATCAGGACCCTGAACGCATCGGGTCCGATCTGGCTTTGGTGGCACGGGGTCGCCGTTGGGTGATCGGCAGTTTTCTCGGCGCGGACGAACGCGCTTCGCTGGCAGAAGCCCTGCGCGATGCTCTGTATAAGGCGCGCAACACGCTCCGTACCTAAGCGCAAGATTCGGGTCGCGCGTGGCGGCGGCGAAGCCTAATCTGCCTTCATGCCGCTCGCCGAAACCCTGCCTGAAACCACATCCGATGACGAAGCCTATCGCCGGATCGCCCGCGCGATAAATTACCTTTCGGAGAATTATTCCACCCAACCCTCGCTTGATGCCGCGGCGGATATTGCGGGCTATTCGCCCTTTCATTTTCAACGCGTCTTCACGCGCCTCGCGGGCGTCAGCCCCAAGGCCTTTGTCGGCGCGCTGACCCTGGAACACGCGAAGCGTCTGCTCGCCAAGGGCGACAGCGTACTCGATGCCGCCCTGGATGCCGGGCTGTCGGGCCCCTCGCGCCTCCATGATCTGTGCGTGAAAATTGAAGCGATGACGCCGGGCGCCTATGCCAAGGGCGGCGAGGGCCTTCAGATCGTTTATGGCTTTCATTCGTCGCTGTTCGGCTCTGCGCTGTTCGCCGCGACCGACAAAGGGCTTTGTGCGCTCGCCTTCGCCGACGAGGGTGAAGAAGACGCCGCGCTGGCCGATCTGCGTTCACGCTGGCCGAAAGCCGAATTTCACCGCAATGACAGCGCGACCGCGTCTTACGCCAAAGCGATCCTTACCGACAGAGCGCCAGTCCCCGTGCAGCTCTTCGGCACGCCCTGGCAACTCAAAGTCTGGCAGGCGCTGCTCGCCATTCCGGAAGGAACAGTGACGAGCTACCGAAATATCGCCAGCGTGTGCTGTACACCCAGGGCGGCGCGCGCCACCGGCGCGGCCATCGGGTGCAATCCGATTTCCTATCTCATTCCGTGCCATCGCGTGCTGGCGGGCAGCGGCGCGATAACCGGCTATCATTGGGGTTTGACGCGCAAGCGCGCGATGCTGGCGTTGGAAGCCGCGCGCACAGATCTGGCAGCAGAATAGCCGACTTAAAGCCCCAGCACATCCTTCATCGCATAAAGCCCGGGCTTCTTGCCCTGGCCCCAGCGTGCGGCGGCGATTGCGCCGCGCGCGAAAATCATCCGGTCTTCGGCGCGGTGCGTGAGCTCAATCCGCTCATGCGGCCCTGCCAATGTCACGGTGTGGTCGCCGACCACGGTGCCGCCGCGCAGTGACGCGAAGCCGATAATCCCGTCCTCGCGCGCACCGGTATGTCCGTCACGCGCGCGCACCGAGGCATCGCGCAAATTGACGCCGCGCCCGTCGGCGGCGGCTTCACCCAGAAGCAGCGCGGTGCCCGACGGCGCATCGACCTTCATCCGGTGATGCATCTCGACGATTTCGATATCGTAATTGGGAAGGGCCTTCGCCGCTTCGCGGACCAGCGCGGCTAGCAGATTGACGCCAAGACTCATATTGCCCGACTTCACGATCACCGCATGTCGCGCGGCGGCGCCAAGGCGTGTGATCTCGGAATCGGAAATTCCCGTCGTGCCTATAACATGTACAATGCGCGCCTGCGCGGCGAGATCGGCCAAAGCCAGCGTTGCGGCGGGCGTGGTGAAATCCAGCACGGCATCGGAATTCGCCAGCGCCGCCAGCGGATCGTCGGTCAGAACCACATTGGCTTCACTGATGCCCGCTAGCAGTCCGGCATCCTGTCCCAGTTCGGGCTTGCCGCTATGCTCCAGCGCAAAGGCGAGACGCATGTCCTGGCTTTCCGCCACGGCACAGATCAGTGCCCGGCCCATGCGGCCGGAAGCTCCTGCGACGGTGACGCGAATCATGCTCATGGCGGCGCTCTATGGAACGAGTTGAACGATACCGGCGAAAATAGTCGGTCAGGAACGCTTTGTCGAAAGCGGAGCGACGGGCTCTCGCCTATTTCTTTTAGGCGTCTGCCGCTTTGGCGACCGTAACCATCGCCGGGCGCAACAGGCGCTCGCCAATCGTGTAGCCGCCCTGAACCACGGTCACGACCGTGCCGGGCGCCTGCGCCGCGCTTGGCACTTCGGCAATCGCCTGATGCAGATTGGGATCGAATTTCGCTCCCGCCGCCTCGATGGGCTTCACGCCGTGGCGGCCCAGAACCGCCTGCAATTCGCGCTCGGTCGCCTCGATGCCGTCGAGGATGGCCTTCAGGGCATCGCTCGCACCGTCGCGCGCGTCGCCCGGCAGCGCCGCCAGCGCGCGGGCGAGATTGTCGGACACCGAAAGAAGATCGCGGGCGAAACGCGCTATGGCGAACTGCTTCATTTCCTCGCGCTCGCGCTCGGCACGCTTGCGCGTGTTTTCGGCCTCGGCCAGCGCGCGCAGCGAGCGGTCTTTCAGTGCGGCGATTTCCGCGCGCAAAATCTCGACTTCATCTGCTTCCGGCGTGGGGATGTTCTCCGCCTCGTCCGCCGCTCCGTTGCCGTTCTCGTTCGTCATAAAAACTCCCTGAACCTTATGTCTTGGCCTAAAGCCCTACGCCAGAATGCGCCCTACCACACGCGCGGTGTAATCGACCATCGGTACGATGCGCGCATAATTAAGGCGCGTCGGACCGATAACGCCAATGACCCCGACCACGGTTCCCTTGGCGTCGGCATAAGGCGCCGCCACGACCGAGGACCCCGAAAGCCCGAACAGCTTGTTCTCGGCGCCAATGAAAATCTTCACGCCCTCGCCGTCTTTTGCCAGTTCGAGAAGCTTGACCAGATCGCCCTTGCGCTCGATTTCATCGAACAGCGTCCGCACGCGCTGCAGATCGCTCTGGGCTTCGATATCGTCGAGCAGATTGGCCGCGCCGCGCACGATCAGGATTTTGTTGTCGAGCGCGTCGCCGGTGGCTTTCGGCCTGGCGCTCAACGTGGCCAGCCCCTCGGCGACAATCTTCGCGGTCAGCGAATCGAGTTCAGCGCGCTCCTCGTCGAGATCCCTCTGGATTTCGCCGCGCGCGCTTTCCAGAGTCCGTCCGCGCAATTTGGCGCTCATATAATTCGATGCCTCGATCAGCGCCGAAGGCGTCAGTCCGGGCGGCAGATCGATGACACGGTTTTCGACAACGCCATCCATGCCGACAAGAACCGCCAACGCCTTGTCGGGGCTCAAGGGCACGAATTCGAAATGGCGCAGCGGGATTTCCTGCTTGCCGGTCACAACCAGACCGGCGCAATGCGACAGGCCGGAAAGAAGGCTCGTTGCCTGGGTCAGTACGTCTTCGGGCATGCGCCCCGTCACGCTGATGCGGTCTTCAATCGCCGCGCGCTCGTCGCGGGTCAGATCGCCGACTTCCAGCATCCCGTCGACAAACAGACGGAGGCCGATATCGGTGGGCACGCGGCCTGCGCTGGTATGCGGTGCATAAAGAAGGCCCATCTTTTCGAGATCGGCCATGACATTGCGGATCGAAGCGGGCGACAGGGAAATCGGCAGACGCTGCGAAAGGGTCCGCGATCCGACCGGTCCGCCCGAACTCAGATAGGCTTCCACCAGCTGGCGAAACACCGCGCGCGCGCGTTCGGGCAGCTCGGTCAGCGCCCGTTCGGCATTCTGCGTTTGCGGATTTCGCCCGTCCACTGTGACCCTTACGATAAGTTGTTGAGATTATTGTTATAATCAGGCAGATCGCAACCTTGGTTGCCGTCCGGCCCACCCGCCGCTAGGTAACGACCGCGACCCCCAAGTTCAAGAGAAAGCCCGAGACCCGAGATGCGCCCATCGAAACGCCTGCCCAACGAAATGCGCAAGGTCTCGCTGGAGCCCGGCATATTGAAGCATGCTGAGGGCTCCTGCTTCGTCAAATTCGGCCATACCCATGTGCTTTGTACCGCCAGCGTCGAGGAAACCGCCCCGTCCTTTCTGCGCGGCACGGGAAAAGGCTGGGTCACGGCGGAATATGGCATGCTGCCCCGCTCGACCCATGATCGCATGCGCCGCGAGGCGGCGGTCGGGAAACAATCGGGCCGGACGCAGGAAATCCAGCGCCTCATCGGTCGCTCCTTGCGCGCGGTGGTCGATCTCGCGGCGCTCGGCGAGCGCCAGATCGTGGTCGATTGCGATGTGATCCAGGCCGATGGCGGAACGCGCACGGCCTCCGTGACCGGCGGCTTTGTCGCCCTCGGCCTCGCTTTGCGCTTCATGACGTCGACCGGTCTCCTCACCCGCCTTCCGTTGAAAGATCAGGTGGCGGCGGTGTCCTGCGGGATATTCGGCGGCACGCCGGTGCTCGATCTCGATTACGATGAAGACTCCTCGGCCGAGACCGACGCCAATTTCGTCCTCACCGGTTCGGGCGGACTGGTCGAAGTGCAAGGCACTGCCGAAGGCGCGCCGTTCTCGGAGGCGCAACTCGGCGAGCTTCTGGCGCTGGCGCGCAAAGGCACCGCCGAACTTTTTGCCCTGCAAAAGGACATACTGAAACTGTGAGCCTCCTTCAGACGGGCGCAACGCTGGTGGTCGCCAGCCACAATCCGGGCAAGGTCCGCGAGATCGAGGAGTTGCTCGCGCCCTATAGCTTTGCCACCAAGGGCGCAGCCGAACTGGGCCTTGCGGAGCCCGAGGAAAATGGCGCGACCTTCATCGATAACGCGCTGATCAAGTCGCGCAGCGCGGCGAAACTCTCGGGGCTCCCGTCGCTGGCCGATGATTCCGGGCTGTGCGTCGAGGCTTTGAACGGCGCGCCCGGAATTTATTCTGCGCGCTGGGCGGGCCCTGAGAAAGATTTTGCTCTTGCCATGCACCGCGTCGAAACCGAGCTCGGCGCCAACCCGGAGCGGCGGGCCTATTTCGTGTGCGTGCTGGCGCTCAGCCTGCCCGACGGGCGCGACGAAACATTCGAAGGCCGCGTCTACGGCACGCTGACCTTTCCACCGCGCGGGAAGCAGGGATTCGGTTACGATCCGATTTTCGTGCCGGAAGGCGGGCATCTCACCTTTGGTGAAATGGACCCTGGTTCGAAACATGCGATCAGCCACCGCGCGAAGGCCTTCGCCAAATTTTCAGCGGCGCTGACGCGGCCTAGCGCATGAGCCGCGCCTTCGGCATTTACGTCCATTGGCCGTTCTGCGCCGCCAAGTGCCCCTATTGCGATTTCAACTCCCATGTCCGCGAACGCTTTGACGATGCGCAGTGGGCAAAAGCCATCGCTCGCGAACTCGAGGCCGTGGCGCTGTTACAAGGCGTGGCGCGTCCGCCCGTCAGCAGCATTTTCTTCGGCGGTGGCACCCCGTCCCTGATGTCGGGTCATGCGGTGGGCGCGGTCCTCGATGCCATTGCAAAACACTGGGTGATGGCGCCGGATGCCGAGATCACGCTCGAAGCCAATCCCAACAGCGTCGAACAGACGCGCTTTCACGATTATCGCGCGGCCGGCGTCAACCGCGTCTCCATCGGGGTGCAGGCGCTGAACGATCCGGCGCTGAAATTTCTTGGGCGCCTTCACGGCGCCGAGGAAGCGAAGGCGGCGGTCAAACTCGCCAGCGCTATTTTCCCCCGTGTCAGCTTCGATCTGATCTATGCCCGTCCCGGTCAGACACTCGCAGACTGGAGCGTGGAACTGAACGAAGCGCTCGGTTATGGCACCGAACATCTGTCGCTCTATCAGCTCACCATTGAGAAGGGCACGTCGTTCGAGACGCAATACCGGCTGGGAAAATTCGCGCTTCCCGAGGATGGGCTTGCGGCGGATCTTTTCGCACTCACCGACGAACTATGCGTCGCGCGCGGGCTTTACGCCTATGAAGTGTCGAACCATGCGCGGCCGGGCGCGGAGTCGCGGCACAATCTTTTATACTGGCGTTATGCGCCTTATGCCGGCGTCGGTCCCGGTGCGCATGGCCGCATCGAACGGGAAACGGGCATGCTGGCGACGCTGGCCGAACGTCTCCCCGAACGCTGGTTCGCGCGCGTCGAAGCGGAAGGAACCAGCCTTGAGACCGAGGAGATAGGAAGCGAGGACGCCGCGCGCGAGCATCTTCTGATGGCGATGCGGCTCAGCGAAGGCATCGATCTTGCCGATTATGAATCGCGCTGGGGCGTTCGCCTCTCGCGGGTGAAGATCGCGCAGATGATCGATGAAGGTTTTGCCGACAGAAACGGCGCCCGTATTTTTGCGACGCCCAGAGGCAGGCTTCTGCTGAACACGCTGATTACCGAACTCGTCGGATAGGTTCATTCAGCGCGGCGTCAGAACCCCGTGGTGTAAAAGCTCGTCGGCGCCGGATCGACAATGTTGAAACCGCCCTGTCCCACCTGCAGCACCGCGAGGCCACGATCCGCGCCGCCGTCGGGGCGAAAACGGAAAATGCCATCAACGCCCACAAAGCCATTTGGATCAGTGATGGTCTGGGGCGTGAAGCGGCGATAGGGAACGCCATCGGCCAGCGCCGCCACCAGCGAGATCGCGTCATAGCTCAATGTCGCAAGGCGCGGCGGGGTCTCGTCATAGGTCTGCTCATAGCGTCGCGAAAAACCCTGCCACGCTTCCGGCGGCGGAGCGGCGAACCAGCCGGCGCGCAGCATCGGCTCGCGCGACACGGCAGGATCGTTCCATAGACCTGTGCCCAGCATCTGCACCGCTGGCGGCGTTGCTCCGCGCAGCGCAAGTGCAGGCCCAAGCGCCTGCAGCATCACGCCACCTTCGGCGATCAGAATGGCATCGGGATAGGACGCGGCGACAGCGCCTGCGGGCTCACCCACTGCACCAGGCTGCATGCCGAAACGCTGGATGGCGGTAATCGCGCCGCCTTCGCCGTTCACTGTCGCCTGAAATGCCTCGGCAACCTTGTCGCCATAGGCGGTTTGCGGAATCAACGCAGCAAAGGCGCTGTGTCCGGTGCGCGCGGCGTAGGAAATGATACGCTCAACTTCGGTTTCCGGCTGGAAGCTCAATAGAAACACGCCATTGCCTGCCACCGCACGGTCGCTGGAAAAGGCGATAACGGGAACGCCGGATGCTCGGGCGACGGGACCGACCGCCGCGGCAGCCTGCGCAAATAGCGGGCCGAGAATGATTTCCGCGCCGTCATCAATGGCTGCGCGTGCTGCGGCGACCGCGCGTTCGGGCGAACCACCATCATCACGCGGCATCAGAATGATATTCGGATTGCCGGAATCGAACAGCGCCAGCTCGGCCGCCTGCTGCAATGCGCGCGCCAGCGCCCGCGTTTCGGCCTGCGGATTGGACAGCGGCAACAACAATGCAACCCGCACGGGGGTGCTGTTGTCGGGTGTGTTTCTCAAGCGGAAAAAATCCGGCTGGTCGGTGCGCGGCGGCGGACCGATTTCTTCCGGCGGTGGCGCTTCGACCATGGGCGGCGGCGGCGGCGGTGGTGGCGGCGCGGTTACGCAGGCCGAGAGCACGCTCCCCATGACAACCACGCTCAGAAGCGCGCACAGTGAAAAGCGCGATTCGCGCCGATGGATCGGGGCTCGCAGAGGAACGTCCAAGAGTGTCACGCCAGCGAAAAACACCATTACGCTCCAAATTCCCGGCCAAACCGTCTGCCGAATCGTCACGCCCGGAAAGTGATTCCGAACAGGATATCGCGGCCAGAATGGGGCAGAACCGCTCACCGTTCAAAGACGCGACATCGCAACTTGCGCCCGGTCTCTACGTTACCGCGACACCTATCGGCAATGCCTCCGACATCACCTTGAGGGCGCTTCACGTTCTTTCCGCTTCGGACGCCATCATAGCCGAAGACACGCGCGTCACCTCGCGCATTCTCGCGATTCACGGAATCAGCCGCCCCCTTCTTTCCTACAACGACAACAACGCGCCGGAGATGCGTCCGAAAATTCTAAAAAAACTGGCCGACGGCGCACGCCTCGCTTTGGTCAGCGATGCCGGTACACCGCTGGTTTCGGATCCGGGGCATAAGCTTGTCCGTGAAGCGGTACAGGCGGGGCTGAGCGTCTATCCCATTCCCGGTCCCTCTGCGGCACTTGCGGCGCTCAGTACCGCAGGGCTCCCGACCGACAAATTTCTCTTCGCCGGGTTCCTTTCCTCCAAGCAGGGCGAACGCAGGACGGAGCTCTCTGAACTCAAAGCCGTTCCCGCGACCCTGATTTTCTTCGAATCGGCAGGCCGTATCGCCAACACATTGAAAGATATGGAAGAAATCCTTGGCAATCGGGACGCCGCCGTCATGCGCGAGCTTACCAAGCTCCATGAGGAAGCACGGCGCGGTACGCTGTCAGATCTCCGCGCAGCCTATGAAAGCGAGACGACGAAGGGTGAAATCACCCTGGTCGTGGGCCCGCCTCCAAAAGCCCAGCACGATGACATCGACGAAGTCCGAGTCGACGGCCTTCTTGGCCAAATGCTGCCTTTCATGCCGGTAGCGCCCGCCGTTGCGCTTGTCACCGAAGTAACGGGCGCCCCCAAACGCGCCGTCTATGCCCGCGCCCTGATTCTGAAAGAGACCCTAAGCGAGGCAGAATGAGCGGGCCACCGAACCGCAAGACGGCCGAAAAGGGCGGAAGGCGGGCGGAAGGGCTGGCCGCGCTGTGGCTTAGGCTCAAATGGTACCGTGTGGTGGGGCGCCGGGTGCGGACGCCGGTCGGCGAGATCGATCTGATCGCGCTCTCGCCCCGAGGCATTCTTTGCTTCATCGAGGTCAAAAACCGAAAGGGCAACAGGGTAGCGGCCGAGGCCGTTTCACACCGTCAGCAATCCCGGATTGCACGCGCCGCCGAACTCTATTTGAGCTCCCACCCAGCCTTGCGCCATAAAGGGGTCCGATTCGACGCTATACTGATGGTACCCGGCCGCCTCCCGCGCCACGTGCAAGACGCTTGGCGGTTGTGATATAAGATTATGATAAGACGACCCGATAACATATTGGGCGATGGTGGGATTTAGTTATCGAGGGTTGCGTATTGGCGATAACGGAGAAAATCCCCCTATGTCGAAAAAAGCCATCACTACCACTCTGGCCGTACTGATCGCCGCGCCGATTCTTTCCGGGTGCGTCGCCGTCGCCGCCACAGGCCTTGTCGCTGGCCTGTCCGCCGTCCGGCAGGAACGCACCGTCGGCGCCGCCTTTGACGATGTGCGGATCAAAAGCGCCATCACGGCCGAGCTGGCCAATGCTTCTGCTTCCAACTTCCTCAACGTCTCGACCACGGTCATCGAAGGCCGCGTTCTGATGACGGGACGCGTCGATAGTGCGGAGACGCGCCTGTCGGCGACGCGCGCCGCCTGGCGCGTCGACGGCGTCCGTAAAGTGGACAATGAAATCGAGGTAACGGATTCGGTCGGCTGGCTCGATCGTCCGCGAGATATTTTCATCCGTACCGAAATCGCCGCCGATATTCTCACCGATGCGGCGATCAAGGATTCCAATTACACGATCGATGTGGTGAACGGCGTCGTCTACCTTACCGGCATCGGTCAGGATCAGGCGGAAGTCGATCGCGTCATCGCGCGCGCGTCACGCTTTCAGGGCGTGAAGCGGGTCGAGAATTATGTCGTGCTGAAGGACGACCCGGCGCGCTATTTCGGCGTTCCTCTCGCGTCCGACGGCTAGAGCGCTTCCGGGTGCGGGCTTGCGCCTCCCGGCAGGAAACCTAGACTACGCCCCCGTCGGAGGATGCATGTTTTGGCGTGCTCCGGTCGGGGGGGCGCGCAGCGCCAGGACAGGCGCCGGGGTTCGCGCGTAGCGGAAAGATTTGGACGAATGAGCGACGAAACGCCGTCGGCGTATTTGGCGCGATTGGGGAAAATGGCGAGCGGTCCGCAGGATATTGCGACGGCGGCATTGATGCTTGCCGCGCTCGACCGCCCCGAAATGGATCTGGCGCCGTTCCGTGCCCATCTCGCCGAAGTGGCGGAAGCAGCGCGTGCCGAAGCGGCGTTCGCCCTCAGCCCCGAACTCGCGGCACAGGGCCTCTCCGCGTTGCTTCACGGCCGGTATGGCTATGACGGCGATCAGGTGCGTTTTGAGGCGCCGGAAAGCGCCGACATGATTTCCGTGATCGTCAACCGCCGAGGCCTGCCCGTCGCATTGGGCATTCTCTACATGCATGCCGCCCGCGCCGCAGGCGTCAAAGCACGCGGCCTTTCCGCGCCCAATCATTTTCTCCTGATGATTCAGGCCGGCGGCGGCGAAGCGGTAATCGATCCGTTCAATGGCGGCAAGATCATCGAACACGAACGCAGCGCAAAGCCACCTGGAATGGCCTCCGCGCCTCGCCCCATCTCGGGCGGCAAGCAGACTGTCGAACAGGTCAGCGACATTGAAGTTCTGCTTCGGCTGCAAAACAATTTGAAGACGCGTGCCCAGGAAGCAAACGACATTCCCCGCGCCGTAACCGTCTTGCAGCGCATGCTTCTGATCGCACCCGACAAGGCGCCGCTCTGGCTCGAAATGGGTCGGTTGCAGGAATCCATTCAGGTTCTGGGCGCCGCGCGAGAAGCTTACGAACGTTCCTTCCAGCTCGAACGCAATATGGGCGATGCCGCGAACGAGGCCAGCCTCGCTTTGCAATCGTTGAAACGCAGACTGAATTAGAGAGAGCATCATGGCCCTGGCGGTTGCCGTACAGATGGACCCCATCGAACGCATCGACATCGATGCCGATTCGACCTTCGCAATCTGCCTCGAAGCGCAGGCACGCGGGCACACGCTGCTCTATTACGGCCCACGCGACCTCACCTTCCGCGACGGCAAAGTCACCGCGCCCGCACGCGCGCTGAAGGTCGAACGCACACGCGGGGCACATTTTTCCTTCGGCCCGGTCGAAACGCTCGACCTCACCAAGGCCGATGTCGTGCTGATGCGGCAGGACCCGCCCTTCGACATGGCCTATATCACCGCGACTCATATTCTCGAGCGCATTCATCCCAAAACGTTGGTGGTGAATGATCCTTTTCATGTCCGCAACGCACCGGAAAAAATCTTCGTTACGCAATTCGACGGCGTGATGCCGCCGACGCTGATCTCGTCCGACCGTTCGGTCATTCTCGCCTTCCGCGCCGAACACCAGGACATCATCGTCAAACCGCTTTACGGCAATGGCGGCGCGGGCGTGTTTCGCATCCGTCCCGACGATGAGAATCTTTCCTCGCTGCTCGAAATGTTCACGCAGTTCTATCGCGAACCCGTGATGGTGCAACGCTACGTTCCGGAAGTGCGCAAGGGCGACAAGCGCATCATTCTTGTTGATGGCAAAGCGGTGGGCGCGGTCAACCGCGTGCCTCAGGACGGTGAGGCGCGCTCCAATCTTCATGTGGGGGGCCGCGCCGAACTGGGCGAACTTACCAAACGCGATCTCGAAATCTGCGCGACGATCGGGCCCGAGTTGAAGGCGCGCGGCCTCGTCTTCACGGGTATCGATGTGATCGGCAATTACCTCACCGAAATCAACGTCACTTCGCCGACCGGCATTCAGGAGCTGAAACGCCTTGGCGGCGTTGATGCCGCCCCGCTGATCTGGGATGCGATCGAGGCGCGGCGCAAAGCGGGCGCCTGATACTTGGACCTTTCGGACCCCCCGTCTTCCGGGGAGTAGTTTTTATACGCTCACAGAGATAGCGTTACCGTTACCGTAACGACAGGATTTCCCCCATGACGCCCGTTTTCCCGCGCTCTCCGGCTACCCTCGCGCCGTCTCTGGCCGTGCTGCTACTTACCGTCTCGCCGCTTCAGGCGCGCGAGGAAGTTCCCTTCGCGGAATTCGGCTCCATTGCAGAAGCGCAGGCAGCATTGGTTGAAGCCTATGCGGCGGCGGCGGCGGTGACGCCGCTCCCCGCAACATTGGCGGCCGAACGCGCCTTCTTCCTAGCAGGCGGCTAAGCTCCCTTCACCAAAATCAATACCAGGAACGTCTATGATCATCGACATTCACCCGCATGTAATTTCTACCGATACCGTGCGTTATCCGCGCGCGCCCATTGGTGGGCACCAGTCCGACTGGTCGCTGGCACGGCCCGTCAGTCATGAACAGATGGTTCAGGACCAGATCGCAGCGGGTGTCGATAAGGCGGCCCTCGTCCAAGGCTCCACCTGTTACGGCCATGACAACACCTACGTCGCCGAGGCTGTCGCCGCGCACCCGCAACGCTTCACGGGCGTCTTCTCCTGCGAACTGATCGCGGACGACGCGGTGGCGACGATGGAGCGCTGGATGGCGAGAGGCCTTACCGGCATGCGCCTCTTCACGACCGGCAGCACCATGCCGGGGCAGCAGAGCTGGCTTGATGATCCCAGGACCTTTCCCGGTTGGGCCCTTGCCGAAGCACGGGGATTACCCGTCTGCCTGCAAATGACGGCACAGGGCATTCCGGCGCTTGAAAATGTGCTCAACAGATTTCCGCGGCTGCGCGTGGTCCTCGACCATCTCGCGCGTCCCCTACAGGAAGATGGCCCTCCCTATGCGGGCACCGACAGCCTGTGGCGGCTTTCACGCCATCCCGGCGTCTATCTGAAAATCACCGAGCGCAATCTCGAAGGCGCGCGCAAGGGCAAGGCCACGCCGGAAACCTTCTTCGGTAAGCTGGTTTCCGAATTCGGCGCCAACCGTCTGGCGTGGGGATCCAATTACCCGGCCTCCGAGAAGCACCTCACGGAGCTTGTAAAACTCGGACAGGAAACCCTCGCCTTTCTGCCGGCGCGTGACCGCGAGTGGATTTTCGCGGGAACGGCGCAGATACTGTATCCGAAGCTCGCAGGTTAAAGACGGCCATGGCAAACAACGAACCGGTCGTCCTGCATACGCTACTCGGCATGCATCCCAACACCAAAGCGCTGAAAAGCGGCGTGGTGTCGTCGCCCCTCCTCACCTTCGATTTCTTCGAGGTGAAAGTCGCCAATACGCAGTTCAAGGCGATTGTGCGCGATCAGAAATATGATTTCGGCGAATTGGCCGTCGTCACTTTTCTGCAGGCCAAGGCTTTCGGCAAGCCCTATATGCTGTTGCCCGCAACCATTGTCGGGCGCAATCAGCATCACACGATTTTCTACAACGCCGATCGCGGCGTGCTGCGGCCGGAGGACTTAAGCGGCAAGCGCGTCGGCGTGCGTGCCTACACGCAGACGACCGGTGCATGGGTGCGCGGCTTTCTCTCTCAGGATTACGGCGTCGATCTGGACAGCATCACCTGGGTCACATTTGAAGCGCCGCATGTGGCGGAATATTCCGATCCCGCCAATGTCGAACGGGCGGATGGAAAAATCATCAAGCAGATGCTGCTCGACGGCGAAATCGATGCGGCTATCCTCGGCGACGTTGCGGAAGAGGGGCCGTTGAAACATCTGATCCCCGATCACGAGGCTGCGGGCCGTGCCTGGGCGCGCAGGCATGGCGGCGTGCCGGTCAATCATCTCGCCATTGTGCGTGAATCGATTGCGAAATCCCGTCCCGACGCCGTGTGCGAGCTGTATCGCGTGCTGAAGGAAAGCCGTGAAGCGGCGGATATCCCGACCGGCGCCGAAGACCCGCTGCGCTTCGGGATCGGCGCCATCCGCGCTTCGCTGCAGCAGATCGTATCCAATGCGGTTCAGCAGGGGCTTATCCCCCGGCCGATGTCGCCCGATGAATTATTTGAAGACGCGGCGCGCATTCTCGGCTCGGAAGCGGAATAGATATGACGACGGAAGCGGTGACGGTCCGGAAAGCCCGCAAACCGCTTTACCGGAACCTGACGGTACAAATCCTTGTCGCCATGCTGCTCGGTGTTCTCGTCGGGTGGTTATGGCCGGAGGCAGCCGATGGCCTGAAGGTGCTGGGCGATCTTTTCATCCGCCTCGTAACGATGGTCGTTGGGCCCATCATCTTCTGTACTGTGGTGCATGGCATCGCCAGCGTGGGCGAAGCGCGCAGCGTCGGCCGCATCGCCCTCAAGGCCTTCGTCTATTTCGAGATTGTCACCACCATCGCGCTCATCCTGGCGCTCATCTGGGTTAATGTCCTGCAGCCCGGTGTGGGAATGAATATCGATCCCTCGACTTTCACTGGGCAGGAAATCCAGGGCGTTCCCACCAATGTGGACGGGATTCATTTCGGACAATTCCTGCTCGACATCGTTCCTTCCAGCGCCATCGGCGCCTTTGCCGAAGGCGAGGTCCTGTCGATTCTGTTTTTCTCGGTAATGTTCGCTTTTGGTCTTCTTGCGATCGGGCCGAAGGGCAAGCCGATCGTCGATGGCATCGAATCCGTCTCGCATGTCCTGTTCAAAATCATCGCCTTCGTGATGTACACCGCGCCCATCGGCGCGTTCGGCGCCATCGGTTTCACCGTCGGCAGATTCGGGCCTGAAGCGCTTCTCTCTCTCGGTGTGCTTATCTTTGAATTCTATCTTCTGTGCCTCGTCTTTGTGCTGGTGGTCCTATGGCCCATCGCAAGACTATACGGCATCAACTTCCTCAAGCTCATCCGTTATGTCGGCGCGGAAGTCATCCTTGTGATGGGAACCTCGTCCAGCGAATCCGTGTTTCCCCGCCTTCATGCAAAGCTGCGCGCGCTGGGCGCCAGGGAATCGGTGGTGGCGCTGGTGCTGCCTTCGGCCTATGCCTTCAATGACGACGGCACCGCTCTCTATTTTGGGATGGTCTCGGTCTTCCTGGCCCAGGCGGTCGGCATCGATCTGACCATCGGGGAGCAGCTGTTTCTCCTCCTCGTCATGCTGGTGACGTCGAAGGGCGGCGCCGGAGTTGCCGGTTCGGCCATCGTCGTTCTCGCCACCACCCTGTCCGCTACCAATCAAATTCCGGTGGCTGCGGTCGGCCTGATACTCGGTGTCCACCGGTTATTGTCCTCGGCCTTCGTGCCGGTGAACGTAATGGGCTATGCGCTCTGCACGCTGGTGATCGCCAAAAGCGAGGGCGCACTCGACGAGAAGGTCCTCCATACGGAACTCGAGCGCGGCCCCACGGCCTGAACGAAAAAGCGCGAGGAGATCTCTCCCTTGTTCTGGGGGGATGATATCGCGCGGCGCTTCCGTTAAGACCGGCGCGACATCATATCAGGGAGTTTCCAGGTGAAACCGCTTCAGTGGGTCGGCGTCGCGGCCATCGTCGTTTTTGGCGGCAAGCTTATTTTGGACCTGACCAGGCCGGAGCGAGACCCATTCGCCCTTCCGGGCGCCATGCCGATGAGCGACACGCTGGGCGCGTCCGATCCGGTGGAGTTTCCGATGCCGTCGCTGCCCGAAACCCCGGTCGTCATTCCGCCTCCCCTCGACCTCCTTATCGTCGGCTCCGACGCGGCGCGTGACGACCTCTATTGCTCAGGCATCATGTTCGCCGCGCACCGTGCCTCCGGCGACGAATTCTCGGCGGAAGCCCAAGCCCGCCGTGACCGCGCGATTGCGCTGGCAGAAGCCGGCGTGGCGAAGCTTCTCAGTGAAGGCGCCGCGCAGACCGGCGAAACGGGCGCCATTGCCGACGTGCATTCGACACGGGCGCTCGACGACTTCACCGCAGGAACGCCGCGCATTTCGGTGGAAGAGTGCGAAGCGCGTCCGGTGCCCTGACGAATGTTTCGATGGTAAAGGCCTACCCCCTTTGGGGTGCTGCAGCGAAGATGCGCTCGAAGAACGAACGGATGGTTTCATCCTGTGCGTATCTGGGAAGCACATTCCCGGCAAAAGGCGGCGCCGCGAGCAGGGCGAGATAGCGTGCCTTGTCATTATCTATTTCGCGCACCATCTCGACGATCTCTGCAACGCTCTTTCCTGCGCCGTCGATGAACGCCTCAGGATTGAAGTCCGTCATGGCAAGAGGATCGCCGACGTAAATCGGAACGCTGTGAGCGAAGAAGGGATCAGCGAGTTTCTCGGAGGCATAGCCGGGCCAGACCGCGTTCTCGATCGCCAGCGTGAACTTGCATTCGCGCATGAAGGCGACTTTGCCGGCGAGCCGGTTCGGCTCCATCGGTACGGTCCATCCGCCCATCGTATTGCGGAAGTGGCCGGCTGAATCGATCCTGCGGTAATTGGAAAGTGCATCGAACACCTGGTCGCGGAACGGGACCCCATGGGAGTAGATGAAGTTGCAGAAGCGGGTTTTCGCCGCGGCGATCGCCCCCCAATCCGTGTCCGGCGTTCTGAGAAGCGCCTGGGGCGGAAAGCCGAAGGCGCGATTCTCATAGACCCACAACGGTAGCCGCAAATGATTGGGATGCTGGACACGTCGCGAAAAGGAGATCGCGAAGTCGCAGCGCGTCATGTCGGGTTCGACATTTTCGCCGGTCAGGAGCACCCGGATATAATCGCCGCGAGGGACTTCGGCGACCGGTGACGGATTGCTCTGGTCTTCGAAAGGTATGAACCGCGAAAAGACCGAATGGAAAACCACCTGCGGCTTCGGAGAGAGATAGAGGTCGAAATCCTCGAACATCTGGGGAAAGAATGCCGCGAAGGTTTCGGGCCGGAATCCTCGCCAAAAATATTTGAAGGCGACGCCGATACGCGGTTTGTGGGACATGTCCGCAGCGCTCAATGGAATTCCAGATCGTCGAGGGTAGCTTCCGCCAAAGTGTAACGCAGCGTTACGCGGCTTTGGGCGGCCTCTGCCAGGGGGAAGAAATTCAGCGAGGGGCAATCCGCGAAATCCTGCGGGAGGTCCCCACCCCATTTTTCACGAAATTCCTTATAGGCTGCGCTCACCAGCGCCATGCGCCGGTCGAATCCGGGTTTCAGATCGGTTTCGCCGCGCTGCTGGCTTTCCCGCGTCACATGCCAGCCGCCGACATGATAGAGCCAGGCCCCCGTCGCACAGACGAGTTCAAATCCGGCAAGATGGGCGCGCATGCCGTAATCGACATCGCCAAAATAGCCGAAGAAGCGCAGATCGAGCACGCCAATGCGTTCGATCAGCGCGCGCTTCAGAAGAACCGCGTCGCCCGACAGAACCGAATCCGCACGCCAGCCAAGGCCGTTCTCCGCGGCCATACGCGCCGAAAAAGCCTGGATGCCCTCATAGTCCTTCGGCTTCTCCGCCGGAACGATCTGATATTCGGGGTGGCTGTCGGTGTGGTTGGAGGTGCCCCGCACAATGCCGAATTTGGTATCCAGCGCCGAGACCGCCAGCAGCGACGACAAGAAGAAGGGCGTTACCAGCATGTCGTTGCTAAGAAAGAATACGGCATCCCCTTTGGACAGATGCAGCCCAATGGAAAATACGCCGCTGTAATGTTGATGCGCGCGGGAGTGGACAATACGGAACTGATGCCGTGGCGCGGATGCGCGGGCTTCAAAAAACGCGGGAAGAATGCCCTCGCTCGGGGCCGACGCGTCGTCGATCAGTATGATCTCGCAGGTCAACGCCAGACGGTCCAGCGTGTGAAGCAGAGCCCCGAGACAGGTCCCCGTCATCACCCCGTCATTTCGGGCCGGAACGATAACGCTCAGCATGCATTTCCCTTGGGAATCTGGCGGGCGAAATCTAGAGGAAGGGCGTTAATACGGCCAGTGCCTGATTCCGCGTGCGTCCAGGCGCCGCGCGCCGAAGACATCAGCTGCCGAGCGTCGCCCAGTAATCGTAGAAGACATACACGGTCAGCAGGAATCCGAGGATCACGTTGATCACCGCGCCTATCGAGAAGGCGAGAAACGGTTTCGATCCGGCGGAACTCAGTTCGCGCAAACGCGTCGTCAGTCCGATGCTGAGGAAGCAGAAGATAAAGGCCCAGCTGCGTAAGTCTCGGATGGGTCCGACAAGGGTCGGCGCGACCTCACGCTCGTACTGCTCCAGCGTGTAACCGCTGGTCATGGCGGTTACGAGAAGCGATGCCGCGAGAAAGCCGAGAACGAATTTTGGAAAGCGCCACCAGACTTCCGCCATCCGCGGCACGCGGTCATTGCCGTTTGTCTCCCAACGCGTGGTGGCGATAAGGGCGAGCACAATGGCCCAGACGCCGATCCATATATCGCGGCCGACAATCTTCAGCAGTGTGAAGGCGAACACGGCCTGATCGCCGGTGCCCGGAATGTTTTCAAGATTATTCGCAAGATTGCCATAGGCGGTCGCGGCGGCAAGGCCGGCGGCATCGGCGAATTCCGAGGTTCCAATCCACGCCCCGGCAACGCCCGCAGGCAATTCCAGAAGGCGCGAGACGAGCGGCAGAAAGAAGATCATCGCGATCGCCCAGATGATGACGATGGTGATGGCAATCGAAGTGTGTTCCTTTTTCGCGCCCACCGCGCCCGAAATGGCGATGGCCGCCGACACACCGCATACCGATCCGCCCGCGCCGAGAACGGCCGCGAAACGATGATCGAGACCAAATTTCCGGGCGGCGAAAAAGATGATCAGGAAGGTGATGACCGAAACGACACCGGCCTGCAGAATCGCTACCGGTCCTGCCCAAAGAAGAAGGGTGAACGGCAATGTCGCGCCGAGAAGGACGATGCCGGTCTTGATGTAGAATTCCACGCGAAAGCCGGTATCGAAGCTTTTTGGCACGCCGATGAAATTCGACAGCGCAAGGCCGACCAGCAGCGCGACCAGCGGCGGCTCCAGATTATACTGCGAGGCCTGATCCCAGCGGCCGATGGCGAAAATCACCAGCGACAAGAGATAGAGAAACGCGAAGGACGGAAGGAACGCGCTCAACCGAAAACCCATCGCGCGAACGGCGAAGGAGAAAACCAGCGTCCATGCGCAGAACTGCGCCACATAACGCGGCGCGTTGCGGGCCAGGTCCGCGCCGAGATCGGAGATATTCGACCATTGCGCGGGAACGACGGCGATCCATCTGAGGCTGTCGCCCTGGAGGAACAATGCGTAGCTGAGGAGTACGAGCCCAAGTCCGATCCAGTTCGCCCACCAATCTTCCTTGATCCATAATTCGCGCCAGCCCACAGGGCGGGGCGTTGGGGCAACGATATGGTCTTCGGTATTGGTCACGTTGCGGCTCGAAATCCGACTGAACTACAGTTCGCAGCGCGCTCCCCTAGCTTAAAGCGCGACCCGCGACAAGCGACGGATGAAAAAAGACGTGATTTACATGCGTAAGACGTAAAAGGGAATTCCTCCATACACGGAGGAAAGGGAGAGATTTGCCCTTTACGGCACAGGCTTGTCTTTAGCCCATCCCAGATTCATGTGTTTCACTGGTTTACGCTGTGAATTGAGAAACTGCGCCGGCCTCCACATTACCGTAGCGATCAATTTCTCTGCACGCTTGCTAGACGACGATAATCTGACGGATCGCTTTTCTTTGTTGCTGAAGAAGTACGGCATCTCCGCGTCCATGGTGACGATTGAACTGACCGAGACCGCGCTTGCCACCAATCCGGAAAAATCCCGGCTCATTCTGAATGCGCTCGCGGCGTTGGGGGCAAAAATATCCATCGATGACTTTGGCGCCGGCTATACATCGCTGCGCTATTTACGGGAGTTCGACATCGCGGAGATTAAGATCGACAGGATGTTCGTGTCGGGCCTTCTACATGGCAGCAAGGACGAGGCCATTATCCGCTCGGTGGTTGCACTTGGCCGCAATTTTGACGTGCCCATCGTGGCCGAGGGCATAGAGGATGTGGCCTGCCTCGCGCATCTCACGGATCTCGGCTGCACGTATGGTCAGGGATTCCAGATCTGTTATCCCCTCCCCGCAAGTGAAATTCCGGCATGGTGGAACGCGAGAAACGCGGCGACGAACCCCGGCCGGATCATTTCTGCCCTTTCCTAGGCCGCCTTTGACGCAAGTCAAAGCTTAGCCCCGAGAATGCCGGCACGCTTCCGGCATCAAGGGAGTTGGCCATGCCTATCGAAACTATTCTCGTTGTAAGCGGCGTCATTTCCGCTTTCGCTCTATTCGCGATTGTCGTTGCCTATGCCAGCGTCGTCGCGGGTGGGCGCTTCAACAAATAGACACCGCTTTGACCTGAGGCCGCCACTGCCCGTAACTTGTCCGCAACAAGAACAGGTTCGGGGGAATCGGAATGGCTGCTGCGTCGAAGAAAAAATCCGCCTCAACGCATGATATGCGGGTGGTGGTTGGCGCGGCGGCGGCCGGCACCATTTTCGAATGGTATGATTTCTACATCTATGGCTCGATCCTCGTCATCATCGCCCAGCAATTCTTCGCGGGCGTGAACGAGACGGCGGCCTATGTCTTCACGTTGCTCGGCTTTGGCGCGGGCTTTGTCGCCCGGCCGTTTGGCGCGCTTGTGTTTGGCCGCATTGGCGATCGCATGGGGCGCAAACATGCGTTTCTGATCACCATCGCCGTCATGGGGATTGCGACCTTCGCCATCGGCGTTCTTCCCACCTATGCGCAAGCGGGCATCTTCGCGCCGATCCTTCTGATCAGCCTTCGGCTGCTGCAGGGTTTCGCCCTCGGCGGTGAATATGGCGGCGCCATCATCTATGTTGCCGAGCATGCCCCCGCCGAAAAGCGCGGGCTTTATACCGGCTGGCTGCAGACCACGGCGTCACTCGGCCTTGTCGCTGCGCTTCTTGTCGTTCTCCTCACCCGGCGAAGCATCGGCGAAGAAGCCTTTGCCGCATGGGGCTGGCGTATTCCTTTTCTGGTTTCGCTCGGGCTTCTGGCCATTTCGCTCTGGGTACGCATGCGCCTGCACGAATCACCAGTGTTCGAAAAAATCCGCGCCGAAGGCACTCTTTCCAAGGCCCCAATTCGCGATTCCTTCCTGCGCTGGGCCAGCCTCAAATTCGTGCTGATCGCGCTGTCCTGTTTCATGGCCGCTCATGCCGTCATCTGGTACTCGATCCACTTCTATTCGCAGGTTTTCCTCGAGCGCGTTTTGAAGGTGGACGGTGCGATCGTCAGCGAAATTCTTCTGATAACCGTAACGCTCAGCGTTCCCATGTATGTTTTCTTCGCCTGGCTGTCCGATCGGGTGGGGCGGAAACCCATCATGCTGACGGCCATTGCACTTTCCGCCGCATTGTTCTTCCCGCTGTTTCAGGCGCTGGCGCTGGCGGCCAATCCGGCATTGGTCGAGGCGCAACGCAGTGCTCCGGTCGCGGTGCTGGCCGATCCCGACTCTTGTTCGCTGCAATTCGACCCCGTGGGCGCCGAGCAATTCGTCAGCTCCTGCGACATCGCGAAAGCGTCATTGGCCGGAGCAGGCGTCAGTTACCGCAATGAGGACGCGGCTCCCGGCGCCACCGCCGAAATTCATGTTGGCGGCTTCATTCTGGAGAGCTTTGAAGGTCGCGCCCTTGCGCCCGCCGCGCTGGTCGAAGCGAAAGCGGAATTCTCGGGCGCGTTGCGCGAGGCATTGAATGCGGCGGGATACCCTGAACGCGCCGATCCGGGCGAGATGAACAAGGGCCTGATGATCGCCATCATGCTGATCTTCATGGTGCTTGCGACCATGATTTATGGGCCGCTTGCCGCCGTACTGGTGGAATTGTTTCCGACGCGCATCCGTTACACCGCGCTGTCGCTGCCTTATCATGTGGGCAATGGCTGGTTTGGCGGTTTTCTCCCCGCCATCGCGGTGGCGATGACCGCCGCCAGCGGCAACATCTATAGCGGTTTCTGGTATCCGGTCGTCATTGCCGCGCTCACCGTCGTGGCCGGCGTGATCTTCCTGCCTGAAACGGCCGGGCGGGATATCGAAAAGATCTAGGCCGCGATCAGCCGAAGCGGCCGGTGATGTAGTCTTCGGTCTTCTTGTTGGCAGGCGCGGTGAACACCTGTTCGGTCGCGCCGAATTCGATCACTTCGCCTAGGAACATGAACGCGGTGTAGTCCGACACGCGCGACGCCTGCTGCATATTATGGGTCACAATGACGATGGTGTAGTCGTGCGAAAGCTCGCTGATAAGCTCTTCGATCTTGGCAGTCGAAATCGGATCCAGTGCCGAACAGGGTTCATCAAGCAGAATGATTTCGGGTTTCGTCGCCACCGAACGGGCGATGCAAAGCCGTTGCTGCTGTCCACCCGATAGGCTGGTGCCGCTGGCGTTCAGCTTGTCCTTCACTTCTTCCCAAAGCGCAGCGCGGCGCAACGCGTGTTCCACGCGGCCCTCGAGCTCCGAACGCGAAAGCTTTTCGTGCAATTGCAGGCCAAAAGCGATGTTGTCGAAAATCGTCATCGGAAAGGGTGTCGGTTTCTGGAACACCATGCCGATTTTTGCGCGCAGAGCATTGAGATCCAGATCGCGGCCCAATATATCGACGCCGTCGAGCAGCGCTTTTCCCTCGGCGCGCTGATTGGGATAGAGCTCGTAGATGCGGTTCAGCGCCCGCAACAGCGTGGACTTGCCGCAGCCGGAAGGACCGATGAACGCCGTCACCTTGTTCGCAAAAAGCGGTAGCGTAATGCCCTTCAGCGCAGGCGTGTCGCCGTAATAGAAGACAAGACCTTCGATGGATACTTTGACTTTGGGCGGCGTCGTACCCGGCATTCTTATCTCCGTTCGCTTTCGGAATGCGATTCCAGCACACGCGCGACAATGCTGAGAAAAAGAACCGCCATGGTGATGAGAAGCGCACCGGCCCAGGCCATGCGCTGCCAGTCCTCATAGGGGCTGACCGCCATGCGGAAGATCGTGACCGGCAGGTTCGGCATCGGTGCGTTCAGATCGGTGCTCCAGAACTGATTACTTAAGGATGTGAAAAGAAGCGGCGCGGTTTCGCCCGAAATGCGCGCAATGGCAAGAAGCACGCCGGTTACGATTCCGGCGCGCGCCGCCCGCCAGGTGACATGGCGAATGACATGCGCACGCGGTGCACCCAGCGCGGCCGCGGCCTCGCGCAGCGTGTTCGGAATCAGCAGCAGCATGTTCTCGGTCGTGCGCACTACGACGGGAATAACGATTGTTGTAAGAGCAGCTATGCCTGCCCAGCCCGAGTAATGCCCCATCGTGACGACGATCAGCTCATAGATGAAAAGGCCGAGGACGATCGACGGCGCGCTGAGCAGGATGTCGTTCACGAAGCGCACCGCAAAGGCGAGGCGCGTATAACGGCCATATTCGGCAAGATAGGTTCCGACCATGATGCCGATCGGCGTGCCTGCGATCACCGCCAGCGATGTCATGATCAGACTGCCGACGATGGCATTGGCGAGGCCGCCTTCTTCGCCCGGCGGTGCCCACGATTGCGTGAAGACCGCAAGATCAATGGCGGTGAAACCCTGATAGAGCAGGGTTCCGAGGATTACCGCGAGCCAGCCGAGACCGAACAGAGTCGCGGCCAGCGAAAGCCCAAGGAACATCGCATTGCGGCGCCGGCGCCTGGCATAGATCGCGCTCATGCACGTCCTCCCGCCCGGGCTTCCAGTCGATAGAGCATGAATTGCGCGGCGGCGAGCACGAGGAAGGTGACGAAGAACAGGATAAGTCCCAGTTCGATCAGCGCTGCGAAATAAAGGTCGCCCAGCGCCTCGGTGAACTCATTGGCGATGGCGGCGGAAATCGTGGTGCCGGGCGCGAATAGCGAGACCGCGATGTTATGGGCATTGCCGATCACGAAGGTGACCGCCATCGTCTCGCCCAGCGCGCGTCCCAAAGCCAGCATGACGCCGCCCACAACGCCGCTGCGGGCATAGGGAAGCACGACATTCCACACCACTTCCCATGTCGTCGCGCCAAGCCCGTAGGCGGCCTCCTTGAGAACATTCGGCACGGTCTCGAACACGTCGCGCGTGATGGCGGTGATGAAGGGCAGGACCATGATCGCAAGGATCAGTCCGGCGGTGAACATGCCGATTCCGTAGGGCGGGCCAGCAAAGAGATTCTGCAGAATCGGGACGTCGGCGAAGATACCGATCACCCACGGCTGCACCGAGGTCTGCAGCACAGGCGCCAGAACGAAGAAGCCCCAGAGGCCGTAAATGATGCTGGGAATGCCGGCGAGCAATTCGACCGCGATACCAACCGGGCGCCGAAGACCGCGCGGGCAAAGCTCGGTGAGAAAAATCGCGATGCCGATGCCGACCGGCACAGCGATCGTCATGGCGATCAGCGAGGTGACCAGCGTGCCGTAGATCGGCGCGGCGGCGCCGAAGACTTCTCGGACCGGATCCCAGGCTTCGGTCCAGAGGAAGGAAAAGCCAAAGGCCTCAATCGCGGGCCAAGCGCCCCTCAGCAGCGAGCCCACCAGCGCGACGAACATCGCCAGTACGAACAGCGCACAGACTAAGGTCAGTCTATGAAACAGATGATCGAAGCGATGCATGCGCCTTAGGCGACTCGCGGCGGATCTGGGCGCAGGCATGGTGTCGGAAGCGATATCGGCCATGAAATTCTCGGAGAGAACGCTCCTCGATGCAAAGGCGGGGGAGGCTTCCGCCCCGCCCGCCCGCTGGGTGTCACTATTCCGGAGGCTATTATGCCGAATAATGCGACAAAGATTTTAGCCGATTGCAGAGAACACTGTGAGTTGTTCGGTATTTTCCTTTGGGCCTATCCGCCCCAGCCGGCCACCTGGGTCCAGCTGGCTTCAATCTCGGCGGTCAACGTGTCGGGAAGCGGAACGAAATGCAGGTCGTTCGCCATGTCGTCGCCACTGGCATAGGCCCACTGGAAGAATTTGAGCGCTTCCGCGGTAGCGACAACATCGACCGGCTGCTTGTAGACAAGAATGAAAGTCGCACCCGCCATCGGCCAGGATTCCGCACCGGCCTGATCATTCAAGAGCGTGCCGAAACCTTCTTCGGCGTTCCAGGTCGCGCTCGCCGCAGCGGCCATGAAGCTTTCGACGGAGGGCGATACGGCATTGCCTTCGCTATTGACGAGGCGCGTATGGGCAAGTCCAGCCTGACTGGCATAGGCATATTCGACATAGCCGATGGCGCCGACCGTGCGGCCGACATTGCCGGCGACGCCTTCGTTGCCTTTCGCGCCAAGTCCGACCGGCCAGTTGACTGCGGTGGCCGCGCCGACCTGTTCGCTCCAGGCGGGGCTAACTTTTGAAAGATAGTCGGCGAAGATGAAGGTCGTGCCCGATCCGTCCGAACGGTGAACGACAACGATCGGGAGATCGCCAAGTTCGACGCCCGGATTGAGCGCGGCGATGGCGGGATCGTTCCAGTTGATGATCTGGCCGAGGAAAATGTTCGCAATGGTGGCGCCATCGAGGATCAGTTCACCGGCCTCGATCCCCGGAATGTTCACCACCATGACATTGCCGCCGATCACGGTCGGGAATTGCAGCAGCCCATGCTCGTCGAGCTCCGCTTTGGTCAGCGGCATGTCCGTCGCACCGAAGGTGACTGTCTTTTCCTGTATCTGGCGAATACCGCCACCCGAACCGATGGCCTGATAGTTCATGGCATTGCCGGTGAGGTCACGATAGGAGGCCGCCCAGGTCGAATAGATCGGGAAGGGAAAGGTTGCGCCCGCGCCTGAAATCGCAACGCCGGATGCATCGGCCGTTGCCGCCGCTTCATTTCCCGCATCCGCGGCGCCCTGGTCCTGGCAGCCAAGAAGAAGCAGTCCGAGACCGGCTAAGGCATAGGCAATCGGCTTCATGGGAACTCCTCGTGAAATGACAATGGCGTTTCGATAACGGGATGGAAAATCCCCCGACGCACCAGCTCTCGTTCGAGACGCATAGCGTCACAGCTTGGTGGAAGGACTGTCACTGTTTTGCGAAGGTTTCGTGACAGTCACACCTTCTCCGAATTTTCCTGCTTAAATTCTACCACAGGTTGCGCGACTCCGTCAGAAGCTGAACTGCATCCGGGCGCCGAGTACCTGGAAATCCTGCCCGGCTTCCAGCCCGCCGGCGTCCAGGCGATTGATATCGACAATGCTGTAATCGAACAGCCAGCGAACATTGCGGTTCATATACCAGTTCAGCCCGGTGCCGATGATCCGCTGTTCGCCTCCGCGCACCCGGTTCGCCGGATCGGGATCGAAAACATAGGCGTCGAGATCGTTTACGCTGTAACGGGCTTTCACTTCCCACGCGCCCCACCCGCCGCCGTCACGCGCAAAGGCGTTGCGCGGGGCCGGAGACCCGAAGGCCGCGGAGGCCGCATTATACGGGCGTTGCTCTCCGGTCAGGAAATAGGACGCCTGCATATACCAGCCGCTGAAGGTAGGATCCTTCAGCGATGAATCTACGCGATCGATGCTGTGACGGAAATACTCGCCCTGCACCGTGAACGGGCCGTAATTCGCGGCGGCTTCCACGCCCCATGCGAAGGCGGATTTTCCTGCGACCGAGGGCGCTAATCCGCTGGCGCCAAAGCCGACCAGACGCGTACCATCAACGCGTGTTTCGGGACGATCATTGAACGCCATCGCACCATCAGGCTGGTTGAGAATGCGTGCCGCGTTCACGCCCACCTGAAAACTCGATTGCGCGTCGGAATAAAAGCGATAGGCGAGACGCCCGAGCCATTGCGTGCCCTCGTCGTCGGATTTGGTTTCTGCAATGCGCTCACCGGTAAAGGCGTTTGATACCAGCAGATTGTCGCCGTCATGCAGAACGCCTTCTTTCTGATAACGGGCTTCGATGCCGCGCCGCGAATCGCTGCCGCCGAACGGATCGAGCAATGTGTTCACGATGGACGAACGTTCCATGAAGGTGAGATCGGCGGACGACGTTGAATCGTCGAGCGTGAATTTCGGCTGGATCGCGCCGCCATTGATGACGACATCCGGAATGCCGGTATAGGCAAGACGCATCAGATAGATCTGACCTGCGCGCTCGGTGGCCGAGCTGCCGAAATCGAACACGAACTCATATTCGAAATCGCGGAATACCTGTCCTTCAACGCCGAATTGCGCGCGGCGGAAATAGGCGCCATTGCGCAAATCGCGTCCGGTGGTAACCGAGCCCGGCAAATGGGAATCCTGGAAGAAGCTGCCGGAATCGAATTGCAGTCGGCCGCGAAACGCGAGATCGAAATCGCCATTGGGGCTTCGGATCGTCGCGCGGTTGTTGGCGTAGCTCCAGATCGGTGCATTCGGATCTAAGGCCGGCGCCGATACTGCCAACGGCGATGGGGCGGGTGCACTCGCTTGCGCCATCTGCGGCATGGCCGCAGGCGCCGACGTCGGCTCGCTCTCGCTTGACGAGGCGACCGCCGGACTATCCGGGAACGAGAGGCCGGACGCAGCTGCCGGGGCGTTCGGAACGCCTTCCGCCGGAATGCCGTTCAGCCCCAATAGCGCTTCGAGCCGCGCGACACGTTCCTCCAGCGATAGGGTTTCCGGCTCCGCGGCGACCGCAGTCTGCGACAGAAAACCAATACCGAGCAGGAGACCTGCCACTAGGAATAGGGAGCGCTTCATGGATCATCTCCGAAGGTTTCGGGCCGGTTCTCGCCAGCTTTCGCGCGAACACGCGCCGGACTGTAATCCCAGCCACGGATGACACTTCGATGACAGATACATAACGGATGGGTGACTATTGCCGTCCCTCGCTGGGCAAAAATATCACACATGGGGGGCTTCACCGTCGGCGATCAGGTTAAGCCTTTCTCAAGGGGGGCTGCGCAATATGAGGCATTCAATCGGGCATCCCATGTTCAAGCGCGCCGGAACCCTTTTCTTTGCATTGATGGCTTCGGCGCTGGGCGGCGTCGCGGTGGTCGATGTCTTTCTGAACGGCCAGCTGACGATGGTCGATCCGCGCCTTCTCGGCGGCCTGGCGGTGATGGGCCTCGTCTTCCTGCTGCTCGGCATCGTGACGATGCATGAGCGGGCGGAAGATCTTGAAGGCCGTACCGGGCGGCTGACGGCGCCCACCTCCGAACTGGAAAGTTTCATCGCTGCACTCGAAGCCGCCAACAAAAGGCTCCACTCCAGCGAGGCGCGCTACAAAGGTCTGGTGAACGCCCAGGGCGACGCGATTTTGCGCCGGACGCCCGATGGCCGCATGACCTATGCCAATGAAGCGTTCTACCGCCTGTTCGGTGTCCGCTCCGATGAAGTGATCGGCAATGTGTTTCGTCCCGAAGCGCATCCCGATTCCCCGGCGCCGGCAATGGGGCGCATGAACGGGCTGGATCGCGTCGCCTATGATCAGAACGTTCAAACTGTTTCCGGTTATCGCTGGCTCGCTTGGGAAGATTACGCCATCCGCGACATGGACGGCCGCCTTGTCGAAGTGCAAAGCGTCGGGCGCGACATCACCGAACGTAAAGCGCTAGAAGACGCGCTGATGGAAGCGCGCGACCGCGCGCAAAGCGCCAACCGGGCCAAGTCGCATTTTCTCGCAACGATGAGTCATGAAATCCGCACGCCGATGAACGGCGTTCTCGGTATGGCGCGGCTTCTTCTGGAAACCCATCTCGCACCGGACCAGAAAACCTACGCCGAGGCGATCCGTCAGTCCGGTCTTTCCCTGCTGTCGCTCATTGAAGACATTCTCGACTTTTCCAAAATCGAATCCGGCGCGCTGACATTGGAACGCGGGGAAGTGGTGCTGCGTCCCCTGATTGAGGGTGTGGCCGAACTTCTGGCAACGCGCGCCCATGCCAAGCACATCGATCTCGTGACGGCCATTGCCGCCGATGTCCCTCAGATCATCGAAGGCGACACTATTCGCCTGCGCCAGATTTTGACCAATCTCGTCGGCAACGCGATCAAGTTCACCGAAAAAGGCGGAGTGCTTATTTCCGCCAAGGTCGAACGCGACGGCGATAAAACGGAATTGCGTCTGGCCGTGCGCGACACTGGCATAGGCGTTCCCCAGGAAAAGCAGGCGCAGATCTTCGAAGAATTTGTGCAGGCAGATTCCAGTCATGCGCGGCGGTTCGAAGGCTCAGGGTTGGGCCTCACCATTTCCAAGCGCCTCGTTCAGGCGATGGGTGGCGACATTGGTATGGCGGATGGCGAAACTACCGGGAGCGTTTTCTGGGTCACGCTGCCCTTGAACGACGCGCCCATTACCGCGGAAACGCGAGCGCTTGCCGGCAAGACGATCGCCATCGTCTCATCCTCCGAAATTCTCTCGATCGGCTTGAAATTTCAGTTGGCCGCAAGCGGCGCGGACATTCTGGAAGCTGAGACCATCGCCAGTCTCACGCGCGGTTCCTGCGATCTCGTGATCGTCGATTCGACGCTCGGCAATCCGACGCAACTTCCCAACATGTCCGGCCTCGGCATTCCTGCCGTCGCCATGCTGCCGCCCGAACATCGCGCCACTCAGACATCGCTGCGCGAAAAAGGCATCGAAGGCTATCTCACCAAGCCGGTGCGCCAATCCTCGCTGGAAACGCGCATTCTCGCGGTCCTCAGCGGTAAGACGCAAAAGGAAACCGTGGCTGCGCCACCGCCGCCCGAACGCCCGCGCAAGGGGCTCAATATTCTTCTCGCGGAGGACAATCCGGTGAATGCGCTGCTGGCGCGCGAACTTCTGCGCCGCCGCGGCCATACCGTTTCCGATGTGGCGGCGGGCGATGCGGCCGTGCGCGCCTGCGCCGCCCAGCGCTTCGACATTGTGATCATGGATTTGCACATGCCGGGGCTCGACGGCATCGAAGCGACCAAGCAGATACGCGCGGCCGAAAAATCACTCGGCGCCGTGCCCGTGCCCATCTTCGCCCTTACGGCCGACGCGCTCGAGACGGGCCGCAAGGCCTGTCAGGAAGCAGGCATGGACGGCTTCCTTACCAAGCCCCTCGATCCCGCCGATCTCGACGCGGTTCTCGCCGCGGTATCCGGCGCACGCGCGGTCGCAGCGTGAGTCCGCACGCCTAATTTCATTTCGCCCTCTCCCGCCTTGCTGTAAGACCGATGCATGGCTGCTTCGCAGGATATTGGGACCCACACGCCTGTGCGCGGCAAACGCAACATGCTTGCCGCGCTTGCGACGTTTGCCGAACGGCGCACCCTCGTGATGCTCGCCCTCGGTTTCTCGGCGGGCCTGCCTTTTCTTCTCGTTTTTGACACGTTGTCGGCCTGGCTGCGCGACGATGGTCTGTCACTCGAAGTGATCGGCTTCTTCAGTCTCGCGACCCTTGTCTATTCCTTCAAATTTCTCTGGGCGCCGCTGGTCGATCGGGCGGTGATCCCGTTCCTCACCGCGCGCCTCGGCCATCGCCGTTCCTGGATGCTGATGTGTCAGGCGGCGATCATGCTTGGACTCTGGCTGATTGCCGGCAATGATCCCGCGACCGATCTTGCCACAATGGCGGCGTTTGCCGTGCTGGTAGGGTTCGCGGGCGCGACACAGGACATTGCGATCGACGCCTGGCGTATCGAAGTCACCGATGTGTCCAAACAGGGCGTAATGGCGGCGGCCTATCAATGGGGTTATCGCGTCGCGATGATTGTCGCTGGCGCCGCGCCTCTTCTTCTCGCCGGAATTTATTCGTGGAATTTTTCCTACGGCGTGATGGCCGGCCTGATGCTGGTCGGCATGCTCGCGGTGCTCGCGGCCCCGCGTGAGGCGCAGCATATCGTGCGCCCCATTCCCACCGATGGTGTCCGCGCTTCGCCCGCCATCGAGATCGTCGAATGGATTCTTCGTCTTGCCATACTTGCCATTGGCGCGTTGATCCTGGGCTCAGGGCTGACCGCCAATGTGAAGGCGTTCGCCTGGACCCTGACATCGCTGGGGTTTGCTCCTGCCGCCGAATCTCTGGCGGCATGGCAGATGGGATGGGGCGTGTGGTTCCAGCTAATCGCCGTCTTGGTGGGCTTCGCGGTGATTGTCGTTGCGGCGCTGCCTCTGCCGCACATCAGAACGCGTCCGGGTCTCTATCTCTATGCCGCCCTCGGCGATCCCTTGCGCGATTTCTTCCAACGCTATCGCAGCGTCGCGGCGCTCATTCTTGCGCTGATCTGTTTCTATCGCCTGTCGGACTTTGTCCTGAACATCATGAATCCGTTTTACCTTGATCTTGGCTTCTCGCTGTTCGAAGTCGCGGAAGCCCGCAAGATTTTCGGTGTCGTGATGTCGGTGCTGGGGATTTTTCTCGGCGGCTTCGCGGTTGTGCGGCTTGGTCTTATTCGCGCGATGGTTATCGGCGCCTTCGCAAGCCCTTTGAGCAATCTCGTCTTCATATGGCTGGCGGTGAAAGGACACGATCTTCCGGCTCTCTTCGTGGCCATCGGCGTCGATAATGTTCTGTCCGGCTTTGCCGGTACCTGCCTGATCGCCTACATGTCGAGCCTTACCGGCAAGGGCTTCACCGCAACGCAATATGCTTTGTTCTCGTCGCTTTATGCCCTGCCGGGCCGGTTGATCGCGTCGCAATCGGGCACGATCGTGGAAGATGCCGCCCACTCCGCGGATACGGGCGGTGTTTTCTCGGCATTGAATGGGCTCTTTGCCCATGTCCCACCGGAAACCTTCGCGGCAGCAATGGAGAAGTCGGGCGTTTCCCCCGCCGCGCTGGGCTCCGGTTACGTTATTTTCTTCCTCTATTCAGTGGTCCTCGGCATCGCCGCCATTGTGCTGGCCTTCATCGTTGGCGCGCGTCAGGAAAAATTGCTGGCGCTGGAACCCGCGAACCCGCCTGGCGAACCGGCGGCGCCTGCCGCCTAGCGCGCTTCGCCCGAAGCTACCCGCGTAAAAATTAGGCAATCTCAAAGGGGGGTGACTGTCATAGGGACTTGATGCACCCGCCATATTTCCTGTGTTATTGTCCTGTCATACACGCTGCCGCCTTCGCCGATTGCACGACGACGATGTGAGGAAGGTGCGGCGACGGGGAAGGTGGAAGTCATGGCCACGGCACGGCGCGTAAGATTGAGCGCACGCCTGCGCAATGCAGGGAGGCGTTGGGGCTTTTCGCGCCAGCACATGATCGTTCCGCGCCGCATTCGCTTCGGCACAAGACCGAAACACGAATCCTCCGATGAACCCTCCTCGCGTCCGCGCAGCACCTGGCCGCTCCTCGCCAGTCATGGTCATCTCGAAGTGCGTCTCGCCGAAACATCGGCGGAAATCGAAGCCGCGCAGCGTTTGCGCTATCATGTCTTCTACGAAGAAATGAACGCGACCCCTTCCGAGGTCATGCGCGAACAGAAGCGCGACTTCGATAAATACGACCTCTTCTGTGATCATGTGCTGGTGATCGACCGCGAAGTGACGGACGAGGAGGGCAACCCGGCGGTCGTCGGAACCTATCGACTCCTGCGCGGCGAAGTCGCTGCCATGCATGGCGGTTACTACACGTCATCGGAATATGATCTTTCGACGATGCAGCATGCCAACCGGCCGGGGACCCGTTTCCTCGAACTCGGCCGCTCCTGCGTGCTGAAGAGCTATCGTTCCAAGGGCACGACGATGCAGCTCCTGTGGAAGGGCATCGTCGCCTACGACCTGCACCATTCCATCGACATCATGTTCGGCTGCGGCTCGCTCCCGGGTACCGATCCGGATGCCCTCGCGCTGCAGCTTTCCTATCTGCATCATTTTCACCGTGCGCCCGAAGGCCACCGGGTCCGCGCGCGCGACGAACTTTATGTCGAAATGAATCGCATGCCGAAGGAAGCCATCGATGCACGGGCCGCCATCCGTGCGTTACCGCCGCTGATCAAGGGTTATGTCCGCGCGGGCACGTTTATCGGCGATGGCGCCGTGGTCGATCATCAATTCGGCACCACCGACGTGCTGATCTATTTCCCGGTCTCCCGTTTCACGCCGCGCTTTCTCAGCCGCTTCGGAAATTAATTCTGCTTTCGCCCTGACAGCGTGAACCAACCGACACCGGCCAGCACCAGCGCCGTGCCGCCTATACCGATGGGCGTCAGGTTTTCACCCAATACAAGCGCGGCGAGGACAATTGTCACCAGCGGGCTCAACGTTCCGATGATACCGTTCGCCTGCGCCGAAATTCGGTGCAACGCCTCGCTCAGGAAAAACGACGGCACCACGGTGGCCACAATCGCAATCAATATTCCATAGTGAAAAAGCGCCGGGCTGACGAGCAGAGACCCGGCCCCGCGAAAGATCAGAAAGGGTATAAAGGCCGCAATCGTTGCGCCGACCATGGCGATGCAGGTGAAAAGGCGCGGGCCTACTTTGGCGATGGCCTCTTTGGCCAGCAATTGATAGAGCGCAAAGGAAATCGCGGCCGCCAGCACGAAGCCTGTACCAATGGCGACATTCTCGCCTTCGAGCGAAAAATTCTCCGAGAAGATCAGCGCAAGGCCAACATAGCTCACCGCGAAGGCGACCAAGGTTTGTCTTCGCACGCGCTGCCCGAAGAACATCGCGCCGAACAGCACGACAAACAGCGGATAGGTGAACAGGATCAATCGTTCGAACTGCGCCGAAATATAAAGAAGCCCCAAAAAGTCGGTGTAGCTCGCCACCCAGTAGCCGAGCGCGCCGACCAGCGCCGAGTGCAGCACCAGCCGCAGAGAGGGTAATGTGCCGCCGCGTTTTTTCCGGTCGCGCAGCGCCAGCGCGCCGATAAAGAGATAGAAGGGCAGCGCCAATCCCATGCGCAGGGCCAGCAGCGTTTCCGCGTCGATGGTCTCGGCATAGGCGAGCTTGATGAAGATCGCCTTGGTCGAAAACAATGTCGCGCCCGCTGCCGCAAAAAAATAGCCGAGACGGATGCTGGTGCGGTCTTCCTTCGGAACGTCGTCGTTCGGCTCCGGCGCCAGCGGAGGCAGCGATGATGTGGGTTCGGATTCCATGGGTCCCGATAGCGCCTTTCGGCCCTATGCCGTCAAGACCCGGGCTTTAGATGGGCGCGCGGATGGGCTGCGTCATAAACAGCCAGGACGCGCGCACCCTCGACCTCGGTATATTTCTGCGTCGTGGAAAGCGAGGCATGCCCGAGAAGTTCCTGCACGCTTCGAAGGTCGCCGCCATTTTTGAGGAGGTGCGTGGCGAAGGAATGGCGCAGTGCATGCGGTGTCGCGCTGGTTGAAAGGCCCAGCCTTCCGCGCAGCCGCTGCATCAGGCTTTGTGCATCGCGCGCGCTCATGGGCCCGCCCCGGCGCGACAGAAACAGCGGTTCCGCTTTGCCGCCCGAAAAGGGAACTAGCGCAGCATAGGCATCAATGGCCTCGCGCACCGCGTCCAGTACGGGCACCGCGCGTTCCTTGTTGCCCTTGCCGAGCACGGTCAGCGAATCGCCCAAAGGCACGTCGCCGCGTTTTAAGCCCAGCGCTTCGGAAATGCGCAGTCCCGTCCCGTACAGCAGCGTAAGCAGCGCGGTGTCGCGCGCGGCGATCCACGGCACTTCATTTTCGCCCGCATCGTCGATGGCGCGCACCGCATCGGGCTCGCTGATGGGGCGCGGCAGCGTGCGCGGCAGCTTCGGCGAACGCACGGCTTTCAGCGCCGCGCCGTCCGCCAGTTCTTCGCGTTCAAGATAACGATAGAAGGAACGCAAGGCCGCCATCGCACGCTGCACGCCATGCGCGCCGAGGCCGTCTTTCCGCCGATGGGTCAGGAAGGCGCGCACATCGGCGGGCTGCAATTTCTGCAATAGGGAAAGCGTTACGCGCCCGCCGTGATGCAGCGCCAAAAACCCGATGAAGCGGTCCACATCGTCGCCATAGGCGCGCAGCGTGTGCGGGCTGGCGCGCCGTTCATGGGCAAGCCCTGCGAGCCATTCGCGGCTCAACTCCTGAGCGGTTGCAGCCATGCGCGTATCGTCGTTTCCATCGCGCGAACGAAATAGGCGATCTCCCGCGTTTCGCCGTCATCGTCGAAGCGATCAGGATCATGCGATCCCACCGCATAAAGCGCGGGCGGTGATGCATCTCCGAAGTTCATGCGGAACACGGCAACGCTCTGCAGAAGGCCAGCGCCCGGAAACAAGGCCGTATAGGCATTGCCCTTCAGCACCGCACCCACGGCATCCGCTGCGAGCAGCCGCTGCACGGCGCCCGGCGCCAGAAGATGCATGCCGCTGCGGCCCAGATTGAGATGGGCATTGCTCTCGATGCCCAGAGAAACGACATCGGCGCAAAGAAGGGGCGCCGCACCGCAGGCGATCTTCACGGCCTCGTCGAAGCCGCGCGCATTCAGCAGATCGAGCACCAGACGTTTCACGCCGTCATAGGTTGCCTCGCCATATTCGCTGCTGCCGCGCCGCGTGGTGCGATCGGCTTTCAGCGCCGCGATTTCGGCGGCCATCCGCCCGATGACGAAATGCTGGAAATCGCTGACATCGGGCGCATCGGCGAAGCGCAGCGGAAGCAGCAACGCCAGTAATTCCGGATCGGCGGCAAGGCGGTTCCGATATAGGCGCAGATAGGCCTTCACCGCTTCGATGGCGTCTTCCGGTTTTGGCTGTTCGGCGCGCTGCATGGCGTTCCCCGACGCGTGTTCCCAGCGGAGACGCGCAAACGAATCGCCCTAGTATAGTCGCTGCTTACAGAATCGACTGCCCGCCGCGTTTCCAGTCCTCGAGAAAAGCGGCAAGGCCCTTGTCGGTCAGCGGATGATGGATCAGCGCCTTGAACACTGAAGGGGGTAGCGTCGCGACATCGGCGCCCGCAAGCGCGGCCTCGCGCACATGGGTTGCATGGCGAATGGAAGCGGCAAGAATCTCGGTGCGGAAATCGTAATTGTCGTAGATCTCGCGGATCTCACGGATCAGCTCCATGCCATCATGGCCGCCATCGTCGAGCCGGCCGACAAAGGGCGAGATATAGGTCGCGCCCGCTTTTGCGGCGAGCAAAGCCTGATTGGGCGAAAAGCACAGGGTCACATTCACGGTGTGTCCGGCATCGGACAGGGTCTTGCAGGCGCGCAGGCCGTCCCAGGTCAGCGGCACCTTGACGGTGATGTTCGGCGCAATCGCGGTGAGCTTCTTGCCCTCGGCGATCATTTCATTGGCGGTGATCGCGGTCACTTCGGCGCTTACCGAGCCCGGCACCATTTTGCAGATGGCGGCCAGCGAATCGAAAAAGGACAAGCCTGTCTTCGCGGCCAGCGTCGGATTGGTGGTCACACCATCGATAAGGCCGGTGGCGACCAGGGCTTCGATCTCTTTCGGATCGGCCGAATCGAGGAATAGTTTCATCTTGCGCCTTCCATTCCGTGGCTTGATTGTCCCGCGACCTTGACGCGGCAGGGGCGGCGTCGAAAGTGTCCGCTATGTCGACCACAAACGCCGCCTCGCGTGCAAGCGTCCTCGTCCCGCTGCCACTCCAGGGCCCCTATGACTACCTTCTTGCGGAAGGCGGCGAGGGGCAACGCGGTCTCGTGGTGCGTGCACCGCTAGGAAAACGCGAGATTCTGGGCGTCGTCTGGGGGAAGGCCGAGGGTGATATCGCGCCGGAAAAATTGCGGTCCGCAACCGCACTCCTCCCTGAGCAACGCCTCCCCCCCTCGCTGTGTGACTTCGTCGATTGGGTCGCGCGCTACACATTGGCGCCGCGAGGCGCCGTCCTCGCGCAGGTCTTGCGCGCGCCCGACGCCTTCGATCCGGAAAAGCCGCGACCGGCCTTTGTCCTTGGCACAAGGCCGGAGGGCCGCCTTACCCCGGCGCGCGAAAAAATTCTGACGTTGATGGCGGACGGCCTCGCCCGCAGCATGCCCGATATTGCCGAACAGGCGGGCGTCTCGCCCGGCGTCGTGAAAGGCCTTGCAGAAACCGGCGCGCTGAGATCCGCGTCACTGCCGGAATTCATGCCCTTCGCGATTCCCGATCAGAATTATGTCGAGGTCACGCTGTCGCCCGATCAGGCAGAGGCCGCGCTTCATCTGCGCGAAGCCGTGGTGAAAAACGAATATTCTGCCCATCTGCTCGACGGCGTCACGGGTTCCGGTAAAACCGAAAGCTATTTCGAGGCAGTGGCCGAAGCACTGGCGCAAGGTCGACAGGCGCTCATTCTGCTCCCCGAAATCGCGCTGACGGTGCAGTTTCTCGATCGCTTCGCGGCGCGTTTCGGCTGCCGTCCGGCGGAATGGCATTCCGAAATGACCGAACGCGAGCGCCGCCGCACCTATCGCGCGGTGATGGGCGGCCATGCGCGGGTCGTCGCGGGCGCGCGCTCGGCGCTGTTCCTGCCCTTCCCGGAATTGGGGCTCATCATTGCCGATGAAGAACATGACCAGGCCTATAAGCAGGATGAAGGCGTCGTCTATAATGCGCGCGACATGGCGGTGGTGCGCGCGCGCATCGAGAATTGCCCCGTCGTTCTTTCCTCCGCCACGCCGTCGCTGGAAACCTGGCTCAACGCAAAAAACGGCCGCTACGCCTGGCTGAAGCTTCCCTCCCGTCACGGCGTCGCCGAAATGCCGGAGATACTGCTTGTCGATCTGCGCGCCGAATCCGAACCCGGCAAATATCTGTCTACGCCGCTGCTCGAAGGCCTTAAGGGCGTTCTTGCTTCAGGTGAACAGGCGCTGTTGTTTCTGAACCGTCGGGGTTATGCGCCGCTCACCTTGTGTTCGGCCTGCGGCCACAAGGAAACCTGCCGCAATTGTTCGGCCTGGATGGTCGAGCACCGCTATCGCGGGCGTCTCGTCTGTCATCATTGCGGGTTCGAGACCAAGCGCCCGCAGAAATGTTCGTCCTGCGAAGCGGTCGAATCCTTCATCCCCTGTGGCCCCGGCGTCGAACGCGTTGAAGAAGAACTGCGCGCGAGCCTGCCGGACGCGCGCATCGCCATTGCGTCCAGCGACACGCTGGCCAGTCCCAAAGACATGCGCCGTCTATTGGAAAGCTTTGGACGCGGCGAGATCGACATTCTGATCGGCACGCAGATCGTCGCCAAAGGCCATCATTTTCCGCAACTCACTTTGGCGGGCGTGATTGATGCCGATCTCGGCGGTGTCGGCGGCGATCCGCGCAGTTCCGAACGCAGCTTTCAGGTGCTCTATCAGGTCGCGGGTCGCGCGGGGCGCGCGGAAAAGCCGGGCCGTGTTCTCATTCAAACTCGCAATCCCGACGATCCGGTGATGCAGGCGCTGAAATCGGGCGCGCGCGATGCATTCCTTGCCCGTGAAGCCGAAACGCGCGAACGCGCCGGCGCGCCGCCTTTCGGTCGCCTCGCGGCGCTGCTGCTCGCGGGTCCCGATGGCGACAAGGTGCGCGACGCGGCGCGTGCACTGGCCGCGTCTGCACCGAAGGGAAGGGGCGTGCGCGTCTGGGGGCCTGCGCCCGCTTTCTATCAGGTGCTGCGCGGCAAAACGCGCGAGCGTCTCTTGGTGCAGGCCGAACGCAATATCGACATTCAGGATTATTTGCGCGTCTGGCTGGGCGCACAGAAGATTCCGTCGTCGGTGCGCCTCACCGTCGATATCGACCCGATGAGTTTCTTCTGACGAAACCGGGCTTACTGATAATCCCGCACATCGACGAGGTGACCGGCAATCGCGGACGCCGCCGCCATGGCCGGGCTCATTAGATGCGTGCGACCGCCGCGTCCCTGACGTCCTTCGAAATTGCGGTTCGACGTCGAGGCGCAACGCTCGCCCGGCTCCAGCCGGTCGGCATTCATCGCCAGACACATCGAGCATCCCGGCTCACGCCATTCGAAGCCCGCTTCGGTGAAGATCTTGTCGAGGCCTTCGGCTTCCGCCTGTTCCTTCACAAGGCCCGAACCCGGCACCACCATCGCACCAACATGCGAAGCGACCTTGCGGCCTTTCGCTAGCTGGCCTTCGACGATCTTCGCGGCTTCGCGCAAATCCTCGATGCGGCCATTGGTGCAGGAGCCGATGAAGGCGCGGTCGATCTTCAGATCGGTCAGCGCAACGCCCGGCTGAATGCCCATATACTCAAGCGCGCGGGAGATGCCGTTGCGCTTGTTGATGTCGTGTTCGTCGGCGGGGTTCGGAACGCGGCTCGTAATCGGCGCAGCCTGTTCCGGGCTCGTGCCCCATGTCACCATCGGCGCGATGTCCGATGCGTTCAGATGGATCTCGGTATCGAAATGCGCGTCCGGATCGGATTTCAGCGTGCGCCAATAGGCGACGGCTTGTTCCCACGCCGCGCCCTTGGGCGCACGCGGACGGCCTTTGAGATAATTGAACGTCGTTTCGTCGGGCGCGATCAGGCCGGCGCGCGCGCCCCCTTCGATCGTCATGTTGCAGACCGTCATGCGGCCTTCCATCGAAAGGCCCATGATGGCGTCGCCGGCAAATTCGATCACATAACCGGTGCCGCCCGCAGTGCCGATTTTCGCGATGATCGCGAGAATAATGTCTTTCGCGCGCACGCCCAGCGGCAAGGCGCCGTTCACCGAAATGCGCATGTTCTTCGAGGGGGTCGCGAGCAATGTCTGCGTCGCCAGCACATGTTCGACCTCGGACGTGCCGATGCCGAAGGCAAGAGCGCCGAACGCGCCATGGGTGGCGGTGTGCGAGTCGCCGCACACGATGGTGGTGCCCGGCAGGGTCCAGCCCTGTTCCGGTCCAACGATGTGCACGATGCCCTGGCGGATATCGTCCATCTTCAGATATTCGACGCCGAATTCCTTCGCATTGTCTTCCAGCGTCTGGATCTGCAGCGCGGATTCCGGATCGGCGATGGCGATCTTGCGGTTGGTCGTCGGCACATTGTGATCGGCGACGGCCAGCGTCAGGTCGGGACGGCGCGCCTTGCGGTGCGTGTCGCGCAGGCCTTCAAACGCCTGGGCGCTCGTCACTTCGTGAATCAGGTGACGGTCGATATAGAGCACGCTCGCCTCGCCGGGCGCCTCGTGAACGAGGTGGCTGTCCCAGATCTTGTCATACAGCGTTTTGGGCTTACTCATGCTCTTAAGGTCCCTGAATGGTCGGTCGTGAAAAAGGCGTGTCTCAAGACCGGGGTATGAACATCGAAATCGGAAATGGCTCAAGTCCCTTGCGGGGTCTTGGCCGGCGGTTTTCGCCTAACCGGCGCTGAAATAGAGAACCGCCATAATGACGATGACGGCGATAAACTGCGCGAGCACCCGGTAGCGCATCAGCCGGTTCGACCAGTTTTGCGAGGCCGTGCCCCCCTTGAACAGGACAAAGAGCCCCGCCAGCAGAATGACAAGGACCACGCCAAGCGCGATCGCGACTAGAAATCGTCCGTCCATGCCTTCTCCTTGAGGCGCTTTTGCCCGGGAAACAAGCCCCAACCTTGGGGCCGGTACGGGGGTGACAGCGCGGGCTTTCGTCGCGGGCGGGCCCGAGGACAAGGGGCAAGACACACGCTCACTGGACATGTGATAGTGGGAAGACCGAATGGTAAGTCCCGCGAAAGGGATTTGTAGCGATCATGGGGTTCGGCCCTTCAGGCCGGAACCGCCACGACGGGAGGAAATGATGAGATATTATGCGGGCGCCTGTAGCGCGCTCTTCGCCGCCTGTCTGGCCCTTACGGCAAGCGTTTCGGCCTATGCCGCCGATGCTGCGGCCCCGGCCGAACCGACCCCGGAAGAAGCCGCCGCCGCCGCCGTCATCGCCGATGCCCGCGCCGCCATCAATATTACCGCCGCCTGGACCCGCGCGACCCCCGGGAACGCCACCAATGCCGCAGTCTATCTGCGCATCTCCAATAATGGCACCGAGCCGGAACGCCTGATCGGCGTGCGCGCCGCCATGGCCGAACGGGCCGAAATCCATACCGGCGGCGCCGCTATGGCAGCGGTAGAAGGTCTCGATGTCCCGGCGGGCGAAACGCTGGCGTTCGCCCCGAACGACAATCACATCATGCTGATCGACCTGCGCGCGCCGCTGCTCGAAGGGGATAGCTTCCTTGTTCAGCTCGAATTCGAAAAAGGCGGTTCGCAGACTGTTGCCGTGCCGGTCGGCGCGGCGAATGCCATGGCGCCCCCGCTTGTCTCGGCCGGTAATGCGGAAGACATCACCTCGGGTGCGACCGAGGAACCGGCGGACGATTCCGCCCCGCAATAGGCTCAGAAGTCGGAAATAATGCCCTTTTTCTCCCAGTCGCCATAGCGGGTGGGCTCGGGGCCCTTTTGCCCGCCGATCTCCTTGGCTCTGGCTTCTTCCGCCTTGGCTGTTGCGGCGCGGCGCTCTTCGGCCTCGGCCAATGCGCGCTTGGCTTCCGGCGTAAGGGCGGGCATCGGACGGGCGATCTGATCCGGCGTTTTCGCTGCCTCTCCGGCCTCTCTCTTTTCCTTCTGGCTCATGCCCCCTACATAACGTGCATCCGCCCCGGCTTCCTAGATGGGAAACAGAGGGCCGGGCATGAGGTTCTGAAGACAATGAATGTGTTGCGTACGGGAATTCTGATGGCCGCGATGACCGGCCTCTTCCTTGCCGCCGGATTCCTGATCGGCGGCCAGTCCGGCATGGTGATCGCTTTCGTGATCGCGGCGGGCATGAATGTCTTTGCCTACTGGAATTCCGACAAGATGGTCCTGCGCATGTACCGCGCCCGCGAGGTCGATGAGGCCAGCGCGCCAGATCTCGTTCGCATGGTGCGCCAGCTGGCGCAGAACGCAGACCTGCCGATGCCGAAGGTCTATGTCGCCGACAATCCGCAGCCCAACGCCTTTGCCACGGGCCGCAATCCGGCGAATGCCGCCGTCTGCGCGACGACCGGCCTTCTCGAGCGTCTCAGCGCCGAGGAAATCGCGGGCGTCATGGCGCATGAGCTGGCGCATGTGAAAAACCGCGACACGCTTACCATGACGATAGCCGCAACGATTGCGGGCGCCATCGCCATGCTGGCGAATTTTGCCTTCTTCATGGGCGGGCGCCGCGACTCCCCTTTGGGCGGCCTCGGCGTCGTGCTCGTGATGCTGGTGATGCCGCTGGCGGCAAGCCTCATACAGATGGCGATCAGCCGTACACGCGAATACGAGGCCGACCGCATCGGCGCGGCTATTTCGGGACGCCCTCTTTGGCTCGCCTCTGCCCTGCAGCAGATACAGTCCTCGGCGCAGCGCATCGGCAATAACGAAGCCGAAGGCCATCCGGCGTCGGCCCACATGTTCATCATCAATCCGTTGAGCGGCGGCAATTTCCGTTCGCTCTTCACCACCCATCCCTCGACCGAGGAGCGCGTACGCCGACTGACCGCCATGGCGGCGCAAATGGGCCAGGCGCCGAAACCGGGACCGTGGTCCTGACCCGCGCGGCGAGATTCTCCTTTCATGGATAAAGCGAGCGGCCTGCCTGCGCGCCGTGCCGCGCTCGCCATTCTGTCCGACGTGCTCAGAAAACGCCGCGCGCTGGATGTCGCGACGGCGGACGTGCTGTCGCGCACAAAACTCGATGAGCGCGACGCGGCCTTTGCCCGCGCCATCGCCAATGAAACGCTGCGCCGCTTCGGGCTGCTCGATGCGCTGATCCGCAAATATGTTCCGAAAGCGCCGCAGCCGCATAAGGCGGGCGCGACGCTGGAAATCCTGATGGCGGGCGCCTGCGAGCTTCTGTTCCTGAAAGTCGCGCCGCATGCTGCGGTCGATGCCGCGAACCGACTGGCGCAGGAAGACAACAAGGCGGTGCATTTCAAGCCGCTGATCAATGCGGTGCTGCGCCGGATCACCCGCGAAGGCGATGCGGCGCTGGACGGCCTCGACGCAACGCGCCTCTCCGCGCCCGACTGGCTATGGGCGCGCTGGTCGTCCTTTTATGGCGATGAAACAGCACGCGCCATCGCCGACGCGCATCTCGCGCGCCCGCCGCTCGACCTCGCCTTGAAATCCGCGATGAATGCCGGGACGGCGTTTCCGGACGCCGACCGGCTCGCGTCCGATGTGTTGCGTCTGGAGGCTGCCGGCCGCATCGAAATGCTCCCCGGTTATTCCGAAGGCGAATGGTGGGTGCAGGATTTCGCCGCCGGTCTGCCCGCGAAACTGTTCGGCGATATCGCTGGTAAACGCGTCATCGATCTCTGCGCCGCGCCCGGTGGAAAAACCGCGCAGCTTGCGGCGCGCGGGGGGATCGTCACCGCGCTTGATGTGTCGGACGAACGCCTCGCTTTGGTGCGCGAAAATCTCGCGCGGCTTTCGCTGAAGGCCGAAACCATTGCGTCTGACGCGCGTGACTGGCAGCCGGAATCGCCCGCGCCCTTCGTGCTGCTCGATGCTCCCTGCACCGCGACGGGGACAATCCGCCGTCACCCCGAACTTCCCTGGCTGAAAAGCGTCGCCGATGTGCTGGTATTGGAAAATCTGCAACGCGAATTATTCGACGCGGCAGCGCAAATGACCGCGCCCGGCGGAACGCTCGTCTATGCTGTCTGTTCGCTGGAGCCGGAAGAAGGGATCGAACAGGTCGAATCCTTCCTTGCGCGCAATGATAGTTTTTCGCGCGCGCGGCTTACAGCCGCCGATGTCCCCGATCCGGATTTTATTTCGCCCGAAGGCGATCTGCGCACGCTACCGTCGCACTGGCCCGATCGCGGCGGCATGGACGGCTTCTTCGCCGCGCGCCTCACGCGCGCTCTATAGAAGTCGCCCAAAACGCCTCACGTATTACCGCAATCATATTGCCGCGAAGGAAGCCCGCCGCTCTCTCCGATGGTCGGGGTATCCAGAACCGGATTGGAATCGAGATCGGCACCGTTCTCGTCGATCAGCGACACCGATTGTTCGAAGCGAAGAACGATCGCGTCGGCGCGGTCGCCGACGGCTTCCGTGATGTAAAGCCGGTTGCGCGCCATATAGACGCTGCCGCGCAGCACGCGTCCATCGGCAAGTCCCACGCTCATCTGATGTCCCGGAATACGCGGCGTGTCGTAAAACACCGGCGCGTCGTAGAGAACCTCACCGCGCGCATGCAGGCCTGCGACCGCGCTGTCGATCAGTGACTGGTCTTCTTCAGGTCCGTCGGCAAAATGCGCGACCATGACTTTCAGCGGCGCGCCATTGTGTTCTACAGAAAATTCGCGTGCCGGCGCGCTGTGTTCGCCATCCTGATAGGTGAAATCGCGCGACGCGGGATGGCTCGGAAAATTGATGGAGACGCGATATTCGCAACTCGTGAACACTTCGCCGGCCACTTCGCCCAATGGCGCGTTCGCCGCCATTAGCAACGGGGCAAAGAGACTGGACATAAGCGCAATGCGAAACGATGGACGTATGGGCATGGACGCTTTCCCCGTTTTCGGCCGCCTTGAACGGCGGCGCGTGTCTGCAAAAAGATAACACCGGCTCCGCGCACACGAAAGCAGATGCGTCTGCCGGGCATCGACGATGGCGATCATGGAAGGCTAAGCGGAAATCTGTATCAGATATGTGCCGCGCATCCACACAGCGGGAAGAGTAGATTGCCACTTCTTCTCAGCTCTGCGGCGCAGCGCTATGGTCTACCCAGGCGGTCACGGGAAAACCGGGCCGTCTAACGGGGAGGCGATCATGCGGCATGTCGTTGGAGCTCTACTCGCGTCGTTGCTTTGTTCGTTTCCGTTCCGCGCTGCGGAAAACCTGGTTTCCGTTGATGTCGGCCTGGGCGATGTTACGATCAACAAGGTCCCTTTCCTGATCGCGGCCGATAACGGCATTTACGAGCGCAACGGGCTGGACGTTCATCAATTCATCACGCCGGATGCGGCGGACTTGATAGGGCTGTCGGGCGTCGTGGTGCCGCCCGAAATCGTGCGGGAAGATTTAAGCGCCACGCCGATTGCGATTGGCGGCGGCTCCCCCGCGATCTACGACGCCGTCCACAATGGCACGGCCGATCTCGTGGTGCTGGCGACGCTCGAAAATATCGTACAGGCCCACATCATCGCAGCAGCGGATATCCATACGGTCGAGGATTTGCGCGGCAAGCGTCTCGGCTATTCGCTGCCGGGGCGGGCAAACCATACTGGGCTCTTGCTGTTCGCCAGAGAGATGGGTTGGTCGCCGGAAGCCGACTTCACGATGGTCGAACGCGCCAGCACGATCCGCGATGTTACCGAAGGCCGCGCCGATGCCATCTCCGCCGGAGCGGTGCTCGTCGCGCTGGCGCCTGAGGCCGGGCTGAATGATGTGGTGGATGTGAGCCGCTATCAAATTCCATTCGTGGGGTCGGGCGTGAACGCCGAACGTGCCTGGCTCGCCGCCAACCGCGACACCGCCGCGCGTTTCGTGAAATCCACCGTCGAAGCGCTGGCCTTGATGAAAAGCGACCGCGCGGCCTTCGATGCCTCGGTTGGAAAATGGTTCAACATTACCGACAGCGCGACGCTCGACAGCATGTATGACGAGGTGAAGGATTTCCCCGAGAAGCCTTATCCTTCGGTCGAAGGCATACGCGCCATGATGGAAATTTACGATACGCCGCAAATGCGCGCGCACAGGGCGGAGGATTTCTATGATTCAAGCTTCGTCGAAGAACTGGATCGTTCAGGCCATCTCGACGGGCTGTATCGCTGAATTTTACTCCAGCCGTCCCAGCGCATAGGCGACGACGAGATAGATTTTCCCGGTATCGGCGCCGAGAAGCGTAGAGGCCAGAAATCCGTCGCGGTCGCCTTCGCGCGCGCGCGCCAGCAGCGTCTCGAATTCTTCGAGATAGGCGTCGGCGGCGGCGTGAAACCGCGAATTGTCGCGATAGAGCGCTGTGATGCGGTCGACGCTGTCGGGTCCGATGGCGCTGGCGAATTTGCGCGCGAACACGCCGCGGTCGCCATCAAGATAGCGTCGCCACAAATCGGGCCCCGCCTCTCCGTCCATCGTGATTTCGAGATCGCTGGCGATATCGGCCAGCGCCGCCTGCAAGGAACCCAGCGCCGAAATCGCATTGGGCCGCAATTGCGGCTTGGTGTCGTCTGGCGTCTCCGCGGCGGCGAGCACGGCGGACAGTTCGAAGCTCGCGCGCGCCGCATCCGGCTCGCTGCGCTTTTTCGGCTGGGTGATCCGTTTGGCAAGTCCGCGCAGGCCTTCGCCCATGCTTTCGGGCGCGGCGTCATTTTCGGACTTCTGCTTTTCGTTCGCGGCATTGCGTGAAACCGTGCGGGTCTGCATCGTCGCCAGCGTACGTGCCGACATATCCAGCATTTTCTCGGTTTCGCTGCGCACCATCAGGCGTACGCGTTCGGCTTCCTGCGCGGCGACGCCGGGCAGCGCAATGATATGGCGTTCGGCCTCATCGGCGGCGCGGGCCAGCGCTGCGCGTGCCTTCTCCGCCTGTTCGGCGACATGGGCCGCAGCCCGCAGCAGATGATCCGAGCTTCCCATCGCTTCATCGACGAATTCGCGTGAGCGCTTTTTGGCTTCCGCCGTTGTCTCGTCCATCAGCGCCTGCGCGCTTGCCGCCGCTTCGCGCAAGGACACGATGAGGCGCGACATCGCCGTCGCCGCCGCTTCCGAAGCATGGCGGACATGATCGGCATCGCGTCCGAAGCCGGAGGCAAGTTGCGTGCTGCGCGCCTGTGCGCTGCCCATCGCGGCTTCCACGCGCTTCATCCCCGAATCGGTCAGCGTGTCGAGGCGTTTGGCTTCCGTGGCAAGAAGCTCGGCGGCGCGTTCGATAGCGCGCTGCTGTGTCTCCAGCACTTTTTCGAAGCTCGCGGATTCCTGTTTGAGGCGCGCCAGCAATTCGTTCATGCCGGTGCGCTGGCGTTCCTGACGGCCAAGAACGAATTCCGCGCGGCCCACAATGTTGTCCGCGACCGATGCAATCTCTTTTGCCTGGCGGTCGAGTTCCAGCGCGGCCGCGACGGGCGCGCTCGCGGCCTTCTCGGCGGCTTCACGGAAGGAAGCGCCTTGCGTATCGAGCAATTGACCGGCCGCGCGCAATTCGCCGCCCGCCTGTTCCATCAGCGCTTTCAGTTGTGCGGCGCGTCCGGCCAGATTTTCGGACGCGCGCGACGCTGCGTGTTCGAGCGTTTCGGAGGCGCGCGCGGCGGTCTGGTCGAGCGTCGCGGCGATGTCTTCAATTCCCTGGCGCTCCTCGCGAAGACGCTGGGCTATCGCCTGCGTCTTCACATCGGCACGTGCATTCGCATCGTCGAGCTGCGCCACACGGTCTTCGAGCACATTCTCCAGCGCGCGCAACCGACCCAATGCCGCGTCGAGACCGGTGCTTAAGGTATCGAGTTCACGCCGGATGGCGCGGCCCAGCGTTTGCGCGCTGGCGACGGCGCTTTCATCGCTATGCGTCAATCTTGCGGCAGCGGCCTCCAGGCGCCGTGCGGTATCGCCCATGGCGAGGGCGCGCGAGATCGCAAAGGCGGCGGCGACAAAAAGAAACGGCGGAAGAAAAGTGACGATGGCAGCAAAGGCCAGAAGGTGCGGCCCAAGGTTGAGCAGTCCCTGCGGGCCGAAATAGCCCCACAGAAAGGCGCTCGCGGCGCCAACCCAGAAGAGCGACAGCGTAACGGCGAACAGCATGGTGCCGATGCCGGAGTGGACCTTCGATTCCTTGACGCGCACGATGTCGGTCGTCTCGGGGTTAAGCGAAGGGATCTCCTCGGCAAAATTCGTGACCGGCTCCACATGGTCGGTCTTGCCGCTGATCGATGCTCGTAAACTTGCCATGGCCCCTCACACGCTTCGCCGCGTGTCCCTAACGAAATATAGACGGCATTGAACTGCCAGATTATGACTTTAGGCAAGGCACAAGGGATCGAGGACGATGGAAGACAGCGAAGACATGCAGGATGTCGCGGCCCCGGAGCTGACGGCCACGGGTCTCGTCCGCCCCAATCCTGCGCAGCGCCATTACCTCGCCCGCGGTCTGGACCAGCCGGGCGGCAAGCTCCCGCTGTTCGACGAATATGGCCAGCATGTGCATCCGGCGCTGGTTAAAGCCTGCATCGCCCATGGCTGGGCCGAGCCCTGGTTCGGTAATCCGCTGAAGCCCGACTGGCTGATCTGCCGGCTCACCGACGAAGGCCGCAGAGTCGTTCAAAGCGAATAGAGGGCCGTGCGACGAGGGGGGCGGGCGAAGAGCGCGCCAGGATGTGGGTATTAACCCGGCCTTGATCGATGGACATGTACGCTTGGCTAAGCATTCGAAGCCAAGCGAGGCGCTCCTGCCATGACCTATGCCGCCGCCCATCCGGTCGATATCGATCATCTGAACCGCTACACGGGTGGCGACGTGGCACTGAATGACCAGATTTTGCGCCTGTTCGATGATCAATGCATTGAAATACTGGCGAAATTCGAAGGCATCGTGCAGGCTCCGACAGGCAGCGACGCCGCGAAGAAGTGGCACGACACCGCCCATTCCCTGAAGGGCGCGGCCCGTGGCATCGGTGCCTTCGCGCTGGCGGATATTGCTGCGGACGTTGAAAAATTGGACCCGACCGACCATTCCGCCGCGCTTAAGGCCGTCGGATTACTGAAAGCGAACGCCGCCCAGGTGCATCGCTTTATTGAAGATCTCATCGGCGCCTCCCGCTAGAAAACCCGGTCGTTCTCTTTTATCGCGCCTCCGGCGTAAGCGGGATTGCGACCGCGCGGCTTTTTACATATAAGAACGCACCTTTGTTTTTTCCCACACTTAAAAATTGTGAAATAGATGAGCGAGCAGCAAGACACATCCGGCCCCATTGAAACCGATGTGGTGATCATTGGCGCGGGACCGGCGGGGCTTTTCGCCGTATTCGAACTCGGCCTCCTCGATCTTAAGTGCCATTTGATCGACATTCTCGACCGGCCTGGCGGGCAATGCACCGAGCTCTATCCCGAGAAGCCGATCTACGACATTCCGGCGCTGCCCATCGTCACGGGTCAGGAGCTGGTCGATCGTTTGATGGAACAGATCGCTCCCTTCAAACCTGGCTTTCACTTCGGCGAAATGGCGAATGCGCTCCAACGTCAGGCCGATGGGCGCTGGAAACTCATCACCGATACGGGAAAGGAGTTTCTCGCGCCGGTCATCGTCATTGCGGCGGGCGGCGGCAGTTTCGTGCCGAAGCGTCCCCCCATTCCGGGCATTGAGGCTTACGAGGGCACGTCCGTCTTCTACGCCGTGCGCAAGATGGATCAGTTTCGCGGCCGCGATATTCTGATCGCAGGTGGCGGCGACTCCGCGCTCGACTGGACGCTGAACCTCGCGCCCATCGCAAAAAGCCTGACCCTCGTTCATCACCGCGATGGCTTCCGCGCCGCGCAGCACAGCGTCAATCAGATGCGCGAATTGGTGGACGCCGGTAAGGTCAAATTCCATGTCGCCAGCGTGAAAGCGCTGCATGGCAACAACGGACAATTGGAAGCCGTCACGCTGCAGGGCGCTGACAAAAGCGAATGGCGTCACGACACCAATGCCTTTCTTCCGTTCTTCGGTCTGACGATGAAGCTTGGTCCTATCGCCGAGTTCGGGCTGAACCTGCACGAGAATCTCATTCCCGTGGATACGGCGAAATTCGAAACCTCTACGCCGGGTCTGTTTGCCATCGGTGACATCAACACCTATGCGGGCAAACTGAAGCTTATTCTTTCCGCGTTCCACGAAGCGGCGCTGGTCTCGCAGGCGGCGTTCCGTATTGCGCGTCCGAATGAGAAGCTCCGGTTCCAGTACACGACGTCTTCTTCGAACCTGCAGAAAAAATTGGGCGTGGCATGAAAATCATCGCGACAGACCGTAACGGCAAAACCACCGAAATCGAGGGCAATGACGGCTGGACCGTAATGGAAGCCTTGCGCGATGCGGGCCTTCCGATCACGGCCGAATGCGGCGGCGCCTGTGCCTGCGCCACCTGCCATGTCTATGTCGAAGAAGGCTGGCTGGAAAAGCTTCCGAAGCAGCGCGACGAGGAAGTCGACATGCTCGATATGGCCGTTGCCGTTCAGGACAATTCGCGCCTGTCGTGCCAGATCGTCTGCTCCGACGAGACCGACGGCATTCAGGTCACGCTTGCGCCGGAATAGACGTCAGTTTTCCTCTTCGCCGATATGAATGTTGATGGTGCCGGATTGTCCAAGGCTGGCGACCGGCAGTCGCTCTCCAAGGAATATCTGTTCCACCAGCGGACCTAGCACGGCACCGTCAGGAATACCGTCGAAAGACGTGTAAAGCAGCGGCGTATTCTCCGGCACGCCGATCAGCAAGAAATCCAGCGGCGCGCCTTCAAGGTCGTCGGGAAGATCGTCCGTCAAAGCGTCCAAGCCGCTTTCAACGACCTCGATGATCGGAGGCGGTCCGTTGGTTCCGCCCGACACCCGAAGGACCGGCTTCGATGCGCTGCTCTCGCCAATATTGCGCCACAAGAGAAGCGGGATCCGCGTAACGGGTAACACGCTCTCCGCGCACCATATCGTGGCGGCCGGTTCTGTTGGCGGCTCGGCATGAGCCGCCAACAGCACGGCGCCTATGATGGGCAGGCCGTCATCATCTTTGATCTGCCCAGTGCGTTCGGTGGCGGGCGATGCCGCGCATGCGAGAAGATGCATACGTGCAGGCTCCGCAGCCTCGATCAATATCTGTATCGCGTCGAGCGCGTCCTGGGGTGCGCCCGCCGCGTAGGTCGCGCGAAACTTCACGGTCCAGCCGGAATAATCGCCGACCCAGATGGCCGAGTGCGCCTGCTGCGCCGGAAGGGAATAGAGCGAACCGAGGAACATCGTTTCACTCACGATCTCAGGCAGCTCCGTGTCATCGAGTGCTGGCCAGTCCGGATGCACCAGCGTGATTTCGGAATCGGCGCGGGCGAGATCGTCCGCCAGCGCCTGCCCGCCGCGCATCGTCAGATAGATCGTCGCCGCGCCGCCACCGGGATGGGTGTAATTGCATGCCATGTCCAGTCCGCCCGGATCGAAATTCATGACGCGTTCGAGCGCGAAGGCGCCTGCGGTGAAAGGGCATTGCAGGCCGGTCTGCAGATGATGCGCGGTGGAATTCCCGTCCACGCGCCAGATGCTTTGCGGCAGGGATTCGAGCGGACTTACGACGCCGGAATCGCGCGGTTCTGCGGCGTGGACGGATGCGAGCGAAAACAGAATGGCGGCAACGAAAGATCCCGTGCTGTATGTTCTGCACCACATGGAACGCCCTCCAACATTTACCTTTCCTGACTCTAAGGGCTTTCCGTCCAAGGCGTCACCATCCCGTCACGGTGAATCGGTTAGAGTCGAATTTGTGGAGGGAGGCGCCTCTGGGGCTTGGCGCAGCCACAAGCTCTCGCTAATGTCACGCCATCCTTGGCCCATATGTTGAGGAGTTACAGGCTTTCAGTACGGAAACTGTACCGTGTTAGTTGCCGAGCGGGTCCCCGACCACTGCCCGGCTTTGGTGCTTAACGCCGATTACCGGCCGCTGAGCTACTTTCCGCTTTCCCTGTGGTCCTGGCAGGACACGATCAAGGCGGTCTTCCTCGAACGCGTGAACATCGTCGCCGAATATGACCGGGTCGTTCATTCGGTCGGCTTCGAAATGCGCCTGCCCTCCGTCGTGTCGCTAAAGACCTACGTCAAGCCGACGCGCAATCCTGCCTTCACGCGATTCAATGTTTTCCTGCGCGACCGTTTCGAATGCCAATATTGCCATTCGCGCGAAGACCTCACCTTCGATCACGTGATTCCGCGCTCGCGCGGTGGCCGCACGACCTGGGATAATGTCGTCGCCGCCTGCGCGCCCTGTAATCTCTTGAAGGGCGGACGCATGCCCGTGCAGGCCAAGATGCATCCGCGCAATCCGCCGCACCGTCCCAGCGTTGTCGAATTGCAGAATAATGGCCGGCTTTTCCCGCCCAATTATCTGCACCATTCCTGGGCCGACTATCTCTACTGGGACAGCGAACTCGATCCTTAGAAGCGACACCGTCTACTGGTTTTTGCCGGGACGCAGCATCGCGTAGAGCGGCGGCGCATCCCTGCGCACGACAATTTCCCGCGTCACCCGAAAGCCCAGGCGCTCATAAAGCGGGATATTGCGTGGGCTGGAATTCTCCAGGAAAGCGGGTGTGCCCGCGGCATCGACTCGGGCAAGCGTTTCTTCCAGCAGGCCCTGGCCCAGGCCAGTTCCCTGGAAACGCGGCGCGACACCGATAAAAGCGAGATAGAAATAGGGCTCTGGCGGATGGGCATGTTCCATCGCCTTTGCCATTGCCGCGCCGCGCGGAAGACGCGCGATGCCGGTCAGCGAAAGAATGACGGACAAAAGCCGAATCTCATCGCGCCAATTGTCGGGCCGCGCGGCGTTGAACGGCGGAATCCACGCCGCCGCCGCATACCCGTCGGAGGTCATCCAGGTCTCGCCCTGCGGGATGGCGCGCTCTTGCATCATCCAGAAAAAGAAACGTTGCAACGCGTCGGCGCGTCCGCGTCCGCCGCGCGCCAGCCAATGGAAAACGGGATCACGCGCGAAGGATGCCGCGAACAGGCGCGAGATCCGCGCCGCGTCATCCAAGGTGGCACGTCTTACAAGCGTGCGCGGGACGAAGGTGCTGCTTCGCTCCGGTTGCGGAAAAAGCGAAGACGCGCTCATAAACGTTCGGAAAGGCGGATCGCCGTGCGGCAGCCGAAACGGATGGCGGAGGAAAGCAGCGCGTAAAAGGGCGCTTGCTCCGCGCCACGCGACAGGGCTTCGTCGCGGTGCTCGATTTCCTCCACGCGAAAACGCTCGACGACGTTTTTCAATTCGGTCTCTGCGGGCAGCTTGGAAAGCGTTTCGACCTGGCTGGCATAATGTTCGTCGATCACATTCTCGACCGCGACCGTGCATGCCATCGCGGCCTTCTCGCCCATAAGCGCGGTTGCCGCGCCGAGCGCAAACCCGGCGACATGCCACACCGGCTCCAATGCCGTAGGCCTTACGCCCCGCGTTTTCACGAGATCGGAAAAAACCTCGAAATGTTTTTTCTCCTGCGCCGCCATATGCGCAATCGCTTCGGCGTTTTCACCCGCGCCTGCGTTCCGCGAGAGCACGGCGAGCTGTCCCTGATAAATCCGCAAGGCGCCGAACTCGCCCGCATGATCGACGCGGATCATCGCCGCCACATCGGCGTCTGTGACGCTTTGGGGCGATATTCCCGGCGGTGCGGGCCGGGCACGTCGCGATGCGGCGATCATCGAACTATCTCCTGCGCTTCAGAAGGGCGAGGCAAAGCCCAGCAACCCCGAGCGAGATCAGCGCATTGTAACCGGCAAGCGATATTCCGAGAAACCGCCAGGCGGCGACATCGCAGCGCACGACGCGAAATGCGTCAGGGCCGGCGAGCGCCCCGGGTTCGAATCCAAGTCCGGCGCAGGAGGTCAGGCCTTCCCATAAGCCCCATTCGATTCCGGCGTGATAGACGCCGATCAGTCCGGAAAATCCCAGCCCGGCTATGGCAAGAAGCGCGAGCGGTCTGGCGGCGCCCTTCGGAAGGAGCCCGGCAGCCAGCAAGCCACCGCCGACAAGGCCGAACAGCGCCGCCGCGATGTGCGGCCAGCGTTGCCAATGACACATTTCGCAAGGCGGCAGCCCGCCGAAATACTGAAACCAGAGCGCACCCGAAACGAGGCTGAAGCTCACCGCTCCTGTAACCAAACCGGCATTCTGGTAACGCGACGTTTCACTCATTCCGGCCGCCCGTCTGTGCCGGGCTTCTTCCAGTTGAAGGTCTTTGTGCCCGGCCCGGCTGCCATATCAGCCCCGGGATAAAGCGGGAAGCAGAAGATGCGAGGTGCTGTTCCCGGTAAAGTCTTCGCCAAACTGCTCAGATAATTACCGAACAATGTTCGTAAAAACATTTCTCGTTAGGCAATTTATGCTTTGGACGGGGAATTTTAAAGGGAATTCAACGCATTAAAAAGTTTTTTCGATGCGCACATTTGCCTTGAGGTCTCTTCGGGGCGTGCTTAAATGGCCATCCGGTCGGTTCGTTTGGGTCCGCAGTCAGCCCGGCGAGCCGGCCGGCTCTCGAAGGAATAATTCGCGAAATTTCGCGTTGGAACGCGGCGCAAATGGCACCGCGCTCTGCAGGCGATGGAGGCATTCCATGCTGGGCATTCGACGGAAGAGAAAGAAAATCCGGCCCGCACCTCCGGCGACACGTCGTGCACTTTTGAAAATTGGTGACCGCACGGTTGAGATCAGCCTGCGCGCCAATCCGCGTGCGCATCGTTACATTGTGAAGGTCGATCCGACGACGGGTGAGGTCTCCGTCACCGCGCCCAGTTCCCGCTCGCTGAATCAGGCGCTCGACTTCGCCAAAAAGGAACGCAACTGGATTGCCGGCATGCTGGCGAATGTACCGTTGCCGGTCGAACTCACGCTGGGCGCACCGCTGATGTTTCGTGGCGTTGTCCATGTTCTCCGCCGGGGCGATCCGCTGGCCGCCGGTCATCGCACCGGACTGACAGCGATGGGGCCGGTGTCGATCGACCGCGATGCCCCGCGCCCAACCATTCGCGTCACGGGTCAGCCCGAACATGCCGCGCGGCGTGTGCGCGACTGGCTGAAGGCGGAAGCGCGGCGCCGGATCATGGAACGTGTCGCCGAATATTCCGAAATACTGGGCGTACAGGCGAAGCGCGTGACGATCCGCGACACGACCAGCCGATGGGGATCCTGTTCGTCGGCGCGGTTCCTGTCGTTCTCCTGGCGTCTCGTCATGGCGCCGCCTCATGTGCTCGATTATGTCGTGGCGCATGAGGTCGCGCATCTGCGAGAACTCAATCACGAGCCACGCTTCTGGCGGCTTGTCGAGGAGATCGTGCCGCATATGAAAAGATCGCAGGCCTGGCTCGAGGAACACGGCGCCACGCTGCATCGCTATGCACCGCGCACACGCCCGGCCTAACGGGCAGATTTCCCGGAATCAGAACAGCCGGTTCAGAAGCGCTTCAAACGCATCGAGAATGCCCTCATCGTCATCGGGCGGCGGCGCATAATTCGTCACGAGTGCAGGCGGCGCCGATGCGGCGAGCGCTAGCTGATATTCCATTCCCGGAAGCCGCGTGGCGGGGAGATCTTTGGACGCTTCCGTCATGAAGGACTGGAAAATGCGCGCGGGCAATCCGCCGCCCGTCGCGCGCGTCATCGGCGTGTTGTCATCATTGCCAATCCAGACGCCGGTCACATAATCGGCGGTGAATCCGACAAACCACGCATCGCGATAATCCTGCGATGTGCCGGTCTTGCCTGCGACCGGACGGTCGCCAAGCGATGCATTGCGCCCCGTGCCTTCGGTGATGGTACGCATCATCATCTGCGTCATCTCAGCGTTCACTTCGGCGCTCATAACCTGGCCCACGCCCGACCCGCTGCGTTCATAGAGCACGGTGCCCGATTCCGTTGAAATTCGCGTAATAACATAGGGAATAACGCCCGTGCCGCCACTGGCGATGGCGGCATAGGCAGTGACAAGTTCGAACGGCGTTACCTCGGACGTGCCGAGCGCGAGCGAGGGCACTTCCAGAAGATCGGCGGTGATTCCCATGCGATGTGCCACGCGCGCAACCTGTGGCGCACCAACATTATTGGTGAGCTGCACGGCGGCGGAATTCGATGAATGGGCGAGGGCATAGGACAGCGTGATGTCGCCCTTATATTCGCTCTCGTAATTTTGCGGCGCCCAATTGCCGACGGTTACGGGTCCGTCAAAAACATTGTCGTCAGGACGCCAGCCATGTTCCAGCGCGCTGACGTAAACGAAGGGCTTGAACGCCGAACCGGGCTGGCGATAGGCGTCAATCGCACGGTTGAAAGTGCTGTCGTCGTAGGAGCGTCCGCCGACGAGCGCGCGTACCGCGCCATCCAGCGTCATGGCGACCATCGCGCCCTGACCGGCATTCAATCCGGGGCCGTCCATTTCGAGTCCCATGCTCAGCGCCTCTTCTGCGGCCGCCTGGGCCGTGAGATCGAGCGTCGTCTCGACGATCAACCGTTCGCTGACGGCCCCCTCTTCCGCATGACCGGCAAAGCCTGGCACGAGCGCTATGGCGTAATCGACGAAATATCCCGCGCCCGGCGTCGCGAGGCCCGGCGAGATTTTCGGACGCGTGGCCAGCGCCTGCTGCATCTCGGCGTCTTCCACAAAGCCCGCCCGCGCCATGGCATCGAGCACGACGCGCGCACGGCCCATCGCGGCTTCCATATCGGTGGCCGGATTATAGCGCGATGGCGCTTTTACGCTGCCGGCGAGAATCGCACTTTCCGTCAGGGTCAGTTCGGTTGCGGACTTGGAGAAAAAACGCTGTGCCGCGGCTTCGATGCCATAGACGCCTGCACCGAAATAGACGCGGTTGAGATAGAGCGTCAGAATCTGATCCTTGGTGTAGAGCCGCTCCAGCTTCAGCGCGAGCAGCGCTTCCGCGAATTTGCGGCTGACCGTGCGTTCCGGTTTCAGGAAAAGGTTCTTCGCCAATTGCTGCGTGATGGTGGAGCCGCCCTGCACAAAGGCGCCATGCGCGATATCGACGGCGAGCGCGCGTGTCAGCCCGATGGGATCGACGCCGAAATGGTAGCGAAAACGCCGGTCCTCGATAGCGATGAAGGCATTGCCGACATGGTCGGGCAGATCGCCGACGGCGACGACGTCGGCATGGGTCAGTCCACGGCGCGTGATCACGCGTCCATCCGCATCCAGCAATGTGATGTCTTCGCGCGGTTCATAGACGAGAAGGTTCGTCGTATGGGGCAGCGCGGTCAGAAAATAGGAAAGAAAGATGACGCAGAGGAAAAGCCCCCATGCCCCCACTGCGATCAGTGTGTAGCGAAACCCTTTGCGCTTCTGCGGCGCGCGCGCGCGCGGCGGCGCCTCGTCGTCGTCATAGGACGCAAGTCTCTGGTCCCTGCGCCGGGCTGCGTCCTTCGACTTTGGCTTGCGCCCGCCCATTTCCGGTTCAACCCTGATAGGCTCTGGAGCCTGATCGCCCACGTGAAATTCCTAACCCTGACTAAGGCCTGGAGGGTTAACGGATGTTAAACATTTGCCGAAAGCCCCCCGCCGGCGCCCTTCGGCTAACGGGTGAATCCGACATTGGCTCCCGAATTCGTCTTTGAAGTGGCGGGGTTTGGCCGAAGCGGCGGCATTTGCGCCCCCGGCGATAGGATGCATGGCGCTGGCGGGCCTTGGGAAGGTAAAGTGATCGAAACGCCGACTTAGCCGTTACGTATGTTCGGGTTCCCTAGCCCGGCTCGGATTGGACCTATGAACGAACACGCAAAACCGCCTTCTCCCAGCGCCGAAACCCTTCGCCGCCTCGGTCTGGATCAGATGCGCCATGGCCTGTGGCCGCGCTACCGTTATCCTTTGATGGGCGGTGCGGCCGTGCTGGTCCTTCTGGTCCTGGGATTGGTCTTTTGGGGGGGTGAGGAAGACGGGCCTCACTATACGACGGCCGAGGTCGTATTGCGCGATCTTGTGGTCAATGTCAGCGCCACCGGGACGTTGCAGCCGGAAAACCAGGTCGATGTCGGTCCGGAAATTTCCGGCCGGGTCGAAACGGTGCTGGTCGATTTCAACGATCAGGTGACGCAAGGCCAGGTCCTGGCCGAACTCGATACCGAACAGCTTGAGGCGAAACTCGCGCAGTCCCAGGCATCGCTCGCCTCTGCGCGTGCGAACGTCGTGCAGAGCGAGGCCACGGCCGAGCAAAATCGCGCGCTCGCCCGCCGCGCCGAGGAATTGTTTCAACGTAATGTGGTGTCGCAGCAGGATCTGGAAGCCGCGCGCGCCGATCTGCAGCGCGCCGAAGCGAGCCGGCAGCGCGCCCAAGCCGACGCTGCTTTAGCGGCGGCGCAACTCGACGCCGACCGGACATCCCTTTCCAAGGCGGCTATCCGCTCGCCCATTAATGGCGTGGTGCTCGACCGCAAGGTGGAACCGGGCCAGACCGTCGCTGCCTCATTCGAAACGCCCGTGCTGTTCACTTTGGCCAGCGATCTGTCGCGGATGGAACTGCTGATCGATATCGATGAAGCCGATATCGGCTCGATGCATGCCGGACAGAAGGCGACCTTCACTGTCGATGCCTATCCACAACGCGAATTCACGGCAGAAATCTTGTCGGTCCGTAACGCGCCGAATATCGAAAACGGCGTCGTCACCTATGAAGGCGTATTATCGGTCGACAATAGCGATGGCGTTCTGCGCCCGGGATTGACGGCCAATGCGAATATCGTCGTTGCCGAAATTGCCCAAACGCTTTTCGTGCCGAATGGCGCGCTGCGCTTTACGCCGCCCGCCAATCAGGTGGACAATATCCCGCCTTTTCCGGCGCCCGTCGAAGGTACGCTGACGGGCCGCCTGTGGCTGCTTGAGGGCGGCACGCCGGTGCCGAAAGATGTTGTGATCGGGCGCAGCGATGGTCAATTGACCGAAGTCATTTCGGGCGACATCGAAGCGGGCGACGAGGTCATCGTCGATGTACTGAACGCACCCAATTAACGCCGTTATTCCGGCCATAGCTCATGTCTTCCGCGCCCCTCATCCGGTTCGACGCCGTAGCCAAGATTTACGGCACGGGAGAAGCTGCGGTCGTAGCCCTCGATCATGTCGATTTCGATGTCGACGCCGGCGAATTCGTTGCCGTCATGGGGCCGTCGGGTTCGGGCAAATCGACCGCCATGAATATTCTTGGCTGTCTCGATACGCCCAGCGAGGGTCATTATTATTTCGACGGCATCGATGTCGCGGCACTGACACGCGATCAGCGCGCACTGTTGCGCCGCAATTTCATCGGATTCGTGTTTCAGGGCTTCAATCTCCTGAAACGCACAACGGCGCAGGAAAATCTCGAACTGCCCCTGATCTATCGCGGAATGCCGCGTGCCGAACGCCGCGTGCTCGTCGAAAGGGCGCTGGCGCTGGTCGGGCTTTCCGATCGCGCAAACCACACCGCGTCCGAACTGTCGGGCGGGCAGCAGCAGCGTGTGGCCATTGCCCGCGCGCTGGTCACCGCGCCCAAAGTCATCTTCGCCGACGAGCCGACAGGCAATCTGGATACCGCGCGTGGCGAAGAGATCATGCGTCTGCTTACCCGGCTGAATCTCGAGCAGGGCATCACCATCGTTCTCGTCACGCATGAGGAGGATGTAGCGACCTATGCACGCCGCCGTATCCGCTTTGTCGATGGACGTATTGAAAGCGATACAGTGACGGTGACGGCATGATCGGCAACGCCGTCATCCTCGCCTTGCGGGAAATTCACCGCAATCTGATGCGTGCGACGCTGACAACGCTCGGCATCATCATCGGTGTTGGTGCCGTCATCGCGATGGTGACCATCGGCAATGGCGCGCGCGAAAGCGTCTCCGCCAGTATCGGGTCCATGGGCCGCAACCTTATTATCCTGCAGCCCGGTACGCGTGACGGGCCGGGCGGCGGCGGCGCGGGAACGGCGACGGCTTTTGTACAGGGCGATGTCGACGCGATTATCCGTGACGTCCCGGACGTACGTGTCGCAGGCCTTGCAAGCCGCTCGGCCACGGTCGTTTCCGGCAATCGCAATCATCCGACACAGGTGGCGGGCACGAACGATGCCTATCTCGGGGTCCGCGACTGGCCGGTGATCGAAGGCCGCGTCTTCAGCGATGCCGAAACGCGCGCCGGCCGCCCGGTCTGCGTCCTCGGGCAGACGGTCCGGAATATTCTCTTCGGCACGCAGAATCCGCTCGGTGCGGAAATCCGCGTCGGGCAGATCCCTTGCGAAGTAATTGGCGTATTGTCGGCCAAGGGCCAATCGACCTTCGGACAGGATCAGGACGACATCGTTGTGATGCCGCTGCGAACATTGCAACGCCGTCTCGCGGGCAATCTCGATATCGGCACGATCTGGGTAAGCGCCGACAATGCCGCCGACATTCCGCGCATCAAGGAACAGATCAACCGGATCCTGCGCGAACGGCGGCATATCGGCGCTGGCGAGAGCGACGATTTCAGCGTCAATGACCTGCAGGAAATCGCGGGCGTCATGGATACCACGGCGGCGATCCTCACCGCCTTTCTTGCGGCCATCGCGGCGATCAGCCTTCTCGTCGGTGGCATCGGCATCATGAACATCATGCTGGTCAGCGTGACAGAGCGCACGCGCGAGATCGGCATTCGTCTCGCCATCGGTGCGCGCGAACGCGACGTGCTGACGCAATTTCTTGTCGAAGCGGTGATGATGTCGGCACTGGGTGGAATCGGCGGAATCATCCTCGGCCTTTCGGCCTCGGCGATAGCGGTCCATTTCCTCAATATGCCTTATGTGCCGTCTTTCACGATCGTGCTGATCGCGTTTCTGTTCTCGGCGGCGATTGGCGTCGCCTTCGGCTATTTCCCGGCGCGCAGGGCGGCGCGCCTCGATCCCATCGATGCGCTCCGCCACGAATAGCGCATGCTTTATGCGACCAGCCGGTAGCCGCCGCTTTCGGTGATCAGGATCTGCGCATGGGCGGGATCGCGTTCAATCTTCTGGCGCAGGCGATAGATATGGGTCTCCAGCGTGTGCGTCGTCACTGCAGGGTTATAGCCCCACACTTCATGCAGCAGAACTTCGCGGCTTACCGTGTCACCCGCGCGTTGAAGGAATTTCAGGATATTGGTCTCCTTCTCCGTCAGGCGTACGCGCTTGACTCCTTCCAGCAGCAATTTCGCGCTCGGCCGGAACGTATACGGGCCGATGCGGTAGATCGCTTCTTCGCTTACTTCATGGCTGCGCAGATGGGCTTCGACCCGCGCCATCAGCACCGCAAAACGGAAGGGCTTGGCGATATAATCATTCGCGCCTGCCTTAAGGCCCGCAATGGTGTCCTCGTCGGTGTCCGAGGCGGTCAGCATGATGATGGGGCAGGTCACGCCCTTGCCGCGAAATTCGCCGCACAATTCGCGGCCGTCGCCATCGGGTAGCGACACGTCGAGCACCATGAATTCATAAAGCCCTTCGGTCCCGACCTTGCGCGCCTCTGCGATATCGGCGGCGCTGACCGGCTCATAGCCGCTGGCGGCGAATTGCTCGGCCAGAGATTCGCGCAGCATGTCGTCGTCATCGACCAGAAGAACGCGTTTGGAACTCGGCATGTTAGTCATCTCCTAGCGCGCGGCCCTTTGGCCGTGCCTTCCGAAACCCTACCCCGTTTGCTCGGAGCGGTGTATTTCCAGTCTATGGCAGAGAAAAGGCAGGACAAGGTGGAAGGCGTTTCGCCGCAATCGAACGCGCTGGTGCCGAAACAGCACCGCGTCGAACGCGCGGCGGGCGAGTTCCGGCGTGGGGTCCCTGTGGTATTTCGCACGCGCGAAGGCCGGCGCCTGATCTCTGTCCCGGCTGAGACGCTCACCCAGGAATTATGGGCACACCTTGCGGAGGGGGCGGAGGCGCCGCCTTTGCTGCTTCTCACGCGTGCACGGGCCGCGACACTGAAAATCCGCCTCTATACCCCGGACATTGTCGGCATCCGGCTGGAGGCCGGAATCGATGTAAAGCGCATAAAATCTATCGCAGACCCCGCTTCCGACCTCGAAAACCCACTGAAAGGGCCTTTCGATACGATGCGCGAACCACTGCCGGATTGCGCCGCGCCCGCCGTGAAACTCGCCAAGCTCGCGGGTCTTCTGCCCTCCGTCCTGATCCTCACGGCCGACGCGATGATTGCGCGCAATGACGATCTCGTTGAACTCGCAACCGATGATATCGCGGCCTCCGAGGCCGAAGCCGCGCGCGATCTGCACATCGTTGCGCGGGCGCGGCTGCCGCTCGATGGCGCCGAAAATTGCGAACTGGTCTCCTTCCGGCCCGCCGATGGCGGTCCCGAACATCACGCGATTCTGATCGGAATGAGCGGCGGAAAGGGGCTCGCAACGCCCGGTCCGGTGCTGGCCAGGCTGCATTCGGAATGTTTCACGGGTGATCTTTTGGGCTCCCTCCGCTGCGATTGCGGCGATCAGTTGCGCGGGGCCGTGCGCCTCATCGCGGCGTCCGGCGGCGGCGTGCTGCTCTATCTGGCGCAGGAAGGGCGCGGCATCGGGTTGATGAACAAGCTGCGCGCCTATCGTTTGCAGGATCAGGGCTTCGACACCATCGAGGCGAATGAACGCCTCGGCTTTGAAGCCGATGAACGGCTTTACGATTTCGCCGCACGCATGTTCACCCTTCTGGGGTATCGCTCGGTCCGATTGCTGACGAACAATCCGGAAAAAATCCGCGCGCTGGAAGCGGCCGGGATCACGGTGACGGAACGCGTGCCGCATTCCTTTCCCGACAATGTGCACAATCGCGACTACCTGAACACCAAGGCCAAACGCAGCGGACATCTGCTGTGACCCATCCCATTCGGGTCCGGCGCGAGGACGATGCGTTTGCCGTCGATTGGGGAAGGGGGCCGCGCCGCTGCGCCATCGGCCGTGGCGGCGTCGGCATGAAAGCGGGCGAAGGCGATGGCGTAACGCCTGTTGGCCTCTGGCCGTTGCGCGAAGTGTTTTACCGTGCCGACAGGATCGCGCGCCCCGAAACCTCGCTGCCGTTGCAGGCGATTGCACAGGATGATGGCTGGTGCGATGCACCGGGTGATCCGAATTACAATCGTCGCGTGAAGCTTCCCTATAATGCCAGCGCGGAAAATCTGTGGCGTTCCGACGGTCTGTACGATGTCGTCATCGTGCTCGGTTACAACGACGCGCCGGTGGTCCCCGGAAGAGGCAGCGCCATTTTTCTGCATGTCGCGGCAAAGGATTTCTCGGCGACCGAAGGATGCGTTGCGCTTGACAGGCAGGACATTGTGGAATTGCTGCGGGATGCTTCGCCCGGCAGCGTCATCGACATCGCGCCTTAGGCACGACTCCCGAAAATCGCCGTCCCGACTCGCACATGCGTCGCGCCAAAGCGGATCGCGGTTTCGAAATCGTCGCTCATGCCCATGCTCAAAAACGGCAGCGCAAGTTCCCGCGCATAATTTTTCAGAAGCGCGAAATGCGGCGCGGGGTTTTCCTCCACGGGCGGAATGCACATCAACCCGATGACCGGCAGTTTCAGGCCGTCGCGGCAATGGCGGACAAAGGCCACGGTCTCTTTCGGAGCGACGCCCGCCTTTTGCGGTTCCTCGCCTGTGTTCACCTGCACGAACAGTTTCGGGCAATGCCCTTCTTTGTCGCGCGCTCCCGCAAAGGCCACGGCAAGCTTTTCGCGGTCGAGCGAATGCACGACATCGAATAGCGCCATGGCGTCGCCGATTTTGTTGGTTTGCAGCGGCCCCACGAGATGCAGCTCGATATCCGGAAAGCGCGCCTTCAAGGGCGGCCACTTCCCCATCGCTTCTTGCACCCGGTTTTCGCCGAACAGGCGTTGCCCCTCCTCCAGCACGGGAAGGATACGGGCCTCGTCATGGCCTTTCGATATGGCGATCAATCGGGTCGCGTCTGCGGGGGCGATAGCTGCGTCCCGTGCCCCGGCGATACGCGCCTGTATTGCGCGAAGGTTGGCGGCCGGGTTTATGTCATCTGACATGAAGGGTCCTGAAGAATGGCGGCGGTACGGGAACGGGCGAAACTAGCAAGCGCGGCTGAGCGTCTCAATCGACGCGCCGCGGTGCATTTGCCGCCGCTTTTTCTGGTCACCGACGATGTGCGGGTTCCTGATCCGGTTGCGGTAGCGAAGACCCTGCCGCAGGGCTCCGGAATTATCCTGCGTCATCGCGACGCGCAAAAACGTTCCGTGCTGGCCGAGGCGCTGGCCACTCTTGTTCCGGAGCGGGCGCTGTTTCTTATGGTCGCGGGCGACGAAGAACTTGCGCGCGCTGTCGGCGCCGACGGCGTGCACTTCGCCGAAGCGGAAATGGGGGCGGTTGCCGCGTGCCGCTGGCATCATCCTTTGTGGTGCATTACGGTGGCGGCGCATTCCGGCCCGGCCCTGCGCCTCGCCGCACAGGCGGGCGCCGACGCGGCATTTTTTGCGCCGCTGTTTCCGACGCGAAGCCATCCGGAAAAATCTGGTTTCGGACTCACGCGATTTCGTTTCCTCGCCGCGCGCGCCCCGCTCCCCGTCTATGCATTGGGCGGCGTCACGGCGCAAAACGCCGCGCGCCTCGATGGCGCGCATATTGCCGGGATCGCCGCGATTGAAGGGCTGATGCCCGGCTAAAGCGTGAAGCCGAGATTGACGAACCCGGCATCCATGCCGATTTCGTCGTTCCCATTGTAATAGGCGCCGACATTGCGTTCGTGCTGGTAATGCTGCCATCCGGCGGTGATCTGGAAATTACGGTTGAGCTGATAGCCGAGCGCCGCCTGATAGCCGTCGATCACATAACGCGGCACGCCAATGGGCGCATCGACAAAGGTGTTCGAATATTCCGCGCCGAGACGCCAGGAATCGCGTTCCGCCAGCGCCGAGACATGCACACGTTCGGTTTCCGCGCTGTGATAGACCGTCCCGGTGGAATAGCCGTAACCGCTGGACACGCGGTAGCCGCCGCCCCAGGACAGATCGGTTTCTCCCAGCTCCGTCTGAAATTCGAGACCCAGCGCCCAATCGTAGATATCACCGCTTCCCGGCGTCGGATTGCGCAGCGCGCCGCGCGCATAGGCGGCGGAAATGCCCATTGTGATCTCGTCGAAGCGGCGATTGTAACTCGCGGCGAACTCCCACACCGATCCTTGCGTGTTCGCTCCGTTGCCGGGATTGCCGGTGAAGGGAACGATGCTTTTGATCAGGTTCGGCGTATAGGACGCACCGATCTGGATTCCGATCAGGCGCGGCGAAATATAGGAAATCTTCGCCGCATTGGACGACGCCTTCACGGCGGTGATTTCCTTAGTGAAAGTGTTGAATTTTTTGTCGCTGAAGGGATTGCGGAAGAAGGTGATCTCGGGATTTTCGAGTGACACATGCGGATCGACCTGCGGACCCGTCAGGCCCAGCGTGTAGCCGGCGCCGTCCTGCTGACCGATCTCGACGCGGCCCAATCCGGTCTGCACATAAAAATAGAGCTTCTGCAGAAAATCATTGCCATAGGCATCGCCCGACAATTCATCGCGCCCCAGAAGAACATTCGCGCGCAGGCCCGTAATAAGGCCGCTGTCGTAAAGACGCTGGAGACGCACACTGGCGACGCTTAAACCGGTAAAGCCGTCGTCGTCATATCCGCCGGGATAAAGCGGGCCTCTGTCCTCTGCGGCCGTGAACACGCTGCCGCTCGCAAAGCCTTCAAGCTGCGCCTCGTAATTGCCCACATACCAGACCGGCGTATCGATGCTGAGCGTTTCGCTGAGGCCCTGCGCGATTGCGGGCGTCGCCGCGAGAAAACCCGCTGTGGCGAGAAAAAGGGCGCGCATTGTGCTCGTGCGCTGGTTCATGCGCGTCTCTCCCCGTGGGTATTTTTAAAGCCCGAATTCCTTAAACGGATTTGCGGCCGAAAGGCACCCGACCCGCGCGGAATTGTTCCGCCTTAACTGGACCTTTCCGCAATCTTCCGGAAATCCGTCACTTCGCGACGTCTTCGCCGCCGTTGCGCCTTTTCATGCGCCTCAGTATAAAAGATAAGTGCCTGAGGAAGCGGGCCTTATTGCGGCAAAACGCTGGCCCACGGGAGGCAAGTTTTCATGCGTCATTCCTATCTCGCGCTTTGCGCCGGTCTGCTCCTGACGTTGATGGCGTCACCCGAGGTCAAGGCGCAGACTTGGGGCAATGGCGATTGCACGGTGTCCATCTGGTGGCCTTATTCGCGTGAAAAAGGCGATTGCCTGACCGACAAGGAAAAGGAAGCCGGGTTGACCGGCAATTATCTCGATCCCGAAGGCACATATCGCCGTCCGGAAGTGATTGGCGAGGAAGCGGGCGAACCCGTGATCGGACCCGATGGCAATCCCGTTCCGGGTTCCGAAAGCGACGGCCGTTTGATCATCAGCAATGAACGCGGCTGCACCACCGGCATTCTGTGGCCCTATGTCCGTAAACCGGGTGACTGTCTGACCGATGGCGAAATCGAGGCCGGGATGACCGGCGTTTATGGCAATTCCCGCCGTCCCGGCGAAGCCCCGCCCACGCCATCCGCAGTCAATCTCGCGCCGCTGCCTGCCGCGCCGGAGTCGGACAGCGGGTTGTTCGGGCTTTTCGGCTCGGGCGATCAGAATTTCGGTACAGGCGGCCTGCTCGAAGACAATCTCCTGCCTGCGGATCAGAGAAACCAGTAATCGACCATTAGAGGAGGGACGTTCATGCGCTCTGTGCCTTATGTGCTCTGCGTCGGACTGTTCCTCTCCCTCCCCGTGGCGCCGGCTGCTGTGGCCCAGATCGGTGGGGGCGAAAACTGCAACAAGGGTATTTTCTGGCCTTTCGTCCGCGAACAGGGCGACTGCCTGACTGATGTCGAGCGCTCGAATGGCCGCACGGGCGTCTATCAGGATCCGGATGCGCCCCCCGCGACGGAGCCCGCGTCACCCGCTACCGCGACGGCTCCGGCAAACCCTGCCGCAAACCCCTCATCCGCCTCATCCCCCGCAGCTTCCGTGCCTGCCGTCGCGTCGGGGCCGGTCCTGTCGGGGAGTAGCCAAACCCCTATACAGGCCTCTACGGCTCCCGCCGCAGCCGAACCCGCTCCGGCGCTCGACGAAAACAACTGCCGCAAGGGTCTCTGGTGGCCCTTTGTGCGTGAGGCGGGGGATTGCCTGACCGATGTCGAACGGGCCAATGGCAGGCAGGGAACATATCAGTAGCAATATCAACGGCGAGTCCGGACATTGCGCCGTGAATTGGGCCTCTTTATAAGCGGCGCATGGGGCACCGTCCCAATCGGAAAACGGTAATCGGGAGCTATAGGTTAGTCGATGCGGATTCTCATTCTCGCCGCCTGCGTTTGTTTTCTCGCCGCCTGCAGTTCGGACGATGCCGGAAACGGCCCCGTTCCCGCGACCAGCATCGGCACCTCGGGTGATGGCGGTGGCTCCTGGTGGTGGCCCTTTGGCGGCGACGACAATGAAGCTGCGATGGCGGCCTTCCAGGGCCCGGAGCTTGGCGTAAACGCCTATCTCTGGCGTGCGACGCTCGACACGTTGAATTTCATGCCACTGGCGACCAGCGACCCGGTCGGCGGCATCATCAATACCGAATGGTATTCCGCGCCCGAAAATCCGAACGAACGGATCAAGGTCACCGCCTATATTCTGGACCGCCGCCTGCGCGCCGATGCACTTCGCGTCGCGGTCTTCCGTCAGGTGCGCAATGGCGATCAATGGGCGGACGCAGACACCAACCCCGACACGGCGGTACGGCTGGAAAATGCGATCCTCACCCGGGCGCGGGAAATCCACATTTCGCTTATTCAGTAGTCGCTTCAGACCTGGCCGAGGCTGAACGTCGCCCGGCTGGGCAGGGCTGGGAGAGAGCACGCATATGGCGCGCTATAACGCCAAAGATTCGGAACGGCATTGGCAATCGGTATGGACCGAGCGCCAATCCTTCCGCGCCGAAAACGACACCACAAAAAAGAAATGTTACGTGCTCGAGATGTTCCCCTATCCGTCGGGGCGCATTCATATGGGCCATGTGCGCAATTACACGATGGGCGATTGCCTCGCCCGCTATCGTCATGCGCAAGGCTATAATGTTCTGCATCCGATGGGATGGGACGCGTTCGGACTGCCGGCGGAAAACGCCGCGCGCGAGAAGGGCGTCCATCCGCGCGAATGGACCTACGCCAATATCGCGGCGATGCGCGATCAGTTGAAAGCGATGGGCCTCGCCATTGACTGGTCGCGCGAATTCGCGACCTGCGATCCCGAATATTATGCCCGTCAGCAGGCGCTGTTTCTGGAATTCTTCAAACTCGGTCTCGCCTATCGCGCGGAAGCCGATGTGAACTGGGACCCCGTCGATCATACGGTGCTCGCCAATGAGCAGGTGATCGAAGGACGTGGCTGGCGTTCGGGCGCATTGGTCGAGCGGCGCAAGCTCTCGCAATGGTTTTTCAGGATCACGTCCTTCGCTGACGATCTGCTCGCCGGTCTCGACACGCTGGAGCGCTGGCCGGACAAAGTGCGCATCATGCAGCGCAACTGGATCGGACGCTCGGAAGGCTTGAAATTCTCCTTCCGGCTGAAGAACGCGCCGAAAGATTCGGTCGATGTGTTTTCGACGCGTCCCGATACGCTGTTCGGCGCAAGCTTTCTCGCGCTGTCGCCCGATCACCCGCTGACCACCGAACTCGCGGCGAAAGACGAAAAACTCGCGGAGTTTGTTGCCGAATGCAAGCGCATAGGTACCGCGGAAGAAGCGATCGAGACGGCAGAAAAGCTAGGCTATGACACGGGCATCAGGGCCGTCCATCCCTTCGACCCGTCATGGGATCTGCCGGTCTACGTCGCCAATTTCGTGCTGATGGGTTACGGCACCGGCGCGATTTTCGGCTGCCCCGCGCATGATCAGCGCGATCTCGATTTCGCGCGCAAATATGAGCTTCCCGTGCAGGCCGTGGTCGTTCCCGAAGACGCCGATCCGAAGTCCTTCGCGGTGTCGAATGAGGCTTATACGGGCTCCGGCCATCTCGCGAATTCGTCTTTCCTCGATGGGCTTGATGTCGATTCCGCGAAGGCGGAAGCTTCGCGCCGTATCGAGGAGGCGGGCACCGGCACGCGCACGGTGAATTACCGTCTGCGCGACTGGCTGGTGTCGCGCCAGCGCTATTGGGGCTGCCCCATCCCGATCATTCATTGCGACTCCTGCGGCCTCGTTCCGGTTCCGGCGAAAGACATGCCGGTGACATTGCCGGACGATGTAAGGTTCGATGTGCCGGGCAATCCGCTCGATCTGCATCCGACGTGGAAGCACGTCGCGTGTCCGACCTGCGGCGGCAAAGCGCGGCGCGAAACCGATACGTTCGATACCTTTGTCGATTCATCGTGGTACTTCACGCGCTTCACCGATCCTCATGCCGACGCGCCGGTGAATGAAAAAGCCGCCAATTACTGGCTGGCGGTCGATCAGTATATTGGTGGTGTCGAGCACGCCGTGCTGCATCTTCTTTATGCGCGCTTCTTCACGCGCGCGATGCACAAGGCCGGCCTTGTTGCGGTTCAGGAGCCGTTCGCCGGTTTGTTCACGCAAGGCATGGTCTGCCACGAAACCTACAAGGATCAGGACGGCAATTGGTTGCTGCCGGAAGAGATCGAGAAACAGGCAGGCGGCACGGTGCGTTGTGGTACCGGTGCCCCCGTGACGGTCGGCCCGTCCGAAAAAATGTCGAAGTCGAAAAAGAATGTCGTCGCACCCGAGACGATCATCGACATTTTCGGCGCCGACACGATCCGCTGGTTCATGCTGTCGGATTCGCCTCCGGAACGTGACATCGAATGGACGCAGGATGGCGCGGAAGGGTGCTGGCGTTTCGTGCAACGCGTTTACCGGCTTGTGACCGAAACCGAAAATCTGCCGCCGCCAGGCACGCCCGTCGCGAGCGATGAAACGACGCTGGAGCTGCGCCGCGCGGTCCATCGCGCCATCGACTGGGTCACGGACGATCTCGAAAATCTGCGCTTCAATCGTGCGGTCGCGCGCATCTACGAATTGACCAACGCGATTTCCGCCGCGCCCGCATCTTCGCCGGCCCGCCGCGAAGCGCTGGAAACGCTGGTGGTTCTGGTTGCGCCGATGATGCCGCATCTCGCCGAAACCTGCTGGCAGGCGCTGGGGCACGCCTCGCTTGTGGTCGACACGCCCTGGCCAATGCCTGACCCCGCACTCCTGAAAAGCGATACCATCACCATTGCGGTGCAAGTGAACGGCAAGCGCCGGGGGGAGATCGAAATTCCGGTCGCTGCGGCGGAAGCGGAAATACGTGATCTGGCGCTGGCGCTCGATCCGGTGCAACGTGCGCTGGAGGGAAAAGCCCCACGCCGCGTAATCGTCGTACCGGGCCGCATCGTGAATGTCGTCGCATGACAAAGCATCGCCTCACAGGTCTCGTCCTTTTCTGCGCGGGTCTCCTGCTCGCCGGTTGCGGCTTTCGGCCGCTTTATGCGTCGGGGCCCGATGGTGTGGGGCCAGCCGATGTGCTTTCCGGCATTTATGTCGAACCCATTCCGGAACGCGTTGGATTTCAGCTGCGCAATCAATTGCTCGACCGGCTGAATGCGACCGGCGACAATAATGGCGCCTATCGACTGAAAATTTCGCTGCGCGAAGAAACCGAAGGCGTCGCCATTCGCTCGAATGCGTCGATCACGCGGTACAATTACACGCTGTTCGCACGCTACGACCTTTTCCAGACCGGCGGCACAACCCCGGTCAAAAGCGGCAATGTCAGCGCGCTCGCTGCCTACAATGTGGCGACCTCGCCCTATGCGACGGTCGTTGCCGAACAGGATGCCAGCGAACGTGCGGCGGGCGATATCGCCGAACGCCTGCGCGTCGAACTCGCGGTTTTCTTCAGCGAAATGGCGCCCGTCGCCGCGCTGAACTGAGCCGCGTGCGATGATCGTCAAACCGGCAGAGGCGGACCGCTTTGCCACAAGGCCGGGAAAGATTGCCGCCGCGCTGGTTTACGGTCCCGATCAGGGCCTGGTGCGTGAACGCGCCGAAGCGCTGACAAAAAGTATCGTCCCCGATCTGAAAGATCCCTTTCGTATCGCCGAATTCGACGAGGATGTTGTGACGTCCGATCCGGCAAGGCTGTGGGATGAAGCCGCCGCCATTTCGATGCTCGGCGGGCGACGCGTGGTGCGCGTGCGCGGAGCGGGCAATGCGCTCACGAAACATCTGGAACGTTATCTCGAAGACCCACCGGGCGATGCGCTGATCGTCGTCGAGGGCGGCGACCTGGCAAAGGGCGCGTCGTTGCGCCGCTTGTTCGAGGAAGCGGATAACGCCGCGGCTATCGCCTGCTACAGCGACAATACGCGCAATCTCCCTGAAGTGGTGCTGGCGGGTCTCAAGGAGGCCGGACTCTCGATCGAAGGTCCGGCGCTGACCGAAGCGGTCTCCCGGCTCGGCTCCGATCGCGGCGTCACGCGGCGCGAGCTGGAAAAACTCATTCTCTATGTGGGCGACGCGAAGACGGTAACGCTCGACCATGTGCGCGCCACAATGGGCGATGAATCCGATTTACGAATGGATGAATGCAGCGACGCCGCCGGAATGGGCGACTTCAAGGCGCTCGATACGGCGCTGGCGCGCCTCTGGATCGAAGGCTCCTCGCCCGTTGGCATTTTGCGTCAGGCGCTTGGGCATTTTCATCGTCTCGCGCTGGTGCGCAGCGATTGCCAGGCCGGTACCGACGCGGCCTCGGCCATCCGCAAACTCCGCCCACCGGTGCATTTCACCCGCGCCGACTCCTTCCGCGCCCAGGCATCGCGCTGGAGCGAGGCCAAACTTGAGGAAGCGCTGACGTTCCTTTACGAAGCCGAAGCGCTCGTCAAAACCACCGGCATTCCCGCCGAAGCGGTTTGCGGGCGCGCGCTGTTCTCGGTCGCGGCACTTGTGCGCAACCGTAACAGCTGATCAGGCAAGAAGTTTCGGGCCCCATGCTGAAAATCCGCATCATTCCCTGCCTCGATGTTAAAGATGGGCGCGTCGTCAAAGGCGTGAACTTTGTTTCGCTGCGCGATGCCGGCGATCCGGTCGAACAGGCGATTCTTTACGACGCGGCGGGCGCGGACGAACTTTGCTTTCTCGACATCACTGCCAGCCATGAGAAGCGTCCCATTCTGCTCGATGTCGTGCGCCGCACGGCCGAAGCCTGCTTTATGCCGCTCACGGTAGGCGGCGGTGTCCGCACGCTCGATGACATTCGCGCCCTTCTGCTTGCGGGCGCCGACAAGGTCTCGATCAATACCGAAGCGGTGCGCCGTCCCGAATTTGTCCGTGAAGCGGCGGAAAAATTCGGCAGCCAATGCATCGTTGCCGCCATTGACGCGAAAAAACCGTCACAGGGCGGCGCATTACGATTCGAGGTTTTCACCCATGGTGGACGCAATGCCACGGGAATTGACGCGGTGGAACACGCACAGCGTCTTGCCGATTATGGCGCAGGCGAAATTCTGCTGACATCAATGGACCGCGACGGCACCAAGGTCGGATATGACCTTCCCCTCACGCGCGCTATTGCGGACGCGGTATCCATTCCGGTGATCGCCAGCGGCGGCGTCGGCGTGGTGGAAGATCTGGTCGCGGGCGTGCGCGACGGCCATGCCAGCGCGGTACTGGCAGCGTCGATTTTCCATTTCGGCGAAGTTACGATCGGTGAAGCGAAAGCTCATCTCGCGGCCGCAGGCATTCCTGTCCGGGACTAACGTGAAAAATCGCTCAAGGCAGCGACACGGCTAAAGCCGGTTGCCGCCATTTCCGACAAGGGCGAAATTGCGTGTGAGACGCGGCGCATGAGGAATAAGCGTCGAAAGATTAGATGATTCCTGCGCCGACGGCTGATGTGTCGCGCCGAGGAATTCGACGCCGATGCCGTCGCTGTGATGGCGGGCGACACGCGCGGCGCGCGCGCCGATCAGAATATGTTCGCCGATAGGCGGTTTGACATCGCTGCGCACCGATACACCGGTCAGCGAAAGGTCCAGCACTTCGCAGCGGACCTGATCGCCGGTGGAACGCGTGAAATGTGTGAAGCTTCCCGATTGCGCTTCCACGCGGTCGTGCTTGCGCAGATCGCTGTCGTCCAGCAGGTGACGGTTCAACTCCAATGTCAGATGGTCCGCAAGCTTCTCGCGCTTTTGCAGCGAACACGAGAAGGTCATCACGAAGCCGCCGTCCTGTGCGCGCACGACCGGGCCTTCGAAACGTCCCAGGCCATCCAGATAGATGACGGCGCGGCCCTTCGGCTCCTGTTTCAGTTCGCAAAGCAGCATCGCGTCGCCGGGAGAAATATCGTCTACCGTGCAGATCGCTTCTTCCTGATTGGCGGGAATATAAAGACGTCCGGCCAGCGTGACGCGCACGCGGCGGAAGCGGCGGCGTTCATTGGTCGCGCGCTCGATGATGATCTCACCCGGCGTCATGTCGCGCGCAGGGGGCTTATCACCCCGAGCCGGATCATCCACCGTCGGGGTGCTCATCTCCTGCAGACGCGGCGCGGTTTCGCTGCCGGCTGCTGCGCTCGGGAGCGCTTCGCCAATCGTATCTATGGTGTTGCCAGGCGGGCTCATCTTCCCCGAAGACCCAAATAGACTGTTCCAAGACCCAAGCAAGGCGCTGAGTGCTCAATAAAGCGTTTACGTCCCCGGATTTTCCGCCGGTAATTTAGCTTTTCGGAGGGAAATCCGGTGGCTACGGCAAAGTGACTGTCCTGATTTGAAGCATATCCTCCGGGTGGCTTCGCCATCGAAAAAGACTTAACTTCCGCGTGGGTTAGCTAGGGAAGCGGGCCATGAAAAGTGTTTTTGGAACAGGCATGTCGCGCGCCGTCATCGCGCTGCTGGTGACGATGGGGTCCTCTGCGGCGCTTGCGCAGATATACGAAACCCAGCGCGGACCCGGTCCGTATAACGTCCAAACCCTGAACTTCGATCTCTGGTGCCGCGAAACGCAGCGTTACGCGGCAGAGCGCTGCGACGCACGCATGGCTGACGACTTGGCGGCGTTCGAATCCTATCGCTCGGTGGTCGAGCGTTACGAGCTGCAATATCTGATGGAACGCGAACGCGAGGCCGCGGCCTCGGCGCGCTCCAGCCGTTACACCGCCCCCTGGGTGCAGTACGAAGACGCGTTCGGTCGCTGACCTAGAGCTGGCCTTGGGTTTTTATTGCCCCTGGTAGGATGCTGTCGCTCCACACAGATCGAACAGTTTCTGCAACGTCTCGTGGGAATCCATCTGAAGCACATCGCGTCTGGCGGCGGCGTTGCCCTGATGGGAAACGACCAGCCTGAGATGCGGCGCGCGCGGGTGACGCTGGCCGTCCTCATTCACAGCGCGGGGTGGCGGCGGCGCTGAGGGCGGCAATTCGATGGTGGTCAAGGTTTCGTCTTCGCGTACCAGCGCGGACGAAACCAGGCGTTCGAACGTGATCGAGCGGCCGATCAAGGGCGATACATCGGTCAGAACCTGCGCAATGCCGAGATAGCGTTCGGCCTGCTCCGAGCCATAGGTGATCGGCATCAGAACGGTTTCGATTTCGATCATGCGGCAGTCTTCGGTTGCGCCGACCGAGGTCAGGCATAGCGGAAGATTGGAAGCGAGGGATTGGCGCAGCAACCCGTCGAGGCGGTTACGGCTGTCGGTGTCCCAATGCGCCATGAAATTCTTTCCGCGCAATTCGGTGCCATAGCGTTCGCACAGAGTGGTGCCGGCAAGACGGTACACAAAGCCGCCCTCAGGCCGGGCGTCGAGCAGGAAAACGAAAGGCAGAAGACGTTTCAAAGCTTTCGGATCGATATCGGCCTGATCGGGTGCGGCGCGGCCCTGGCGCAAACGGCTCCAATACCCAACGGCGAAGTGACTGTTTCTATGCTTCATGGCCTTTAATGCCCGCCTTCGTCCTGAAACGTTCTCTTGTGTGTGTCTCAGCATGACCCACAGGGACTAGCCTTCGACGCTCTCGGCCTTCAGGAGAGCGAAACCCGTGCCAGACGGACAAAGCGCTGGCTCCGCACGGCGCGAAAGGCCGGCGGATCACGCAAAAATCTAGTGATTAAAGGATTTTCCGTTGTTCTGCGGCGGCGTGGAATCCCCGGCACGGGCCGCGCCTATCCCCATGGTCCTGCCCGGCGGCGTCCGAAAAGGGGAATGCGCGAGAAGAGAGGTGCCAATATCAAACCGGCACCGAAGCCGCCGAGATGCGCCCACCACGCGACCCCCGGTTCATTGGGGTCGGCCATCACCGCCTGGAAAATCTGGACCAGAAACCAGAAGCCGATGACGTAAAGAGCAGAAATCTTCATCGGATAGAGAAGAATGCCGAGCGGGACGATCACCGTAACGCGCGCGCGCGGATAGATCAGCAGATAGGCGGCCAGCACGCCCGATATCGCGCCCGATGCGCCGACCATCGGGATTTGAGACCCGGCATTCAGCACCCCCTCCGACAGCGCCGCCGCCACGCCACAGATGAAGTAGAAGAGGAAATAGAGAAAATGCCCCGTGGCGTCCTCGATATTGTTCCCGAATATCCAGAGGTAGAGCATGTTGCCGCCGAGATGCAGCAGCCCGCCATGCAGAAACATCGATGTCGCCAGCGTCGCCCAGCTCCACGCCGATCCCTCTAAAGTAGAGAACTCGCCGCCGAAAAAATGCGCGGGCGTGAAAGCAAGAGTTGCAATGCTGCGATTGAAGTCCGGTTCGTCGAGGCCCAGCTGCCAGAGGAAAATCCCGACGCAGGCCACGATGAAGACGATGTTCACATAAGGCGTTCGGCGGACAGGGTTGTCGTCCGATATCGGGATCATTCGGCAGTCCTTTTACGCCCTCGCCCCTGTTTCTTTGCCGGAAACCGTCCCAATACGAAACACATTTTGCGGGGAGGCGCCCGTATTTGGCCGCTTTCGCCGTCTTACGCATGGCACGGATCGTGAAACCCAGGGAACCGGAAATACGCCTGTGTCAGCCCGGTCGGTTACGGGCGAATCACGGCGGCACATTTGAACCCCTCGATCAGAGGCCGATCCATGACGTATCGCAAGATGTTCTTCTCTTTGTCGGCAGCCGCGCTTCTGGCGCTGGGCTTCGCCGCTCCCGCCGAAGCCGGCGATTACTCGCCGGTGCAGGGGATCTGCGGCGGTGGAGATTATAGCCAGGGTCACTCTTACGGCGGCGGTCACACCAATATTTTCAACTTCGACCGCAGCTTCAATTACACGCGCAATATCGAGATCAACAAGAATTTCGATTTCTCGCGCAACATAGAGATCAACAAGAACTTCGACTTCTCGAAACACATCGATCTGTCGAAGCACATCGAGATCAACAAGAACTTCGATCTGTCGAAGAATATCGTCATCAACAAGGACATCGACATCAACATCGCCGCACAGGCGCAGGCCTTCGCGTTTGCGGGCGCTCAGTCGCAGGCGATGGTCTTTGTCGGCGGCGGCGGCTCGAGCTACATCAACGTAACGCAGCAGAGCGGCAATA
>CAIOYY010000058.1 GCA_903862715.1 uncultured Alphaproteobacteria bacterium
CGCGAAAGGATCAAACGACAGACCATCGAACATCGACGCTTGCAGCACCGCAAGCTCGCCGCCTAACATCAAACCCCAGACGAGGCCGACCCTCCGCTAATCTAAGCTCGGGTCTGCGCCAAATGTTCTGACGACGGACAGTTTCATCAGTTCGGGATCGGTCCAGCAGCGATAGAGCGCTTCCGGCGACGCATCGATCAGACGCGTCAGAACCAGTTCGCGGTCATTCGTGGCGGCAGGATGGGCTTGGGCGCTCATGGTCTTGTCTCCTCTTTGGTTGCCCTAGGACGAAGGAGCATGGGGATTTCCGACACAGATAGCGCCCAGAAAGAAACAGATGCGCGGCGCGATGGAACGCCTACTGCGCCGCGCCAAGATATAGATAGACATAGGCGAGGTTCAACGGCACCCAGACGAGAAGCGCCACAAAGGTGGTGATGAGCGCCTTGCGCCCCAGACGCGGCATGGCGGGCGCGCCGGGATCGCTGCCTTCGACGACGTCGCCCATTTCCTGCTGCGAGCGTACGCCGATGGGAAGAATGGCGAACAGCACAACCCACCAGATGACAATGTAGCTTGCGATACCCAGCGACCAGCTCATTCAGATCTCCACGGTTTCGATACGCACGACGGGCTTCTTGCCCCAGATATTCTGCGCCGCTTTCCGCGCGGCGAGGCGCACTTTCTCGCCAATATCGCCGCCACCCTTCTTGACGTGAAGGGCATGGGCGACCGCATCGGTCACCGGCCCCATCACGTCTTCGGGAATGCCTTCCATATGCAGAACCGGATCGGCGGCGGCGCGGCCCTTGCGATCGAGAATAAGCGTGATGCCGATGAAGCCCGCAAAGCCAAGACTGCGGCGCGCACGGGCATAACCATCATCTTCATGCACCATCAACCGGCCGTCGAGAAAGAGACGCCCAGAAGGCGCTTCATCGATGATCGCTGCGCGCCCCGGTGCAAGGCGCAGGACATCGCCATTCTTGACCACGACGGCCTGCGGCACCTGCAATTCGAGCGCGAGACGCGCGTGGGCCGTCATGTGCCGTGTTTCGCCATGAACGGGCACGGCGATCTGCGGACGAACCCAGCGATACATCTCCGCCAGTTCGTCGCGCGCCGGATGGCCGGAGACGTGAACAAAATGGTCTTTCTCGGTGATGATTTCGACGCCCATCGCCGCGAGCTGGTTCTGCATTTCGAAGATTTCAAGCTCGTTGCCAGGAATGACGCGGGACGAGAATACGACGGTGTCGCCCTTTCCGAGGCTCACATAGGGATGCTTGCCCGCCGCAATGCGCGCCAATGCCGCGCGGGATTCGCCCTGGCTCCCGGTACAGAGATAGAGGACATGATCGGCGGGAATTTGCACCGCGTCCTCGTCTTCGACGATGCGCGGAAAGCCTTTCAGATAACCGGTTTCGCGCGCGGCTTCGATCATCTTGTGCATCGAGCGCCCAACGAGAACAATTTCGCGGCCCGCGTCGCGCGCCGCATCGGCAATGGATTGCAGCCGCGCGACATTGGACGCGAAACAGGTAACGGCCACCCTGCCCTTCAAATCACGTATCAGCCGCGTCAGCGCAACGCGCACATCGGCCTCGGAGCCCGACTGGCCATCGACCAGTGCATTGGTGGAATCGCACACCATGGCGAGAACGCCTTCGTCGCCGAGCTTGCGCAGCGCCGTGTCGTCGGTGGCTTCGCCGATCTGCGGTTCGGGATCGATCTTCCAGTCGCCGGTATGAACCACGGTGCCAAGCGGCGTGCGGATGGCGACGGCGTTCGGTTCGGGGATCGAATGGGTGAGCGTGATCAGCTCCATCTCGAAGGGGCCGAGCGTAAGCTTGCCGCCGAGCGGCACGACCTTCACCTTCACACGGCCATCGAGATCGGCCTCTTCAAGCTTGCCGCGCAGAAGCCGCGCCGTGAACGGCGTTGCGTAGACCGGGCAGCGCAGCATCGGCCACAGATGCGCGACCGCGCCCAGGTGGTCCTCATGCGCATGCGTCAGAACGATGCCGAGAAGATCGCTCCGGTTTTCTTCGAGAAAGCGTATGTCCGGCATGATGACATCGACGCCAGGCGTCGTGGTTTCGCGGCCGAACATCACGCCGCAATCGACAACGATCCATTGCCGCGCATCGGGCGGACCATAGCCATAGCAATTCAGATTCATGCCGATTTCGCCGGAACCCCCTAAGGGCAAAAAAACCAGCTCGTCGTCTTTGGAAGCTTTGCTGCGTGCCATTAAAAGAAAATACCGGCTTTCTCGATACGGATCAGGTACCGGTGGAACGCAATGCAACCGCGCCCGCATTTCGTTGGTGCACGAGGATGAGCCCGCGCACGGTGAGGTCGGGATCGGCATGATCGATGACTGCGATCTGCTGATTGAACTGACCGGCGAGCCCCCCGGTGGCGATGACGGTCATGGGCTTGCCATACTCGGCCTTGATGCGCGCCACGAGACCTTCGATCAGCGCGACATAGCCCCAGTAAAGCCCCGACTGCATCGCGGGGATCGTATCACGACCGATCACCGATTGCGTGGGTTGCACGGTGACGCGCGGCAGCATCGCGGCGGCCTGATGCAGCGCTTCGGCGGAAAGGTTGACGCCGGGCGCGATGACGCCGCCTTCATAGTCGCCATTCTCGGCGACCACATCGAAGGTCGTCGCGGTGCCGAAATCGATCACGATCAGCGCACCTGGATAACGTTCATGCGCGGCGACGGCATTGATCAAACGATCGGCGCCCACCGCTTCCGGGCGGTCGGCTTTATTGCCGATCCCGAGATCGACTTCCGGAGCGCCGATGACCAGCGGATCGCAATGCAAATAATGCGTGCAGAGTTTCTTCAGATCGTGCATCGCGGCGGGCACGACGCTGGCGATGATCGCCTGATCGATATCGGTGAAGCTCATGCCCTGCAATTTCAGAAGCCCGGCCAGCCATTCGGCATATTCGTCGGCGGTGCGGCTCGCCTTGGTCGTGGCGCGCCATTCGGCGCGGATCGTATCGCCGTTGCAGACGGCAAAGACGATGTTGGTATTTCCGGCATCTATGGCGAGAAGCATGGCGTGGGGCCTAATGTGTGAAGAAGACTTCGCCGGCAGTGATGCGTAGCCGTCCGCCGCCCTGCACGCGCAACAACAGCGCGCCGTCTTCGTCGAGATTTTCAAACACGCCTTCGGTCTCCGACTGTCCCATACGCACCTTCAGATTTCCGCCCAGTCCTTGTGCCCGTGCGAGCCAGGCCGCGCGGATGGGTGCAAAACCTTGCCTAAGCCAGTCTTCATACCATGCGTCCCACGCCGCGACGAGCCGAGTGAGGACAGCGTCCGGTTCCGGTGCGTGCTGGGTCACGGATGCGAGCGAAATGGCGGGGAATTCGGTGTCCACGGGGAAATGCGCGAGATTGATACCTATTCCGACGATCAGGCGGACCACTGCGCCATTGGGCGCGGCTTCCAGCAGAATGCCCGCTACCTTGCGCCGTTCGAGCAATATGTCGTTCGGCCATTTCAGGTTTATGTCGGCATTTGGCGCGTAACAGGCGATGGCATCGGAGGCCGCCAAAGCGGCCGCAAAGGAAAGCTGTGCGCAGGCTTCCGGCGGCGCGCTCACCTCGCATAGATGCGTGACAAAGAGATTGCCGGGTTTCGAAACCCATTCCCGTCCGCGCCTGCCCCTCCCGCTTGATTGTTCCGCAGCGACGATCCAGAGCGGGCCATGTTCGCCCGCCAGCGCAAGGCGGCGGGCTTCCTCATTGGTGGAGTCGAGAAGGGCGTGGCGGCGGATATCCGTCACGGAAACAGGGAATAGGCCGCAGCTTCCGCCGACACGACCAGGGGCGAAGCGACGGCGATGAAGCCCAGCGTGAAGGCGAGCGAAAGGCAGAGGACCACCGCGAGACGCGCTTCCATTTTCGGCTCCAGCGCGGGCGCAGGCTCGTCGAAATAGATGATCTTCACGATGCGCAGATAGTAATAGGCGCCGACGACGCTTGCGAGAACGCCGATCACCGCCAGCGGATAGAGCCCGGCTTCGATGGCGGCGAGGAAGACGTAGAATTTCGCGAAGAAGCCCGCAACCGGCGGGATACCCGCCAGCGAGAACATCAACATGGCGAGCGCGAAGGCGAAGCCAGGACGCGAACGTGCGAGACCCGCGAGATCGGAAATATTCTCGACCATCTCGCCACCCCGGCGCATGGCAAGAATGCAGACGAAGACGCCAATGGTCGTCGCGACATAGATGGCCAGATAGATAAGCACGCCCTGTATGCCCGCTTCGGTGCCGGCGGCGAGGCCGACGAGCGCGAAGCCCATATGGCCGATGGAGCTATAGGCCATCAGGCGTTTGATGTTGTTCTGACCGATGGCCGCGACCGCACCAAGCACCATGGAAAGGATTGCGACGAAGACGATGATCTGAACCCATTCCTCGCTCGCGCCCGGAAAGGCGGAAATCATGGTGCGGACGAACAGGGCAAGCGCGGCGACTTTAGGCGCGCCCGCGAAAAAAGCGGTGATCGGCGTAGGTGCACCTTCATAGACGTCGGGCGTCCACATATGGAACGGCACAGCCGAAATCTTGAAGGCGAGGCCCGCGATAAGGAATACCAGGCCGAAAACGAGACCGAGCGAAAGTCCGCCTTCCGTTGCTGCCGCCACTTCGGCGAAACCCGTCGAACCGGCAAAGCCGTAGATGAGCGAAATGCCATAGAGCAGCATGCCCGACGACAGCGCACCGAGAACGAAATATTTGAGGCCCGCTTCCGTCGAACGAAGATTGTCGCGGTTGAAGGACGCCAGGACATAGAGCGAGAGGCTCTGCAGTTCGAGGCCCATATAAAGCGTCAGGAAGTTCGACGCCGAAATCATCAGCATCATGCCGAGCACGGCGAAGATGACGAGCACGGGGAATTCGAACCGCCCCATGCCCTTCTGCTCGATATAATTCTGCGAAATGACCAGCACCAAGGCCGCGCTCAGCAGCGACAGCACTTTCACGAAGCGCCCGAAATCATCGACCTGAAAGGCCCCGCTGAAGACCGAGAGACTGCCGTCGCTGCTATGGATAGCGATGCAGCCGATGGTCGCCAGCATGACGAGGATGGCGAGGTTCGAAACGATGCGCTGAGCGGAATCTCCGAGGAACACGCCGAGCATCAGCAGCGCGAGGCCCCCGCCCGCCATGATGAATTCGGGCATCAGGAGATCGATGTTCTGCATGGCAAGGTTCATGGTGCGGCCTCCAACAGAGCGGCGGCATCGAGCGCGGACTCATGAAATGCGATCAGATGCGCCACAGAGGCGCTGGTGATGTCGAAAACCGGCTTCGGATAGACGCCGAGCGCAATCGTGAAGAAGACCAGCGGGAAGAGCATCGCCTTCTCGCGCAGCGACAGATCGAGGATCGTTTGCAGCCCTGGCTTGTCGAGCACGCCGAAAATGACCCTGCGATAGAGCCATAATGCGTAGGCTGCTGACAGTACAACGCCGGTGGTGCCAAAGATCGCCAGCCAGCTATTCACCTGGAAAGCACCGAGCAATGGCAGGAATTCTCCGACGAACCCGCTGGTGCCCGGAAGGCCGACATTCGCCATGGTGAAAACCATGAAGCAGGCCGCATAGACCGGCATGCGGTTCACGAGGCCGCCATAATCGGCGATCTGGCGGGTATGCATACGGTCATAGACGACGCCGACGCAAAGGAAGAGCGCACCCGATACGATGCCGTGTGACAGCATCTGGAAGATCGCGCCCTCAACGCCCTGATGATTGAAGGTGAAGATGCCCAGCGTCACGAGACCCATATGGGCGACGGAAGAATAGGCAATCAGCTTCTTGATGTCTTCCTGCGCCAGCGCCACCAGCGAGGTGTAGATGATGGCGATCAGCGACATGGCAAAGACGAGCGGCGCGAGATCTGCGCTCGCCAGCGGGAACATGGGCAGCGAGAAACGAAGGAAACCGTAGCCACCCATTTTCAGAAGGACGCCGGCCAGAATGACGGAACCCGCCGTCGGCGCTTCGACATGGGCGTCCGGCAACCATGTGTGCACCGGCCACATCGGCATCTTCACCGCAAAGGACGCGAAGAAGGCGAACCAGAGCCACGTCTGCATCGACTCCGGAAGGCGGTTATCGCCATTGATCAATTGCGCGATGTCGGTCGTTCCGGTCTGCCAGTAGATCGCCATGATGGCGAGCAGCATCAACACCGAGCCAAGCAGGGTGTAGAGGAAGAATTTGAAGCTGGCATAGACGCGGCGCTTGCCGCCCCAGACGCCGATGATGATGAACATCGGAATGAGGCCGCCTTCAAAGAAGACGTAGAAGAGCACGAGATCGAGCGCGCAGAACACGCCGATCATCAGCGTCTCCAGCACAAGGAACGCGATCATGTAATCGCCGACCCGCTCTTCGATCGATTCCCAACTGGCCGCGATACAGAAGGGCATCAGGAAGGTCGTCAGGATGACGAACAGCACCGAAATGCCGTCGACGCCCATGCGGTAATTGATGCCGCCGCCCAACCATGAAGCGTTTTCGACGAATTGGAACGCCGCCGTACTGCCATCGAAACCGGCGAGCAGCACCAGCGAGATCAGGAAATTGACGATGGTCGTACCGAGCGCGATGACGCGCGCCGAACCCGGCGCACCGCGCGCAGCAAGGATCGCCAAGGCACCCAGCGCCGGCAGGAAGGTGAGGACGGAAAGAATTGGCCAGCCCATGTCTAGTTCCCCGCCGGATGAAAGAGGAACCAGGTCACCAGCGCCGCCGCGCCGATCAGCATGGCGAAGGCATAGTGGTAGACATAGCCGGATTGCAGCCGCACGGCACCACGGGTGACATCGAGCACGCGGGCGGAAATGCCGTCGGGTCCAAGGCCGTCAATGATCTTGCCGTCGCCGACTTTCCACAAAATGCGGCCCAACGCTTTCGCGGGACGCACGAAGATGAAGTCATACAGCTCGTCGAAATACCATTTGTTGTAGAGGAACAGATACAGCATGCCCCGTTTCGCGGCCATTTTCGGGGGCAGCTCAGGGTGACGGATATAATAGTAGTAGGCGATGTAGAGTCCGATCAGCGACGCGACCAGCGGCGCAAACACGACCCAAAGCGGGAATTCGTGATGCTCGCCGCCATGCAGCGCCAGCGTTTCGTGCCAGAAGCCATGCGCGGCCTCGCCCACGAACAGACCGTAGAACAGAGGACCGGCAAAGACAGCGCCAATCGCCAGAACCCCGAGCGGCACCAGCATCACCAGCGGCGATTCATGAATCGCGTGCGCATGGTGATGATCGTGGTCATGCCCATGGTGACCATCGTGATGCGGCGTGCCGCGATGTTCGCCATGGAAGGTCATGAACATCAGACGCCAGGAATAGAATGAGGTCATGGCGGCGGCGAGGACACCAATCATGAAAGCGTAATTGCCGATGCCCGTATGTGCGGCAAAGGCGGATTCGATGATCATGTCCTTGGAATAGAAGCCAGAGAAGCCGATACCGATAAGCGGAATACCAAGGCCGGTGATGGCGATCGTGCCGATCAGCATCATCGCCCAGGTAAAGCGGATATGCTTCGCAAGCCCGCCCATATGGCGCATGTCCTGCTCGTGGTGCATCGCGTGGATGACCGAGCCCGCGCCCAGGAACAGCAGCGCCTTGAAAAACGCATGCGTGAAGAGGTGGAACATCGCCGCGTTATAGGCGCCGATACCCGCAGCGAAGAACATGTAGCCGAGCTGCGAACAGGTTGAATAAGCGATGACGCGCTTGATGTCGTTCTGGAAGAGACCGACAGACGCGGCAAAGAAAGCAGTGGTCGCGCCGACAATCGCGACCATGTCGCGGGCGAAGGGCGCGTGCTCGAACAGCGGCGAACACCGGCAGACCAGGAACACGCCGGCGGTCACCATCGTCGCGGCATGGATGAGCGCGGAGACCGGCGTCGGGCCTTCCATCGCGTCGGGGAGCCAGGTGTGCAGGAACAATTGGGCCGACTTGCCCATCGCGCCGATGAACAACAGCACGCAGAGTGTGTTCAGGATATCTAGCTGGTAGCCCGCGAACAGAAAGCTCTGGCCTTCCATGGCAGGCGCTGCTTCAAACACCGCCGTGAAATCCAGCGTTCCGAACACATAGAAGATGCCGAAGACGCCCAGCGCGAAGCCGAAATCGCCGACGCGGTTGACGAGGAATGCCTTGATCGCCGCCGCATTGGCGGAAGGCTTCTGATACCAGAAACCGATCAGGAGATAGGAAGCGAGACCGACGCCTTCCCAGCCGAAGAACATCTGCAGAAAATTGTCCGCCGTCACCAGCATGAGCATGGCGAAGGTAAAGAGCGACAGATAGGCGAAGAAACGCTGGCGATGCGGATCTTCGTGCATATAGCCGATGGAATAGAGGTGCACGAGCGAGGAGACGCTCGTCACGACGACCAGCATGACCACCGTCAGCGTATCGACCCTGAGCGTCCAGTTGACCGTGAAATCACCGGACGAAATCCAGGTCATGATCGGGACGGTCTCGGCATGCCCGCCGACACCGACATTCACAAAGGCGATCCAGGACAACACGCAGGACACGAACAGGAACGCAGTCGTGACCAGTTCCGAGCTACGCGCCCCAAGGGTGCGGCCGAACAGGCCCGCTATGAACGCGCCCAGAAGGGGAAGAAATACGATCGCCGTATACATCAGACTTTTTTCGTTCTTTCGGTCATAGCGAGATCACGCATTTACAAGGCATTTCCGAAGGAATGCCCTAACCCTTCATCAGATTAATGTCTTCAACCGCGATGGTGCCGCGGTTGCGGAAATAGACGACCAATATGGCGAGGCCGATGGCGGCTTCCGCTGCCGCCACGGTCAGAATGAACAGCGCGAAGACCTGCCCGGCGAGATCGCCGAGGAAGGCGGAGAAGGCAACGAAATTGATGTTCACCGCGAGCAGGATCAGTTCGATCGACATCAGGATGACGATGACGTTCTTGCGGTTGATGAAGATGCCAAGTATCCCGATGGTGAACAGGATCGCGGCAACCGTCAGATAGGCGCCCAGACCGACACTCATGACACCCCCTCGCCCGGCTTCACGTCGAGATTTTCGATGGCTTTCGCCGGATCGCGATTGACCTGCGCCGAGATCGACTGACGGCGGACGCCGGGACGGTGACGCAAGGTCAGCACAATGGCGCCGATCATGGCGACCAGCAGCACAAGGCCCGCAATCTGGAAGAAGAACACATAGTCCGTATAGAGGATGCGGCCGAGCGCTTCGGTATTGGTCACGCCGTCCGGCGTCGGCTGCGCCCGCACGCCACCCGCACTGCCGACAGAAATCCATGCGCCCATGGCGAGCGCCAGTTCCGACAGAAGAAGAAGACCGACCAGCGCGCCCACGGGAAGATAGGTCATGAACCCGCGCCGCAGCGCCGCGAAGTCGATGTCGAGCATCATCACGACGAACAGGAACAGCACCGCGACCGCGCCGACATAGACGACGAGAAGGATCATCGCCAGGAATTCGGCGCCGAGCAGAAGGAACAAAGCCGCAGCATTGAAGAAGGCCGCGATCAGAAACAGGACCGAATGCACAGGATTGCGCGCGCCGATGACCATCAGCGCACACAGGAGCATGACCCCCGAAAACAGATAGAAGGCAATGTCAGCAATCATGCCGTCTAAAATTCCCCAAATCCGTTACGCCCTGGCGAAGGGTTTCAGCCCTTAGCGGTATGGCGCGTCCAATTCCATGTTCTTCGCGATTTCCCGCTCCCAGCGGTCCCCATTCGCGAGCAGTCTTGCCTTGTCGTAGTAAAGTTCTTCGCGCGTTTCGGTCGCGAATTCGAAATTCGGCCCTTCGACGATGGCATCCACCGGACAGGCTTCCTGGCAGAGGCCGCAATAGATGCATTTCACCATGTCGATGTCATAGCGCGTGGTACGGCGGCTGCCGTCGTCGCGGGGTTCTGCCTCGATGGTGATGGCCTGGGCCGGGCACACCGCTTCGCAAAGCTTGCAGGCGATGCAGCGTTCCTCGCCCGAGGAATAACGGCGCAACGCGTGTTCGCCCCGGAAGCGCGGGGACAGGGGGCCCTTTTCGAAAGGATAGTTCAGCGTCGTCTTCGGGCGGAAAATATAGCGCATCGCAAGGAAAAAGCCCGAGACAAAGTCCCAGAGCAGGATTGAACGCGCGGTGCGGCTGAAACTGGTCATATCCGTTACCTCACCCGGGAAGCTTATCGAAGGCGAGCAGATAACCGCTCACCAGAACCACCCAGAACAGCGAAATGGGAAGGAACACTTTCCAGCCCAGACGCATCAATTGGTCGTAGCGATAGCGCGGCACGATCGCCTTCACCATCGCGAAAAGGAAGAAGAAGATGACGATCTTGAAGACAAGCCAGAACACCGGCATCGCGTTCAGCGGCCAGACGTCGAAGGGCGAAAGCCAGCCGCCAAAGAACAGGATGGAGCACAGCGCGCACATCAGAACGATGTTCAGATATTCGCCGACCATGAACAGGAGGTAGGGCGTTGAGGAATATTCGACCATGAAACCGGCGACGAGTTCGGATTCGGCTTCCGGCAGATCGAAGGGGGGGCGGTTGGTTTCGGCCAGCGCCGAGATAAAGAACAGCACGAACATCGGGAACAGGATGCCGAAGAAGTTCCAGTTCCAGAAATTTCCGCTCTGAGCCTCGATGATGTCCGAGAGGTTCAGCGAACCTGCGAATAGAAGCACGGTGATCAGGATGAAGCCGATAGAGACTTCATAGGACACCATCTGCGCCGCCGAGCGCAGCGCGCCGAGGAAGGCATATTTCGAATTCGACGCCCAGCCGCCCATGATGACGCCATACACGCCGAGCGACGAAATGGCGAAAATGTACAAGACGCCGACATTGATATCGGCGACGACCCAGCCCGGGGCCACCGGCACCACCGCCCAGGCGGAGATCGACAGCACGAAGGCGAGGATCGGCGCGAGAAAGAAGACGCCCTTGTTCGCGCCCGCCGGCACGATGACTTCCTTCAGGACGAATTTGATGAAGTCGGCAAAACTCTGCAGCAGGCCGAAGGCACCCACGACATTGGGGCCGCGCCGCATCTGAACCGCCGCCCAGACCTTGCGGTCGAACAGCAGCAGGAAGGCCAGCATGACCAGCAGAACGACCGACAGGATCAGAATACCCACCGATTGCCCGATGACCCAGGCGATGTTGTAGGGGACACCCCAACCATTCAGGAGTTCGACAAACAGCATCGCCCTACTCCGCCGCCATCTGGGTGCGGCCCACGAAGAGACGCGAGCATTCCGCCATCGTCTCGCTCGCACGCGCAACCGGGTTGGTGAGGTAATAGTCGGAGATAATCGAATGCAGCGGACGCAAGGAATCTACCGCACCGGCAGTGCCGATGGACTGCCATATCGCCGGATCGGCGCCGGGACGGACCGGAACCTGATCCCGAGTCGCAAAATGTGGCGCGTCGGCGATGATCGCGGCGCGCAGACGGTCGAGATCGTCATAGGGCAATTTCTTGCCGAGGACTTCCGACAGCGCCCGCAGGATCGCCCAGTCTTCCTTGGCGTCGCCGGGTGGGAAGGTCGCGCGATTGGCAAGCTGCACCCGGCCTTCGGTGTTGGCGTAAAGGCCGGACTTCTCGGTGAAGGCGGCACCCGGCAACACCACATCGGCGCGATGCGCGCCGGCGTCGCCATGCGTTCCCTGATAGACGACAAACGCCTTGCCAAGACGATTCATGTCGATTTCATCGGCGCCCAGCAGATAAACGAAACCGATATCACCTTTCGACGCGCCCTCAAGGATGCCTTCAACATCGCGGCCACCCTCACCCGGCACGAAGCCGAGATCTAGCGCGGCCACGCGCGAAGCCGCGCTGTGCAGCACATTGAAGCCGTTCCAGCCGCCTTCGGAAGGCGTGCCTTCAGGGCCGATCATGCCGGTGGAAGATGCGATCTTCGAAGCCAATGCGAGAATGGCCGCGCCATCGGCGCGGGCAAGCGCGCCCTGCCCGATGATCAGCATCGGACGCGCAGCGTCCTTAAGCACTTTCGCAAAGGGATGCGCGCCGGAAGCAATGTCTTCAAGCACCGAAATCGAGAAGCCCAGCTCTTCGACCGGATAGGTGAGATCATGCGCTTCGCCGACATTGGCAACTTTGAGCGAGGAATTGATCCAGGTCTTGCGGATACGCGCATTCAGCACCGGCGCTTCGGCGCGCGGATTGGTGCCAATCAAAAGCAATGCATCCGCGGCTTCGACGCCCGCTATGGTGGTATTGAACAAATAGGATTGGCGCGGCGCGGCCTGCAGCTTCGCGCCGTCCTGACGGCAATCGAGATGCGGCGATCCCAGCGCCGTCATCAGATCCTTTAGCGCCTTCACTTCCTCGGCGGCGGCGAGGTCGCCCACAATGGCGGCCATTGCCTGCGGCCTGGTCGCGGAAACTTTCGCGGCAATGGCAGCAAAGGCTTCGGACCAGCTGGCGGGAAGAAGCTTACCGTTCTTGCGAATATAAGGTTGATCGAGACGCTGGCGGCGCAGGCCATCCCAGATGAACCGCGACTTGTCGCCGATCCATTCCTCGTTCACCTCTTCATTGATGCGCGGCAAAATGCGCATCACTTCGCGTCCACGCGAGTCGACGCGGATGCTGGAGCCGAGCGCGTCCATGACGTCGATGGATTCGGTCTTGCGCAATTCCCACGGGCGCGCGGTAAAAGCATAAGGCTTGGACGTCAGCGCGCCTACGGGGCACAGATCGATCACATTGCCCGAAAGCTCGGACTCGATGGCCTTCTCGAGATAGGTCGTGATTTCCATATCTTCGCCGCGACCCGTGGCGCCCATATCGGACACGCCTGCGACTTCCGTCGCAAAGCGGACGCAGCGCGTGCACTGGATGCAGCGGGTCATGATCGTCTTGACCAGCGGGCCCATATATTTGTCTTCGACCGCGCGCTTGTTTTCGTGAAAGCGATTGAAGGAATCGCGGCCATAGCCCATGGCCTGATCCTGCAGATCGCATTCGCCGCCCTGATCACAGATCGGGCAATCGAGCGGATGATTGATCAGAAGAAATTCCATCACGCCCGCGCGCGCTTTCAGCGCATAGGCGGATTTGGTGTTGATCTTGGGCGGCGAGCCGTCGCGGTCCGGGCGCAGATCGGCAACGTTCAGCGCGCAGGAAGCCTGTGGCTTCGGCGCGCCCACCCATTCGACGAGACACATGCGGCAATTGCCAGCGACCGACAGGCGTTCGTGATAGCAGAAACGCGGAATCTCGGCGCCCGCCTGTTCGCACGCCTGCAATAGCGTGAGACCCGGTTCCGCTTCGATTTCCTTGCCGTCGATGATGACTTTAGCCATGCGCGCTCAATTCATTCCGGGTTCGGACCACATGCCGGGGTCCATCCCCGGGCCTGCGCCCATACCGAGCCCCATATCGGGGCCCATCATGCCGGGGTTCATCCCCATCATTTGTGCGTTCTGATCCATCGTTATGATGCATTCCGACAGACCTACCCACTCATTCGTCGCATCGATGCACAGCGACGCGGTGGAAGCCGGCGTTTCATAGAAGCCCCGCATCGGATCGGTCTGCGATTCCAGAAGCTGCAGCGAGTCGACCTCGCCTTCCGGCGTCAGCAAACCATTGTACCCAAACCAGCTCATGACAAAGCCATGCGCCTCGCGTTCGGCTGACACGCATTCGCCCATCAGATCGGGACGATCTTCGGTCAGCCCCGTGCACATCGCCTCGAAATCGGCATCCGTTAGGGGCTCCGCCGCGAGGAAAAGCGTCGCGGCAAACGCCAGTCCGATCTGTTGTGTGCGCCCCCGCATCCGCCCTACTCCGCCGCCACGCGCGAGGCCGCGCGATATTCGGCCATGCGCCGCTCCATCTCGGGGCGGAAATGCCGGATCAAACCCTGTACCGGCCACGCCGCCGCATCGCCCAGCGCGCAGATCGTGTGGCCTTCGACTTCCTTGCTGACTTCCAGCAGGAGATCGATTTCCTGCGGATTCGAGCGGCCTTCGACCATGCGGTTCATCACCCGCATCATCCAGCCTGTGCCTACGCGGCAGGGCGTGCACTGACCGCAGGATTCATGTTTGTAGAACGCCGACAGGCGCGCGATCGCACGCACCACATCGGCGGATTTATCCATGACGATGACCGCCGCGGTTCCAAGACCGGTCTGCACTTCCTTCAGCGAATCGAAATCCATCAGCACGGTGTCGCAGATCGATTTGGGAATGAGCGGCACCGACGCGCCGCCCGGGATGACCGCGAGCAGATTGTCCCACCCGCCGCGCACGCCACCCGCATGTTTGTCGATCAGCTCGCGGAGCGAGATGCCCATTTCCTCTTCGACATTGCAGGGCTTGTTCACATGGC